>QCJF01000001.1 GCA_003216195.1 Pelagibacteraceae bacterium AG-404-P08
AAAACGAAAAAAAAATACAAACATAAATATCTTTATTGTCCCTTTTTGGGGTGAAATATATACAAAATCATTTTTTGAGAATTTACTACCATCTTTGAAAAGTAAAAATAATTTAGAATGGTTAAAAAAAAATTATAGTATAGAAATTCATTTATATACTGATTCTACTTTTAAAATCTTCCAAAAAAGATTTGGTATTACAAATAAATTTCTTAAATCTTATAATTTTAAAATAAACTATGTTGAAAATTTCATCGATAATAACAGAGATATAAACTCATCTAAAATTTTAAATCCATATATAGATCATGCAAAAAAATGTATTAAACGAAATGCTATGAGTATAAATATTTGTGCAGATTTTATTTTACCAGAAAATTATTTAAAAAATATTGCTTTGATTACTCATGGAAAACCTTTTTGTTATACACATACTCAAATTAGAGCTAATAAATCTATTTTAAAAGAAATAAAAAAATTTAGAAAAAATGATAAAATTGAAATAGATAGCGAAAATCTTGTAAATCTCTCATTAAAGCATCCTTTTCATCATCTAGCTTATCAAAATGATAAACTTTCTAAAAACGCAACTCACTATGGTATATCATGGAGAGAGATTGATCGTAAAACATATTCTATAGTTCACGGTATTCTTGGCACTTTTACTTTTAATTTTATAAAAGAAGATATTAATTTTTTACAAAATTTAAAAAAATGGTCGGGACATGATAGGATTCTACCTAATTATTTATTAACATCAAAAAGAATGAAGTATATATCCTCTAGTAATCTTGCTTTAGTAGTTGAAATTACCTTTGAGAGTAATAGTTATATCTCTCTAAGACAAAATCTATTTAATGATATTACTAAATCAAACTCGCTTTCATCTAATATATGGAATACTGTAGTAGGGGTCTGGCATAAATGAATAATCTTTTAAATAATAAAATTTTGTTAATAACTGGTGGAACTGGCTCATTTGGAACAAACTTTATTAAGTATTTAGTCAAGTATTCTAAACTTAAAAAAATTATTATTTACTCAAGAGATGAAATTAAACAATGGGAAATGGAAAATAAATTTAAAAGTAGCAAACTAAAATTTATAATTGGAGATGTAAGAGATAAAGAAAGATTAAACTTTGCTTTAAATAATGTTGATTTTTTAGTTCATGCAGCAGCAACAAAAATTGTGCCAACTGCTGAATATAATCCAATTGAATGTGTAAAAACCAATGTTATTGGAGCAAATAATATAATTGAAGCTTCAAAACAGAATAATATAAAAAAAGTGATTGCTCTATCAACAGATAAAGCATCCAACCCAGTAAATCTTTATGGGGCTTCAAAATTGGTTTCTGATAAACTTTTTATTGCAGCTAATAATAACACTAAGAGTTCCACAAAATTTTCAGTTGTTAGATATGGTAATGTTGCAGGATCAAGAGGATCTATAATCCCTTTCTTTTTGAGTTTAAAAAAAAATAATACTTTTCCAATAACAGATAAGGAAATGACAAGATTTTTAATTAAATATGAGGATGCTATTGAACTTGTTATTCACTCAATTATTGATATGGAGGGAGGTGAAATATATGTAAAAAAAATACCCTCTGTAAAGATCGTTGATATAGCAAAAGCTATAAATCGGAATGCTAGATTTAAAATAATTGGAATTAGACCTGGTGAAAAATTACACGAACAGATGATTTCACCTGAGGACTCTTACTATACTTATGAATACAAAAATTATTACAAAATTCTACCTTGTATAAATAATTGGGATAAAGACATTAAAAGAATAAAAACAGGGAAAAAGGTTAAAAACGGCTTCTCATATACATCCTTAAATAACAAAAATTGGCTAAATATCAATGAAATTAAAAAATGGATAAAATCCTTGTAACAGGGGGCACTGGGTTTTTTGGCCTTAATTTTCTAAAAATCTTAAACAAAAATATCTTTCTGCTTGGAAACAAAAAAAGATTAAAGAAAAAAAATAAACAAATAATTTTTGTTGATAAGATCAACAAAAAAAACTTAATCAAAGTTATAGATTCACTAAATATCAAAATTATTATTCACGCAGCTGCTATTACGGATTTAGAGTTTGCTGAAAAAAATAAATTATTAACATATAACACAAATTTTAGATTGACAAAAACTATTTCAGATATTGCCAAGTTACGTAATTTAAAATTAGTCTTTATATCAACAGATCAACTTTACGATAATACCCTAGGATATAGTAAAGAAACTCAAAAAATTAAAATTCAAAATTACTATTCATTTACAAAGTATTTGTCGGAAAATTATATAAAAAACAATAATAACAAATATTGGATTATTAGATGCTCATTTTTTGGTTGGGGAACTAATTACAAAAAATCTTTATCTGATTTTATTTATACAAATCTGAAAAAAAGAATTGTGATTAATTTATGGAATAATATTTATTTTAATCCAATTTATGTGACAGAATTAATTAAGATATCTATGAAGATTAGTAAATATCAAAAGGGTATTTATAACATTGGATCAAATAAAAAAATATCAAAATTTGATTTTGGCATGTTAATCGCAAAAGAATTTGATCTAGACTCTAGAAACATCAGATGTGTAAACTATGAAAATAAAGAATTAATTAGACCAACTGATATGAGCGTTGATGTAAATAAAATAAAAAAAATACTTTATAAACCTAACTTTAATATTAAAAGTCAAATTAAATTACTTAAAAATGACTATAAAATATTTAGAAATGAAATTTTAAAATATTAAAATTCATGAAAAAAATAATCTGTATTATAAATGCAAGAGGTGGTTCAAAAAGAATAAAAAATAAAAATATTATTTCATTTAAATCTAAACCTTTAATATATTGGACCATAAAATCTGCTCAAGAGTCAAAAATATATGATCATATCTTTGTTAACACAGACTCTAGAAGTATTGCAAAAATAGCTAAGTATTTTGGAGCTAAAGTACCTTTTCTGAGACCCGATTTTCTATCTGGAGACAAAACATCTAGCGTAGACTCAACGAAGTTTTTTTTAAATAAAATAAGTGAGTCAGTTGATAATTTTGATATGTTACAACCAACTTCTCCCCTCAGAACTAAAAGAGATATAATTAACTTTCACAAATTTGTTGAAAAGTATGATTTTAAGTCTGTTGTGTCTATAAGCAAATTACATAATCCCTCATCGAAACAATATATATTAAAAGATGATTTTACTATTAGAAGACTGAATCAAAATGATTTATCAAAAAAAATTAATGTATTCTTCTTGAATGGATCAATATACTATAACGATATTGACTCATTTCTTAAATATGAAAAGTTTATTTTTAAATACACAAAAGGTTTTAAAATGACAAAAAAAAACTCTATTGATATTGATACTTTTGAAGATCTTGAATTAGCCTTGAAGTCTAAATAAATTAACATGAAAAAAGTTCTCGTAACTGGATCAGATGGGTTTATAGGTTCTCACTTAGTAGAGCATTTAGTAAAAAAAGGATATTCTGTAAAAGCCTTTGTTTATTATAATTCATTTAATAAAAAAGGTTGGTTAGATAAAATTGATGGAAGGGTATTGGCAGACACTGAAATCTTTTTTGGAGATATCAGAAATATTGACAGCACAAAACTAGCAGTAAAGAATTGTGGATCAGTATTACACTTAGCTTCTCTAGTTGGAATACCTTACTCTTATGATACTCCTCAGAGTTACTTGGACACAAATATCAGAGGAACTTTAAATATTTTACAATCATCTCTTAGCACAAATATTGAAAACTTTATTCACACATCAACAAGCGAAGTGTATGGTAAAAGTAAAATATTCCCAATAGATGAAAAGCAACCTTTAGTTGGAAAGTCACCATATTCTGCATCTAAGATAGCTGCTGATCAGTTAGCATATTCTTTTTATAGCTCGTTTGATTTACCTGTACGTATTATAAGACCATTTAATACTTATGGACCAAGACAGTCTTTAAGGGCAATAATACCCACAATCATTTCACAAGTACTTTACTCAGAGAAAGACTATATAAAGTTAGGTTCTTTAACTCCCAAAAGAGATTTAACTTATGTCTCAGATACAGTAAGAGCTTTCGAAATGATGCTTTTGAATAACAAAATTAATGGTGAGGTAATAAATATTGGCTCAGGATTTGAAATTCAAATCAAAAACTTAGCAAATCTAATTGCAAAATGTTGTAATAAAAATATCAAGTTTATCTTAGATAAACAGAGGATAAGGCCACTAAATAGTGAAGTTAACAGACTTTTATGTGATAATAAAAAAGCTAAAAAAATTCTTAAATGGACTCCAATGTATCCAAAATTAAAAGGTTTAGAATCGGGCTTAAAAGAAACAATTGATTGGATAAAAAATAATTCTGATAATAGTTATAAACAACAAAAATACATAAAATAAATTTATGAAAAAAAAATTAAATTGGCAAGTAATAAGCCCTAAAGACTCTATTAAAAATGCAATGGTATTACTTAATAAAACACCAATTAAAACTTTATTAGTACTCGATAAAAATAAGTTAGTAGCCACTTTGTCTGACGGAGACATTAGAAGAGGCATAATTAAAGGTAAAAAAATAGAGTCTCATATAAGTGAAATTTGTAATTATGATTTTAAATTTGTTAATAATTTAAATGATAAATCAAAGATTCAGGATATATTTCAAAAGTTTGATTTACCTTTAATTCCTGTTATTAATAAAAAAAATAAAATATTAGATATTATCTACAAAGACTCTGTAAGTTTAAATAACTTATATAAAGATAATTTTATTTTCATTTTGGCAGGTGGAGAAGGAACAAGGTTGATGCCTTTAACAAAAAGTCTTCCAAAACCAATATTAAAAGTGGGGAAATTATCAATAATAGAAATTATATTTAATTTTTTTAAAAATTGCGGATACAATAATTTTATAGTTTCTTTAAATTATAAAAAAAATGAATTTAAAAAATATTTAGCTAAAACTAGTTCAATTAAATATAGTGTAGTTGAAGAAAAGGAACAATTAGGAACAGCAGGTTCACTAAGTTTGCTAAAAAATATAAAAGAACCATTTTTTATTATAAATGGTGATATAATATGTAATACTAATTATTCTTCATTAATGGAGTTCCATAAATCTAACAAGGCCAAATTAACCATAGTAACAAGAAGAATAGAAAAAAAATCTCAATACGGGGTATTAAAAATTAACAACAATAATATTGTAAAAAATATTACTGAAAAACCTGTTGATTACGATTTTATTAATGCTGGTATTTATGTTGCAGACCCATCTATATTAAAACTTCTTAAATATGGCCAAAAGATAGATATGCCAGATTTTATTAGAATTCTAATTAAAAATAAATTGAAAGTCATTTCATACGAAATTTATGATTATTGGAGAGATATTGGCACTATTGAAAATTTAAATGAAGTAAGATCTGCAATTTCTCATATGATTAAATGAAAAAAAAAATATATTTTTTATCTGTTTCGAGATCGGATTTTGACAGATATTCTCCAATAATTAAAGCACTTAACAAATATAATAAATCAATCAACACAGTTTTAATTTCTGGATCTCATTATTCCTCAAAATTTGGAAATACTCATAAAATAATTCAAAAAAGTGGATTTAATTACATTAAAGCTATTGATAAAAATTATATTACAAACATAAGTAAATATTCATCTAATTTAGTAAATATAACATCAAAACTATCAAAAATTTTTAATAAAAAAAGACCTGATATTTTAGTCATTTTAGGTGATAGGTATGAGATGATTGCCGGGCCTATAGCTTGTCTAGATAAAGATATCCCTATAATTCATATTCATGGTGGCGCCGTTACATATGGTGCCATAGATGAAAATATAAGACACTCACTTACTAAACTTTCAAATTTTCACATAGTATCTCATGAAAAATATTTAAAGAGAATTATGCAAATGGGAGAAGAAAAATGGAGAATTAAAAATCTTGGAGCACCTGGTCTTGATTTCGTAAAAGAGAAAGGAAAAAAACCAATAAATAAAAGTATCATTAATAAATATAATATAAAAAAAAATAATTATATTTTGATTTGTCTTAATCCTGAAACAAGGGCTCTAAGAAACTTAAAAAAAGATATTCAAGAATTATTGAAATTTTTAAAATTGAGAAAAGAAATTAAAATATTCACATATCCTAATTCTGATCCAGGATGTGAATTAATAATTTCCTCTTTCAAAAAATATGTCTCTATAGATTCAAAGAGTTATTTAATAAAAAACTTTGAAAATAATGATTTTTATTCAATTTTGAATAATTGTAAATTTCTTATTGGTAACTCATCTGTTGGAATAGTCGAAGCAGCAAGTTTTAAAAAACCAGTAATAAACTTAGGAGAAAGGCAATCAGGAAAAATTCATCCCTATAATGTTATTAATTCAAGATATTCACTATTATCGATTACAAATAGTCTTAAAATAATTGAGTCTAAAAAATATTTGACTAAAATTAAGAAAATAAAAAACCCATATGGCGATGGAAATTCGGGCACTAAAATAGCTCAACAAATATTAAAAATAAAAATTAATAACGTATTAATGAAAAAAAAATTTATTGATATATGAAATTTAAAAAAAAAATATCTGAGTCTATAGAATCAAGATTTAGTAAACTAGCCAAAAAAAAAAATACTAACAAAGAAAAAATTTATTCTTTAGGTTTAGGAGAGCCTTATTTTGAAACACCAAAGTCAATATCTAAAAAAGCATATGCTTCAATCAATTCTGGTAACACTAGATACTCTGACCCAAAAGGTAGTTTTAATTTAAGAAAAATAATTTCAGCTAAGTATAATAAAAAATATAATCTTGACTCAAGTCCAAATCATTTTCTAATAACCCCTGGATCGAAGTTTGGACTTTATCTTGTCCTAAAATCTATTCTTAATCCTGGAGACTCAATTATTAATATAAATCCATGTTATCCAAGCTATGAGCCACAAATTTATTTATCTGAGCCAAAAGCAAAAATCATATCGATCAATCTTGAGAAAAATTTTGAAATAAATATTAGTAGTTTAAAAAAAAAAATTACTAAAAAAACTAAAGCTATAATAATAAATTCGCCTAATAACCCCACTGGTAAAATTTATTCAGAAAAAGAATTAGTTGAAATTTTTAACTTACTTAAAAAAAATAAATGTTGGATAGTAATGGACTTAATTTATGAAGATTTAAGTTATTTAAATCATAATATTATTAGTAATAAAAATATTCTTAATTATGAAAAAATAATTTTAGTGAGCGGATTTTCAAAATCTTATAGTATGACAGGATGGAGAATTGGTTACGTTTATACGAAAAATAAATTATTGGACATAATGTTTAAAATTAATCAACATCTTATAACAAATGTCCCATTGTTCATACAAGACGCCTCTATTGAAGCGCTTAAAAATCATGACAACCAAATCAAAAAATTTAACAAAGAACTTAGATTAAATTATGAATATTGTTTATTAAAATTATCAAAATTAGGTTTTAAAATTCCCTCATATGTTGGAGGAATGTTTATTTTTATTGATATAAGCAGATTTGGACTTAGATCAGATATTTTTTGTGAAAAGTTACTCAGTGAGTATAAAGTAGCTGCCACTCCGGGTATTTTTTTTGGTTCTAATTGGGATAGTCATATAAGAATTTCCTTAAGTAATTATAAAAATGAATTTAAAATAGCTATAAATAAATTAGTTAATTTTATTTCTTATTTGAAAAATACTTGAGAATATTACTTACAAATGTTGGTAGACGAACTTATTTTATAGACTATTTAAATGATTTAATTAAAAATAATAAAGATATAGAAATATACATTTCTGATAGAACAAAAAAAGTTGCTAGCTACCATACAAATATTTCGAAATTTATAGTATTGCCAAAAGTTATTGGTAATACAAAAAATTACATTAATAGTTTATTGAAGAAATGTTATGAAAACAAAATTGATTTAATTGTACCACTGTCAGACTTAGATTTACTTCCCTTGAGTTTAAATAAACTAAAATTTAAAAAGTTTAATTGTGATATTCTTGTTTCAAAACCAAAAATTATCAAAATTTGTGAAAATAAACTTGAACTTAATAACTTCTTAAAAAAAATTAATATTAAATCCCCATATCAGTTTGAAAATATTAAAGATATGATTTTTCCTCTTATTTCTAAACCTTTAACAGGCAGTGGATCAAAAAATATTTTTTTATATAAAAAAAAAAATGAATTACCATCTAAATTAGAAAAAAATTTTATTTATCAAAGATTTATTAAAGGACAAGAATATGGCTTAGACATATTAAATGATTTTAATGGAAGGTTTGTCTCGTATTGTTTGAAGAAAAAAATCGAAATGCGATCAGGAGAAACTGATAAAGCAATCACAGTCAATAGTAAAAGAGTTTATAATTTATCTAAAAAAATTTCTCAAAATTTGAGACATATTGGTAATTTAGATTGTGATTTGATAATAGATAAAAATAATAATATCTTTATTCTAGATTTTAATTGTCGATTTGGCGGAGGTTATCCATTTACTCACTCTGTTGGCCATAATTTTATTGAATATTTAATAAATCAAAAACTTGGATTAAAAAACTCTAAATTTCCATTAAAATATAAAGAAAAATTTATAGCTAAAGGTATTAAAATTTTCAATGACCACTAAAGTAATTGCTGAAATTGGACCAAATCACAATGGTGACATAAAATTAGCTAAAGAACTTATTTTATCCTTAAAAGACTCTGGTGTTGATTATATAAAATTTCAATTAGCAATTCCTGATGAAGTTTATTCTGACGACTCTTTTTTTGCTAATTATCAAAGGAAAAATTCTAAACAGAAGTCGATAATTGAAATGAGTAAACAAATTCAATTAACTTACCCCCAGCATAAAATTCTTTTTGAATTATGTAATAAAAATAACTTAAGGTACTCTTGTTCTGCTTTTGACTTAAAAAGTTTAAAATTTATTTTCAAAAATTTTAATTTACCATTCTTTAAAATACCATCAGGAGAAATATTTTCATTAGATATGCTAGATTTTATAAAAACTAAAAAATTGCAAATTTTATTGTCTACCGGAACATCTAGTCTTAAAGAAATTGAATACACAGTTAATTATTTTGGTGAAAAAAACAAAAACAGATTAACATTAATGCATTGCATAAGTTCCTATCCTGCTAAAAAATCAGAATTAAATTTAAATTATATGAATTATTTAGCCAATAAATTTGGTGTTGACGTAGGTTATTCTGATCATAGCTTAGGTCCAGAAGCCTGCATAGTAGCTGCATCAATGGGCGCTAAATTTATAGAAAAACACGTAACCATTGATAAATCTTTACCTGGGCCTGATCATAAATCTTCAATGGAATTGAATGAGTTTATTAAATTAATTAAAGAAATTAAAAGTATTAATATTATTAAAGGTAAAAGTAAAAAAGTTTTATCAAAAGAGACTAAAAATGTAAAAGATGTTGCATTGAAAAGTTGTGTTTCAAAAAAATTAATTAAAAAAAATGAAATACTTAAAAAAGAGTATATTTGTTTTAAAAGACCAGGTAATGGTATTCTACCTAATCAATTAAATTTTTTTATAGGAAAAAAAATAAAAGTAACGGTCAAAAAAAATAAAGTTTTAAAAAAAGAATTTTTTTAAATTTTTTTTGCTGTAATTATGGACTCATGTTCAAAACTGTCAAAAACTTTCCAGTGGCTATAACCTATATCAATAATTTTAAAATTATTTTCTCTTAGATCATTTTCAACACTTTTATTAGTTTTAGGAAAATACATACTTATTTGTTTGTCAGTGCTTTTATTTGGTAAAGTTTTTTTAACATCATTTTTATTTGAGGTTATATTTGTATAATTATTTTTATCTCTTAAATTAAAATCTAATATTAAGTAGGAGTTTTTCTTTACTATCCTATTAAATTCTCTAAGATTTTGTAAGGCATGTTCTCTATTAACAAAATTGTTATAAACACTCATACAAATTATTAAATCGAAGTAATTACTTTTATATGGCAATTTACTGATCGTCGGATCTATTAGAGTATACTCAGATTTTTTTTTTAAATTATTATTTATTTTTGACTTTACTAAATTTATAGCATTCAAAGAAATATCTGCAAAATGAACATTATTAAAATTATTTAAGAAATGCATCCCATTTGATCCAGGGCCACATCCAAAATCAAGTATATTTGAATTTTTTGGTAATTTTATATTTGAGGCTATTCTTACTAATTCAATACTTGGATATTTTTTATCATATCCTTTTGAATATATATCTTCAAAAGATTCAATTGAGTTTAAAACTTCAGTTTCAATATTCATATTTTTTACTTACAATATTATTTAGTTTTTTACCGTTAATAAAGTTTTCAATATTCATTAATATCAAGTTAAATCTCTCATTTTTGTCACTCCCCATACCAGCTGTATGATTTGTTAGTAATACATTTTTATATCTTTTTAAAGGATGTTTTTTTGGAATTGGCTCCGTGTCTAATACATCGAGACCAACAGCTGTAAATTTATTTTTATTTAAAAGCTTAATTAAATCTTCGGTATTCAGTATTTTTCCTCTAGAAATATTAATCAAGTATGAACCCTTTTTAATTTTATTCATTAGCTTGTAATCAAAATAATTTTGTGTGTGTGAAGTTAGTGGTGCAGCAATAAAAATAATATCAAATTTAGCTAAATCATTAATAAAGCTTTTATTTGTATAATTCTTTTCAATAAAATTAAAATTTGGTTTAATACTATTTGAAACTGAATAAATCTTACAACCGAATGAAAAACATTTTTGTGCAATACTTAAACCAATACCTCCAAGTCCATATATTAAAACTTTTTTATTTTGTAAAATAGTAGGGGTAGTAATGTATTTTCCATTAGAGTCAGAGTTTAACCTTGTTAAATATAAAAGCATTGCTAAAGCATGTTCAGAAACATTTGAACCTTGAATTATTTTACCACAAGTAAATTTTATATCTGTTTTTTTGATATAATTTGTATATTCCTCAACACCTGCTATAGATAAATGTACCCATTCTAATTTTGGATATTTTAAGAAATCTTCATTAATTATAAAATTATGAATAATGTCGTGAGAAAAAGAAATTATAGCATTATATTCATGAATATTCTGTATTTTATTTATTAAATCAAAATCAATATTTTTAAATGTTTTTTTTAAAATCCTAAGTTGATCTTTATTTATTGAAACTAAAGCAATTTTTTTTTTCATATATATTTTAATGTATGTAATTATATAAGATACTTAACAAATATATTAAACTATCTAAGATTTAAAAGAATTATTAATGATTAAAGTCTCAAATAACAATATTTATGTAATTATGTATCATTACGTGAGACCTATTAGAAATACAAAATTTAAAAATTTAAAAGGATTAGAATACAATTTATTTAAAAAACAAATTAATTATTTTATAAGTAAATTTAATGTACTATCCAATGACGATTTTTTTGATATTTTAGAAAATAAAAGAATACCAAAAAAACCATCAATTTTACTCACCTTTGATGATGGATACAAAGATCATTATGATTACGTTTATCCACATTTAATGAAAAAAAAAATTTCTGGCATTTTTTATCCTCCAATCAACATACTAATTCATAAAAAAGTTTTAGAGGTGAACAAAATTCATTTTATATTAGAAAAAGTAAAAGATATTAAACTTTTACTTGATGATTTAATCTTACATTTAAAAAAAAATTATAATGAAACTTTTAAAAAAATAAATTTTAAAAAAATTTCCCTAATCTCTAGATTTGACGATAAAGAAACAATTTTATTTAAAAAATTACTTCAAACTTATTTACCAACTGATACAAAAACTAAAATTATTAATTATTTATTCGATAAATATACAGATCTTTCAGAAAAAGATTTATCATCAATATTATATTTTAATAAAAATGAAATGACGGAAATGTTCAAAGATAAAATGATATTTGGATCACACGGTTGTAATCATGAAAGATGGAACTATTTAAAAAATATCAACTTGAATAGTGAAATTTCAAATTCTATTCAATTTTTTAAAAAAAATAAAATTTATGATAATAACTTTTCAATAAGTTACCCATATGGTGGATACAATAATAAAGTTATAAATGTTGTCAAAAAATATAATATAAAATTTTGTTTGACTACTGAGGTCGATAGTGTAAACAAACTCAATATTAAAGATCGATATATGATTCCTAGATATGATACTAATGATTTTGTGTTATGAAATATAAACAGCAAGACCAGACAAAAACTTTTTTTGAAAAAGATGCTACCAATTGGAAAAAAAAATCAATTTTTTCTAAAAATAAACTCCTTAACACTATTACTGAGAGAAATCTTTATGTGATTTCACAAATTAAAAAGTATAAACTTAGATCTTTAATTGATGTAGGTTGTGGTACTGGTGACCTTTCTTACGAGGCTTCAAAATTTACAAAATACAGTCTTGGATTAGATTTTGCTAAAAGCATGATTAAACTTGCTAATAAAAAATTTAAAAATAAAAATTTAGAATTTATTGAAGGATCTTTATTTAACTTTGAAACATCGTCTAAATTTGATTGTGTATCTGCGAACGGCTTTATTGAGTATATATCTCTCAAAGATATTGAAAATTTTATTGATATTTCTAGGAATTTATTAACTAAAAATGGTTACCTAGTTTTTGGTACCAGAAATAGATTATTTAATTTATTTTCATTAAACAAGTTTTCTGTATCTGAATTAAAAAAAAGAACTTATAGAAATTTTTTTGAAGAGTCTGTCCATCTAACCCATTTAAATTTTAAAAAATTCATTAAACTTAAAAAGACAAAATTTGAAGAGGTTCCATTTAAACAACCAAACACTGGAGTGAATGTTGATAAAAGACATCAATTTTCACCATTACAACTAATTGATATTTTAAACAAAAAAAAATTTAAAATTGTAGATATACATCCAATCAATTATCATCCAGTCCCACCAACAGTTTATAGGACTAATGATAATTTTAGACTATTTTCAAACTACATTTTTAAACTTAATTCAGATAATAAATTACCTTATATTCCCTTTTCATCATCATTTATGATATCTGCTAAAAAAAAATAATTAGTTTTAATTTTTAATAAGTTTTTTTAAAAGATTAAGACCATTGGTACCACTTTTTTCAGGATGGAATTGTATTCCATAAATATTTTCATTTCTAATTATGGCAGGTATTCTTATATTATGACTATTATAATAATAAATTAAATTATCTTTTTTTTTACATGAAAAGTAGTACGAATGAAGAAAATAAAAAGTTTCATTTTCAATTTTTAAATAATCATTTTTTAAAGAATTTATTTCAAACCAATTCATTATAGGTAGTCTTTCACCTTTAATCTTTTTTATTTTTTTTACTTCTCCTTGAATAAAATTTAAACCTTTTGTAACTTTATTTTCATAACCTTTTGTTCCTAAGATTTGCATGCCAACACATATACCAATAATTTTTTTTTGTTTTTCCTTTGATTTTTGTAAAACTTTTAATAATTTTTTCTTTTTTAACATACTCATAGCTTTATCAAAAGAACCAACTCCTGGTAAAATTATAGTATCTGCATGCTCAATTTTCTCAATTTTATCAGTTACAACATGATTTATGTTTAGTTTAATTAAAGCGTTTTTTAAAGATGATATGTTGCCTACCTCATAATCAATTATTACTAAATTATTTTTATCTGACACTTATTTTTTTTCTTTTTAAATTTTTTTTAATTTTCTTAATATCATAATTTATTTCATATAAAAAACTTGACATAGATACGGCATTTAATGAGCCAACTTCTTCTTTTAAATCGATTATATGATTAATCGATCCACACCCTCCATGAGGTATTACAGGGACTTTTACAATATTGCATGCTTTATTAATTAATTCATTTTCATAACCATCTCTACTTCCATCATTATCTACAGAACTAAGTAATATTTCTCCAACCCCAAGTTGTTCTGCTTCTTTTATCCAACTGAAAACTTTTAAGCCAGAGTTTTCCCTTGAATTATCTGTGAGACAAAAGTATTCATCATTTATCATTTTTGACTGAACAAATAAAACAATGCATTGACTTCCAAATTCTCGAGAGGCTTCTTTTAGCAATTTTTTATTCTTAATTGCATGTGTATTTATACAAACTTTGTCAGCACCAGCCCTAAGAAGTTTATAAATATCTTTCAGGCTTTTAACTCCCCCACCTACGGTAACAGGTATAAAGATTTTTTTTGAAGTATAATTTATAACTTGAAATAAGTTGTTTCTTTTGTACAGAGAAGCAACAGTATCAATCAAAATTAGTTCATCGGCTCCATTATTGAAGAGTTCTTCAGCAACAAACTTAGGGTCACCAATTTTTCTTACCCCTTCGTACTGGAAACCTTTTACCACATAGTTTTCTTTTATTTCTAAATTAGGAATAATCCTTAATTTATCCATAGTATCTAAGTTAAATAATTTTGGTTGTAAGTTTCCACTTATTGTTAGTTTTTTTCCATAGTTTTTTATTTCTCCAACTATCAGCTATAGTGAAAAATTCTTCTTTAGTTAAATTTGTGTATTCTAAAAAATCTTTAAAGTATTTTTTTGGAAATTCACTGTCATATCTTTTTACTAATGAAACTGCTTCTTTTCTCGTTCTAAAGCCTTCTCTTACCTCTCTAGAAGCATTAGCAGTGCATCTACTAATCCCAAATTTTAAAAGTGAAAACCAGTGATGAAAAGTATCTAACTTATCATCAATTGAAGAGTATTTTGTAAATGTTCCCTCAGTCCTCTCTGGATTAGGCTGAAAATTTGTATATTTTTTAGCGTAATAATAGTTCGAATGATTTGACCAGTTTCTAAAATAACCATAAAAATATTTCTTTACATTTGAAAACTTTTTTAAATTTGAGGTGTCAATCATTTGCAACTCTTGAAGTGAGTAACCTTTATTAAGCCAATATTTTACTGCATAGTTTGAAAACCAAAATTTTTCATATTCACTAATTGATATATGGGATTTGTTCCACGAACTTTTAGGCCCCCCATATTCAGCTTGAGCGTTTTCACCAACAAAAACTAGTTTTATTCCATATTCTGCTGCGATCTTCATCGGAAAAAGAGCTTGCCCATATATGAAAGGTTGAAAAGGATCGCCCATTTCGATGGTGGCATCCCTACATAATCTTCGAGTAGTGTCACCTCTCATCATTCCCAAAATAACATCAAAACCGGCTTTATTAAAACCTATAAGATTTTTAAAACCTATTTCAGTATAAACTAGTGGAGACCAAGTTACTGTAAGAGGATTCATTCCATATTTTGTCTTTAGTTCATGTGCAACATAAGCAGAGTCTTTGCCACCTGAAGAAGGCACCACACAATCATAACTAGAATTTTTACTTCTATTTTTATCTAAAATTTTTTTTAATTCTTCCTCTCGTTTTTTAAAGGAAATAGTTTTCTTATATTCGAAATATCTACAAGCAGCACAAATACCTTTTTCATCAAAATCTATTTTTGGTCTTTGGTTTGAAATTACGCAAGTCTTACAAAAAGCAACTTTCTTAGGCAATTTATAGATTTTATCAATATTAATTTTTTTTAGTTTTATTGCTTTTTTCATAGTATTCTCCCAAATATTGAACTTTTATTTATAAAATAAATTTAGAATGTATTTATATATAAAAATATTAATTAATAGACTATCACTAAAAGATATATTTTCAATTAGATCTGGTAAAAAAATAATTGAAAACAAGCATGGAAGTCATCATAACTTTCTTGAAAATTTATTTATAGAGCTTGAGAAATCATACCATAACACGGATACAAAATACTTAAATTATTTTTTATTCAAAGATATAAATAAGAATTTGTTTCTTTCACAGTTTTTTTCTAAAGATCTTAATACTTACAGATTTACGAAAGTGATACTTATATCTTTAGCAAGAAAAAAACAAATAATTTTACCTATACCAAAACATTGGTACAAAATATTTGAAAAAAATGGTTTAAAAATATCAAAAATTGGATGTAAAATTTTATTTTTTATTCAGGGTTTGTTTAGATTATTAATATGTCTGAAAATATTTTTAGAATTAATAATTTATAAACTTGTAAATATTAATAATAAAAAATCAAAATTAGATTATATGTTTTTTAATTTACCCTTGGAAAGTTTTCCTTATACAAAAGATTTTAGTGATTTTTCACTCTTTTCTGAATTCATCAATAAGAAAATAATATCAAAAAATTCTACTAGTTTATTTTTTATTAAGAATAATTTAACAAGATTAAAAATAAAAAAAAGGTTAGAGCATAATAACTATAATTTTAAATTCAGTCATTTTAATTTCCCGCTAAGCTTATCCTTTTTTAAATTAATTTTATTAATTTTTATAATAGTTTTGATTTTTACTTTTTCTTTTATATATCTTTTAGTAAATAGGTTTGAAGTTATTAATTTTTCAGATGAGATTTTAAAATATTACATTGTTAAATTAAGTAAAAATAACAAAATACCAAAAAAATATTTTTTCAATAATACCACATATAGATATAGACCTTTATGGACTTATCTTTCAAAGGAAAAAAATTTTGAAGTTATTGTTTATTTTTATTCATTATCTGAACTTGATTATAAAAATGATAAGTATGATTACAAATTACCTCAAAGTTTATATAGTTTAAATTGGGAAAATTATTACACTTGGAATAGTTCTCACACAGAATTAATAAAAAAAATATCAAAAGTTGAAACTACAATTGATCAATTTAATTCTTTTTCCCTTAAAGATAGTAGTGCAATAATACCAAAAGATATTGATTTTAATAATTCAATTGCTGTCTTTGATGCAGCTCCTTATAAAAAAATATTTTCTACATACTTCGCAATGTTTTCTTCAGATTATAGATGTTATGAAAATATCTTAAAATTTTTATTAGATATCAATGAGATTTGTTTGAAAAATAACTTAAATATAATTTATAAACCTAAAAAATCAGACTCTAATCAAATAAGTAAATATTTTTTGAGTAAAACAAAAAATTTATTGAGTCAAAATAATTTTTATATCTTAGACGAGAGCATTTCACCAAAAAAATATATTAATAAATGTATTTGCACAGTAAATTTTCCATTTACTTCTACAGCTCATTTAAATAATAACGCCGAAAAATCTGTATATTATGATCCTACAGGTGAATTGTATTTAAATGACAATGGTTCTCATGGAATTAAAATTATAAATAATAAAAAAGATTTAGATTTTTATATTCAAAATATGAGTTAATTTAAAAATAGATGAAAAAAATACTATTAGTTGGTTTTAATAAAGAAGAAAAAGATTATTTACACAATAAGTTTTATAAGAAGAATTTTGTTACCTCAATGAAAAACGAAAAAAAAATAAGTGCTATTATTTGCTCAAAAAGAAAAAATTTTCAAAATATTTTAGAAAAAAAATTTTTTGATAAAATAAATCATTTGGATTGGGTTCATTTACCTGGTGCTGGTATAGAAGAATATTTATTTTTAGATAAATATAATATTAATCATTTTACAAATATTAAATCTATTCAAGGAAATCATGTAGCAGATCATGCTATGGCTCTATTATTAGCTCTTACCAGAAAAATTTCATTTATCGTTAAACAAGGACAAAACAAAAAATTCGACTTCAGACCGATAGAATTATTTAATAAGAGAGCACTTATAGTTGGTTTCGGAAGTGTGGGCAGAAATATTGCAAAAAGAGCACACAGTTTTGGACTAAAAATAACTATTGTTAGCGATAAATATAAAGATAATAAAAGTTTTATTCTTAAAACATATAAATATAGTTACCTTGAAAAAGCTGTCACTAATGCTGATATTATATTTATTGCAGCACCACTAACTAATAAGACCCAGTTTCTATTTGATGAAAAAATTTTTAAAAAATGTAAAAAAAACTCTATTCTCATAAACGTTTCTAGGGGAAAAATTATTTTAACTGATATTTTAATTAAATATTTAAATAATAAGAAAATATTAGCCGCTGGACTAGATGTAACGTTTCCTGAACCATTGCCAAAATATAATAAGCTTCTTAAAATGGATAATGTTATCATAACCCCACATATTGCTGGAATATCAGAAAATTTCTCTAATAGACACTTCGCTCTAATTGAAAAAAATATCAAAAGATATCTAAATAATTTAAATTTAGTGGATAAAGTAAATTTAAAAAGGGGTTATTAAAAAACCTTATTATTATGATAAAAAAATCTAAAAATAAAACAAAACAAAAAAGCTTTTACTTGATAGGGGCAGGAGGACATGCATATTCATGCATAGATGTAATATTAAGTTGTGGATATAAAATAAAAGGTATTTATGGATTGAAAGCTGATGTTGGTAAAACTCTTCTTGGTTACAATGTCAAAGGTACACAATATGAGTTAAGTAAATCCATTAAAAAAAATGATAATTTACATATAGCAGTAGGACATACATTTTCTAAGAATGAAAAGCATAAGATTTTTAAATTATTTAAAGATAAATGTAATTTTCCAAAAATTATTTCTCCGTTTAGTATTGTCTCACCATATTCAAATATTGATTCCGGAACAATAGTAATGCATGGTGCAAAAGTTGGTGTAGATTGCTATGTTGGGGAGCAAACAATAATAAACACAAACTCATCTATTGACCATAACACTTCTGTTGGAAATTTTTGCCATATTTCTACCTCAGTAACAATTAATGGCAATGTAAAAATAGGTAATAATGTTTTTGTTGGAAGTGGCACGGTTGTAAAAGACTCAACAAAAATCTCAAGTAATCAGTCAATAAAAATGTGTTCAAAAATCATAAAGGATAAATAATTCTTGATAATAAAAAAAATTTATAATTACATGTCTAACAAATTTATAAAATTTTTTTTAGATAAAAAAATCTTTTTATTTTATGAAAAAAATGTGAAGCACAAAGACATAAGCTTGAAATTTAAAATAGTGAATTATATTTCATATTATAGAGCTAAAACTTTTTCTTATAAAGAACCTGAAACACTGAATTGGATAGATAATTTTGAAGAGGGATCAGTTTTTTTTGATATTGGAGCAAATATAGGTTTGTATTCAATTTATGCTGTAAAATCCAGAAACTGTGATGTTTTTTGTTTTGAACCTTCAGTTTTCAATCTTGAACTTCTAGTAAGCAATATAATGATAAATAATGTAAGTCATAAAACTAACATAATTCCAATTGCGCTTTATAGTAAAAATTTAATACAAAATTTTAACCTCTCGAATTTAGACAATGCAGCTGCTCTATCAAATTTTGGTAATAACTTTGATCAATATGGTAATGAGATGAAAATTAAAGGTTCCTACAATACAACTGGTATGAGATTAGATTTCTTTGTCAATATTTTTAAAATAAAAAAACCTGATTATATAAAGATTGATGTAGACGGTATAGAGCATCTTATTTTGCAAGGTATGGGTGAAATATTAGATGATGCAAAAAGTATCTTAATTGAGTTGACAAGTTCTTTTAAAGATCAGTATGAAACCTCACAAGAAATTCTTAAATCTAAAAATTTTATATTAGATAAAAATAGAAATTTATCTTCTGAAACAAGCAATCAAATATGGATAAAAAATAAATGAATTATTTTTTTTTCTTAAATCATCCAGATCCTGACCTGGAATCAAGTATCGAACTATTTAACAGAGCTCCAATGGATATATTTTCAAATGAAAAAAAAGAGTCTAAGAATATTTATTTATTTTATATAGAAAATCAAAAGTGGAAAAATGAACTATATATGAAAATTCAATATAATACTTCAATTTTGATCAAAAAGTCAGATCTTTTACCAAAATTTAAAGATAAATCTGTTTTTGTATCAATGACAGATAGGGAATTAAATGGTGATGAAGCTCCATTCAACGATAACACTATGCAAAGTATACCTGCATGGAGATCAAATATTAAAATTTCAAGTAAATTTACAGCAACCTCGTATCAAGGAGAAATACCAGGATCTTTTTTAAATTTAAATTTATCTTTAACAAGCTGTAGTCCTTTTTTACAGTTTGGAGAAAATATTGAAAATTATTTTTATCTAATAAATTTGAATTCAGATCCAATCGAGAGAGAATTTAAAATTGAGATTTTAGATAAACACAAACAATTGATTGATAAAATTATTTGTAGAACAAATTATGTTAATGTTTTTAATTTAAAATTTCTAAAAAAATTAACTGATGATTATATGTATATTTTTAGGTCAAAAGGATTTGGGGGAATCCCAATCTATTTTGCAAGAACTATAGATAATAAATCATTCTCTTTAGAACATACACATCCGCCACAAGAATATTTATTTTTAGGTAATAGAAACTTATATCAAAAGAAAAAAAAGAGTTTTTGGTTAGATGAATAATTTAATAATTAACAATATTAAAAAATCAAAATTCGTAAACAT
This sequence comes from Pelagibacteraceae bacterium AG-404-P08, assembly GCA_003216195.1. Taxonomy (GTDB): domain Bacteria; phylum Pseudomonadota; class Alphaproteobacteria; order HIMB59; family HIMB59; genus HIMB59. Next base: position 20,614 of record QCJF01000001.1, read on the forward strand.
AATGCGAAATAAATTGCTATTTAGACCTAGCTTATATTTAAAACCAAAAAAAAATAATTTAGCGGTGAGTGACTTCTTTTTTTGGAGTTGTAAAGATTCATTTCAAACAAAGTTCTACATTACAAATCTTGCATCTCAAATTTTACCAGATATACCCCAAGATGATCAAATTAACATTTTAATATATGATAACTTAGGTAATAAAATTGATGATATTAATTTAATATTAAATCCTTTTGAGACACATGAATTTATTTTTGATAAAAAAAAATTTCAAAATATTTATGGATCTTTTTTCATATTTCATAAATTTAAAAACTTAGGAGATTTAATTAGAAACCAATGCCATGTGGCTGAAAGAGGTTATACCGGATATAAAAAACAAAATGGTGTATGGAATTTTGTTCATGGAAATCATTATTCTGCTTCTTTGCTTCCAAACAAAGAAATTCAATCATTAGTCAGTACTTCATTCTTTAAATCAAATTATAAAATGCAAGTGAGTTTCAAAGACTCAATAAAACAAGAGTTAGTAATTAATAATCCAGACAATAAGAAAGTTTTATTTGAGATTTTGTATTATGATGAAAAAATGAAATATATTAATAAAGATAATCTTTCATTAAACGGCCTAAATACTACAATTCATAAACTCACACAGAATAATTTTAAATATATAGAAATTAAATCAAATATTATTTTCTGTAGACCATTAGTTATAAAATATTATGATCAATATTTTGATGTATTTCACGCATAGAAATTAGGTAATTTTGAAACAAATAAAAATTAAAGTCAAAAATAACGAATTTATAATTGGTGGTAGTAAAGATTTAAAACTTATTGCCGGACCATGTGCTATTGAGTCTTTAGATCATTCTATGTTTATGGCTGAGAAAATTAATAATATATGTAATAAGTTATCCATTAAGTGGATTTTTAAATCATGTTATGACAAAGACTGTCGTTCATCACCTGATAGTTTTCATGGTGTAGGAATTACAGAAGGTCTAAGAATTCTAGAGAAAGTCAGAAATGAATTTGAAATTCCAGTTACATCTGATTTTTCTGACCCGATGTGGGCGAAAGAGACTGGTGAGGTATGCGATATAATCCAAGTACCAGCTTATTTATGCAGACAAACTTCTATTTTAAAAGCAGCAGCTGAAACAAATAAACCTATAAATATAAAAAAAGGTCAATTTATGAGTCCTTGGAACATGAAAAATTCTGTTAAAAAAGTTGAATATTATGGTAATGAACAAATAATTTTAACAGATAGAGGTACTTTTTTTGGATATAATATGCTTGTTAATGATATGAGATCATTGCCTATAATGAGAGAGACTGGATATCCTGTTTGTTTTGATGCAACACACTCAGTTCAGCAACCAACCTCAATGGGGAATATATCTGGTGGTCAAAGAGAATTTATTCCTCATTTAGTCAGAGCCAGTTGTGCTACAGGTATAGATGTTCTTTTTTTGGAAGTGCATGATAACCCTAAAAACGCACTTTCTGACAAAAATACTGTTTTAGATTTAAAATTTCTAGAAAGGGTATTGAGTGAAGCAAAAAGTATCAGTGATACTCAATCAGATTTAGAGGATAAATATGGAAAAGAGTATATTAAACATGACTCTTGAAAATTTGGTTGTTAAAAATTGTATGATTAATATCGGGTATTTCCCTGTTGTAAAATTTAATCAAATTTTAAAAGAAGCTGTAGATTATATGGACGAGTATAAATTAGGTATAATAAGTATTGTAGACAATAATTTTAAATTATTGGGTGTAATAACAGATGGAGATTTAAGAAGAGCTATTTTAAGAAGTCAAAAACCTCTTTCAGCAATGTTAGTTGATGATGTTATTGATTACAGTATTAAAAATCCTTTAGTCATATCAGAAGATGATTTACTAATAGACTCAATTAAATTAATGAATGAAAAACAAATATGGGACTTACCAGTTTTAAATAAAAACAAAGAATTAATTGGTTTACTTCACCTACATTCAGCAATTAAAAATTATATTGAAAAAAATGATGTCAGATAATCTTTTAAAACTAAGAAATAATTTGAAAAAAAAATTTAGGTCTAGAAAAAAAATGTTTGGAGGTTGGATATCATATAGCCACCCATCTATTACAGAAACATTTGCTAGAATGGATATTGATTTTATTGCTATAGATATGGAACACTCAACTATATCGTCCCAAGAGGCTCAGCGAATAATTTCATCATCTCAGGGTTTAAATATACCTTGTTTACCAAGACCTGTATCTCAATCAAATGATATTTTCAAACCTATTCTTGAGTCCGGATGTGATGGATTAATTGTTAGTACAGTTGAAAATACTGATCAATTAGACTCAATTATTTATAATTTTAAATATCCACCATTAGGCAAAAGACCTTTTGGAGTAAATAGAGCTCAAGGATATGGGCACAATACAGACGATTACTATAATAATTGGAATAATTCCTCTAGCCTCATAATACAAATTGAGAATGTTGAAGGCTTAGAAAATTCTGAAGCATTAATTAAAAATAAGAATGTTGATGGTGTTATGATTGGTCCATATGACTTATCTGGTTCTTTAGGAATACCTGGTGATTTTAAAAATAGAAAATATGAAAATGCATGTAAAAAAATTATAAGTTTATCAAAAAAATATAAAAAAAGTTGTGGAACTCAAATAACAAATATTACAAAAGATTTGATAATATATAATAATAAATTAGGTTTTAATTTTATAGTTTTAGCTTCAGATTTATTTGTCTTAACCGATTGGGCTAAAAATACAAATAATATTATTCAAAAATTAAAATGAATTACTTAGATAAACTATTTAATTTAGAGGATAAATTTGCTGTAATTATTGGTTCAGGTGGGCATATTTGCTCTGAAATTTCTAAGGGTCTTAATATGGCTGGATGCAACTTGCTACTTTTAGATATCAGAAATAATAAAAATATAGTTTTAAAAAAATATATAACAAAACTTGGCTTCAATAATAAGGAGATATTAAATTTCAAATTTGATGCAAATAAAAAAAATGATTATTTAAAAATATTAAATTTTTTAAAAAAAAAGAAAAAAAAAATTGATATATTAATTAATGGTGCAGGAATAAATTCCCCTAAAAATGTTTTGGATTTCGAAATCGAGGAATGGAATAATGTAGTACAATCTCATATAAACACTACTTTCCTATCATGTAAGTATTTTGGAAAACTAATGATTTCTAATGGATCAGGAAGTATTATAAACTTTTCATCTGCCTCTGCTGGTCCACCTTTATCAAGAGCATTTCCGTATTCTATAGCTAAAGCAGGTGTTAAAAACTTTACACAAAATTTAGCAAGAGAGTGGGCGCAATATGGAGTCAGAGTTAACTGTATTAGACCTGGTTTCTTTCCAACAAAATGGAACTTAAAAAATTTTATAGATAATAAAAGAAAAAAGGCGATTTTGAACCATACACCTTTAGGAAGATTTGGTAAGGTTGATGAATTAATCGCACCTATATTACTTTTAGCTTCTGATAGTTCCTCATTTATCACTGGATCTGAATTAACGGTGGATGGAGGTTTTTCATCCATGACTATTTAAATTTATGAAAAATAAAACAGTAATTGTGATCGGAGGTTCAAAAGGTTTAGGTAGTGCAATATGTAAAAAATTTTTGGAAAATGAATACATTGTAATTAATGGATCTAGATCAAAACCAAACATCAACCACAAAAATTTTCATTCTTTAAAGCTTGATGTTAGAAAAGAAAAAAACTTTCTCTCATTTTATAAAAAAGTCAAAAAAATTTCAAAAAATATTGATGTTTTAATTAATAATACCGGTATATCTGAATGGAAATCTTTAGAAAATATATCTAATAATTTTATTTATAAATTATATGAAACAAATGTTTTTTATATTTTTTGGTCATGCAAATATGCTCTTAAGCTTTTAAAAAAAAATACTTCGATAATAAACGTATCAAGCATTGCAGGTAAAAGAGGAAGTAAAAATAATTCTGTATATTCGTCAACTAAATTTGCAGTAAATGGAATTACACAATCATTAGCTAAAGAATTAGGTAATAGAGCAATACGTGTAAATGCCATTTGTCCAGTATTAGTAAAAACAAAAGGTTTAATTTCTGCTTTAAAACATAAAGACTCTCCAGCCTACAAGATAGGTATTGATAAATTTTTTAGAGATTTTTGTAAAAACAATTCTGCTACTGGAAAGCTACCAACTGAAAAAGATGTTACAGACCTAATCATATATTTAGCCTCAGATAGAAATCAATCTCTTACAGGTCAGTGTATAAATTTAGATAGTGGGGTTTTTCCACAATAAATTTGAAAAATAAAGTTATAGCAGTAATTCCTTGCCACATGGCATCTATCAGGTTTCCAAATAAAATTCTTTTAAATTTGCATGGCTTACCAATGGTCGAACATGTTAGAAGGAGAGCTTTAATTTCAAAATATTTAAAAGAAGTATATATTGCTACATGTGATAATATTATATTAAATAAATTATCTAAATTTGGTGTAAAAATAATAAAAACTTCAAAATCCCACAAAAATGGAACAACAAGAGTTGCTGAAGCAATTGATAATTTAAATTGTAGTCATGTAATTTTGTTGCAGGGTGATGAACCACTTCTACTTCCAAATTATATTGATCTAATTTACAAAAAAATTTTCAATCAACCCAAAGTAAAAGCATGGAATTTAACGGCACCAATTTTAGGTACTAATCAATTTAAAGATAGGTCAATTGTTAAATGCAGAGTGAACAACAGAAATGAAATTTCTGAATTACAAAGATTTTATAATGTAAATGAAATTACAAATATTAAAAGTTATAGAAAAATATTAGGTATAATTGCATATAGAAAAGACTTTTTGTTAAGACTTGTAAAATTAAAAGAGTCAAAAAATGAAAAAAAAAATATTATTGAACAATCACGTATTATCGATAACAAATATATATTAAAGTCTGTAAATGTTCCTAAAACTCTCCCTTCAATTAATTTAAAAAAAGATAAAAAAATAGTCATTGATTATTTAAATCAAGATTACAATCAAAAAAAATTATTAAATAAAATTCTGTCCTTATGAGAATTTATAAAGAAAACATACTATTTGAACAATTTTCAAAAATATTAAATTTAAAAAATGATCTTATTTATTCAGTACCTTGGATTCAGCCAGTAAAAATAGATGACAAATTAATTAAGGATTACAGTTTTATTTACAAATTTAATATTTTAAATTTTCTTTTTAATTTTTTAAAGTCAGTGTATGAAATTTTTATTTGTTTAAATAAGCTAATTATCAGTATTTTTATAAAAGAAAAAAAAAAAAATATTGATAGTAATATATTAATACTCAGTCATTTAATAAGTAGTAAACATTTAAATTCAAAAAATGATTTCTACTTTGGAAACCTAGAAGATAATCTTAATAAGTTAGGACACAAAACAAACAAATATTTTCTAAATCATACAAATTTGAAAAAAAATATGATTTCGAATAGCAAATTTCAAGTTCTTCCAAAAATAGACAACTTTAAAATTGAATTTGAGGTCTTCATTAATCAAATTAAATTATTTATTTTTTTCTTATCTAATTTGTTCTTTCTTATAAAAAAAAATCAAAAGTTGAGTATTATATTAATATTCATCCTTAAAATATTCTCTTACCACACACAGTCGGCTTTAAGAATTGGAATACAGCTAAAATCTATAACCAAAAATAAAAAAGTAAAATATTTATTCATTACTTTTGAGGGTCATAGTTATGAAAAAATGATTAGTTTATATAATAAAGATACCTCAATCATAGCTTATCAAAATACACCTTTAAGCATTTGCCAATACTCAATCAAGTTTTATAGTAATAATACTTTGCCAAAGATCTTATTGGTCAAAAATGAAATTTATAAAAAATTTTTAGAAAAAAACTTAAAATTAAATACTAAAATTTTAAATTTTGGTGATTTAAATTATAAAGAAATTACTAATTCAATATCATATAAAAAGAGAGTTTCTTCAATATTATTTGTTCCTGAAGGAATTAATAATGAGGTAAATACAATGATCGATTTTATTAAGAGAAATTATAAGGCTAACCCAAATGTATATTTTACTATAAGATTTCACCCTGTATTTCCCAAGCAACTTATAAATAAATATAAATCTTTATTTTATGATGCCTCAAATGTTGTCTTCTCTGATAATACTCCACATGAAGATTTCTCTAATAATACTTATGTCATTTTTAGAGGCTCAAGTATAACTTTCGATGCAATTAGGGCAGGCCTAATACCAATTTATTTAAATAAAGGGACAAATATTAATATTTTAGATTTATTTGAATTATTTAATTATGGTATCAATTTTGATAGTAAATTAAATATTACTCATTTAAAAAAATTAACTTTAGATAGTGATGCCGCAGATAAATTTACAAACTTATTCTATCCTGCGAAATTTGAGAGATTATTCAATGAGATCAGTTAACTATGAAAACCTTAATGATGTCACTGTTGTTATCCCATCGATAGGTAGAAATGATGATCTTGATGAGACAGTAAAATTTCTAAATCAAGGTAATGATAAGCCTAAACAAATTATAGCGATTATCCCAAAAGCAGAATTAATAGGTCTTAATTTAAGAAAGCACAAAAACTTAATTATTTTTATTTCAGATCATTACGGTCAGGTTAATCAAAGAATACATGGTTTCAATTTATCAAAGACTAAATTTACACTTCAATTAGATGATGATTGTTTTATATCTCAAAAGAGCATCTTAGAATTAAAAAAAACTCTTATAAAATTGGGAAAAAAAAACTGTGTTGGCCCAATCTTCTTATCAAAAAGAAATAAACCACTTCATAAATACAACAAAAATTTCTTATCTGATATCCTCTCTTTAATTTTTGAAATTCCAATTGGTAAAAAAAAAATGGGCAAAACAAATTATATGAACTTAAATTATGGTATTGATCCAGATATTAGCAAAAAGGATTTGTTATCAGTTCAATGGATACCTGGTGGATGCAAATTAATGTATACATCAGAATTAATTAAAAAAAAATATTATAAATTTTCAGGTAAAGCTTATTACGAAGATATTATTCATAGTAAATTGTTAAAAGAAAAACATATTAAAATGTGGATTGTAAAGAAAAGTATTTGTAAAACTGATACAGTTAATTTTACTTATAAAGAAATTCCTTTTATAAAAAATATTGTTAGATCTAATTTTGGAAATAAATTTTTTAAATATTGGATTTGGCTTTTACTTGTAAAGCTTAAAAAAAGTATATGATTGGTTTTGTTACACCTTGCAGTTATGAGAATAGAAATAATATTCTCAGGATTTCAAAATTTTTTTCAAATAAAAGAAATATATTATTATGTCTTATTGTAAATAGTCGTTTAAAAAAATTTCTAGAAATAAAAAAAATTAGCAATAAAAATATTAAATTAATTATAAATGAAACCAAAAATGTTTCACACAAAAGAAATTTAGGAATAAATTTTTTTTTACGTATAAATAAAATTAAATGGATTTCCTTTTTTGATAGTGACTGTGCTATCGATATTGAAAATTTTACAAAGATAAAAAATTTTTTAGAGATTAATTATTTTGATATTGTATTTGTTAATTTGATATCACCAAAAGGAAATAAAATTGGAAATACATTAAATAATTTACCTTTATTAAATTTTATCAATATTTACAGAGCAGGAACTCCCTCGGTTATAATAAAAAAAAAATTTATTACAAAGCTATTTGATACTAAATTTGGGATTGGAACACCAAATTATTCAGCTGAAGATACAAAGTTTTTAATTGATAATTTTACTTTTAACGTGTCTGTAATCAAAAATGCTTATATTTTTCATCCTGATCAGGATATAGATTTAATAAAAATTTCTAAATATAGTTATGGCCAAAAACAATTAATTCGAAATATTAAAGTTACTCATTCAGTTATTTTTTTTATGACTATTTTTTTTAGACCTTTATTTGGCTTACTCTTTAACTTTATAAAGTTAGACATTTATCTTCTAAAAATTTACTCTAAACGAATTAAGATTTTATTGTATGGATAAAAAACAAATTATTTTTTTTAACTCTGCTTCTTCAATTGATTTAATTGGTGGTTCACAAAGATCTATAGATTATTTGATTTTAAATTTATATAAAATTTACAAGATATTTTACATTTGTTGGAATTTTAAGAGTAATAAATTAGAGATTAATAAATTAGATACACATACTATAATTAAAATTCCACATCCAAAAAAGAATCTATTATCATTTATCTCTATTTATCCAAAAATTACTAAAATCTTTAAAAATATATTAAATAAAAATACATTAGTTTGGGTACACTCTCCATTACCATTTTTTTTCTTCAAAATAGCTAAAACAATACCTTATAAATATTTATATTCAGTTCACGGTCCATTAATAACCGAAATAAATTATTATAGATCTAAAAAAGTTAACAATATTATAATTAATACAATTTATAGTTATATTTTGAAAAAAGCTAAAAAAATTATCTTTAATTCTTTTTACACTTTAAAAACATCAATGCATGAAAGTAATTTTTTGCATTCAAAAAATCTAGAAGTTAAAGAACTTTTAGTTGATGAAAAAAATTTTATAAATCGATATAGAAAAATTAAATTGAATTATAGAAAGTCAGAATTTGATAACGGAAATTTTTTTTTAATACCAAGGAGGTTAGTGCAAAGAACTGGTGTGTATAAATTCATCAAACATATAATTAAAAAAAAAATTAATCTAAAATATAAATTTTATGTAACTGGTGAAGGAGATCAATATCGCGATATAAAAAATTTATGTGATAAGTCTGTAAATATTAATTTTCTTGGCAATATTGATCAAGATTTACTTACATATTTATTGTCTATATCTAAGGCTATTATTATCCCTAGCCTTGAGGCTGAGGGATTTTGTATTGTCGCTAAAGAGGCAAGATTACTAAATAAATTTGTAATCCATACTAATCAAGGCGGATTGAGAGAGTCATTAGCAGGATATGAAAAACAATTTATTTTTGATTTTTCTAATATTAATATCAGTATGTTTTCATTAAAAAATTTAAAGCTTAATGAAAACAAAATAATTTATGAAAAAAATATTTCATTTTTTGAAAAAGTAAGTGAGACAATTAAATTTTGATTTTACAATTTTTATTGCAAGATATAATTATAAATCTTTTTATAATTGTTCTTTCTATTTTAATTATCACTAGAATTAAAATTTTTGACAACGTAAAAGCTTCACAATCATTATTTATTTATTTTTATCATTCAATTTTTATGATTGTTATGGTTATTTATAATTTCCGAAATCCTGGAGATTCAAATTTCATTTGGAGATCTGTAGATAATTATAATTTTGATTTGTTTATTTCAAATGGTTTTATGAAATTTATTTTATTTTTTTTAAAAAATATAATTCATTTATCATACTCAAATTTAATATTAATAGTTAATTTAATAGGAACAATTGGAATTTTATTCTTTTTTGATTTTTTAAAAAATAATTTATCAAAAAAAAATATTATATTAATTTTTTCAATAATATTATTACCCTCATTACACGTATGGACTAACACATATATTAAAGATTCTTTTATTTTAACATTATTATTTATTTTTTTCTGGGCTGATAATCAAAAAAAAAATTATAATTTAATTCAAATCTTTCTTCTTATTTTAGTTTTTGCTATTAGACCTTATTTGGGTATCCTTTTATTATTACCCTTTATACTTAAAATTTATATAAATTCGAAAAATAGAATTTTATTAACTTTACCTTTTATTTTTTTTTCAATGTTATTTTTTTTATTTCTTATTATATTTTTAAGACATCATACCATAGATATTCCTTCATTAAATCCTATTGAAACAATTAGTTATATTTTAAGTAGATTTGAGTCAATACAACATGGATCTTCATTTATAAATACTGATAAATTTTTTTTAATAAATATGATTTCATATTTATTTTCACCAATTTTTTATCCAATTATATCAATTAATCCATTTAATCTTATTCTTATATGTGAAAATTTATTATTAATTATTATATTTTTTTATTTGTTTAAGAATTTTGGCAACAATTTTACATTAATAAAATTATTCTACTTGCTTAGTTTACTTCTACTTCTTTTTATTGTGTCAGAAACAACAACTAATATAGGTATAGTTATTCGACAAAAATGGACAATTTTGGTTTTTTTTATTTATATTTTAGTAGATGGTCAAAAAAAAAAATTATAGAAAAATTATAATTTCTACATCAAGTTTTATCAGTGTAGAGGCATTTTTGCTAGCGTTTATTAAAAAGCTTTCAAATAATTTTGAAGTTTTTGTAATTACTAATTTAAATCAATTAAGTAAAGATGAAATAAATAATTATAAAAAAAAATATAATTTTAAATTATTACATATACCCATTAAGAGAAAAATAAATTTATTTTACGATTTTATAACTTTGTTAAGAATTATTTATTTAATTTACAGGATTAAACCACAAATATCTGTTTCTTTAAACCCCAAGGCTGGTTTATTAACATCTATATCAGCGTACATCAATATGATTAATTTTCGAGTTCATATTTTTAATGGACAAATTTGGTACAATAAAATTGGTTTTAAGAAAAAATTTCTTAAATTTTTTGATTATCTTACATTTCAACTTTCAAATCATATATTATGTGAAAGTTTTTCTCAAAAGAATTTTTTGGTAAAAAATGGTTTTTCGAATAAAGATATTAATATTTTAGGTTACGGTTCTATGATGGGTGTTAACACTTCACATTTTAAACCAAATTTAAAACTAAGAAATATTTTAAAAGAAAAATTTAATATAAAAAAATCTGACAAAGTATGCATGTATGTAGGAAGAATTAATTATGATAAAGGATTAAAATTAATAATTCATGCTAGTCATCATTTTGCAAATAGAGACAATATTTTTTTTGTTTTAGTTGGTGATAATGAACTTGAAGATTTTGAATTTTTTAATTTAATTAATAGTCAAAATAATATTATTTATCTTGGTCACCAACAAAAAGTTAATGAAATTCTAAATATTGCAGATCTAGTAATGTTACCTAGTTTAAGAGAGGGATTCGGTATCAGCGTAATAGAGGCTGCTAGTTTAGAAAAAGCTACTATCGTTTCGGATATAGATGGCCTCAAAGATACTGTTTTAAACCACGAAACTGGATTATTATTTGAGGTAAACAACAAAAATGATTTTATAAAAAAAATTACTTTTCTACTTGATAATGAAAAGATAGTTAAAAAAATGGGTAAAAAAGCTAGAGAAAATGTTTTAAAAAAGTATGAGAGGAAAACTGTTATAAATCTCTATACTCAATATTTAGTTGATCTATGCAAACATATCTAATTATAAAAGAAATTTTTGATAAAGTTGTATCAATAATATTTATAATATTTTTTTTTCCATTATTTATAATTTTAATTTTATTTAATTTGTTATTCAATGGAAAACCAATATTCTATATTCAAGAGAGATCAGGTAAAAATAAAAAAAAAATAAACTTAATTAAATTAAGAACAATTAAATTAGACAATGATGATCTCACAAAAGTAAAATATACAACTTTTGGACTTTTTTTTAGAAAATCAGGATTAGATGAAATTTTTCAGTTATTTAATATTTTAAAAGGAGATCTTAGCTTAGTTGGCCCAAGACCCTTATATATGAAATATAATGATTTGTATGATGAACAACAGATCATTAGATTGACTGTCAAACCTGGATTAACAGGATTAGCACAAATTAGACAACATAATGATATATCATGGGAGCAAAAAATTAAATATGATTTGGAATATGTTGAAAAAATGAATCTCTTGCTAGATATAAAGATTATTCTTAAAACTTTATATAAATTAGTTCAAAGAATATTCGACTCAAATTTTTTAACTATTTCAAATGAATTTAAGGGAAATTCGAAGGATGAATAAAAAATTATTTAATTCTTCATGGCCAAGTTTCACTCAAGATGAAATCAACCAAGTATCATTAATATTAAAATCTGGAAAAATAAATTATTGGACTGGCAAATATTGTAAAATTTTTGAAAAAAACTTTTCCACATATCATAAAATAAAGTACAGCGTGACTGTTAATAGTGGAACAAGTGCTTTAGAGTGTGCAATTAAATCTCTAAACCTTAAAAAAGGTTCAGAAATTATTACAACTCCAAGATCGTATTATACCTCTGCTTCATCAATAATTAACTGTGGTATGAAACCAAAATTTTCAGATATTTCAATTAATAGTCAAAATTTAGATCCAATAAAACTTAAGGCCGCAATTAATAAAAAAACAAAGGCAATAATATGTGTCCATCTCTCAGGATATCCATGTGATATGAAAAAAATTTTAAAAATAGCTAAAGATAATAAAATTTATGTTATTGAAGATTGCTCACAAGCACACGGTGCTTCAATTTTAAATAAAAAGGTAGGATCTTTTGGCGATATATCTGCATGGAGTTTCTGTCAAGATAAGATCATAAGCACAGGTGGTGAGGGAGGTATGGTTGCAACTAATCGCTTTAATTTATATAAAAAAATTTTATCAATTAAGGACAATGGAAGAAATTACGAAAAAATAAAGAATATAAAATACTCGGGTTCATTTAATTATATACATGATTTCATTGGTAGTAATTATAGAATGACAGAAATTCAAGCAATTATAGGTATTTCACAATTGAAAAGATTAGATGAGATGATTTCTAGAAGAAATTCAAATGCCAAAATTTTTGATAACTATTTTAGCGATCTAGATAATATTTTTCTGTTACTAAAAAATTATAATTTTACAAATGCTTATTATAGATATTATTTATTTGTTAAAAAAAGCAAAAATCAAAAAATATTAATTAATAAAATACGCTCAAAAGGAATTGAATGTATAGCTGGTAGTTGTCCAGAAATCTATCTTGAAAAATATTTTAAAGACAATTTTAAAATTAGAAAAATGCCAGGTGCTAAATATTTAGCAACTAGATCGGTTTGCCTTAAAGTTGATCAAACTATGGATGAAAAAAATATTGAATTACAAGCAAAAATTATAAGAAAAGAAATACAACAACTTGATTAATTTATTAAAATTCTTACAACAAAATCTAAATATTAAACAAAAAAAAATAATTGTTACAATATTTGATATTTTATTACTAATAATTGCAATTATTGCCTCTTTTATAATTAAGTATGAGTCATTTGATATATATCTAAGTGACAATATTTATGTTTTTATTTTGGGAATTTTAATTTTTGTAATTAATTCTTTAATATTTAATTTAAATCAACAAATCATTAGAACATTTAATATTTCAAATGTAATTTTCTTATCTAAGTTTGTTATTGTATTTACATTTATATTTACAATAGTCACATTTTTATTCAATTTTTCAAATAGTCCAAGATCAATACCAATTTTTATTGGCCCAATATTCTTTTTTATTTTTATTGGCTCCAGACTAATATTAGTTTTTGCAACTCAAAATATCGATAGTCACAATGAAAAAATTCCAATACTAATTTATGGTGCTGGATCAACAGGTGTTTACTTTAATCAAATACTAAACTCAACAAAAAAAATCGTCGGTTATATAGACGACGACAATTCAAAAGTTGGCAGAAAAATCAATAATATTAATGTTTTTTCCTATAAAGATATAAATTATTTAGTGAAATCAAAAAATATAAAAGAAATTATAGTAGCTATTCCGAGATTAAATGTAAGAGAAAGAAAAAATTTTTTAAAAAAATTAAATAAATTTCAATTAAAGATAAATTTTATCACTTTAGGGCAAAATCAAAATAAAACTGAATTTAATTTAAATTTAGATAATATTAGGCTATTTGACCTGATAGAAAGAGATCTAAAAGTAAATTATGATCTCAATAAAGAGTTTTTTGATAAATCAGTCATTATCACAGGCGCTGGAGGAAGTATCGGTTCTGAACTATCTAGACAAATTTTAATGTCTGAGCCTAAAAATTTATATTTAATAGATTTTAGTGAATTAAACCTTTTTAATCTAAATAAGCAATTAGATTTGATTAAAAATCAATTTAAAATAAATACATTAATTAATCTCAAACTTTTAAATTTAGTTGATAAAAAAAATTTGGAATTATTTTTTGATGAAATAAGCTTAAGTATTAAAAAAATTGATTTTGTTTTTCATTGTGCAGCTTACAAACATGTTAATTTAGTTGAAGATAATAAGATGTTTTCTTTTAAAAATAATATGTTATCTACAATTAACATAGCTAATAAATCTATAAATTCTTATGTAAGAAAATTTGTTTTAATTTCATCTGACAAGGCTGTAAAACCAAAAAGCATGATGGGGATCACAAAATATTTATCTGAAGTTTATATTCAAAAAATTAGTAAAAAATCTGAGACAACAAATTTTTCTATTGTAAGATTTGGAAATGTACTAGGTTCATCTGGTTCAGTATTACCAATCTTCAAAAGCCAAATTGAAAATGGGGGGCCTATTACCGTAACTGATCCAAATGCAACAAGATTTTTTATGACAATCGAAGAGGCTTCATATCTGGTAATTCAAGCATCAATAATTGCAGAAAAATCAGAAATCTTATTAATTAATATGGGAAAACCAGTGAAAGTTATAGATTTAGCAAGAAAACTTTTATCGTTTTATGGTTTAAATGAAAAAACTCAAAACGATCCTGATGGAATTGAAATTAAAATAACTGGATTAAAAAAAGGAGAGAAACTTCACGAGGAATTATTAACTAATAAAAACAGTATTAGTACAATTAACGAAAATTTAATGATCGCAAATGAAGAAGATAAAATCAAAGTTTCTTTTGAAGAATTTAAAATACTTTTAAATGAAATTATAGAAAATAATTCCGAAAGCTATCTTATTGAAAAGTTAAAAGAATTAAATTTATAAGAAATGAATTTATTTAGTTATAGAAATAATTTAATACCAAAATATTTATTTTTTCTTTTACCTTTAGGTTTAGTAACAGGTCCTTTTTTACCTGATTTATTTTTATCTCTTATAGCTTTAATATTTATTTTAGAATCATTCAAAAAAAATGAATTTAAGTATTTAAAATCAAAATTTTCAATAATTTTTTTCTCATTTTATTTTTTTTTAGTAATAAGTTCGTTACTTTCTAATCATATTATATTTTCATTAGAGAATTCAGTTTTATATATAAGATATTTTTTTTTTGCTATCGGGGTTTATTATCTTTGTAACAATAATCCAGATATAATAAAAACATTTTTTAAATTTGTATTTTTCACTGTTTTAATTGTAGTAATTGATGGTTATATAGAGTTTATTTTTGGAAAAAATATTTTAGGAAGAGGTTCACCTGATCCATCAAGAATCTTAAGTTTTTTTCATGCAATGATAATAGGTAGTTATTTGTCTAAAATATTACCTTTGATGTTTATTTTTTTAATTCTTCAACAAAAATCTACAAATTTATATAAACTAATTTATTTATTTATTGGCTTAACATATATATTAATTTTTTTAAGTGGTGAGAGATCAGCATTTATTCATGCATCTATAGTATTTGTTTTTTTGTCATTAATTATCAAAGATACTAGAAAACTTTTTATATTCTTATCAACTTTTATATTTATGCTTTTAATAACACTTGTAAGCACTAATGATATTATTAAAAAAAGAATGTTTTTAAGTGTATGGGATGGTTTAAATAATCAAAATCTTAATCAATCATTTACATATGATGATATTATTTTTTTTACTCCTGTTCATGATAGATTTATCAGAGCATCAATTGACATATTTAAAGATAATAAAATTATAGGATCAGGTCCAAATACCTTTCGATATGAGTGTAAAGATTATTCTCAAACAATAGATTATTGGAATGGTAAAGAAACACTGAAAATAAGTTGTGCTACGCATCCTCATAATACATATGCTCAACTTTTATCAGAGACTGGTATAATTGGCTTCTCTTTTGTTGTTTGCTTATTCTTATATCTTTTATTTTCTCTTCTCAAATATATTACTTACAAAAAAAATGAAGATCGGTATTTTATTATTTGTCTTATAATGTATTTTCTAATTGCATTATTTCCGTTAGCTCCAACAGGTAACTTTTTTAATAATTGGGTATCTGCTATTTACTTCTTGCCTCTAGGATTATTCTTATCTAAATTCAACTCATATGGTAAAAAAATCTGAATTTCAAATAATCTTAAAAAATATTAAAGATAAACTTGTTTTTTTTATATCATTAAATGTATTAGTTTTAATTTCTTTTTTCTTTTTTTACGAAAATACTAAAACTATTAAAAATGAATTTATACCTATAAAACTTGTGACAGATGATTTTCCAACAGTTACTGATATGATGTATAATATAAAATTTTATATTGAATTCGTTACTGATTATGAGTTAGATGTAGCAAACAGAACTTTCACTTCCTCTGTAAATAAAACTCTTAGCAAAAATGAAATTTATGAATATCTAGATGAATATATGGATAATTATCATAATAGTGTTAATTCTTTAAAAGAGTCAATAAGAGATAATGAATTACAAGCACAAGTTTCAAACTCAATTGACTTTTATTTCCAAAAAATAAAATTATTTGACAGGGTATATAAACTTGGAGATATTTATTCGAAATATAAATATGAACCTATAAATTATTTGACTATAATTTTTTCATTAATTCTTTTTTTTAATTTCTTATTATATTTATTAATTTTGACTTTTGACTATGTAAAAAAAAATAAATGAAGTCACTACTCAATATTAGTGATTTAAAAAAACAAGATATCATAGATATTTTTAATTTTGCTGATGAATTAAAAAGTAACAGCACGCAACCCCTAAAAAATATGAATGTTGGAATGATATTTGAAAAATATTCTACTAGGACTAGGATTTCATTTCATACAGCAATTAATAATCTTGGAGGTGAGCCAATAAAAATAGATTTTGATGAGATGAATATTAAAAGAATTGAGTCTTTTGAGGATACATTTGAGATACTTTCTTGTTACCTTGATATGATTGTGTATAGAACTGATAGTCATAAAAAACTTGAAATTGCATCTAAATATTTTAGCAAACCCGTTATAAATGCCCTTTCAGATTTTTCACATCCTTGCCAGGCAATATCTGATATTTATACACTAAAAGAGCATTTTGGTTTTTTGAATAATATCTCAATTTCATGGTTCGGTGATATGAATAATGTGTTGTACAGTCTTTGTGAAATAACAAATATACTTGGAAATATTAAATTGAATATATTTACCGATGATCAAATTTATAAAGAAAAAAAAAATATTTTTAATTTTGACAATTTAAATATTTTTTTTGATATTAATAGGAAAGTAATATCTGACACTGATTGCTTTATGACTGATGTTTATACATCAATGAATGATAAAGATAATTCGAAAGAAGAAAAATTAAAAAAATTTCAAGTTAACTCCAATCTAATTAATCTTGGAAAAAAAGATTCAATATTTATGCATTGTTTACCCGCAAATATTAATTTGGAGGTCACAAGCGATATTATAAAAAGTAAAAAATCTATTGTAAAAAAACAGGCATATAATAGGTATGTTGCCCAGAAGGGAATTCTTAAATGGCTAAGTATTTAATAATATTTTTCTTATTTCTTTTATATGGATGTGAAACTTACAGCGAGCAAGTTATTGAAAAAGAACATTATTCTTTTGATGATATAAAGTTTAATGCTGTATCAAAAAAACTTATTTTCAAAAATAATAATGAAAATAATGATATTGAAGTTGTAAAAGAAAAAATTTCTAGATGGTTCAATAATAAAATTAAATTAGATGGCTTTGAAGGCGAGCTTGAACTGAAAGTAAATGCCATTATTGTTAATAAGATAAAAGAGGATCAATTTTATAAATATCAAGTTGAACTAAATATTGATTTTACAGAAAAAAATCAAGTTATGAATTTCAAAAAAACATATAATTTAAATTCAATAGAATATGGAACTATAAAAGGTGACTTTACAATTAATGATCAAGAGAGATTAAATAACAATATTATTAATAAAAGTTTGGAAAGTATAACAAATGAAATGTTATCAATAAATAGTAATTAGTCTTTCCAAAAAGAAGGTATGAGAAGCATCAAAATTGTTAACATTTCAAGCCTGCCAAGAAACATCGTACTTATCAAAACAATTTTTGAGTAAGAGTTTAGTCCTCCATAATGACCATCTGGTCCAATAACATTACCTAAACCTGGACCAACATTAGAAATAGCAGACGCTGCTCCAGAAATACAAGTTAAAAAATCAAGTCCACTAAACGATAATAGCAAAGCAGATACAGAGAATGTTAGAATATATAAAAAAAAGAAAATCATCACAGACTCATATGTAGAGTCAGGGACTTTTTTTTCATTAAATTGACTTACAACAACAGAATGAGGTTTTAGTATTCTCTTCAAATGTAAATTTATATACTTAAACAAGATTTGAAATCTAAATACTTTTATTCCACCCGTAGTTGATCCAGCACAACCACCTATGAACATTAAAATTAAGAAAAGAACTGATGCATAATTTCCCCAATTCTCAAAATTTTCACTCACGTAACCAGTTCCAGATATTATCGAAATTGTATTGAATGATACGTTTATTAATTTAGATATAGCCCCTGATCCTTCAATAAAATCTTTGGCCAAAATATAAATTGTTGTAGTTGCAACAACCAATATGATTAAAAATAATCTCACTTGATGATCTTTAATTATTATAAATAAGTTTTTAAATGTAGTCCTTGCTATAACCATAAATGGGAGACTTCCAATTATCATGAATAATATTGAAATAAATAAAACTTTGTCGTCGAAAAAAGCAAAAGATTGATCATAATTAGAAAAACCACCTGTAGATATAGTTGTGAAACCATGTGTAATAGCGTCAAAAAAAGACATACCAAAAACATAATAAAAAAGAATTAAAATAAATGTTAAACCTATATAAATGATAGATATCTTTTTAATAACCGAAGAAATTTTTGGTAAGAATTTATCGTAAGGATCATCGCCTTCTAGGTGAAATAATTGCATTCCACCAACTCTTAAAAAAGGTAATATGAATAGAGCTATAATGACTATTCCAATCCCACCAATCCATTGTAAATATGATCTCCATAAAAGTATTCCTTTTGGATAGGTGTCTAAGTTAGTCAGAACTGTAGAGCCAGTAGTTGTCACACCACTCATAGACTCAAAGAGTGCATCTATAAATGACAAGCTTATTTGAGTGTAAACAAAAGGTACTGCACATAGAAAAGTCAATAATATCCATGAAATTACAGTTATTACAAAAGCCTCTTTTAAAGAGATATTTAAATCAACATTTTTATTAGTTATAACAAGAGACCCACCAACAATAAGATATAATAATATTGGAACAGCATATGATTGCCAGGTTTCAGTTTTGTAAATTAATTCAGTTATTAGAGGAATAAATAAAAAAAATCCAACTGCACAGATAACAGTTCCACTTACCAATGCTATAGGTTTGAAATTAAACATTTTATGTATTTCTAATGTACGTTTTTTTTATTGTAAGGGCTGTCTAGTGAAAATGTTGGAATATCAATTTTAAGTTTTTCACCATTATCTTGAGAAACTAGGTAAAAGCCTTGCATAATTCCATTATTAGTTTTTAAAGGAGTTCCACTAGTATATTCAAAAGATTCACCTGGTTCAATAATTGGAAATTCTCCAACAACTCCCTCGCCTTGTACATTAATTACTTTTCCGTTTGCATCAATTATTAACCAATTTCTGTGATTTAGCTTAATCGAGGTATTTCCGGAATTTGTAATGTTGACTTGATATGCCCAAACAAAGTGACTTTCGTGAGGGGACGATTGATCATCTAAAAAATAGGGTGTAACGGTTACGGTCACCCCGTTAGTTGTTTTAGAATACATTTAAATAATATACCCCATAAATGAGGTATAGAGAATTAAATAGATAAATTAAAAAAGGCCTTGAATTAATCCCTTTTTATCTAACATTATTGAATTGGCACTAGGTACTTTAGGTAGACCTGGCATTGTCATAATTTGACCTGTTACAACAACAATAAAACCTGCTCCAGCTGACAGTCTTACTTCTCTTACTGGAACAGTAAAACTATTTGGAGCACCTCTTAAAGATGGATTTGTTGAAAAACTATATTGTGTTTTAGCAATACAAATAGGTAGGTGACCATAACCACTCTCTTCAAATCCTTTAAGTTGATCACTGACAGATTTATCTATCACGATATCATCAGCTCTATAGATTTTTTGTGCAACAGAGCGAATTTTTTCTTCTATCGATACGTTATCTTCATACATAAACTTAAATTTATTTGGATCGCTAGACTCACAAATTTTAACTACTTCCTCAGCCAATTCTAAAGTACCATTACCACCATTTGCCCAGTGCGAACAGAGGATTGCTTTTACTCCCATTTTTTCACAACCTTCAGAGATAACTTTACCCTCAGCTTCAGTATCAAGAGTGAAACTATTAATAGCTACAATTGGTTGAAGTCCAAAAGATTGAATATTTTCGATATGGCGTTGCAAATTCTCAAAACCTTTTTCAACGGCGGCTACATTTTCATTATTTAACTCTGCTTTTTCAACACCTCCGTGTGATTTCAATGCTCTCACAGTAGCAACAATGACGACTACACTAGGTGTTAATCCTGCCTTACGACATTTGATGTCTAAAAATTTTTCAGCACCTAAGTCTGCACCAAATCCAGCTTCAGTTACAACATAATCAGCAAGTTTTAGGCCTGTTTTTGTTGCAATTACTGTATTGCAACCATGAGCGATGTTTGCAAAAGGACCACCGTGAATAATAGCTGGATTATTTTCAAGTGTTTGAACTAAATTTGGCATTAAAGCATTTTTTAATAAAACTGTCATGGGGCCATCAGCTTTTACATCACGAGCGTAGATTGGAGATTTGTCTCTTTTATAGGCAATTATTATGTCACCTATTCTTTTTTGCAGATCGTTTATATCATTAGCTAAACAAAAAATAGCCATGATTTCACTTGCAACTGTTATGTCGAATTTATCTTCTCTAGGAAATCCATTTGAAACACCGCCAAGATTGACATTTACTTTTCTTAGAGACCTATCACCTAAATCAACAACTCTTCCCCAAGTAATTCTTCTTTGGTCTATTTGTAATTCATTTCCCCAATAAATATGATTATCAATTAATGATGATAAAAGATTGTGAGCAGCTGTAATTGCGTGAAAGTCGCCAGTGAAGTGCAAATTTATTTCTTCCATAGGTACAACTTGAGCATATCCACCTCCAGCAGCTCCACCCTTCATACCAAAACATGGACCAAGGCTAGGTTCTCTCAGGCAAACAATGGATTTCTTTCCAATTTTATTTAGGCCGTCATTTAAGCCAACTGATGTAGTCGTTTTGCCTTCGCCTGCAGGTGTTGGATTAATTGCAGTAACTAAAATTAATTTTCCATCGGGGTTAGACTGACTTTTTTCAATAAAATCAAAATTTATTTTCGCTGCATCATGGCCATAAGGAACAAGATTTTCCTCTGGAATATTTACTTTAGCAGCAACGTCTCTTATGTGAATTTTTTTAGCAGCTCTTGCTATCTCTATATCTGACATCTAACTTTAGATCCTTTCCCAAAAATCTGGTATACAATATACCAATATCTTCTTAAATTTTAACCTATTTAAGATAAAAAAATTAGAATTTCCCTATTATTTTTAAGCCTATGTGTCGCATTAATTGATTAATCTTAATAAAAAATTCATTGTTCAATAATAAATTTATAATAATTTAAAAATGTTGAAAATATTAGTAGTAGGGCTTGGTTATGTGGGAACTGCAAACGCTGTCCTTTTATCACAACATAATGAAGTTACCTGCTTCGATTTAGATATCTCGAAATCAAATAACCTAATAAAGGGTATTTCGCCCATAGAGGATAAAGATATATCTAAATATTTATCATCTAAAAAATTAAATTTAAAATCAGCAGACAACTTTCCTACTGAAATTGATAATTTTGACTTTGTGATCATAGCCACATCAACAAATTATGATATCGAGACAAATAAATTTAATACTACTTCAATAGAACAAACACTAGAAAGTATTCAAAATTCTAAATCAAATCCAACAGTAATTATTCGATCTACAGTTCCAGTTGGTTATGTGAATATAGTACAAAAAAAATTCCCTGATCTTGAAATTATTTTTGTGCCTGAATTTTTAAGAGAGGGAAAAGCTTTAAATGACAGTCTTAATCCTTCAAGAATTGTAATAGGCTCACATTCTGAAAAAGGAAAAGAGTTTGCAAAATTATTGATTGAGGCATCTCTAAATACAGAAGTTCAAACAATTTACACAAATTCTACAGAAGCAGAGTCATCAAAATTATTTTCAAATGCTTATTTAGCAATGCGAGTAACATTCTTTAATGAACTAGACTCATTTGCAATGTCAAAAGGTTTAAACACAAAAGAAATTATTAAATCTGTAAGTCTAGATCCTAGGATAGGTGATTTTTATAATAATCCCTCGTTTGGATATGGGGGTTACTGTTTACCTAAAGATACAAAACAATTATTAGCAAACTTTGATAAAGTCCCTCAAAAAATTATGGAGGCAATCATAGAGTCAAATTCAATGCGAAAAGATTTCATAGGATTAGAGATTGCAAAATTAAAACCTACAACAGTTGGTGTTTATAAACTCATTATGAAAGAGGGATCAGACAATATAAGAGAGTCAAGTATGCAAGGCATTATAAAAAGAGTTAAAGCTAAAGGTATAAGAGTAATTGTCTATGAACCTTTAATCAAAGACAAACAATTTTTCAATTCAGAGGTTTATCAAGATTTAGAATTATTCAAAAAAGATGCTGATTTAATTCTTTGTAATAGAAGCCATTTAGAGCTAAATGATGTACAGGACAAGATTTTTACTAGAGACTTGTTTAATCAAGATTAAGCCCTAAGATTATTATTTTTCATAAATTCATGCAAAAAATACACGAATTATATAGGATTTTTATATTTTAGTTTCACTCAAGATAAGTCTATACTGCCGAAGCTTATATATATAAGGAGGAAACGATGACAAAAATTAAATCATTGTTTATTTCTCTTGTTTTAACTTTAGGTGTTTCAACAGCTATCGCTGGTAGCCATGGAAGCACACTAGATTTAGTTAAAGAAAGAGGAAAGTTAATGTGTGGATCAAACACAGGTCTTGCGGGCTTTGGTGCTCCTAATGATGCTGGTGTTTGGGAAGGCATTGACGTGGACGTTTGTAGAGCTGTTGCAGCTGCTGTTTTTGGTGATGCTTCAAAAGTTGAGTATGTACCAGTAACAACTAAAGTTAGATTTACAGTGTTACAATCAGGTGAAGTTGACTTATTATCAAGAAACACAACATGGACTTTATCAAGAGACGTTGATCTTGGTTTAGAATTTGTTGGTGTAAATTACTATGATGGTCAGGGTTTTATGGTTCCTGCTGCTTTAGGCGTGTCTAGTGCAACTGAATTAGATGGTGCATCAGTATGTATCCAAGTTGGAACTACAACTGAAATGAACTTAGCTGACTACTTTAAAGCAAACGGTATGTCCTATGAGTCAGTTCCAGTTGAAACTAATGCAGAAGCTGATGCTGCTTATATTGCAGGTCGATGTGACGTTTACACAACAGATGCATCTGGTTTATACTCAAGCAGAGCAGGTTATGCAGATCCATCTGCACACGTGGTACTGCCTGAAATTATCTCCAAAGAGCCTTTAGGTCCAGCTGTCAGACACGGAGATCATGAATGGGGTGATATTGTGAGATGGTCACTTAATGCAATGATCATTGGTGAAGAGCTTGGTATTACATCTGATAATGTTGAAGAGATGAAAAGTTCTAAGAACCCTGAAGTCTTAAGACTGTTAGGTGTTGAACCAGGTTATGGCGCTTACTTAGGCCTTGATAATGAATGGGCTGTTAATATTTTATCACAAGTAGGTAACTACTCTGAGAGCTTTGAAAAGCATATTGGTCCAAATACACCAATTAATATTCAAAGAGGTCTTAACGCTCTATACAAAGATGGTGGTATTCTTTACGCACCTCCATTTAGATAAAAACTTTTGGGTATGGGTTTTCTACCCATACCCGAATAACAATCTCTTCCATGAGTGCAAATTTTATTAGAAGAATACTTTTCGATGAAAAATCAAGATCTATCCTAATACAAGCTCTTGTAATTGGAATTTTCGCTGTTTTTATTTATTTACTAGTCCAGCAAACGGCAGCAAACTTGGAACGAAGGGGAATAAGTTCTGGGTTTGACTTTCTTGGAATGGGAGCTGGATACGATATTAGTATCAGACTAATCCCATTTACCAGCGAGGACACCCATTTGCGGGCTTATTTCGTAGGATTGCTGAATACTTTAATGATAGCTATATGTGGTTGTTTCTTGGCAACTATCCTTGGCTTTTTAGTTGGTGTTATAAGGTTATCCAGTAACTGGTTATTTAGAAATATCGCTTACGTTTATGTTGAATTTACAAGAAATGTTCCTGTTCTTCTTCAGATAGTTCTTTATTACAGTATCTTACTTCACCTCCCCAAAATAAAACAAGCAATAGTTCTTTTTGACACCTTTTATTTAACAAATAGGGGTCTTTTCTCACCACTTCCAATTTTTAAAGATGGTTTTGTAATTGTTTTAGGTAGTTTTTTTGTAGCAATTGTTGTCTCTTTTTTTGTAAAGAGATATTTAAAAAAAAAACAAGAAAATTTTGGTAAGCAATACCCTATATTCCTCATCAATAGTGCTATAATTATTTTTACACCTCTTTCCTTTTATTACTTAATGGGAATGCCAATAGAATTTGAGCAGCCTGTTTTAAAAGGTTTTAATTTCAAGGGAGGTATGGTCATACGCCCTGAATTTATTGGCATGCTATTAGGGTTATCGATCTATACTGCAGCGTTTATTTCTGAAACGGTTCGATCTGGCATAGTTTCAGTTTCAAAAGGTCAAAGAGAGGCCTCTCAAGCCTTAGGTTTAAAAAGTAATTTTATTATGAAATTGATAATCATACCTCAAGCACTTCGAGTAATCATCCCACCTCTTACATCTCAATATTTAAATTTAACTAAGAATTCCTCATTAGGTATTGCTATAGGATATGCTGATTTGGTTCATGGCTTTGGTGGGATATCTCTTAACCAGACTGGTAGAGCAATAGAAATTATGCTCATGGTTATGCTTACATATTTAACAATAAGCTTAATTATTTCTTTATTTATGAATTTATATAACAAGTCTGTTCAATTCAAAGGAAACGCATGAGTCTAAATTCATTAGAGAGCTTTACTCATAACAAATATTATAATTGGGTTATAAAAAATCTTTTTTCGTCATGGGTTAATTCATTATTTACAGTAATTGCCATAATTTTCTTATATAAAATAGGATCTTTCTTTTTGAATTGGGCATTTTTTGAGGCCGATTTTAGAAATAACTTTCAAGGTGAATTAATAACAGATAGAACGTTTTGTTCAAAAAATATAAAACCAGGGGAATTTGGAGCATGTTGGGCAATCATTTATGCTAGATGGGATCAATTTATGTATGGTTTTTATCCAGTCGAGGAAATTTGGAGAGTAAATCTTACTTTTGCTCTTTTACCCCTTGCTCTTATTGGAATTCTTTTTGATAAAATACCTTTAAGAAAATATTTTATATATTTCACTTTTATATACCCTTTCATTGCATATTTCATGCTTTACGGCGGCCCAGGCTTAAATGCTGTTGGAACAAATAAATGGGGAGGCTTGTTAGTAACACTTTTTTTAGGCGTTACAGGAATTGGTCTTGCATTTCCGCTGAGTATTCTTCTCGCTCTTGGTAGAAGATCAAAAATGCCAATCATCAAATCATTATGTGTTGTGTTTATAGAATTTATTCGTGGAGTTCCTCTCATTACATTACTTTTCACAGCTAATGTAATGTTACCTCTTTTTTTACCAGAAGGTGTAAACCCTGATAACCTTCTTAGAGCATTAGTTGCTGTTACCTTATTTCAAGCAGCATATATGGCTGAAGCGATAAGGGGAGGTCTGCAGGCTATTCCTAAAGGCCACATTGAGGCTGCAGAGGCACTAGGTTTAACATATTGGCAGACAACACGTAAAATTATTTTACCTCAAGCTTTAAAGATAGCTATTCCTCCAATAGTCAACACGTGTATTGGTTTATTTAAAGATACCTCATTAGTATTAATCATTGGTTTATTCGATTTATTAGGCATAGGTAGAGCTGCACTAGCAGATATGACTTGGACAAAACTTTATTATGAGGTTTATGTTTTCATTTCACTTGTATTCTTCATATTTTGCTTTGGTATGTCTCGCTATAGTTTATATTTAGAAAAGAAATTAAAAACGGACAACAGTTAAAATGGAACAGGTTATTCAATTAGAAAAAGTCAATAAGTGGTTTGATGATTTTCATGTACTCAAAGACATTGATTTAACTGTTACTAAAGGCCAAAAAATTGTCGTTTGTGGGCCAAGTGGATCTGGTAAATCTACAATGATTAGATGTATAAACAGATTAGAAGCTCATCAAAAAGGGCACATTGTAGTCCATGGCACTGAGTTAACTAACGATTTAAAAAATATTGATATTATTAGAAAAAATGTGGGTATGGTTTTTCAACAGTTCAATCTATTTCCTCATCTGTCTGTAATTGACAATATTTCATTAGCTCCAATTTGGGTGAAAAAAATGCCAAAAAAAGAGGCTGAAGAAATTGCTATGAATTACTTGGAAAAAGTCAAAATTCCTGAACAAGCACATAAATTTCCTGGGCAGTTATCTGGTGGTCAACAGCAACGTGTTGCTATTGCTAGATCATTAGCTATGAACCCTGACATTATGTTGTTTGATGAACCAACATCAGCTCTTGATCCAGAAATGATCAAAGAGGTTTTAGATGTTATGATTCAATTAGCGGAAGAGGGAATGACCATGTTAGTTGTTACACATGAGATGGGATTTGCAAAAACTGTAGCTGATCAAATGATATTTATGGACGAGGGAAGAATAGTTGAACAAGCAACCCCAGATGAATTCTTTAATAATCCTAAAAGTGATCGAACTAAACTTTTCTTAAGTCAAATTCTTAATCATTAAAGTAGTTTAAGATGAATGAAGTTGTAATGGCTTTATTATCTGGGTGGATAATATTTTATTTTGCTGTATTTTTGCCAGGACCTAACACATTTTTTGTGGCATCTGTTGGTATTAGTGGACAGAAAAAACAAATTTGGGGTGCTGCAGTTGGGACCGCAATTGGTTCTTTTACTTGGTGCTTACTTGCTACAACAGGTATATCTTTTCTTATTTCAAATTTGATGGGTTGGGGTTTTATTGTATTAAAGATCCTAGCTAGTCTTTATATGATTTATTTATCATATCAAATTGGCAGCCAATACTTTAGCTCTGAAAATCAACTCATAAAACTATCCAATGAACGAAATTTTTTTAATAGTATGAAAAAAGCAATAATTGTTGCTTATACCAATCCCAAGGCATTTGCGTTTTGGTCTGCTCTAGCAACTTTACAATTTAGTGAAAACTTAAATTTTAGTATCGCTCTAACTTTTGCTACAGGTAGTTTTTTTATTTCAGCAATGAATTATTCAATTATCGGCCACTTTTTTGGTATTAAAAAGTTTTCAAATTACTTCAATAGACCTAAAAATATTGTCAATTTAATATTTGCTGGACTTTTTATATTTGTAGCTATTGAAATTTGGGTGTTAGGCTAGGAAAAAAGCCCTAGATAGGGCTTTTTAAAATTTTCTAATAAATCTTCTATCTAACTCTTTTTGTCTTCTTTCAAGATCAATCATGTCGATTGCTTGAGATAAATATGCTTCTTCTTTGTTAGACTTTGATTTTTGTTTAGTTTTTTCACTAATAACCATGTTTCTAATAGATTTAAATAGATTGTCCATTATGCTGCCTCTTTCAAACTATTTGGAAATGACTGATTTTTTTGATACTCAGAGTAAGCCCATTGCCAATCAGAGCCATATTCAACCTTACAAAAATTTATAATACTATCTTCTTTTCTACTAAAAAAAGATAACCAGAAACTTAAAGATCGTTCTGTAAATCCAAAAATTTTATTCATATTTTAATTTCCTTTCATACATATATATAGTTTCAAAAAGAGATTTTACTTTTGCTTAATTTAGACATCTGATGTCTATTTATGAGACTGCAAACAAATTTATTAAATATTAAATTTGTATATAGCCTAAATAACAAAAAAAATGATAAATTTATAATATGGATTATAAAATTTTCGATGGCCACAATGATGTATTATTTAGATTATTTTTAAAGAACAAACCTGAGTCCCATCTTGATTTTATCGATGGAGATAATGAAGGACATTTAGATCTTCCTCGAATGAACCAAGCTAATTTTAAGGGGGGCTTATGCGCCATGTATGTTCCTACTCCAGAACAAGATATCTCTGACTCTGATAAGTTGGTCAACTACAAAGATATGGAGCAAGATGATTATTTACTACCACTTCCAAGACCAGTAGACGTAAACGATGCATTACCAGTTGTTTTAAATCAATTGTCTATCCTTTCAAAAATTGAGAGAAACTCAAAAAATAAAGTTAAGATTTGTTTATCTGGCAAGGATTTGGAAACTTCGTTCAAAAATGATGATCAATTATCTGTAGTAATGCATATAGAGGGCGCAGAATGTATAGATAAAAATTTTTACAATCTCGAAACTTTATTTCGAGCTGGTCTTAGGTCAATTGGGCCAGTTTGGTCAAGGCCTAATATTTTTGCAGAGGGTGTTCCCTTTGCATTTCCAACTTCACCAGATATTGGAGATGGTTTAACCGAAATAGGAATAGAACTAATAAAAAATTGTAATTTACTGAATATGTTAATTGACACCTCTCATTTAAATGAAAAAGGCTTTTGGGATATAGCAAAATATTCAAATTCGCCCCTAGTAGCAACACATAGTAACGCTCATCAGATTTGCCCACACTCTAGAAACCTCACAAATAAGCAATTAGATGCAATCAAAGAAACCCAAGGGATGGTTGGAGTAAATTTTGCCCCAGCTTTTTTAAGGAAAGACGGAAAAATGGTTTCTGATACAGATTTACAAATAATTGTTGATCATTTTAAGTACCTTATTGACTATTTGGGAGATGATAAAGTTGGATTTGGCTCAGATTTTGACGGTGCAATGATGCCAAAAGATCTAAATAGTGTTCTAGGTATGCATAAATTAATCGATCTATTAATTTCACAGGGTTTTAATGAAAACATAATGATTAAAATTTCACATTTAAATTGGATTAATCTTTTAAAAAGAGTTCTAAATTAATAAATATTCAATGAAGTGAAACTTTAGTATCAAAAAAATTCTGATATAATCTTTTTATGGGACTTCACTTTGACTACAAATCAAAAGCTGGTGAAAGAGCTATGGAAAAAGAGCGTAAGCGCCAAGAAAAACTTGCCGCTAAAAAGGCTAAAAGAGAAGCAAAAAGAGAAGCAGAAGAGTTAGCTGAATTAGAGCGCCTTACAGATCCAAATGCTCCAGCTGAGGGAAATCAGGAACAGTAATCTGATTACCTTCAAATATATTAATTTTTTCGATCGCTAGTATCGACTCGGTTTTTTTTTATCTTATAAATTTTTTGATCGTCAGTCATAGATCTGACTTGCCTTTTATACCATTCCTTAAAATCATTTGATGTGTCATCATAAAACATCACTTTCTTTCGAATTAAGAAAATACCAATATCACTTTCTGGAATTCCAATAAAAGTCTGTCTTTCTGTGTGCATCACTTTTACAGTTTCTTGCAAAGGTTCATGCTCACACAAATAATAACCATAATGCTCTCCCCAAACATATCTTATAATAGGAGTTGTTGCTTCAACCATCATCTCAACATATTTATCCTCATTTTTTAAAAAATTTTCCATACCTGGTACAGGTTGATGGATTTGAGCAAAACTAAGACCAATTTTTTCTTTAGGCACCCAAACAGAGGGAAATGAAATATGTAAAGCTATAAGTTTGTTACATCTGTGAAAAATTGCTATATCCTCTTGAAGATTATAACCAAGTTCTACAAAGTTGTTAAAGTTAGAATTTTTAGATGGGTATTCTTTTTTTAATATAGAATTTAACTTCTCGCATACAGCTATATCAATTTCTTTTGTAAAATAATCATCAAAAAAAATATTTTCTTTACATTTTTGTTTCAAACTTAAATATCTTTCTTCATGCTCATCAAATTCAATAATTGGAAGGTCTTTTATTTTTTTTATTCCAGGAGCTACAGAGTAAATAGGTCCATATGGTTCCCAGTCGATCATTTTGTAAATAAAATCAATACTCCAATTAAAGTGATAGCAATAATAATAAGTCTTTTAAATAGGATTTCCGGTATTTGTTTATGTATAAAATAACCCAGCCAAACACTCAACATAACTAAAAGAGCTATTGGATAGTACATTTTCACTATTTCTAAATAGCTTCCTCCCAAAAACACAAAAAATATTGCTCTCATAGAGTTTATAATAAAAAAATATCCAGCCATAGTTGATCGTAACTCTTGTTTTGAGGAGAAATAATCTTTATACCCCATTAATACAAATGGTCCTCCAATAGTATAAATGCCTTGAATAAATCCACCAAGAATTACAAAAAAATTTTTCAAGAATTTAGGAAATTTGATATCAGGAAAAAATAAGTTGAAACATCCGTAAACAATTAAAATTAATGCAAATATTTTTATTAAAACATCTGATGCAAAATAACTGATAAAATATGTTCCAATTAATGCACCAGGAATTGTATAAATTAAAATTTTGATCAGATGTCTTAAAGAGACATATTTGTATGATTGAATTAAAACAGCAAAACCGGAGGATAGCCCAACAATCATTGCAAGCTTTAACAAAGAATTAAAGTCAAAGAA
Source organism: Pelagibacteraceae bacterium AG-404-P08 (assembly GCA_003216195.1). Classification (GTDB taxonomy): domain Bacteria; phylum Pseudomonadota; class Alphaproteobacteria; order HIMB59; family HIMB59; genus HIMB59. The sequence goes on from QCJF01000001.1 coordinate 51,853, forward strand.
AAATCCACTAATTCCCAGAAAGATTATCGTACCACCAAAACCAAAAATACTTTCAATGGCATAAGCAAAACAAGCTATTAATGCAATAGTTGAAAAATTTGGCATTTAATTCTATTTAACAATTTAGAATGTTTTATGTTAAAAGTAATCTATGTATTTAAAAGTAATATTTTCTTTTATTGTAATATTCTTTCTTAAAACGAATTTATTGTATGCCCTTTCTCAAGATATTTCTTTAACAATCATGGTTCGTTCTACGTTGGGAACAGAATATATTCTTGCAAAAAGTATATGCAAAGTGTTGGATAGGGAACTTGAAATATCTCATAATTATGGTGGTTCTAACACACTAGAATGCAATACACGCCTTGATGATAGCGTTGATGAAATAATTAAAAAAATTGAACAAAATCAATTTCAATATGCAATTATTAAAAAATCAGATTTACTCGATCGTCCTTCTAATTTATCGCTTCGTTCAATTTTAAATTTTCCCGCAGATAATGATTATCTTTTTATTTCAAACCAGAATGTAGATCCTAATGTAATTAAGGATATAAATTTTGGAATTATGAATCATTTGCTTGAGTTTCGCTATCTCCATAAATCTTTTTTTGAATTTTCAGAAAATAATTTAATTGTTAAAGAAAAAATACCATTACACTTAGGTACTTTAAAATTTAGTGATGAGTGGAGTAGTGGTAAAAGAAGAAGGTTTACAGAGGTAGACTAATTTTTACAAAACCATCAGTTACGACAAAAACAAATATCAAAGCAAAAAATATTCCACCAACAAAAACTTTCATAATGCAAACTTACTAAATAGATTTTAGGTGTAAAGTATATAAACTGTGCAAAATTGTCATGAACGAGTTTATTTTTGGTTTTTCAACAGGTTTAAGTTTAATACTTGCTATAGGTGCACAAAATTTATTTGTTATAGAGCAAGGTATAAAAAAAAATAATATTTTTTTAGTAACTTCAATATGTATAGTTGGTGATTTCTTATTGATTTTTTTTGGAATTTTCATATTTCACTTTATTAAAAATTTTATCAATGATCTGATCAATTTACTATTATCTATAGGACTTGTACTCTTTCTTTTAAATTTTATATGGTCAAAAATAAAAACATTTAAACATGATATTGTATTTTCACAAACACATACACAATCGTCAAAGTTAAAAATAGCCCTCCAGACACTTGGCTTTACTTTTTTAAACCCACACGTTTACTCAGACACTGTTTTTATTTTAGGAAATTTATCAAAAAATTTTCTAACTATTTCTGACAAGATTTTATTTGGATTAGGTGCAAGTCTAGCGTCATTTATTTTTTTTTATTTTTTAGGCTATGGTGCTCAATCACTAAGATTATATTTTTTGAACAAACAAGTTTGGAAATTAGTTAATATAGTAATAATTCTTTATTTACTAATACTTACCTTATCTATTATTTTCTTGGAAATAATTTGATTATTGATTTTTATTTATAAATTATTTCATCAGCTGTCTGTAAGTTGCATAGTTGTTATGCAATCATAACACGAGTTTTTTAAAATATTATATGTATGAATTTACTAGGAGCAGTTTTTAAAAGTTTCGATTAACTCCGTGTTGACATAGATACTTAGTTATTCCCTCCTAGTTATAACAAACTGCTCCATTAATAATATGCCAAGTTTCACAACACTTTATCCTGCACTTTTGTTTCCAGCTATACCTTTAATGATGATATCGTTTGGTAATAGATATACTTCTCTTGCTTCATTAATCAGAAAGATCCATGACACAATAATTACAAATAGACCAACTAGCAATATGGTTCAACATCACTTAGATCAAATTAAAGTACTTACAACCCGTTTAACATTAGTAAGGTCAGTTCAAACCCTCTCTGGGATCAGCTTTTTGCTAAATTTAATATCTATTTTTTTTAGCTATATCAAGATTTATGACTTAGCTTTAAACTTTTTTGGTTTGGGGATATTGATATTTTCAATAGCTATAGTGTTATTTATCTATGAGATACAATTATCTACAAAAGCTCTTAGTAAACATTTGGAAGACCTGAAAGATTTTAGTTAATTTATTAAGATACTGGATTCTTTTTTAAATAAATATTTCATATGAAAAAAAACAAACACTGAGCCTAGTAAATTTGTAAAAAATATAGCCCACCAAATACCAATTAAGCCTTTTTCTAGAGTCTCAGAAAATAAATAAATTACAAATGGGGGAAGAAATACCAATCTAATAAAAGTGTAGAACACATTTACAGAGGGTTTTCTTAAACCAGAAAGTACAGAATCACACCTATCAATAACTTGATATATAAAAGCCAAAAAAGCCACCATAAACAAGTAACTACTAGCAATAATTATCACTTCACTGTCTCTTGAAAAAAAACTAGCAATCCTTTCACCCGCAAATATAAGTACTAATGCTCCAAAAATCATCATTGTCATAGATAACCTTAATGAAATTAAAAAAGCTTCATAAATTCTATCAAAATTCTTCGAACCAAAATTTTGTCCTACCATACTTAATAAAGCACTACTAAATCCTATTGCAGGTAATAAAATAATTTGCTCAATTCTTAAAGCTATACCATAAGCTGCACTAGCTGAGGCACCATAACTTGTAACAAACTTTTGCATTATGAAGAAACCAACTGCAATCATGAACATATTCATACTAGAGGGTATAGATTGTCTTAGAATTCTTAATACGAATTTAGATTCTAACCAAATATAATTGTAATTGAAATACTTAAACAAAGGACTGCGAATAGCATAATAGCTTAAAAAGAAAAAATGAAATAGTTGAGATATGACTGTTGCAAGAGCTATGCCGAGAGTTCCCAATGCAGGAAAAGGACCATAACCTAAAGATAAGAAAGGACTAAATATTAAGTTAATAAAAAAGCTTATGATTAATGCATTTCTATTTTTTTTTGTATCTCCTTGTGCATATAAAAGAGAATTAACAACAAAAGAAACAATAAAAATTGGAGCACCAATTGAGAGTACTTTTATGTATCTTAGACCATTGTTAAGAAAAATACCTTCTGCCCCAAAATATAAAAATACAGGTCTTGATAATAGAAACGTTGTTAGCCCTATGGCTATTGAAACCAATAAAGTGATAACTAAAGCTTGAGTATGTATCTTAATTGCCTCATTAAATTTTTTTTTGCCAATAGCTATTGAAACAAGAGCTGTGGTGCCTTGTCCAAAACCTACAGCGAAGGCTAATAAAATAAAATACAAGGGGTAAGATATTGATAAGCCTGCAATAGACTCTGTGCTTATGAGACCTGCATAAAAAGTATCTACTACATTGTAAAGAGTATAAAACAAAAGACCCGTTCCTGCTGGAACAGCCATACTGATTAATTGTTTTTTTATATCCCCTTGGGTAAGATCCATAAAATTAAAAAGGTCTTACAACTACAAGTATTACAATTAAAATTAGAAGAACAGTAGGCACTTCATTAATTATTCTTAGATATTTTGAGGTATAGTCTCTAAAATTACTCTCTAGACTTTTTCTAATTTTACTTAAATACATATGAAATGCAGAGAGAATAAGAACTAATATAATTTTCAAAAAAAGCCATAATTCAAAACCTACATAATGGATAAGGGCTAAACCAAATACCCAAGTCAATATCATTGCTGGATTCATAATAATTTTTAGCAATTTATATTCCATTTTTTGAAATACACTATTCATTTCAGGATTGGTTATGTTTTCTACATGATAAACAAAAAGTCTTGGTAAATAAAATAACCCAGCAAACCATGATACAAAAGATATGATATGTAAAATTTTTAATAACTCATACATTTTGTTACCATTTAGCCTCTGGGGGCATTGACATTAATATAGCATCAATATTACCACCGGTTTTTAATCCAAATAATGTCCCTCTATCATAAAGCAAATTAAATTCTACGTAACGAGATCTTTTTTTTGAGAGAGCATCTAAGTCATCTTGATTAAAGTTAAAATCTTTTTTTCTTTTTGAGTTTTCAATTACAAAATTAACAAAGAATTGCCCAACATCTTTTATGAATGATAAATCCTTATCAAAGTCTGTATTGATATAATCAAAAAAAATCCCTCCTATACCTCTACTTTCTTTTCGATGCTCTAAATAAAAGTATTCATCACATTGTTTTTTAAATTTTTCATAATAAGTTGAATTATGTTGATCACATGTTCGTTGGAGACCTTGATGAAAATTATCTGTTTCTAATTCTTCAGGTATTGCAGGGGTTAAATCACAACCACCACCAAACCATTGTTTTCCTTTCGTGGTTATGTACCTAGTGTTAAAATGAGCTGCAGCGATTTTCGGGTTTTTCATGTGAGCTACGACTGAGATACCACTGGCCCAAAAGCTTGGATCCTCTTCGGTTCCCGGCATTGATTTTTTAAACTCTTCACTAAAATTACCATGCACTGTTGAAATATTTACTCCTACTTTTTCAAATATTTCTCCTTTTAGTAAGGACATCAAACCTCCACCACCACCAGGTCTTTGCCATTCATTTTCTATAAATTCAGACCCATCAAGCTTTTGTATTGATCCAACCATTTGATTTCGAAGTTCTCGAAACCACTTTTCTGCTTTAGTTTGTTGATTTTTTATTTGATCACTCATACCCACCCATGTAGTTCGTTTTCTATCAACGAAGTGAGTAGGAGTATATGATCTTCTCGATCATTTAGACAAGGAATATATCCAAATTCCTTTCCACCATTTTCTATGAATATTTCTCTATTTTCCTCGTTAAGTTCTTCTATTGTCTCGAGACAATCTGAGGAAAAAGCAGGACTTATAACATGAATGTGGTCAGTACCATTTTTTGCTAATCCCTCTATAGTTTTATCTGTGTAAGGTTGAAGCCATTCTGCTGGTCCAAATCTAGATTGAAATGTGGTCATATAACTTTCCTCTGGTAAGCCCATGGTCTCTGCCACCAGCCTAGTAGTTTTTCTGCAAAAACAATGATACGGATCTCCTTTATCTAAATATTTTTTTGGAACACCATGATAACTAAATATGATTTTTTTTGGCTTTGAATTTTTTGTCCAAAATTCTTCAATGCTATTTTTTAGAGCTTTAATATAAAGTTCATTTTCGTAATATCCTCCAATAAAACGAAGAGATGGTACCCAACGCCAACTTTTTAATTCTTCTGCAACAGCATCAAACGTTGAGCCCGTTGTAGCCGCACAATATTGAGGGTATAAAGGTAAAATAATAATACGATCACAATTTTGATTTCTAAGATTATTTAAACCCATAGAGATGCTAGGATTCCCATAACGCATTCCAATATCAAATACGATATTTTGATATTTCTTATTAATAGATTCTTTTATTTTCGATAATTGGTTTTTTGTGTGGAATAGAAGAGGTGAACCTTCATCTGTCCAAACAGATTTGTAATTTTTAGCTGACTTCGCTGGTCGAGTATTTAAAACTATTCCATTAAGAATAGGCCACCAAATAGCTTTTGGTGTTTCTATGACACGTTCATCTGATAGAAATTGTTTTAGATAAGTCTTTAAAGACGACTTAGTTGGTTCATCTGGTGTTCCTAAATTTGTGATCAAAATACCTGTCTTAAGACCAGAGCCATGAACGAAGAGTTTATTACCTTTAAATGAAGCCATTGAAAAACATTACGATTTTTATGATAACTTAGTTCTTATCTTTTCTATGAATAAATGAACATTAGCCTCAGGAGTAGTTTTTTTTACACCGTGATCGAGGCTAGCAATCCACCCAGATCTATGAGATGGCTCACTCTGTAAGCATTTCTCAATATATTTATCAATATAATCAGAAAAGGATTTGGTGTCCTCCATAGCTAACAAATTATTTGAAAAATTCCCCTGTAAAGATAAATGTGTCTTTGGTAATTCAGTGAAAACCTCCATATTAGTTCCTAAAACTGTAAGTTTTAAATTTTTTAAATGTTGTAATTTATTAAATTTAGTTTTTGAAATTTCTTTAGTGAAATAGCCAATTTTATTTGGATAACTATTTGAAATTTTAACTAAAAAAGGAATAACGAATTCATCAAAATCTTTATCATTTAGTTTATTTGCTTCAGTATCAAATATCATTAACAAATCAATGTCATTTTGTAACTGAATTTGTATATTTTTTTGTATTAACATTTCTAAAATGGGCAGGGTTTCTTGAAATAGTGTTTGTGATACAGGATTATTCCTCGTTGCAAAATGGTATAAGGTTAAAGGTCCACCAGTAAATCCAATTAAGGATTTATCATTTGATAATTCATTTCTAATATGTTTTAGAGATATATTCTGAAAATCTATAAAACTTTCAAATTCATCAATATTGAATTCGGATATCATTTTTGAACTTAAATTTTTTTCAAATATCGGTCCAGGATTAAACTTCAAACTCATACCTAAATAATCTAAAGGAAAAAGAATATCACTAAACAATATTGCAGCATCAAAATCGAATTCAACAATAGGTCCAAGAGTTACCACACAAGCAAGCTCAGGCTCTTTACATAATTGTTCAAAAGAATATTTTTCTTTTAATTTTCTGTAATGCTGATGATATCGACCAGCCTGTCTCATAAACCAAATTGGAGGAATTTTTTGTTCAACTTTATTTAAGGCATTAAAAAAATTTTTGTTATAGGTATTTTGCAATATCTCTAGCTCCATAAGTAATAATAAAATCTGCTTCAGCTCTTTTGAGTACCGTTAAAGACTCTAGGAGCAAATCAACATAATTGCCAAATTTAGCTTTGCTGAGCATTTGTAAACTAGCATATTCACCGCTTACTTGATACGCACCCGTGGGAAGCAGTGTCTCCATTTTTATATCTCTTATTAAATCTATTGAAGACATTCCAGGCTTAACCATTAAATAATTTGCACCTTGAGCTGCATTACTAATTGAGCTTTTAATCGCCTTCACTTTGTCCTCAACAGGTAATTGATATGATGATCGATCAAATCCCTGTGGTGATGATTTTGCAACATCTCTAAAAGGGCCGTAGAAGTGACTTTTAAATTTTGTTGAGTAACTCATTATTTGAGAATTTGAAAAACCATTTTGAACAAATATTTTTCTCAAATATTTAGTCGTATTTTTCATCATGTCACTTGGTGCAATTATATCAGCTCCCGCCTCAAGATATGTATTTGCCGCTAATCCTAAAGAGTAATGTGTCTTATTAAGATCAATTGATTTTTTATGAGTAACTCCACAATGCCCATCAACAGTTATTGAGCATAAGCATGTATCTATAAGTAAAACTATATCTTTTCCAAAATAATTTTTAATTTTTCTTATAACTTCATAGTGAAAGCTAAAATCCTCCGGATGTTTTTGTTTTTTATTTGGAACGATAAAAAGAAGAAATTTATTGATACCTTTTTTTAAATCCTTTTCAATTACCTTAATTATAGATGAAGATGACCAACTCTTATTATCACCTAATCCTTTAATTTCCTTTGAATTTTTTACCTTTTGATCCACAAATAAAGGTTGAATTAAAATTTTCTTTTTAAGAGATTTAGACTGATCAATAGGGAAATAATTTTTAATCATTTAAGTTCAAAATTTTTAAAATCATCATAAGTAAGATATACATTTAATTGATTTTTAGGAATAAATTTAGAAATTTGAAGATACGTTTGACCAGGTCCACACGAATTACGCTTATATAGTATTTCTGGTCTTAGTTGTATAGCTAATTTAAATGCAGAGAAGCTCATCCAATAAAAACTCTCCGCTACAAACAAATTATCAATCGTATTGTCATTAATCAAAGGGACTAAACTATAGTGTGATATAACAGGAAATTTTTTATTTAGCATATTTCCTTCATATGTAAGTTTATAAGTAGGTTTTTGATTATCTTTATAAAAATTTTCAGTTTCTCGATAATTTTCACCAAAACTATCGAGAGAAGAATTTACAAGAATGCCCATTTTACTTATTTTTTTCCAAGAACTAACGCCGGAAGTTATAAGATTTGATACACTTTTCAAAGATTTAAACTCTTTAAATTCTGATCTTGTGGCCAAAACATTTTTATTTTTTACTGTTTTATTAAATTCATGCAAATTTCTCTGAAACATTTGATATTTTGATAAGCTTGAAGGAAATATATTTTTAACTTTTTTAACTTTTTTATTATTTAGATATTTTTTCTCTTTAAAATATTTTTTTGTTTTATTATCTTTCCCTTGTGCAAATAAGATTTTTTCATTTAGAATATTTTCAATAGTTACACCTACATCTAAATTGCAACCACCTCCCCATTTGAATAAATATTTTCTCTCTCTTTGACAATCATCTAACGAAGGTAAATGATTAATTTTTTTCAATATATTTTCTATTTTTCGATCATCTCTCCTATATTCCAAAGCAATGCATCCTTGTGCTGCTGCACTAGGAAATTCAGAAATTGGTAAAATTATTTTCTCAAACTTTTTAAATTTCAATTTAAAATTTCTATAATCTTTTTTATTAATTTTTTCTCCATATTTAAAAATTCTATCTATAGCAGCTTTAGCCATAAACACCCCATCCTCTTTTGAGGAATTTAATATTTTTTCCAGCCTAGATGGTACGTTTCCCCTAATGTCGAATGGCTTCAATTCTTCAAAGGGTAAAAACTTTCTTAATTTTTTTAAATAATATTTTCTTCTAGGAGAGGATGTCCCTATAACTAATTTTTTTTTATTTAATGAATTCTTTTTAATAAGAATAACATCTCTTGGATCTTCTCTTTTTAGACAAATAAAAGAGGTCTTATTAAGATTTTTAACAGGAAGATCTTTGAATGAATGAACTACCACATCTACTTCTTTTAAGATTAATTTTTTTGAGAGTGAATTTGTAAATATTCCAAATCCATGTTGTTCCCAAGCTTTAGCTGACATGTCCGTGTCACCAACGCTTGATGAGTAATGCGTATCAATTATATTTTTTTGTATTTTATTAATTTCTATTTTCGCAATGTGAGTCTGAATTTTAGCGAGAAAACTTTTTCTTGATAATAAAATAATCTTTTTCATAACCATTGATGACATTAAGAAATAACAAATAATCAACGCTAATACAATTTAAGCGAGACTTATTGGTCAATATGTACTTATTTCAAAATATGTTATATCTAAATAACGTTTGAAATTATGACACAAAAAGCAGTTTTAATTGTCGGAGCAGGATCAGGTTTAAGTGCTTCTCTGGCTAGAGCATTTAATTCAAAGGGGATGAAAATCGTACTTGCTGCCAGAAACATAGACAAACTTGACAGTTTAAAAAAAGAGACCGACGCTTTAGTTATTAAGTGTGACTCAACGGAAAATAAAAGTGTTCAAAATTTATTTTTGCAGACTGACTCAACTATAGGCACTCCAGAAGTTGTTATCTATAATCCATCTCTTAGAATTGTAAAACCTTTTATTGAATACGATCCTGATGAAATGCTTCAATCAATAAAAGTGAATAGTTATGGGGCTTTTTTAGTAGCGCATGAATCAGTAAAAAGAATGTTAAAAATAGGGAAAGGTAATATTTTTTTCACTGGATCATCTGCAAGTGTAAAGGGTTTTGCCAAATCTGCGTCTTTTGCTATGGGAAAGTTTGGTTTGAGAGGCTTAGCACAATCTTTGGCAAGAGAGCTGCACCCACAAAATATTCATATTGGTCATTTCGTTATAGATGGAGGAATTGGAAAAGAACCAGTTGGAAATTATCAAATGATACATCCTGATGAAATTGCAAAACAATACCTAAATTTTTATTTACAGGATAAAAAAGCTTGGTCTTGGGAAATTGAAATTAGAACAAACACTGAAAAATTTTAGAAGGACACCTTGGAAATCGGTATAGACAGTTTTGCAGATAAAAGAGAGGGCTCAGATAGTGTTAAAGCCATTAATAATGTTATTGATAGAATTATTTTTGCAGATGAAGTTGGATTAAATTCATTTGGGATAGGAGAGCATCATAGAAAAGAATTTTTAGACTCAGCACCATTTATGATATTATCTGCAGCTGCAGCACAAACAAAAAAAATTAAGCTAATAAGTGCTGTAACTGTTTTAAGCGCAGCAGATCCTGTTCGTGTATTTCAAAACTTGTCTACTCTTGATCTGATATCCGGAGGTAGAGCAGAAATGGTAGCTGGAAGAGGATCATTTTCTGAGGCCTTTCCATTGTTTGGTTTGGATTTCAAAGATTATGATGAATTGTTTATTGAAAAGCTCGGTTTGCTTTTAAAAATTAGAGAAAATGAATTTGTTAGTTGGTCTGGTAAATTTAGACCTTCGATAAATAATTTACCTATTTATCCAAGGCCCATTCAAAACCCTGTCCCAATTTGGTTAGGTGTTGGTGGAACACCTCAATCTTTTGCTAGAGCAGGTTCAATGGGCTTACCTCTAATGATTGCCATAATTGGAGGCAATACTCATCGCTTTAGGCCTTTGGTAGATATTTATCGACAGGCGGGTAAAGAAGCAGGGCACCCCCCAGAAAAACTCTCCGTAGGACTTCATTCATTGGGATATGTTGCTAATAGTATGGATGAAGCAATAGATTTGTATTATGAGGGTTATCATAAAATGTTCACAAAAATTGGAAAAGAAAGAGGCTGGGGTCCTGTGACGAGAGACCAATTTGACAATCAAATTGGTCCATTAGGAGCTATAGTTTTAGGCGATCCTGATCAGGTCGCTGAAAAGATTATCAGACATAGTCAAGCCCTTGGAGGTATTGATAGATTCCAATTTCAAATGGATATAGCTGATATTACCCATGAAAATTTAATCAAATCTATTGAACTGATTGGCAAAGAAGTAATTCCTAGGATAAATAGGACAAAAAGCCCCTAATTAGAGGCTTTATGCGTCTTTATTGCAGTATCTTTTAGATTAGTAAAAAATAAATTAATATTTGTGAAAAATCACAATTGGAAATCTAATTATTTAAGCACCCTTCAATCTGAAATTGATAAAATTAAGGATGAAGGCCACTACAGAGTATTTAACAACATAGAAAGAAAAGCCGGACAGTATCCCAAAGCTACAAGACATAGTAATGGTCAAACCGAAGAGATTGATGTCTGGTGTTCAAATGATTACTTAGGCATGAGCCAGAACAAAGAAGTTATTTCCGCAATGCAATCTGCTGCTGAAAAGTTAGGGGCGGGAAGCGGAGGAACAAGGAATATATCAGGTACTACTAATTTCCATATTCAACTTGAAAAAGAAATCGCACTCTTACATAAAAAAGAAAGAGCTCTGGCATTTAATTCTGGATATAGTGCTAATGAGTCTGCACTAAAGTCTATTATATCTGCTTTTGATAATTGTTTAGTTTTAAGTGATGAACTAAATCACGCATCACTTATAGAGGGAATTCGTACAAGTAAAAAAGAAAAAGCTATTTATCGTCATAACGATGTAAAACACTTAAAGGATATTCTAAAGGGAGTAGATTTTTCTCGACCAAAAATTATCGTCTTGGAGTCTGTCTATTCAATGGAAGCTGATTTTGCACCACTAGAAGACATTATTCAGGTTGCTCAGGATAATGGAGCATTAATATATTTAGATGAAGTTCATGCTGTAGGTTTATACGGTCCCAATGCAGCAGGTGTAGCAGATCAAAAAGGATTATCTGAGCATATTGATATTATCAATGGAACATTGGCAAAAGCATTTGGTCTAGCTGGAGGTTACATAGCCTCGACAGAGACAATAATTGATTTTGTTAGAAGTTTTTCAAAAGGATTTATTTTCACAACGTCCATGTGCCCAGCAGTGGCTGCTGGAAGTCTAGAGAGCATCAGACAAGTAAAGAAAAACGATGAAATTCGATCTTCATTCTTTGAGAATGTTGATTTTGTTAAAAAAGAACTACGAACCGCAGGTATTCCTTTTTTAGACTCAGGTTCACATATAATCCCAGTATTAATTGGAGATAGCAAATTATGTAAAGAGATTAGTGATTTTCTTTTAAATGAGCACCAGGTTTATGTTCAGCCTATTAATTATCCAACAGTCCCAAAAGGAACTGAGAGAATAAGAATAACTCCTACTCCATGTCATGACCCAGAGTCTACCGAAAAATTTGTAGAAGCTTTGAAAGATGCTTGGTTTAAATTTATGCCTCAGTTAGTTAAATTTGAAAATCAATTTACTAATAAAATCAAAGTAATTTAAACGCCTTATTTGATCAATCTATACATTTGTTATAAAAGATACTAATGAGAGTCATTGCGTTTTATAGTTTCTTTAACGTATCCAATCCCAGATTATTAAAGGAGAAGTTAAATTTACATTTTCTTTTTAAACAAATAAAAGGTTCGATTATTGTCAGTGAGGAAGGTTTAAATGGTACAATAGCAGTCTCTTCAAAATTAGAAAAAAAAATTATCGACTATTTAATGTCTTTAGGAGTCACTAAAGAAAATATAAAAATATCAGACTTTAATGGCCAAAGAATTTTTAACGAGTTTAAAATTAAACTTAAAAAGGAAATAGTTACATCTGATTTTAGATTAAAAATTTCAGACATTAAAAAATCTAAGTTTATTGAACCAAGTGATTGGGATAAATTTGCCAATGATAAAAATGTAGAAATTCTTGATACAAGAAATGATTATGAATTTAAAATTGGTCATTATAAAAATGCTATCAACCCTAAAATTGAAACATTTAAAGATTTCAAAAATTATATAAAGAATAACAAAGAAAAATTTCAGAATAAAAAAGTTGGTATTTATTGTACAGGTGGTATTAGATGTGAAAAAGCAGGACCTTTAATGGAAAAATATGGTATTGAGACATATCAACTTAAAGGAGGAATATTAAAATATTTCGAAACCACATCTGCTGACTCGTGGAAGGGTGAATGCTTTGTTTTTGACTACAGAGTATCTTTGAACAAGCAACTTTCTCAAGGTACGAGTAAGCTTTGTTACGGGTGTAACATGCCTTTAACTCCAAGAGAGAGAAAATCTCCTAAATATGAAGAAGGATATTCATGTTCCATCTGTTTTGACAATATGACAGAAAAAAAGAGACGTTCTCTCAAAGATAAGCGAGAACATTGGAAAAAAGTTCTTTAATTTCATTAAATATCAATGTTGACCAAATTCAAAATTAGTTTAGTTTACGCCAATGGCTAAAAAGTCTACATATCAACTTAAACAGTTAATACCTGAAGAAAAACCTGAAACTGGCACAAAATATATTGTTCGTAAACCCACTAAAGGATTGAAAGTTTCTGACAAACTTCGCCAGAGAAAGTATGACCCTGTTTTGAAACAGCATGTTTGGTTTGTAGAAAAGAAAATGCCTCCTCATAGTAAATAATTTTGTTATTATTTTATCATCGAAAATAGAACTTTATATTGGCTGAGAAGAGACTTTAGGATTACTGATAATCCTTGTCTGGAATTTATATCAAAACAAAAATCCCCAGCATTACTTGTTTATATTTATGACGACATTGAAAAGAAAGCTACTGGAGATGCTGGTCAATGGTGGTTAAACAAAACTCTTCATTTGCATTCCAAAAATTTAGAACAAAAATTTAATGTAAAGCTTATTATAACTGATGGTGAAGCGAAAAATAATCTCTCACACCTAATTGAAAAATACAAAATTTCATCATTAATTTGGAATAGGCTCTACTCAGACCAATCTATTAAAAGAGACACTGAGATAAAGAGTTTTTTTAAAAATAAAAATATTCATGTTGAAACTTTTAATTCACACTTACTTAATGAGCCTTGGGAAGTACAAAATAACTCTGGTCAGTTCTTTAAAGTTTTTACTCCTTATTGGAAAACTGCTTTTGAAGTTTATTTGAACAAGAAATATTCTTACCAAAAAAATACATCAATCAAATCATTTAAACACAATGAAAAAACTAAAATCAATTTTTTATCTGATAGAAGTTGGTATGAGAAGTTTAATAATTATTGGAGTCCAGGAGAGGATGCAGCTTTGAAAAAAATTGAGACTTACATTTCTTCTCACATAGATAAATATGATGTAAATAGAAATAGGCCTGATTTTGATCAAACATCAAGAATATCTCCTCACTTAAGATTTGGAGAGATATCCCCGCGAGTAATAATTGAAAAAATCCAAAATTCAAAAAAATCTAATAATGCTGTAAATACTTATTTATCAGAAATTGGCTGGCGAGAATTTTCTTATTCATTATTGTATTATTATGAAGATTTATCAACTAAACCGATTAACCCTAACTTTAAAAAATTCCCATGGAGAAGTAGTAAAAAAGATTTTGCTCTGTGGACTGAGGGTAAAACAGGCATACCTCTTGTAGACGCTGCAATGAGTCAAATTTATGAAGAGGGATGGATGCATAATAGGCTTAGAATGGTTGTTGGAAGTTTTCTTGTGAAAAATTTATTATTAAATTGGACATTAGGTGAGCGGTATTTTCAAAAAAGTTTACTAGATTATGATGAAGCTAGTAATGCAGCTGGATGGCAGTGGATAGCAGGCTGTGGCGCAGATGCTTCCCCATATTTTCGTGTATTTAATCCTGTGCTTCAGTCAGAAAAGTTCGATCCACAGGCTCAATTTATCTTGAAGTATATTCCACAATTAAAAATATTTAATTCATCAAAAACAGTATTTGAGCCATATTTAGATAAAAAATTATTAAATAGTTTAGTCAAAGAAAAAAAATATGTTAATCCAATCGTTGATTTGAAAGAGTCTCGCAACAGAGCACTTGATGCTTATCAAAAAACGAAATCATAATTTGAAAAAAAGAGTAGCTATAATTGGATCTGGTATAGCGGGATTATCTACAGCATATTATTCACAAGAATATTTTGATGTAACACTATTTGAGAAAAATGATTATTTAGGTGGGCATGCAAATACAAGAGAAGTCAAAGATAGTCACGGAAATACTATACCAATAGATACAGGTTTTATTGTCTACAATGAACTGACATACCCAAATTTAACAAAATTTTTTGATCTTCTCAAAGTCGAAACTGTTAATAGCAATATGTCATTTAGTTTTCTTAATGAGGAAAACAAATTCGAGTACGGGGGAGGAAGTTTAAGTGCATTATTTGCAGATCGTAAAAATTTTTTTAATTTAAAATTCTACAAAATGTTAAAAGACATCATTATTTTTTATAAAGTTTATCAAAAAAAAAATATTACATCAGACATTTCAATTAGAGATTTTCTTAAAACAAAAAATTACTCTGATGAATTTATTAATTTCCATCTTGTTCCTTTAATTTCAAGTATTTGGTCAACTCCCGATCAAGATTCTCTTAATCAGCCATTAAAAAGTATTATTAATTTTTTTCAAAATCACAAATTGTTTAATTTCACGGATAGACCACAATGGAAAACAATAAGAAATGGTTCTAAACAATATATCAATTTATTAATTAAATCTGCAAAATTTAAAATTAAAAAGTCATGTAGAATTCAAAAAATTTCAAGAAATGACAAGATTGAAATTTTCTTTGAAGGAAAAAAATCTGTTTTTGACATTATAATATTTGCATGTCCTCCCAACCATTTTTTTCCTCTTTTAGATAAAATACATCAGAAAGAGTATGAGGTTTTAAATGAATTTGATTTTCAAAAAAATTTAGCACAATTGCATCAAAATAACTCTCTTATGCCAACTCATTTAAAAGCATGGTCAAGTTGGAATTTTCATACGAATTTAAATAATAAATGTACTTTAAGTTATTGGATGAATAAATTGCAACCACTAGAAACTAATGACAATTTCTTTGTCTCTCTAAATCAGGATCAAAATCAGTATCACTATCAAACAATTTACGAACATCCAATATTCTCACCTAAAACTTTAAATGCTCAAAAAAAAATTTCACAAATTCAAGGCTATGAGAATTCTTATTATGTTGGTAGTTATCTTGGCTATGGTTTTCATGAAGACGGTATTCAATCTGCTATAAAGGTTTGTAAAAAGTTAAATATAGATTTAAAGGAGTTTAAAAATTCGGATACTTCAAGAGTACAATGGAATTAATTTCTTCTCATTGTTTTGGAATAGGTAAAATAATTCATAAAAGAACAAGGGATACTGATAATTTTTTTCAATATAATGCACCTTACTTAAGTATAAATTTAAGTAACACAATAAACATCCATCCATTTATATCTCTAAATAGATTTAACTTTTTTTCAATTTTTAATAAACAGCACGGATTTAGAAATAAAAAAAAGAGTTTATATGATTTTGCAAAAAATGTTGCTAAAAAACACAATATTGTTTTTAATAGTATTCAATTTATTTGTATCCCATCAATTGTTGGTTATTCTTTTAACCCTATTAGCTTTTATTTATATCTTGATAGTAAAAATAAAGTTAAGTCGATCATATATGAAGTGAAAAATACATTTGGAGACCAAGTTCATTATTTAACTTTAAACAAATTTAAAGATAAAGAGTTTAAAAAAAATATGTATGTGTCACCATTTATTGAAATGGACTGCACTTATAAGATTTCTTCAAAAAATAAAAGAAAAAACCATTTTTTTTGTAATATTAATCAATTTAACCTTAAAAAGGAGCAAATATTTTATGCCTCTATAGATTTAAATTTAAAAGAAATAACTTTCTATAATTTTATTTTGTTTTTAATTTTAAATATTTTTGGGAGTGTAAAAACAATCACTCTTATTCACTATCAGGCAATCAAGCTTTTTTTAAAAAAAAGTAAATTCTTTAAATATTCCAATAGAATAAAAGATAATCTATACTTAGATTAGTTAAATTTAGGTAAAATTTTGTTTATTGATAGATATATAAAAAAAGTTTGTTCTAATATCAGATATGGATCTTTGACTTTAAATGTTAAGGGTAAATCTTATGAGTTTTACGGTGAATTAGAGGGTCCTTCAGTGCATTTAACAATTAGTCGTATCTCCATGATATGGGATTTGTATTTTCGTGGTTCAGTTGGGCTTGGTGAAGCTTATATAAAAAAGAAATTTGAAGCAGACGATTTAAGTAAATTCTTAGAATTTGGTGCACTAAATGAAAGAGCTTTTGGTAACGAAATGAGTGGATCTAAGTTTTACAGATTTTTATCAAAAAAATATATGAACAAAACTAAAAACTCATTATTTCAGAGTAAAAAAAATATTCATGCTCACTATGATCTTGGTAATGACTTCTATTTGGAGTGGCTGGATGATACTTTAACTTATTCCTCAGGTTTTTTTAAAACAGGCATGGAAACGTTATCTGAGGCACAAAAAAATAAATTTGAAAGTCTTATTGAGGGTAATGAGCCTAAACCAGGTGATCATGTTTTAGAAATTGGGTCTGGATGGGGAAGTTTTGCTTTTTATTTAATTTCAAAATTCCCTGATATCAAAATAGATACTTTAACTATCTCAAAAGAGCAATACGAATTTGTAAAAACAAAAATTAGAGAACATCATTTAGAAAATAAACTAAATGTCATATATAAAGATTACAGAGAACATCAAGGAAAATATTCTAGAATCTATTCCATTGAAATGTTTGAGGCTGTTGGAATACAATATTGGCAAACTTATTTTGAAAAAATAAAAAACTTGTTAAAACCATCGGGAGTCTTTTCAATGCAAACTATTGTAATCTTTGAAGATTTTTTCGAGAGATATACTCGAAAAATTGATTTTATTCAAAAATATATTTTTCCTGGTGGGATGTTACCATCAGTAAAAGCTTTAGAGAAAATAGCTAATCAAAAAAAATTCGACTTCCAAATTAAAAATCAAATGGCGGATAGTTATTATCAAACACTTGAGATGTGGAGAAAAAATTTTAACGATAAATGGGATATTATAAAAAATTTAGGTTACTCTGAAGATTTCAAAAGAATGTGGAATTTTTACTTGTCATATTGTTCAGGAGGTTTTAAGGCAAAAACTATTGATGTATATCAAATAGATTTTATCAATAAGTAAATTAAATCTGTTAAAGATCTACTTTCATCAATGATCGTATTGATTGTGTGTATGAGAAATGTATTAATAGCGAGTATTTTATTAATATTTGTCAGTGGGTGCAATAACATGAAACTTGAAGACTTTGCCAACAAAAAACCAATATTTAAAATAGAAGAGTATTTTTTAGGAAAAACAACAGCCAGTGGTCTTTTTATTGATAGACTTGGAAAGGTAAGGCGACAATTTACTGTTGAAATGGAAGGTATTCAACAGGAAGATAATTTTATTCTCAATGAAACCTTCCTTTATGATGATGGAGAGGAAGAATTCAGAAGATGGGAAATAAAAAAAACTGGTGAAAATACTTACGAAGGAATCTCTGATGACATTATAGGCGTAGCTTTAGGTGAAAGATCAGGTAATGCTTTAAATTGGCATTACACATTAAAACTCAAGTATGGTGATGGAATAATGAATGTTAAATTTGATGATTGGATGATTATGCAAGATGAAAAAAATGTATTCAACAAAGCTACTATGAAAAAATTTGGTATAAGATTAGGAGATGTTTATTTATTTTTCACTAAGCAGTAGTAGACTGTAATTTTTCTGCCTTTTCTTTCGCTTTTCTCTCGCGTTCTGCTTTTCGCTGACCTTTTTCAACTAGTGCTTCGAGCTCCTCATAAGTACATAAACCAAGATCAGTGGGGTTTCTAAATTCTGTAATTGGTTGAGATTGATTACCAGCCCTTATATTAGCAACAGTAGGCTTAGTAGAACTTGTAAGTTTAGCTATTTGTGTATCTGTTAGTATTTGTCCATACTCACGAATTAGCCAAGCTATAGCTTTAGGTCTTTCTTGTCTTACTGATAATGGTAAGTATTTTTTTGTTTTAACACTCGATTGAATGGACTCAGATTTTTTATTTTGCAGTTGAAGTTCAAGTGAATGATCTCCCTCACAACGTTTAATCTCATCCATAGTTAATTGTCCACTGGCTATAGGGTTTAATCCTTGCATACGATAAGCGTCCTCACCATCTGCAATACTTTGAACTTCTAGCTCATGTAATTGACAGAATTGAGATATTTGGGAAAAACTTAAAGCGGTATTGTCTACCAACCATACGGCCGTAGCTAAGGGCATTAAAGGTTTATTGTCAGACATGGTCTTGTTAAAATATTAAATATTAAATGACTTATATTTATTTTTAAAACGTGCAACTCTTCCACCTGAGTCAACCATTTTTCCAGATCCTTGATTCCAAGCTGGATGAGATAATGGGTCAATTTCAAGCTTCATAGTATCGCCAGATTTACCCCAAGTAGATCTCGTCTTATATGTTGATCCGTCAGTACGTTCTACAGTAATTTCATGGTAATCAGGATGTATTTTTTGTTTCATGGTTATGAAAAAATAGAGATCAAAGGTTAAAAAATCAAGTAAATATTTATAGGTTTTTCACCAATTCGCCGCTAATGGCTGCACTGGAGGCTATTAAACTCTCGTCATTTAGGGGATTAAAAACATTACCTTTTTCATTTAGGCATATCCCACCAGCTTCATTTACTAAAATAATACCTGCTACGATATCCCAAAGATTTAATCTTAATGACCAAAATCCATCAAATTTTCCTGATGCCACATTCGCTAAATCAAGAGCTGATGAACCAAGTATTCTGACGCTTGTTTTCCTTTGAAGCGATCCTATTTGAGCAATTCCTTTTTCAAGAATATCTTCATGCTTAATTTGTACACCAGATGTAAACATACATCCATCTAACTTATCTCTTTGGGAAACCCTGAGCCTTTGGTTATTAATCCAAGATCCAGAACCCTTATGAGCCCAAAATAATTCATTCAAAATTGGGTTATATGTAACACCAGCAATAATTTCTCCTTTTTGCATCAATCCAATGGTTACTGCAAAGTAACCATTTCCATGTATGAAATTTTTTGTTCCGTCAAGTGGGTCTGAGATAAATACAGGAGTATCACCTTTAAGTTTATCTAAATCTTCAGCACTAAAAGTCTCCTCGTCAATTTGAAGAAAATCAGGTCTATCTTTTCCCAAAGTATAACTGATAGTTTCAGATGCTCTAATATCGGCAGAGGATACAAAATCATTTTTATCTTTTTTGGAAATTTGAAGTTTCTCAAGCTCTCCAAAATCTCTTATTAAAGATTTAGCAGCATTCCTACATGCCTTTTCCATAACAACAATTACTGGTGGGACAATAGCCATAGAAAAATTATTTTGCTTTTTCTATGTAAGTTAATTCAGAAGTGTTTATTCTAATTTTGTCACCCGTTTCAATATGAGGTGGAACAGTAACTCTTACACCGTTAGTTAACAATGCTGGTTTGTATGATGAAGATGCTGTTTGTCCTTTAACAACAGCCTCTGTTTCGGCTATTTGCACTGTAAGACTTTCAGGAGGATTAACATTCATTGGTTTTTCATCATAAAACTCAATAGAGACTTCCATTCCATCTTCAAGAAATTTTGCTGTATTTTCATTCACTTGGCTAATATTCATAACTATTTGCTCATAAGTTTGGTTATTCATAAATGTAAAATCCTCTCCACTACGAAATAAAAATTGATGATCTATCTCTTCAGCACGAATTTTTTCAAGAGACTCTGAACTTCTAAATCTCTCATTTAATTTTGACTGGTTTGAAATATTTTTCAACTCAGCTTGAATATAAGCACCACCTTTTCCAGGTTGTGTGTGAGATAATTTTGCGACTTTCCAAAGTGAATTGTTATGCTGAATTATATTTCCTATCTTTAAGTCGTTAGCATTAATCTTCATTTAGATTTATAAATTTGAATCATTCGCTCTAATAAAGCCAAGGCATCTACTCTCGATCTTTGAAAACAATTTCTTCCAATAATTGACCCGTTTCCATCTCCCTGGTGAATTGCAAGCACCTCATCCATTAAATCTTGATCATCTTTTGCATCGCCACCCGAAAATACTACTAAGCGTTTTCCATCAAATGCAACTTTTTTGATATGAGCCACACGATCTTTTAAAATGCTTATAGGTACATTATTCTCTTCAAATGCTTTTTTAGTTGGATCTTCTTCTAAAAAATCACTAGGTAGTTTTACTTTAATTATATTTGCCCCCAATAGAGCAGACATGTGTGCTGCATATGAAATTATGTTCATCGCTGTTTCACCTTTTTTGCTAATCTTTGAACCTCTTGCATAAGCCCATAAAACAACAGCTAGTCCTTTTTCTTTAGCCTCGAAACTAAGTCTTTTAAATTCTTCCATCAATTCAAAATTATGATCAGACCCAGGATAAATCGTAAAACCTATTGCAGCACATCCTAATTTTAATGCATCATTTACACTCCCAGTAACAGCTTGATCAAGAGATGTTGCAAGAGTATTAGAGCTATTAATTTTTAATATAGTTGGAATTTGACCATAATAATTCCCAGAACTCGTTTGAAGTAAACCAAGAGGAGCAGCATAAGCAGATAAACCAGCATCTATTGCAAGTTGGTGATGATAGTTTGGATCGTAAGCTGGGGAATTTACAGCAAAACTTCTATCGGGCCCGTGTTCAAAACCCTGATCGACAGGTAAAATTATCATTCTTCCAGTTCCGCCTAACTTTCCATGTCCCAAAATTTTCATCAGATTTGATCTGACACCTATATTTTCGTGAGTGTAGTTTGATATAATTTTTCTTGTAGTATTTGTTACTTTCATAATACCCCCTATAAATTACACACTTGAGCGGTTGTCTCAAGCATTCTATTTGAAAATCCCCACTCGTTATCATACCAAGTCAATACTCTACCAAAATTATTTGACACTGTTGTAGTTTCACTTAAATCTAAAATAGAACTCCTTGCGTCATGATTATAATCACTTGATACTTTAGGGTCTCTATCCACTCCTAAAATACCTTTAAGAGAGCTATTTGCATATTCTTGGAATTTATTATTTAGATTTTCAATTGTGATATTTTTTTTTGTGTTAAATTTAAAATCTACTAGAGATACATTTGGCGTTGGAACTCTAATAGCTGTACCATCTAATTTTCCATTTAAATGAGGAAGGACTAGACCGACAGCTTTTGCTGCACCTGTGCTTGTTGGTATTATGTTACTTGCTGCTGCTCTTGCTCTTCTAAGATCTTTATGAAATGTGTCTACTGTATTTTGATCTCCTGTATAAGAGTGAATAGTTGTCATGTATCCATTTTCAATTCCAAACTCTTGATCTATTACAAAAGCAATAGGCGCAAGACAATTAGTTGTACAAGAGGCATTAGAGATGATTTGATGATCTATATTAATATTTTTGTTGTTAACTCCTTGCACTACCGTTATATCAGCACCAGAACATGGAGCAGAAACTATAACTTTACTTGCTCCGCTTTCGATATGAGACATTGCCTTTTCTTTAGATGCAAAAACACCCGTGCACTCTAAAATAATGTCGACTTTCTTATCTTTCCATTTCAAATCAATGGGGTTTTTCTCAGATGTAACAGTTACTGTATTTTCCCCTGTTGAAAATTGTTCATTGGAAATTTTGTTAACCTCCATATTGAGAGGTCCGTGAATACTATCATATTTAAGTAAGTGAATATTTGAGTCAATATCAGCCAAGTCGTTTATATAGCTTATCTCATATTGATTTCTAAATTCACTTAATCTTTCCAAAAATGCTCGGTAAACAAGCCTGCCAATTCTACCAAAACCATTAATCGCTACTTTTTTTTTCATTTTGTTTTAATTTTCCTTAATATTTTACTAGATATAGTTTTTACTGTTAAACCAAATTTTTTAAAAACTTCATTCCCGGGTGCACTAGCACCAAAATTATCTAATCCAAATATATTTTCATATTTTGTGTACTTATTCCAATACATTGTTGATCCAGCCTCAATTACAAAAGTTTCACTAGATTTTGATTTAAATAAATTATTTTTAAAAGTTTTTGATTGTTTTTCAAAAACAGAAGTTGAGGGCATTGAAATGACTTTTGCAATAATACCATAACCTCTAACTCTTACAGCAACGTTGACAGCTAAAAATACTTCTGAACCAGTAGCTATAATAGTAATATCATTATTAATTTTTGGACCATATATAACATAAGCACCTTTAAATTTTTTTGAGTCTAATTTTTTATTTGAAATTTGTGGCAGATTTTGCCTTGAAAGACAGATAAATGAGGGTGCATCATTGATTTTTAAAGCCTCTTTCCAACAAACAATTGTTTCTTTAAGATCGCAGGGTCTAAAAACATAACTATTTGGTATGAGTCTTAACATATTAATTTGTTCAATAGGTTGATGAGTAGGGCCATCTTCACCTAATCCAATAGAGTCGTGTGTAAATACTTGTATAGGATTAATTTTCATTAGTGCAGCTAAACGAAGACTAGGCTTCATATAATCAGCAAAGCTCAAAAAAGTTCCTGAATATGTTTTATAAATTTTGGTAGCAGCAATACCATTCATTATGGCAGCCATACCATGTTCTCTTACGCCATAATGGATATATTGTCCCGTTGTGTTCATGCTATCCATTACAGACATTTCTTTACCTTTGGTATTATTAGAGCCAGTTAAGTCTGCAGAGCCTCCGAGTATCGGATGATCTTTTTTGAAATAGTGTAATACTGCTTCAGAGGATTTTCTAGTAGCCTGATCAGACTTAAAATCTTTTAAATCAATTTCTATTTTATTAAATAACTTATCGATGTCTTTGTTTGATAAAGTTGTGTGAGATATTGATTTAGTTTTTTTGTAAACTTGTAAATTTTTGGTGGATGAATTTCGCCAAGTTTTTAAAAGTTTATCTGGAATTTGAAAAGGTTCTTCATTCCAAGATAATTTACTTCTCGTTAATTTCACTTCCTCTGAACCTAAGGGTGAGCCGTGTGATGATGCTTTTGCAGACTTATTTGGAGAACCAAATCCAATTGTTGTTTTAAAATTTAGCAAACAAGGGACTTTTGATACTTGTGCTTTTTTTAAAAGTTTATAAATATTTTTATGATCATGACCTCTTCCGCTATGTACTTCCCAATTTACTGATTTAAATCTAAGGTTTGTTTTATCACTAAAAGCTAGGTCTGTAGATCCATCAATACTAATGTTGTTGTTATCGTATATTAGTATCAAATTATTAAGTTTTAAGTGCCCAGCTAGACTTATTGCCTCTTGGCTAATTCCTTCCATTAAACAGCCATCACCACAAAAAACATATACCTTTGGGGCTTTGGATAATTTTTTCTCTTTTGAAAGCTTTTTAAGGGCTATGGCCATTCCTACCGCGTTCGAAATACCTTGTCCAAGAGGACCAGTCGTTATTTCTATTCCAGCATCTGGTTCATATTCAGGATGTCCCGCTGTAATGTAGCCCAATTGTCTAAAATTTTTAATTTGAGAGATTGTCATTTTTTTATAACCGGTGAGGTATAAAAGTGAGTAAAGCAACATCGAACCATGCCCATTAGATAAAACGAATCGATCTCTGAGTAGCCAGTTTGGATCTTTGGGATTATGAGTAAGAAAATCATGAAAGAGCACTGTGGCAATGTCAGCCATTCCCATAGGCATACCAGGATGACCAGATTTTGCTTTTTCTACCGCATCAATTGATAAAAATCTGATACAGTTTGCTAATTTAGTATAATTTTTCAATGGAATAACTTTTCTTAATAACTAATAATTAAAGTATGAACGAATTTCAACAACAAATACTTCAAAAAATTGAGCAAATTGCATCAAAACTTCAGAATTATAAAATTAATAACCAAGAATTAATAAATGAGAAACAAGAATTAAAAGCCAAGGTAGAATATTTAGAAAGAAGAGAGTCAGAATTAGTAACCGAATTAGAAAATAACAAACTTGAGTTATCTGAAAAATCTCAACTTATTGATCAAGCAACTAATAAAATTGAGGAATTACTGGGTTCAATAGATATAGATGGCTAATTTAACTCTAACTATCGGAGGAAGACCACTAAAAATACAATGTTCCGATGATAATGTTGAAACTGTAAAAGAGATCGCTTCTTCAATTAGTAAACTCATAGATGATGAGAAGAAAGAGAATGTACCTTTTTTAACATCCACACTTATTGCCTACCTTAAATCTATGGAAGATGTTTTGAAAAAAGAAAAAATATTACAAGATTCTTTAAATAAGAAATTATTTTATGAGAGCCGTATTCAAGAATTACAAAATGAAAATAATCATCTAAAATCTGACATTGAGCAAATTTTCAAAAAACTAAATGATAATATAATTATTGAATAAAATACAAATTCGAAAACATCACCTGGCACTAAGAATGCAACTAAGCACTTCTGATTTAGATATTTTTTCCAATAAAATAAATTCAAAAATAATAGATTTAATTGAAAAAATTAATCCAAACACTTCTGTCGGCTTATTTTATCCATATAAAAATGAGGCAGATGTATTGAGAATTTCTAATGATTTAATAAATAAAAATATTAAATGTTTACTTCCCAAAGTAATATCAAAAGGATCTTCTTTAAAGTACTTCGAATATAACCCTCATAGTCCAAATTTGGAAAAAGGTTTTGGCGGTATCATGGAACCTAGGGATGAAAAGACATTAGATCCTGATATAATTATAGCATCATGCTCTGCATTTAATGAAAAAGGTTTTAGGGTAGGCTATGGAGGAGGCTTTTTTGATAGAACTATTGAAGAATTGAGAAAAAAAGGAAATTTAAAAACTATTTTAGCTGCTTTTGAAATTCAAAAAACCCATTACAATTTTCAGGAGAGTTTTGACCAAAAAGTAGATTATATTTGTTCAGAACAAAAAATTTATTCTTTATGAACTTTTTAGTTATAGGAGATGTTGTAGGGAGATCAGGTAGGACAGCTCTTAAAGAAAATTTAAAAAAGATACAAGATCAATTCAATATTAGCTTTACAATAATTAATGCTGAAAATTCAGCTGGTGGTTATGGACTTACAGGAAAAATTTATGAAGAACTTATAAGCTGGGGAGCCGATGCTATAACTTTAGGAAATCATGCTTGGAAACAAAAAGAGATCATAGAATATATGGATCAAAACCCAGATCATAATATTATAAGACCTTTAAATTTCGAAGTTGGATCTCCTGGTAGGGGTTTTAAAATTTTTACTCATAACAATGGAAAAAGAATATTGGTAAGCCAAGTTCATGGTCAAACATTTATTGACCTTCCCTTGAGTAACCCTTTTAATTCTATTGATACACAACTTTTATCTATAATAAATGACCATAAAATAGATTATTCATTTTTAGAGGTGCATGCTGAAGTAACATCTGAAAAAAATGGTATAGCTCAAAATTATGATGGAAAATTTACAGCTATATATGGAACTCATGTTCATATTCCAACCTCGGACGCTAGGGTATTAGAAAAAGGCACTTGTTTTCAAACAGATATTGGCATGACAGGAGATTATAATTCTGTTATTGGTATGAAAAAAGAAAGCGCCATCAAAAGAATGAGAACTGGGTCAAACTCTTACAGACTGGAACCTGCAGAGGGATTGGCAACTATTTCTGGAGCGGTCATTACTACAAATGTGGGGGATAAAAATTCAATTCAATCTATTCAAATAGGTGGTGTTTTAGATAGTAATTTATTATCTTAGCTTATGGCAGGACATTCAAAATTTAAAAATATTCAATATCGTAAAGGTGCTCAGGACAAAAAAAGAGCAAAACAATTTGCAAAAATAGGAAGAGAAATTCAAATAGCCGTGAAGATTGGAGGGACTGACCCAGAGTCCAATCCAAGATTGAGACTAGCAATAACAAATGCTCGAAGTGTAAATATGCCAAAGGATAATGTAGATAGAGCTATTAATAAAAATAATACTGAAGCTTCTGATTATTCAGAAGTTCGTTATGAGGGGTATGGTCCATTTGGAACAGCTTTTATAGTTGAGGCCTTAACAGATAATAAAAATAGAACAGCTTCAGAAATTAGATCTATTTTTTCAAAGAATGGGGGGAATTTGGGGGAGACAGGAAGTGTGAGTTTTAATTTTAATAAAGTAGGAGAAATACAAATCAAAAAAGAGATAGATGATAGTGCACTGGAGGATTTACTTGACCATGGTTTAGAAGATTACATTACAGATGACGATGTAACATATCTTTATTCTTCTTTTGAGGAATTAGCATCTTTTGAGAAAATACTATTAGATAAAAAATTTGACATTGAAAGTGCAAATATTATTTGGAAGCCAAATTTAACTGTAAAAATTGAAAAGAAGGAAGATCTTGACAAGCTTATTAGATTAAATGAAGAGTTAGAGGATAACGATGATGTTCAAAATTGTTTTTCAAATCTTGATTTTAATACTGAACTTTTAGAGGTTAATAATGCCTGATAAAGCTTGGAAAAATAGGGAAAGACTTGTAGCAAAGTTTTTTGGGGGTATGAGAAATGCCCTTAGTGGAATTAATTCAAAAGTTACTCATTCAGATGTAATTCACGATAATTTATTCATTGAGTGTAAATTAAGAGCTAAGCATACTGCCATTAAATTATGGGATGATACAAAATCTTTAGCAGACAAGGAAAAAAAGACCCCAGTCATTGCATTATGTGAAAAAAATAGACCTGGTTTTTGGATAATGGTACATTCAGATGATTTTGAGAGAGTCTCTAAAGAACTTAAAAATAAAAATATAATTGATGAAGAATAATTAATGGAAGAAGTAGTCAACTTAGCATCCCTTGAAGGTTCGGTAGATTTCTCAATGATGGGAATGTTCCTAAAATCTGACTGGGTTGTAAAATTTGTAATTTTATTATTAGTGATCTTTTCAATCCAATCTTGGAAGACAATTATTCAAAAAATATTGTTAATAAATAAACTCAGGAAAATATCAAAAAAATTTGAAAACCATTTTTGGTCTGGTGTGTCTTTAGATGAGCTTTATCAACAAATTGACGAATTTGACCAAGAAAGCTTCTCGAATATATTTAGAAATATTATGAACGAATATGAAAAATCTCGAATGCAAAAAAATAAAGTTGACTCCGCTTTCATTCAAAGACTTTATACCTCTCTAGATTTAAGTATTGCTGTTGAAGATACAAATTTAAATAAAGGATTGTCTTTTTTGGCCTCTTCTGGATCTGTAGCACCTTTTATAGGATTATTTGGTACAGTTTGGGGAATTATGAATAGTTTTCAAGCGATAGCTATTGCTCAAAATACCAACTTAGCTGTTGTAGCACCTGGTATTGCAGAAGCTTTATTCGTAACTGCTTTGGGTCTTTTCGTTGCTATCCCCTCAACCGCTTACTACAATCTCATAACTTCTAAAATTGACAACTATTTGTCAGAGGCTGAGAGTTTTGGGAAGGACTTAGTTAATATAATTTCGCGTCAAGTTAAATAATTATATGAGAAAAAAACACCGACCTGTTTCAAATATAAATGTTACTCCGATGGTTGATGTTATGTTGGTTTTACTTATTGTGTTTATGGTCACAGCTCCCCTTCTAACTGTGGGCGTTCCAGTTAATTTGCCAAAAGTTGAGGCAAATTCTTTAGATGCGCAAAAGGAACCACTTGAAATCTCGATTAATGAAAATAATGAAATTTACTTAGGTGAAGAATTAATACCTTTTGATGATTTAATATTGAAAGTTAAAACTATTGCAGGCTCAAATAATGACATAAGAATTTTTTTAAGAGCTGATACCACAATTAATTATGGAGAAGTAATGAAGGTTCTTGGTGCACTGAACACATCTGGTTTTTTAAAAATTGCTCTTGTAACGAAAAAACCAAATTAAGTGTCTACTATTTCACTATTTAATCCTTTTAGGAACTTAATCTTATTCATTGAAAATTTCAGTTACAAAAAAAGTGATTTTTATTTTCAAATATTCTCTTTTCTATTACATCTACTAATTTTGATACCAATGATAAATTTTACTTTTGAAAAAAAAATCAGTGATATTCCAATGATTTTACCAGTTGAAATGTTCATTATTGAAGAAGAGACTGCTGCACCTGAATTTGTTGAGGAGATAAATGAAATTGTTCCAACATTTCAAGAAGAGACTCCAAAACAGAGTGAAGCTGAGGCTATCGAACCGGACATAAAAGAAATAGCATCTAAAGATTCAATTGATCCAATAATTAAGGATACTAATGAAGAAGTATTAGTTGATAACTCTGCAGACAAAACAAATGAATTTATCATTGATGAGAAAGTAAAACCCGAAATTAAAAAACCAGAAGAAGAGACTCCGCCACCGATAGAAAATGATTTTGAGATTAAATTAAAACAAAAACCTGAACCTAAAGAAATACCTGAACCCAAAAAAGATATTGAGATTATTGTTAAGAAAAAGCCTGTAAAGAAAACTTTCAACGTTAGTACTGTTCTAAAAGATTTAGAAAATCAAGATAAAGAATTTAAAAAAGAGCAGGAAGCATCTGAAGTCAAACAAGAGGAGGTTTTCACAGAAAAAGTTGGACCAACAATGACTATCTCTGAAATTGACCTTTTAAGGCAGCAATTACACGGTTGTCTAAATCTTAATGTTGGAGTTGCCAATCTAAAAGAGATTAAGCCTGTATTATTTATTGTAGTTAATCCCGATCGAACAGTGAAAAGTGCTAAAGTAGTAAATAAGGAAAAATTAAATGATCCATCATTTAGAACTGCTGCCGAAGCTGCAATGAGGGCCGTTAATAATCCTGATTGCAGTCCTCTTTTGTTACCTTTAGATAAATATGAACAGTGGAAAGAAATTAATTTTACTTTTGATTTCAGCTGGATGTTTGATTAATAAATATTTAAGATAAGTAGTCTTATTCAAATAGACATATTTTATGATTAAAAAAATTCTTATAGTTTTGTTTTTTTCATTTAAAGCAAATGCAGCTCTTGAGGTAACTATTGCTCAAGGAAAAGTTGAACCAACACCCATAGCCATAACTCAAATATTCGGAGCAGATTCCGACACATCTAGATATGGTAATACCTTGAGACAAATTATATCTAATAATCTAACAAATTCTGGACTTTTCTTTACGGTAAATGAGGACCTTTATATTCAATCTGACAATTTAGTTGAAAAAGTTCCGCGTTTTGAAGACTGGAAGCTAATTAAAGCACAATTCTTATTAAGTGCAGATGTCAGTAAATCAGATAAAGGAATAAGATTACGTATGAGACTATATGATGTATTTAATGGGAAAGAAATTGAAAAATTACAACTAACTGTACCTAATGAAGATTTAATAAGGAGAGTGGGGCATACTGTAAGTGATATTGTTTACGAGAGAATCACAGGTGAAACAGGTTATTTTGATACGCGAATAGTTTATGTTTCAGAAATTGGTCCACTTGATCAAAGAGTTAAAAGATTAGCAATCATGGATCAAGATGGACATTTAGACAGCCATCAATTTTTAACAGATGGAAAAAATTTAGTCTTAACACCACGTTTTGCACCAAATAATCAAATAATAACTTATATGGAGTACAAAAATAATCTTCCTAGAGTTTACATTTATAATTTAAAAACTGGTGAAAGAGAAATTGTCGGAGATTTTCCAGGCATGACTTTTGCTCCGAGATTTTCACCAGATAGTCAAAGTGTTGTAATGTCTTTTTCCGACCCAAACACGGCGAATTCAGAAATTTATTTAATGGATTTGAACACCCGATCTCTTTCAAGATTAACAAATGACTCTGGGATAGATACATCACCATCTTTTTCCCCTGATGGAGAAAAAATTGTTTTTAACTCTGATCGAGGAGGAAGTCCTCAATTGTTCATAATGGAAAAAAATGGAGATAACATAAAAAGAATATCTAAGGGTAGAGGTGTATATGGTAATCCTGTATGGTCACCTAGAGGAGATTTAATTGCATTTACTAAGTTAACACAGGGTAATTTTCATATTGGAGTTATGGATACAAATGGAAACAATGAAAGAGTAATTGTTAGAGATTTTGCGCTAGAGTCTCCTGCTTGGTCGCCAAATGGAAGATATTTAATATTTCACAGACAAAAGAGATCGAATTTAGATGGAACTGGTGGGGAAGTAACAATCCATTTTATTGATATTACGGGTTATAATGAGAGGATTATCCCAACTCCAAGGGATGGAAGTGATCCAGCGTGGTCTCCTTTACTGTGATAATTCATTCAAATTCAACAAATTATATAAAAATTAAATAATTATTATCTTGATTTCCAAAAAATTCAGTGTTTAGTTAGCTTAACTATAATAAGAATAAATTTACGCGGAGAATTATAATAATGTTAAAAAAATTGTTTATGCTTATTGTTGCAGGTTTTTTCCTTGCTTCATGTGCAGCTACTAAGACAGAACAAGGTGGAGACGTTGATGCTGCTAGCGCTAGTTCATCTTCAGGTGGAGAAATTACAGCTGGTACACAAGAAGATCTTATTGTCAACGTAGGTGATAGAGTATTTTTTGAATTTGATAGCTCAGAACTCACCGTGGATGCTCAAGCAACACTTGACGCTCAAGCTGCTTGGTTAATGCAATACCCTGACACGAACATTACTGTCGAAGGTCATGCAGATGAAAGAGGTACTCGCGAGTACAACTTGGCTTTAGGAGATAAAAGAGCATTTTCCGTTTACTCTTATCTCGCTCAAGCTGGTGTTGATACCAATAGAATGGAATATGTAAGTTGGGGCAAAGAGAGACCTGAGGTCATTGGCTCTGATGAAACTGCATATAGTCAAAATAGACGTGGCGTTACATTAGTAAGTAATTAATTTAAATTTCATCAAGGTGCTCTTAATTTCTAGGAGCACCTGAAATCTCATGAAAAAAATAAACAAGATTTTGGTTATTTTTTTTCTGTTCTATTCAACTAACTACGCACATTCCGAAAAACACAATCAAATATCTGTAGAATTAGATAGAATAAAAAACGATATAATTGATCTTCAGAAATTCGTTTATAAAAATGAAGATCAATCATCATTAAATAATTCAAGTGATAAAAAAATAAATATTGATTTAGACAAATTAAAAATATCAATTGATGATATTTCAAAAAGTTTAATTTCACTGGAAAAACAAATTAAGGATATTAAAGATGATGTGAGTAATTTATATTCCTTATATACAACAACAGATTTTGTTGAAAAAAAAATAATCAGCACCTCTGATCAATTAAACATCGAAGAAAGTTCTTCAAAAATTATTGAAAACTCTCAAGAGGAACAATTATTAGGACAAATTAGTCTCTCTGATCTCGAGGGAGAGGCTACAAATATTTCAGATACATCTAATGACCAATCCAATGAGAAGATTTCCTCAACAGATCTCGAAAAAGAGGGGTTAGATGAAATTGAGATTAAATCGATTTCAGAGACTAATATTTCTATGCTTAATGATTTAGATCAATTAATGGAGGAGAGAGAAATAGAGTTAAATAGACCAATTATTGATGTTGAAAAACAATTAAAAAGCGCCAAGAAAAGTTTCGCAAGTCTAGATAACAAGTCTGCAATAGAGAGTCTTTTACTAATAGTCAATTCTAATACAGACCAAAAGGAATATTTGGCAGAAACATATTACCTTCTTGGTAGAACTTATTTCATGGAGAATGAGATAATTGAAGCAGTAAAATACTTTGGGATCA
This sequence comes from Pelagibacteraceae bacterium AG-404-P08, assembly GCA_003216195.1. GTDB lineage: Bacteria > Pseudomonadota > Alphaproteobacteria > HIMB59 > HIMB59 > HIMB59. Next base: position 84,554 of record QCJF01000001.1, read on the forward strand.
GACATAGAGATTTCTCTTCATTTTCAAAATTTAAATCGGAAAATTATTTTTGGCTTGGAAAATCACTCTTTGGTATTGGAGATCAAGAAAATGGTTGTTTAATTATGGAGGATATAATTTTTTCAAATATATATTTAGAAAACAAAGAAGTAATTGAGTCTGCAAAGTCTCTTCAAAGTGAAAAAGACTGTGGTTTGATTATTGACTAATGGAAAATCACTTTCTCTTGGTATAAAGAATTACCTAACTAATAATATAAACGCTAATGAAAAAATATTAATTTTAATATCTTGTGGCTTAGATAGCACAGTTCTTTTTAATCTAATTATAAAATCAAAATATTTTAAAAATAAAAATATTTATTATTTGATTTTTGATCACCAAAAAAGATCTGAAGGGAAATTTGAAATTAACAAATTTATTGAGCTTTATAAACTTTTAAATAAAAATTTAGTTATAAAGAAAATATCTAAAGAAAATAAATCTAAAGGATTTCAAGAAAAATCTAGATCTGTAAGATTTAATTATCTATACAAATTTTCTAAAAAAAAAAATATTAAAAATGTATTCCTAGGTCATCACCTTGATGATCTTAATGAAACTTTTTTTATAAGAAAAATTCAACAATCTGGTACAGCTGGATTATCAAATATTTTTTCAGATAACTATAACGGTTTGAAATTACATCGGCCTCTAACTATTTACTCTAAAAAACAAATCAAAAGCTATGCAATTAGAAAAAAAATAGTTTGGTTTGAGGATAGAAGTAATTATGAGTTACAATATACTAGAAATAAAGTAAGATATTTTTTGAACTCAAAAAAACTTTTTTCTAAAATTCATAATGAAAGATTAATTTTTTCAAAGGCTAGTCATTTAAAATCGTTGCACTATAATTTTTTTAAAAGAAAAAGGAAAAAACTTTATGAAATTGAAAAGGATAAGTTCAATCAACTAAATGAAAATCTTAAGTTTTTAGTAATACAGGCCTTTTATTATGAAAATAGATACTTTCTTAAAAAACGAATTCGAGATGAAAATATAAGGAATTTAATTAAAATATTAAAAACTCAGTTTAAACATACTAAGGAAAGGTCAGTATTTTCAGGAAAAATTGGTGCCTTTAAGAAAAAAATCTATATAAATCTTACTTAGTACTTTAAACGTAAGTAACACTAACTATATTTAGAATATGAAGAATTTTTCAAAAAATATTTTTGTCTGGATCATCATTAGCCTCATTTTACTTGGCTTATTTAATGTATTTAAGAACTCTCAAAGAGATTACTCTTCTGTAACCTATACTTATTCAACTTTATTAGATAAAGCTCAAAATGGAGAAATAAAGTCTGTTGAAATCCAAGGAAACAATATCTTTGGCCAAACTATGGATGGTGATGAATTTTCGACTTATGCACCAAGGGACCCTAATCTAATAGAAACACTTAGCAAAAATGATGTAACTATAAATGCTAAACCTGAACAATCTGGAATGCATCCATTACTTAGTATTTTTGTTTCTTGGTTTCCAATGCTTTTACTAATTGGTGTATGGATATTCTTTATGCGTCAAATGCAATCTGGAAAAGGTGGTGGAGCTTTAGGTTTTGGAAGATCAAAAGCCAAGTTATTAAATGAAAATAAACAAAAAGTTACATTTAATGATGTTGCAGGTATTGATGAAGCAAAACAAGAATTAGAAGAGGTGGTTTCATTTTTAAAAGATCCCCATAAATTCCAAAGATTGGGTGCTAAAATACCAAAAGGTGCACTTTTAGTCGGTCCTCCAGGTACAGGTAAAACGCTTCTTGCACGAGCAATCGCTGGTGAGGCAGGCGTACCTTTTTTCTCTATATCTGGTTCTGATTTTGTAGAAATGTTTGTAGGCGTTGGAGCAAGTAGAGTAAGAGACATGTTTGATCAAGGAAAGAAGAATGCTCCATGCATCATTTTTATTGATGAGATCGACGCTGTTGGAAGACATAGAGGAGCTGGACTAGGAGGAGGAAATGATGAGAGAGAACAAACACTAAATCAACTCCTTGTTGAAATGGATGGTTTTGAGGCTAACGAAGGAGTTATAATTGTAGCAGCAACAAATAGACCTGATGTGCTTGATCCCGCTTTACTAAGACCTGGAAGATTTGATAGGCAAGTTGTTGTTCCTGCTCCAGATATTATTGGTAGAGATAAAATATTAAAAGTTCACACAAGAAAAATAAAGATGGATAAATCAGTTAAAACTATTGCTATTGCTAGATCAACTCCTGGATTTTCTGGAGCAGATTTAGCAAATATAGTAAATGAGGCTGCACTAATAGCAGCGAGGAAGAACAAAAAAATTGTTACAATGGATGATTTTGAGGATGCAAAAGATAAAGTTATGCTTGGAACTCAAAATAAGTCTAAAATAATTTCTGATAGTGAAAAAGAAGTAATTGCCTATCACGAAGCAGGTCATGCCCTAGCAAATTTACATTGTAAGCACGCAGATCCAATCTATAAATCCTCTATCATTCCAACAGGTAGGGCACTAGGTTTTGTAATGAGTGTGCCTGAGCAAGATAAAGTAATACATCGTAAAGATGAGTATCTTGATAAATTAGTAGTCACAGTAGCAGCACGAATAGCCGAAGAACTAATTTTTGGACCTGATAAAATAGGATCAGGGGCTGCGGGGGATATTCAACAAGTTACTAATTTAGCGAGAGCTATGGTAACACAAATGGGTTATAGTGATAAGTTAGGAAGAGTTAGGTACACTGGAAACCAGGAAGAAGTATTTTTAGGACACTCAGTAACTCAGTCTAAAAATATTTCAGAAGAAACCGCAAGAATAATTGATCAAGAGGTTATTAAACTCGTTGAAGATGCTGAAGCCAAAGCTAGAAAATTATTAACTGAGAACATCAAGGATCTCCATATAATCGCTAAAGGACTTTTAGAGTATGAAACCTTAACTGGAGAAGAAATAAAAAACTTAATCAAGGGTATTAAACCTAAAAGAGATGACGATTTTTCCTCTGACAGCTCTGATAGCTCAGATAATAAAAAAGAACCATCTAACAAGGGACCTTTACCTTCCTTTACAAAAGATCAAAACTTTCCTCTTCCAAACTAACACGAAGTCCAATATTAAATACTTCTTATGAGGTTATTTGGCACTGATGGAATCAGAGGTGAAGTAGGAAAATACCCTTTAACTGCTGAAAACGTTCTTAAACTTGCTAAAGCATCTGCAATTGTTTTAAGAAAAAAAAATTCAATCTCTAGAGTGGTCATAAATAAGGATACTCGATTATCAGGATACATATTTGAACCTGCTTTAACATCTGGTTTCATATCTATGGGAATAGAAGTGATTCTAGTTGGACCTCTGCCAACCCCAGCATTAACAGTCCTAGGTAAGTCTCTTAGAGCAGATTTTTCTGTGATGATAACTGCTTCCCATAATCCCTATCAAGATAACGGATTAAAATTTTTTTCTGATCAAGGTCTTAAAATTTCTCCTGAAGAGGAAAATAAAATAGAAGATTATTTTTTTAATTATGACTTTGATAACTATAAAATAAAACAGTCAAATTATGGTAAAGCTATAAGACTTAAAAATGCCATTGGAAGATATTCCGAAGCTCTTAAACAAAGTGCTGATAGAAATTTAAATTATAGTAAATTGAAAGTAGCTTTGGACTGCGCTAATGGCGCCTCTTATAAAGTAGCACCAGAGGTTTTATTTGAATTAGGTTTAGACTTATACACTATTGGAAACAACCCTTCCGGTACAAATATTAATCTAAACTGTGGTTCCCTGTTTCCCTCTAAAACATCAAAGTTAGTAAAGAAAAAAAAATGTGATATGGGAATATGTTTAGACGGAGATGGTGATAGGGTTATAGTTATAGATGAAAAGGGTTGTGTGTTATGTGGTGAGGAAGTAATTTTTATTCTTGCTAAACATTATCTCTCGGAAAAAAAAATAAAAAAAGGTTCAACCATAGTAACTAACGAAATTGCAAACCATGGTCTTGATAAATCTTTAAAAAAAATAGGTTTAAATTTAAAAAGAGTAAAGGTAGGTGATAAAAATATTCTTAAAGAAATATTAGATAATAAAAATTTCTTTGGTGGTGAACCCTCAGGCCATTTTATTTTTAAAGACGACGTTTTAATTGGTGACGGCATGGCCACTGCTATTAGACTTTTGACTTTAGTTCTTAAAAAAAACAAAAAACTATCAGATTTAAAAAGAGGTATAGATCTTCTCGAAGTAATAAATATTAATCAAAAAATAGATAGAGAAAAATTTTATTTATCCCAAGATAGTATTTATCAAAAACTTAATAAACTATGTAAAAATTTTGATATATTTTATAATATACGTCCATCTGGTACAGAGCCTCTTTTAAGAGTGAACTTGCAATATGATAAAAGAAATATAAAAGTAAGTGTTTTGAAAAAATTAAAAACACAAATAATAAAAGTAATTTCAAATGCTTGTTAATTCTTTTGATACAAAATACTCTCAAACAGCTGCGAAGTATGAGAGTTTAGATATTACTTTTTCTAAAATTCTTAGCTCCAATAAAAAATTCGCAAGGATTTTTACATCTGTAATCGAAGACAAATCTTTAAACTCGCTCTCGGAGTCCACTCTTCGTTCAGATATTACAGGACAAGTAATTAACACAATTTTGACACATGACTCAGACTCAAAACACTTCCTTTATTACATGGGAGATGTATTTAAAAATGATAATATGAGTCAGACCATAAAGCAATTTAGACAACATGGAGTTGAAATAATTAATTCACCAAAAAATATTTCTTTCAAAGAAGTTTTATTAATCTTAGATAGAGTTTTAAAATATATTCTTAAAAAAAATTATACTTTTGTTTTAACTGACCCCAAAATGATTAAAAATGAAACTTACTTATTAGATGGTAGTAAAAGTAAAAATAATATTTCAAAATATGTAAATATTTTTAAAAAAAACATAAAAGCTCCATTTGAATTAAATTTAGAAAAAGATTTTTTTTCTCAAGACTATCACCAGGATATTTTTTTTTATGTCTACTCAAATATTTCAAAAAAAATATTAGCTCAGGGTGGTGGTTATAAATACAAAAAAAATAAAAAGAAAATTGAGGGATTTGGTTTTTCGAGTAATGTTGATTACATAGCTGAATTAATCTAATGAATAAAGCAGTTATTGGATTACAGTGGGGTGACGAAGGTAAAGGTAAAATAGTTGATTATCTCTCAGAAGAATTTGACTTAGTTGTAAGATACCAAGGCGGAAATAACGCTGGTCATACTGTCATTGTCGATAATATAACTTATAAATTGAATCTTATACCATCAGGTGTAATTCGCGGTAAGGTTTGTTATTTAGGTCAAGGTGTTGTTCTTGATCCTAAACATTTTACTAAAGAGTACGATCAAATTACTAAAAAGATTAATAATCCAAAGGTTTATTTATCATCAAACATATCACTTATCTTAGATTATCATAAGCAATTAGATAAAATAAATGAGTCAATTTTAAATAGTGAAAAAAAAATTGGTACTACTTCTAAGGGTATCGGACCTGCATATCAAGATAAAGTCGGGAGAAAAAGTATTAAACTTTATGATTTAAAATCTAAGAAAATTATTGAAGAAAAAATTAGTTCAATTAAGAAATTTTATGATCCTATTTTAGAGAGATTTAATGAAGATAAAATTAATATTGAAAAGACAGTTCAAGATTTAATAGGTTTTTATAAACTAGTAAAAGAACTAATTATAGATAATTCTTTAATAAAAAAAGAATTTAGAGGTAAAAAAATATTATTTGAGGGTGCTCAAGGTGCACTTCTTGATTTGGATCACGGTTCATATCCTTTTGTAACTTCATCAAATACAGTTTCATCAAATATTGTGATTGGTTCAGCTTTACAAGTTGACTATGAGACCGTTGGTATATTTAAAGCTTACACTACAAGAGTAGGTAATGGACCTTTCCCGTCTGAATTACATAATGACATTGGTAATTATATTGCTGAAAAAGGAGTTGAAATTGGCACAGTAACAAAAAGAAAAAGAAGATGTGGTTGGCTTGACTTAGTATCTTTAAAATATAGTTGTCAGATAAATCGTGTTAATGAATTATGTATGACTAAAGCTGATGTATTAAATAATCTTTCCGAAATAAAAGTATGTAAAAGCTATAATTCTAAAGAATATGAGGATGTTAATTTTAGCGAAAGCAGTATTTTAGAGTCTTTGTCTTTAAAGGATACTGACTTTGAAATATTTTCAAGTTGGGGTGAAATCAAAGACTTGAGTAAATTTGATAGACTTCCTGACAATTTAAAAAAATATATCTCATATATCGAAGATTATTTGAATATTCCAATTAAAATTATTTCTCTAGGGCCTGAAAGAAGTCAAACTATTATTAGATGACTCAATATTTTGGCAAAAGTTTCTGATTTGAGATAGCTTTGATCTCTTCTTGAAGTTTTTTTATCGCTTTATTTTCTATTTGCCTTACTCTTTCCCTACTAATTGAATACTTCTGACTCAGATCTTCTAATGTTTTAGGCTCTTCATCAAGTCTTCTTGCAGTTAATATTTCTAATTCTCTTGGCTCAAGTTTAGTAACAGCTTGTTTATATAATGCTTTTCTTTTTTTTAATTCATCACTTTGCTCAACTTTTGAGATAGTGTCAATTGTCTCATCTTCAACCTGATCTATCCACTCGGAATCATTTTCATCATTAACAGGTGTATTTAATGAGAAATCCTGATTAAAAACTCTGCCTTCCATTTGTTTTACTTCTTCTTCAGTTACACCAAGATCTTCAGAGATAGATTTGATTTGTTCAATAGATAGATAGCCATCTTCATATTTTTTTAGTTGATTTCTGAGCCTTCGAAGATTAAAAAAAAGTTTTTTTTGTGCAGCAGTTGTCCCTATTTTGACTAAAGACCAACTGTGTAAGACATATTCTTGAATAGATGCTCGAATCCACCATATAGCGTAAGTAGCTAACCTAAATCCTTTCTCTGGGTCAAATTTTCTTATTGCTTGGATTAGACCTAAATTTCCCTCAGAGATTAAATCAAATAAAGGTAATCCATAACCCTTGTAACCCATTGCAATTTTTGCAACAAGTCGTAAGTGGCTAGTAACGAGTTTTTGAGCAGCTTTAGTGTCACCATTCTTTAACCAATCTACTGCAAGTTTTTTTTCTTCTTCATCTGATAAAATAGGAAATTGATTTATCTTTTTTAAGTATGGATAGACATCATTTTCAGAGGTAATTACAGGAAGAAGATTTTTATTTTCTATATTCATAGTAATTTTTTGTTTAAATCTTTCATGTCATTAGGTAAATCACAAGTAATTTTAATTTGTTTTTCTGAAATTGGATGAACAAATTCTATTTTGTATGAGTGTAATGCTTGTCTTGGAAAAAATGACACTAGATCTCTTACACTATCAATCATATTATTTAAGCGAAATTTTTGTTCTTTGTTAAGTTTATAGTCTTTGTCACCAATTATTGGAAGTCCTAAACTTAATAGATGAACTCTAATTTGATGAGTTCTACCTGTAATTATTTGACAATTTAATAGACTTATAGATCCATGAAATATTTTAACATTTGATACTTTAGTAATTGCATTTTTTCCAATATTTTCTGATACCTTAAATTTCGTTCTTTTTATTTTATCTCTAGATATATTTCTATTTATTTCAAAATTATTCTGACTAAGTAAACCATAGGTAAAAGCAAGATAATTTTTTTTTACATTTCTATTTTTAAACATGTCCTTAAATTTATTTTTGGAAGTTAAATTTTTTGTTATAACTATAATACCACTTGTATCTTTATCTAGACGATGAACAATACCTTCTTTAAAATTTTCATTGTTTTTTATTATAAATTGATCCTTTAAACTCTCTTGTAAGCTTGGACTAGTATCGTATTCATTTTTTTTATGTGTAAGAAGCCCAGATGGTTTATTTAATATTGCTATATCATTGTCCTCGTATAATATTTCAATTCTAAAACCTTTGTAATTATATGATTTACTCATTAAATATATATGTTAAAAAAAAATTTTCTAATTAGTTTAGTTATTTTTCAAGGATTATTAATAATAGCTGGAATAATAGCAATTATTTTTGGTGTTTTCTATAAAATGAGTAATGACAAAAATTCAAAAAAGATTATTAACAAAAATATTGATTTAAATGATGTTTTCTTAATTAATGAAAATCAATATCAGCAAAAATATATTTTAGATAATAAGGTAGTATTTCAAATTATTGATATAAAAACAAATAAGGTTTTGAAAGAAATAGTCATTGAAAAAAATTAAATTTATTGTGATAGCTGGGTCTTCAGGAGGTCATATCTTACCTGCAATAAAATATTTAAATATTATAAGTAAAATCAAAGAGCCAAATGAAATTCTCTTTATTTCAAACGAAATAGGAAAAAATTATATAGAGAATATTAATGATAATAGAGTAAACGTACTTATTTTTAATTCCAAAAATAAATTTGCATATATTTTAAAAATATTTTTCAATTTAAATTCATTATTTTTATTTAATAGAAAAATAACATTATTAGGCTTTGGTGGTTTTATCACAACTCCTATTTTAATAATTGCAAAATTTTTTAATATTTTTTTCCTTTCTTCAAATAGAATTAATATTCATGAACAAAATATAATTTATGGTTTAGCAAATAAAATTAATTATTTTATTGCTAAAAATGCTTTTATTTCTTTTCCAAAACATAAAATGCGCAGTAAAGAAATATTTGTCGGTAATTTTTTTATAGATAGAGAAAGAGCAAAAGAAAAACTTGATAACAATTTTATTAATATTTTATTAATGGGCGGAAGTGCAGGATCGTTAGATTTAAATAAAAAAATGCTAAAAGAAATAATGGTATTAAATACAAAATATTTAAAGAAATTAAAATTCTTTGTTCAAATACCCAACTCACACTTAGAAATTATAAAAAAAAAATACATAGATCTAATTGATGTTAATAGATGCACTTTTTTTTCTTTTAAAAATGATCTCAATATCAAAGAGTATGATTTTATACTTTCTAGATCTGGATCAGGATCTATTAATGAAATTTTATATTATACAAATAATGTTTATTTTATGCCTCATATAATCTCTAGAGACCAACATCAAAAATTTAATTTAAATTATTTTCTTTCACATAACATGAGCTTAAAGAAATTTTCCATACCAAATAAAAAAAACACTATAAACCAATTTTACTTTAATTCTCTAATAAACCCTCATTCGATTGAAAAAATAATTTGTTATACAACTAGATGAAATTCTCTGAACTAACATCCAAAAAAATACATATTATTGGCATCAATGGTATTGGTATGAGTGCTTTAGCAATTTATTTAAAAAAAAATAATATAGACGTTACTGGTAGTGATATTACTTATAACGCCAATACGATTAATTTAGAAAAATTGAATATTCCAGTTTTCATTGGGCATAAGATTTCAAATATCAAAGGTAGGGAAATTATATTCTACTCCTCAGCAATTAAAAATAATCCTGAAATTAAAGAGGCAAAAAAAAATAGAGTACCTTGTTATAACAGATCCAAACTTCTCCAACTTATTTGCAAAGATAAGTTTACCATTGTTATATCTGGCTCTCACGGGAAAACATCAACCACCTCTATTTTAGGAAATTTATTAGTCTGCGCTGGCATGAACCCAACTATTATTTCTGGTGGTATTATGCAAAATTTTGGTCAAAATATATATCTTACTGATAGTAATTATGTTGTAGTAGAGGCAGATGAAAGTGATGGAACTGTTTTCAAATTAAGCCCAAGATATTTGATATATTTAAATGTTGATAGGGAGCATATAGAATTTTATAAAACTTATTCTAAGTTTAAATCTAAAATTAAAAAATATATTCTTAGTCAAAGTAAAAAAAATGTTAAGATTTTTGTTAATAATAATGACCATTTTTTAACTTCATTAAAAAAATATTCTAGTAACATCAAAACATTTGGGTCAAGTTTAAAGTCAAATTATAATTATAAAATTTTGAAGTTGACCGATAAAAAGTCAACTTTTCATATTTTTAAAGATAAAAAAATTTTAACGAAAAATTTATCTACTAATTTACTTGGAGAACATAACGTTCAAAATTTAACTGCAGCTCTTTCTACAATTGATGATTTAGGATACAAAATAATAAAATCTCATATACTAAATTTTAAAGGTACAAAAAGGAGATTAAATATTCTTGGGAAGATAAAAAAAACTATACTTATTGACGACTATGCGCATCATCCCACAGAGATTGAAAAATTAATTAATATTTCACGTTTATATAAGAAAAAACATATTATTTTTATTATAGAACCCCACAGGTACTCAAGATTAAATGATTTATATAACCAATATTTGAGGGTATTAAAGAATATTAAAAACTTAGTTATTATAAAAACATATGAGGCAGGTGAAAACTATAAAAAGGGTATGAAAAATTCAAAAAATTTAGTTAATGACTTGAATGTCCTCAATAATCAGAAAACTAGATATGTCGAAAATTATCATCACTTATTTAATTTATTAGATAAATTTGTATTAAATAAAAGTGAAAGTATAATTATTTCTGCAGGAGCAGGAGATATATCAAACCAAATTCGTTTTTTTTATGACTCTAGGAAATAAAAATTTAATTACTAATTACTCATCAGCTAAATATTCGTGGTTAAAATCTGGAGGTACAATTAAGCATCTTTACAAAGTTTATAAAAAAAATGATTTAAGTAATTTATTTAGTAGATCTGAAATTAAATCAAAACCATTATTAGTTATTGGCAATCTTTCAAATACTCTAATTAATGACGAGGGTTTTAAAGGTACAGCTATAAAACTCTTAGGAGATTTTGCTAATGTTCAAATAAAGTCTGATCACATGTTAGTTGGAGCCGCTGTTTTAGACAATTATTTATCTAAATTTTGTTTTCAAAATAATATATCAGGTTATGAGTTCTTATTTACGATCCCAGGTTCAATTGGAGGAAATATATTTATGAATGCTGGCTGTTATAATCAAGAAATTAAAGACAAACTAATAAGTGTAATATATTTTGATATAAATGATAATAAAATTTATGAAAAAAATATAAGTGAATTAAATTTTGACTATCGAAGAGGTTTTCAAAAAAGTAATACAATAATTTTATATGGAAAATTTAAAATTACCTTAGGAGATAAGATTTCAATAAAAAATTTAATGAAAGAGTATGAAAATATTAGAAACAGAACACAACCGCAAAAAGTAAATTGTTGTGGTAGTATTTTCAAAAATCCAGTTAATCAAAGTGCCTGGAAATTAATAAAGACATCCATTGATAAAAGTTTTTATAACGGACCTATAAAATTATCTAAGATACACTCCAATTTTTTTGAAAATGAGCCAAATATTAGTGCAAAAAGTATAGAGTTATTTATTTCCAAAATCCAAAAAAGAGTAAGCGATAAGCACAAAATTACACTAGAAAAAGAATTAAGAATTATAGCTTGAAAGAAAAAAAAATTAAATTACTCAATATTCTAGTTGTAGCTGGAGGATGGTCAGATGAAAGAGAAGTATCTCTTATGTCAGGTAAAAATGTTTTTTCCAGTCTCAAAAAAAATAAATTTAATGTGAGATTTTTTAATATTAAAAAAAATAATATTGATAAAATTTTAATTTATAAACCAGATATAATATTTAATTCTCTTCATGGTGAATTTGGCGAAGACGGAGGTTTAAATTCATTTGCACAAAAAAATAAAATAGCTATTACTCATTCTGATGCTATTTCATCCGCCTTATGTTTTAATAAACGTTTATTAAAAAACTATTTAAAAAAAAAGCTTAGTATCATATCCCCAAAAGAAATTGTATATAATAATAAAATAAAGCTTCCCGTTATATTAAAGCCAAATTGGGGAGGGTCCTCAAACGGTATAAAATTTTTAAATGATAAAAAAATTATCAAAGCAACAATTTTTGATCAAAAAAATTTGATTGAAGAAATCATATATGGAAAGGAGTTAACTGTAACTGTTATCGAAAATAATAGTAAAATTCATGCTCTTGGCGTTACAGAAATAGAATTTAATAGTAAACACTATGATTATATTGCCAAATACACAAAAAACAAAAGCGTTCATTTCTTGCCAGCTCGAATATCTAAATCTCAATATAATTTTTTATTAAATATTTCAAAAAGAATATTTAAAGTTTGTAGATGTAAAGGAATAGCAAGACTAGACTTTATAATGTGTAGGAAAAATGGAAAAATGTATTTTTTAGAGATGAATACTCATCCAGGATTAACAAAAATATCACTAGCTCCTGAGCAAGCCAATTTTAATAGCCTATCTTATCAATACTTATTAAATCAAATAATTAATGCATCTATATGAGATTAAGATATAGAGAAGTTGCAATTTTTATATTATCAATCATCTCTCTAGCTATATTTTTTTATTATACTATAATTTACTTAACTAAAAAACCATTTGAAATTATCAATTTTATAGACTCAAGTATAAATAAAGACTTTGAAGTTGAAATAACAAATAATTTAAATGATATAAATAATTATTTAAAAGAATATTTATTTATTGATAATCATTTAATTAAACAGATAGATAATGAAATTCACATTCAAATAAACTTAAAAAAATCTTTTGCTCTTAATAATTTGACCAAAGAGGTAATATTTTTTGACAATACAACAGCTCCCATCAAATACTTCAAAACAAGTTATTTAGATAAAATCAAACTCATTGATATTTCTAAGAATAGTATTTATATAAATAATTACTTATATGATAATTATAAAATATTGTCGTCCCTTTTTGATATAGATCAAATTGAATACATAGATGATAGGAGATACAATTTAGTTTTAAGTGACGGTAAAGTTGTTATGCTGCCTAGAGTGATTGATTCCAATTTGTTAAATTTTATTAAAAACAATATTGATATTATTGATAAGAGTACAAATTATAATCAATTTTTGGATTTAAGAAATTTCTATAATAAAACTATAAGATTAAAATAATTGGATAGTTACAAAACAATAATTGAAATTGGATCATTTTCAATAAAAACAATAATATACTCAGAATTAAATCAAGATTATTCAATAATTGGAACTGGTAAAACTAGATCAAGAGGATATACAGGTGAAGAAATAGAGAATTTTGACGATTTTATTGATTCTATTAAAAATTCTATAGTTCAAGCTGAGAAACAAGCTAACTATATAATCAGAGATACTTACATTCTTATCACTAATCAAAGTGTCAAAATTAAGAAAACTCAGAAGGACCTAAATCTTCATGGTGCAGTTGTTGAAAAAAATGATTTAAGAAAAATTTCTAAGATTAAAATTCCTAAAGACGAAAATTATCATTATAACCTTTATACTTCTCACTATAAAATTGATGACAAATTAATTACGGATAATCCTATTGGATTAAACTGTAACAAGTTATCTATAATTTCACTAGTTTCAATGATTGATATTAAACAAATTAATCTCTTAAAAAATATATTTCAAAAATTACAAATTAAAATTTTAAATTACTTGGACTCCACGACTTCCTATTATTTCTATTTAAAAAATAAACCAAACAGTAAAACAAATGTTGTACTTATTGATTATGGCTTTAACAATATAAATATTATTATGATAAAAAATAAGGTTTTACATTTTATAAAAAAAATACCTCAAGGCAGTAAAAAAATTTCTAATGACTTAGTCAACATTCATAACATTAGTTTCGATTTTGCTGAAAAACTTAAAATTTCTACAATTGATTTATCTGATACAAGAAATTCAATAGTTGAAATTCCTATTTGGGAGGAGTTTGGAGATAACAAAAAAAAAAATGTTGGACATGACAATTTAAAAGAAATTATATCAGATCGTTTAGATGAAACTTTTGAATTAGTTTTTAATTCTTTACCTAAAGACAAGAGTTTTTATTCTTACGTATTTACAGGAGGTGGTTCAAAGTTGAAAAATTTTTATAATTATTTTAGAACAAAATTTGGCTGTGAAATTCAATTTTTAGAACCCCCAAAGTCTTGCGGTATTCCCAAGGTTTTAAATGATGCAAGTATCATGTCTCTTTACTCAAGTTTTTGGCTTTTAACTAATAAAAGTTCTAAAAATGATGACTTTGTTCAAAAAATTGATTCACTTTCAAACAAAATATGGTACAAAAGATTCGTAGACCTACTATAGGTTGATTTGCGGGGAAAAAAATGACACTAGATATAGAACCAGTAGTTGATCAAAAAAACTTAAAACCATCTTTAACTGTAATGGGCATTGGTGGTGCAGGCAGCAACGCTGTCAATAATATGATCCAATCAAATTTAAACAATGTTGATTTTATTGTAGCAAATACTGATGCACAAGCTCTTGAAAATTCTCTTTGTTATAATCGTATACAATTAGGTTTAGAGAAGACCAAAGGTTTGGGCGCAGGTGCGGATCCAGTCATTGGAAAAGACGCTGCTGAAGAAAGTATAGATTTAATATCAGAAGAACTTAGAAATACAAATATGTTATTTTTAACAGCTGGTTTGGGTGGAGGTACAGGCACAGGTGCTTTACCTGTTATAGCTAGCATTGCAAAAAAACTAGGAATTGTGACTGTTGCAATAGTCTCAACTCCATTTAACTTTGAAGGTACCAAGAGAATGAATTTAGCATTACAAGGACTCGAAGAAGTAAAAAGTAATGTAGACACGCTATTGATAATACCTAACCAAAACTTATTTAAAGTATCTAATGAGCAAACTTCTTTTGCTGAGGCATTTAAAAAAGCAGATAATGTTCTGTTTGATGGAGTAAAAGGACTTACTGATTTAATTACTCAACCAGGACTGATAAACTTAGATTTTGCAGATGTAAGAACTGTAATAAAAGAAATGGGATTTGCAATGATGGGTACAGCGGTAGCAGAGGGAGATAATAAGGCAGTAGAAGCTTCTAATCTAGCTCTGACAAATCCACTAATTGAAAATATAGATATGAATACTGCTAAAGGAGTAATTGTAAATATTTCTGGTGGAAATGATATGACATTATTAGAGGTAGATCATGCTGCTAATATCATAAGACAAAGTGTAAATCCTGAGGCAAATATAATATTCGGTTCTTTAATAGACGACACTCTACAAGGTAAACTTAAAATTAGTATTTTTGCAACAGGTATAGAAGCTACTGGAAAAAAAATCCTATATTATCCTGAGTCTGAAAATAATTCAGGCTTTAGTTCTATTCAAAATAAAATTGATGATGGCTTAACAGAGGAGAAAACTGATATTGTGCCTGATGAGGATATTTCAAGTGTAGTTGAGAAAAATTTGGATACACATGACAAAGATGAATTTAATTTTTCTAGTGATATTGAACAAAAAGTAAATGATAAAGAAGAATTAAGTAATAAAAGCGCTGAAAATAGTGTTAATTTTGGAAATCTTGAAGAGAAGAAGAAAACTGGTTTTTTTAGCATGCTCTCTAGTTTGATGTCATCTGATAAAAAATCAACTGAAGTTAGTGACAAAAGTCCAGATAAGAGGAAAAAGACAAAAAAAACAAAGACAGATCCTAACCTTTTTCTATTTAGTGATATTGTTGAAGATGACACTGTTTTATCAAATGAAAAAAACGATCTTGCGGAAAGTTCAGAGATTTCAGATATTTCAGATTTTAGTAATGAAAATGATGCCATTGAGGATATAGATACCCCGTCATATCTTCGTAAAGGATCAAACCAATAAACTTAAATAATACAAAGTTTTACAATTATAAAGTAATACTTTTTAGGTATTTTCTTAGTATTGCTTAAATGAAGAGTTTTACTATTAAAGATCCTATACACTTTAATGGAATTGGTCTACATACTGGTGTTAATACGAATATTATCCTTAAACCTGCGCCTATAAATTCTGGTATATTTTTTAATAGAGCAGACAAATCTATAATTATTCCTGCAAAATGGGATAATGTAATATCTACAAAATTTTCAACCAACATTGCTTCTGACGGAGTTGAGGTTAAAACTGTTGAACACTTATTGAGTGCACTTGCAGGTCTGCATATTAATAACTGTGAAATTTTAATTGACAATGTTGAAGTTCCTATTCTTGATGGTAGTTCTGATATATTTGTCAAAAGTATCTTAAAAAAAGGATTAAAAGAACAAGACTCTGAACAAAATATTTTAGAAATAATTAAGCCAGTTAAATTTTCATGTGATTATGGATATGCTGAGTTAATACCTAACTCTTCAAATGATGAAGGTTTAAATATAAATTTACAGTCTAGTTTTGATGGAAAGTATGAGGATCAAGATATTAAAATTTCAAACTTAAATGGTAACTATATTGAGTCTATTTCTAAAGCAAGAACTTTTGGTTTTTTTCAGGAAATAGAATACCTCAAGTCACAAAATCTAATTAAAGGGGGCTCATTAGATAATGCCATTGTGATTAAAAATAAAAAACCACTTAATAAAGATGGATTAAGATATGATAATGAATTAATGCGCCATAAGGTTTTGGATGTGGTGGGTGATCTTTATTTATCCGGCTACCCTGTTATTGGAACTTACAAAGGTTTTAAAACAGGCCACTTCATTACAAATAATTTGCTTAAAGAGCTATTTAAAACAAAAGAAAACTATAAAATACACAAAATTAACTAAACCATCTTCTTTGGATCAGTATATTTATTAAACTCTTCCTCAGATAAATTAGTAAGTTCCATACAAGACTCTTTTAATGAAATATTTCTTGTATAAGCATTTAATGCCACTTTAGAGGCAAGATCATAACCAATAACTTTAGTTAAGGGCGTCACCAGCATTAATGAGCGATTTAAAAGCTCATTTACTCTTTTTTTATTAACTTTTAATCCTCTCAAACATTTTTTATTAAAGGAGGCCATAGCCTCACTAATCAAATTAATTGCATCAAGAGTATTGTGAATAATCAATGGATTATAAACATTTAACTGAAAATGGCCTTGCGTACAAGCGAAGGCTATAGAATTTCTAAGACCAATCACATGTGTACACACCATCGATAATGCCTCACACTGTGTAGGGTTTATTTTCCCTGGCATGATTGATGAACCAGGTTCATTGGCAGGAAGAATTAACTCAGAAATTCCACTTCTTGGCCCTGATGCTAGTAACCTAATATCATTTGCCATTTTAAATAAGGCACTAGTTAAAATTTCAACACCTGACATTACCTCAATAAATACATCATGGGAAGCAAGAGACTCATATTTATTAGGAGCAGATTTAAATGGAAGCCCTGTTTCTTTTTTTAAATATTTAATAAATTTTTTAGAAAAATTTTTTGGTGCATTTACTCCAGATCCAACAGCAGTTCCTCCTTGAGCTAATTCATATAGTTTATCTAAACTTTTTTTAATAAAATTTTCTGCATAAGAGATTTGATCATAAAATGCTAAAAATTCATTTGAAAATTTAATTGGTGTCGCATCTTGAGTGTGAGTTCTTCCAATTTTAATAATCCCTTTGAATTCTGAAATTTTCTTTTTTAAAGTTTTTTTAAAAAAATTTATCTGAGGAAATAAATTTTTTTTTAATAATAGCACAGTAGCTATATGCATAGCAGTAGGAATACTGTCATTTGATGATTGAGACATATTAATATGATCATTTGGATGAAGCGGGGTATTTGTCGGGAGCTTTCTTCCTAATAACTGATTACTTTTATTTGCAATAACTTCATTAAGATTCATATTGATTTGAGTCCCTGAACCTGTTTGCCATACAACAAGAGGAAAGTGACCATTTAATTTTCCAGATATAATTAAATCACAAACTTTACCAATAATTTTAGTATGATTTTTCCGTAATAATTTTAATTCTGCATTTGCGAAAGCACATGATTTTTTTTGTAAGGCAAGGGCCTCTATAAAAATATTTTGAAAATGAAATTTCCCAATACCTATTTGAAAGTTTTCTATTGATCTTTGAGTTTGTGCTCCCCAAAGTTTCGTGCTTTCAACTTTTATTTCACCTAAGCTATCTTTTTCAATGCGAAATTTGACCATGAGTAATTAATAATATATATCAAATTAAATGAAAAATATTTTATTAATTCGCCATGGTCAAAGCGAGTGGAATAAATTAAATCTTTTTACCGGCTTTAAAAATATTGAATTATCTGATCAAGGCATTGAGGAGGCGAATAAAGCTGGGCAAAACTTCAAAAATTTAGATATTAAATTCAATATTGTATTTACAAGCGAATTAAAAAGAGCTCAAGAAACCGCTCAAATAATTCTTCAAAACCTCGATCAGTGGGATTTTTTAAATAATGAAGGAAAAATAATCTCAAACATTAATTTAAATGAGAGAGATTATGGTGATCTCACGGGTTTAAACAAAAAGGAAACTGCTGAAAAATTTGGAGAAGAACAAGTTCATAAATGGAGAAGAGGTTATTCTGATCAACCCCCCAACGGTGAAAGTCTTGAGGATGTAGTCAGAAGAGTAAAAAAATATTTTGAGGAAGTAATTCAACCTGCTATTCAAAGTAATGAAAATGATAATATTTTAATAGCAGCACATGGGAATTCTCTAAGAGCGCTTTTAATAGTTATGAATATTTATGAACCACATAATATTAATTCTGTTGAACTCTCAACTGGTGTTCCAATACATGTTATTTTAAAAGATAATAAATTTAGTATTAAAGATTAATTAATTGATAGATATAGCTTTAGTTGTAGCAATAGTATCATATTACACCGTCATGTTTATCACACCTGGGCCAAATAATGCTATGTTAACGATCTCAGGCTTAAAATTTGGTTTTAAAAAATCTTTACCACATATTACTGGTATTTCTTTAGGTCATGCTCTCCAAGTTTCATTAATTTGCACAGGTTTAGGTTTAATTTTGATTAATAAACCTGAATTTCAAATGATACTAAAATGGCTTTGTTTTTTTTATCTCATTTATTTGGCTTATCAAATGATTGGGTCTCTAAAGGATTACAAGAAAGATACAGGTAGACCCTTAAATATTTACGAAGCTGCTCTTTTTCAATGGATAAACCCTAAGGCATGGACAATTGCTATTACAGTCGCATCTGGTTTTATGCCTTTAGAAGAAAAGCTTTGGATAGCTGTTGTTTTCACAGGGTTGATGTCATCATTGGTAAGCTTTCCATGTATTAGTTTATGGGCACTTTTTGGAAGTTTAATTAAAAATTTAGTATCTAACCCTAAATTAAAAAGAAGCTTTGAGTATTTCTTTGCATTATTATTAGTGTCTACGGGTATTTATTTAATATTAAACTAATTTTTCAATTAAAGTTAAATAACGAAAATTAATATATCCTTTTTTGGATATATAAAATTTCTCAATGCTATCTTTTTTTAAGGAATTACAAAATACTGGCAATTTTGCTTTTAATTTTTTACTTATGTTAATAGTTGATTTTAGCAATTGCTCTTCATTAGCAGATTTTAAAATTTTGATTGAGTGTTTGCCACTCAATAAATCATAAAATAACAGAGAACAATTATTTTTTAAAATTTTATTTAAAATAGCTCTATTTTGCTCAACACACTCTACAACATCGAATAAGACTAAGTAATTTTGATTTGACTTTATTTGACTTTGTTTCAAACCTTGCATTGATAAGAATAAATCTATTTTTTGATTTGTATAGTATTTACACCCAACTGAAATATATTCTTTCTCTTCAATTATTCTGTCAGTAAATTTTTCAATATAAAAGTTGAATTTAGTTGATATGTTTTTTAGTTCAATAATATCATCCGGTATTAGGGGCATTCTTTTTTCTTTTTTGACCATATCTGAGAGCATACAAATATTCATAATTAAAAAAAAATATATACTATAATCTTATGAAGTTAATTCCAGAATGGGAAGCACATGACAAATGTCTAATGGCTTGGCCATGTAATAAAAATCTTTACAACGAAATAATTAAAGATGCCAGATTAGAAATGGCGCATTTAGCTAATTGTATTTCAGATGAAGAAACAGTTTATATGTATTGTAATAAAGAGGATTACAATGAGTGTAAAAATTATATCAATAATCAAAAAATAAATATTATTCAATTAGAACTAGATGACTCTTGGATGAGAGATATTGCCCCAATTTTTATAAAAGAGGACAATGAACTTAAATGTATTAACTTTAATTTTAATGGTTATGGAAAATACCCAAATTATTTTAATGATAATAAAGTAGGTGAATATATCTCAAATCAATTTTCTATTACTTCATATTTAAATGACCTTACTTTAGAAGGTGGTGCTATTACTTTCGATGAATACGGAAACTTGTTTACCACTGAAAGTGTCCTACTTAATCCAAATAGAAATAATCCTGAAAAAGCAAAAATAGAGCAAACACTGACTAGTTTATTTGATTTAAATTCAATGATTTGGATTCCCGAAGGTTTAAAAGATGATGATACTGATGGGCACATAGACAATATTCTATGTCCTATTGGAAATAGAAAATATTTAATAGCAAAAAGTTATGATTTAGATGATTTGAATTCAAATAATTTAACTAAGATTAAATCAATTATTCTAAGTAACCTTTCGAGCATTGACAGTAATATAGAATTAATTGATATACCACTACCTTCAAAAATAGTTGTCAATGATAAAAAGCTTATTGCCTCGTATATAAATTTTTATTTTTCAAAGCATAAAATCTTTGTTCCAAAATTTAATGTTAAAGAAGATGAAATGGTTTATGATATTTTTAAGGATATTTTTAAAGATAAAAAAATTGAGATGATTGAAACTTCACATATAAATTATGGTGGAGGTAATATCCATTGTGTTACCATGAATGTGCCAAAAAATGTCAATTAAGGTTGCTGCTTCACAATTTAAATCAATAAAAGAAAAAAAAGATTTAAACATAAATAAGGCTATACATATTGCTCAACAAGCATCTAAGGAAAATGTAAATATTTTCCTCCTACAGGAGTTATTTCAGACTGAGTACTTTTGCTCAACTCAGGATACAAAGTTTTTTAATTATGCAATTGAATTTCCTAATAACAAACTATTTGAAATTTTTTCTAATTTTTGTAAGAAAAATAATATGGTAATGCCAATCAGTTTTTTTGAAAAAAAAGAAAATAATTTTTTTAATTCACTAGTTGTGATTAATGCTGATGGTAAATTAAGTGATTTATATAGAAAGTCCCATATTCCCGAGGGCCCTGGTTATAACGAAAAGTTTTACTTTAAACCCGGAGATACTGGCTTCAAAGTATTTAACACAAAATTTGGAAATCTTGGTTGTGGTATATGCTGGGATCAATGGTTTCCTGAATGTGCGAGATCTATGACACTTTCTGGTGCAGATATTTTATTATATCCCACGGCAATTGGTTCTGAGCCTCAAGACCCTTTATTAGACTCAAAAGATCACTGGCAAAACGTAATGAAAGGTCATGCAGCTGCAAATCAAATTCCAGTCATTGCCTCTAATAGAATTGGCACAGAAAATGAAGGTTTAATATCTGTTACATTTTATGGAAGCTCCTTTATCGCTAATCATTTGGGTAATATTGAAATTGAAATGGGCAAAAAAGATGAGGGCTTTGTATCTAAGAATTTCGACTTTTCAGAAATAACAAAATACCGCCAATCTTGGGGAAATTTTAGAGATCGTAGACCAGATCTATATAAAAAAATTTGTGATTTTTAAAAAAAATTATCATATTATTCAAATTCTACTTATTTAAGAGGAGAGGTAATATGAACAAATTTTTAACAGCTCTTTTAGTGCTAATACTCCCTATGAGTTTGAGCGCTAAAGAAGAGTTATTTATATACAATTGGTCCGATTATATAGCTGAAGATACAATTGCAAATTTTGAGGAAGAAACTGGTATTGATGTAACATACGATGTATTTGACTCAAACGAAGTTCTAGAGGCTAAGCTTTTAGCTGGAGGAAGTGGTTATGACTTAGTTGTTCCATCAGGCTCCTTTATGGAAAACCAAATTAAAGCAGGGGTTTTTCAAAAACTTGATAAAAGTATGATTCCAAACCTCAAAAATTTAGATCCAAGTGTTTTAGATAAAACTGATGCTCATGATCCAGGTGGGGAATACTCTGTCAATTACATGTATGGTACAACTGGAATTGGTTACAACGTTGCTGCCGTAGAGGAAAGAGGTGGAGATGTTGAGTCATGGGACATAATATTTGATGTAGATCAAATTTCTAAATATGAAGATTGTGGTGTGGCTTTCTTAGATGCACCAAGTGAAATTGTTGAGATTGCATTAAATTATCTTGGCCATGATCCAAATACAGAAAACACTAAAGCTAATCAAGAGGCACTAGAATTATTGAATAATATTAGACCTTACATAAAGTATTTTGACTCTTCTCAGTACATTGATGATTTAGCAAATGGTGAGATTTGCTTAGCAATAGGTTGGTCAGGTGATGTATTTATAGCAGCATACGAGGAAATTGAAGAGGTCTGGTATTCAATTCCAAACGAAGGAACAGTAATTTGGTTTGATATGATGGGAATTCCAGCAGACGCAAAAAACGTAGAAAATGCTCATAAATTTATAGATTATATTTTGAGACCAGAAGTTGTTGCAGAAATTACTAACTATGTGTGGTACTCAAATCCTAATCTAGTAGCTAACACAACTGAAGGTTTGATAGATCCTGATATTCTTTCAGACCCAGCAATTTATCCAACAGAAGAGACATTAACTAAACTTTTTGCAGATACAGCTGACTCACCTCAAAAGTCTAGGATATCTTCGAGAGTATTTAATAGTTTTAAAGCTTCTCAATAATTTAATTAAAGCGCAACTTTTACTTAAGTTGCGCTTTTCACAATCTTTTTTATGTCTGAACCTTTTTTACAAATCATAGATGTATCAAAAAGGTTTGATAATGTTGTAGCTTTAAACAAAGTTAATCTAAAAATAGCAAAATCTGAAATATTCAGTCTCCTAGGATCTTCAGGATGCGGTAAGTCAACACTTTTGAGAATTATAGCAGGTTTCGAGAAGCCTGATGAAGGAAGAATTCTACTCGACGGAAAGGATATCACGAAACTTCCACCATATGTAAGACCTTTAAATATTATGTTCCAAAACTATGCACTATTTCCGCATTTAAATGTCACTAATAATATCCAGTTTGGACTAAAAGAAGAAAAAATTTCTAAAGAAGAAATCAATCATCGTGTTAATGAAATTTTAAATTTACTAGAGCTGAATGGTTTAGAGAAAAGAAAAATCAATGAGATATCTGGTGGTCAACAACAACGTGTAGCATTAGCAAGATGTCTAGTCAAAAAACCAAAATTACTTTTATTGGATGAACCACTTGCAGCATTAGATAAACAGCTAAGAGTACAAACACAATTCGAGTTAGTTAATCTACAATATAAGTTAGGCATCACTTTTATTATTGTTACCCATGATCAAGAGGAAGCAATGTCATTATCTGACAGAATGGCAATTATGAAAAATGGAGAAATCCTCCAAGTCGGTAATCCTGTTGAGATATATGAAAAACCGAAGGACAAATATATAGCGAATTTTATTGGCACAGCCAATATCTTTAATGTTCTTAATAAAAATAATCAAATCATCATTAAAGAATTAAATTATGAAGTTAAAAATATTAACTATAAAGAAAATTATTTTAAATGTTTAATTAGGCCTGAAAAAATTTCTGTTAAAAAACTAGAAAATCAATCTGATAATTTAAATATTGGTGTAGTTAAAGAAGTAGCTTATTTAGGGAGCTATACTAAGTATTTAATTGACGTTAATGGATTTGAATTTTACTCTTTTATGCAAAATAGTTTAGTTTCAGATAACCTTCAAATAAGATGGGATGATAAAGTTCAGATAAGTTTTAACGAAACATCAATATATTTCTTTAATGATTAAAAATTTTAAAAAACAAAACGTGTGGTTTGTATTTACTCCATATTTATGGCTAGTTTTGTTCTTTTTTGTTCCATTAGCTTTAATTTTCAAAATATCTATATCTGTGTCTGAATGGGGTATGCCACCTTATCGTGATCTTTTTTCTTTATCTGAAAATGGATTGGAGATTAATTCAACTCTTGGAAATTATTTATTCATTTTTTCAGACCCTTTCTATATCAGATCTTATCTCAATTCACTTTCACTAGCTTTAACATCTACAGTATTATGTTTATTGATTGGTTATCCCATAGCTTTTTACGTTGCAAAATCTAAAACAAGTATAAGAAACATACTATTGATTATGCTTATCATACCTTTTTGGAGTTCTTTTCTTCTAAGGGTATATGCATGGAAAGTCTTACTACAAGGCTCTGGTATTATAAATTCAATTCTTATACATATTGGGCTAATTTCTGAACCAATATCTATGTTACACAATCATTATGCTGTAATCTTAGGTGTTGTTTATACTTACCTTCCATTTATGATTTTACCCCTTTATGGATATTTGGTTAAATTTGATTTAAATTTGATTGATGCATCTAATGATTTAGGTGCAAAGCCTTTAAACACGTTTGTAAAAGTTATCTTACCTCTCTCTTTACCAGGAATAGTAGCGGGGAGCATGTTGGTTTTTATACCAGTTGTTGGAGAATATATAATACCAGAAATGTTAGGTGGCAGTGATAAGCTTTATTTTGGGAAGATAATTTGGGATGAATTTTTTGTAAATAGAGATTGGCCTATTGCTAGTGCGCTTGCGATGTCTGGAATTGTAATACTTGTATTTCCAATAATTATTTTTCAATTAATGTACGCAAAATATAATTTTAGAAATGAATAGATTATTTTTTAAAATTTTTACCTTAACACTTGGATTTTCTTTTTTATATTTTCCTATTTTAACTCTTATAGCTTATTCTTTTAATGATAATAAAAGAGTTATGGTTTGGAAGGGTTTTTCTTTTAGATGGTATAAGGAATTATTTCATAATGAACAAATTTTAGAGGCTTTTTATACTAGTCTTAAAATTGCTTCTCTTTCAGCAACATTTGCAACAGTCATGGGTGTAATGATTGGTTTTTCATTAACAAGAATATCAAAAATTCCAGCCAGGCCTTTCTTTATTTTCTTGAGTTCTTCTCCTTTGGTTATGCCTGAGATAATTTTAGGGCTTTCTTTGTTGTTATTCTTTATATCATCTAACCATATTATTGGCTTTCCTTCCTCAAAAGGACAACTAACAGTCTTAATATCGCATATAACTTTCTCTGTAGCTTTTGTTGCAGTCATTATCCAATCAAGGTTGAGTAGTTACGATAAAAATATAGAAGAGGCTGCTCAGGATCTTGGGACAATTCCAAATATGATTTTTTGGAAAGTAACTGCTCCTGTAATATTACCTGCAATATTATCAGGTTGGTTACTTGCATTTACACTCTCTTTGGACGATCTTGTTGTTGCTAGTTTTACTACCGGTCCCGGAGCTAACACTTTGCCAATAGTGGTTTTTTCTAAAGTTAGATTGGGATTGAGTCCAGAAGTTAATGCTCTTTCTGCAATAATAATGCTAATTGTTGTATTAGCAGCAATTAGTATTTACTTAATTAATAGATCAAACATTAAGAAGTAAATATTCTCTTTCCCATGCAGTAATTATTTTATTATAAGCATTTACCTCTAGGTCTTTGATTGAACAAAATAATTCGATAAATGTTTCGCCGAATATCTCTTTTGCTTCCTTAGATCTAGAAAAAGTATCTATTGATTGATAAATGCTTTCTGTCAAAGAAACATTCACGTTATATGCAGCTTTTTTGGTCTCAGGGGTTGCTTTTAATTTTTTCTTCAAACCTAAATATCCTGCAGATAATGTTGCAGCCATAGCTAAGTATGGATTTACATCTGATCCACACAGTCTATTTTCAATTCTCGCCTGGTTAGCAGAGTTGAAATTTGGGACTCTAAAACCACAGGTACGGTTTTCAAAACCCCAGTTAAGGTTAAATGGCGTACCTTCCTCCCAATAACCTCTGAGCCTCTTAAAGGAATTAACGTTAGGTGCAAAAAGAGGTAAAAAAGCTTTTGAATATTTTTGTAATCCACCCATATAATTATCAAACTGTTTTGTAGTTTTAAGATTTTTGTCCACAAATATTGGTTTACCTTTTTTTAAAATTGATTGATGTATATGCATCGAGTTCCCTGGAGTATCTTCCATCGGTTTAGCCATAAAAGTTGCATACAAATTATGTTTCAATGCAGTTTGTCTAAGAGTTCTTTTAAATAAAAAAACCTGATCGGCCAAGTCAAGGGGGTTACCATGCTTGAAGTTAATTTCCATTTGTGCTGGTCCATCCTCATGATTAATATTCTCTACGTCTAATTCTTGAGTCTCACAGTAGTCATATAGATCCTCAAAAATATGATCAAATTCATTAACAGCGTCGATACCGTAAGACTGATTTCCTTTTTCAATTCTTCCAGATTGCCCACTTGGTGTTTCTAAAGGATTGTCTGGATCATTGTTTTTCTTAACTAAATAGAATTCAATTTCTGGAGCGACTACTGGTTCAAGGCCTATTTTTTCATAAAGACCAATTACTTTTTTTAAAATACCTCTAGAGTGAACCTCTATAACATTATCATTGTTATCAACAGCATCACAAATAACCTGTGCGGTTGGTTCTTCATACCATGGAACAGTTCTCAGAGTATTAAAATCAGGCTTTAATATAAAATCACCATCTGTAGGATTTAAAATCTGATCATCTATTGAATAAGTCACATCTCTAGATACTGCTAATTTGAATAGTGCTAAAGGTAATCTTAATCCACCTGACTCAATAGAGCTTAAAAATTTTTTTGTTGGTAGTATTTTTCCCCTTGGTATACCTGAATTATCAGGAATCATACATTCAACCTCTGTTATTTTATTTTTCTTTAACCAATCGACATAATCATTCATAGCTATAACTAACCTTTAAAATTTGATATTTATGTATCTGATGGATTACTCAGATAATTATTACGTAAGAACAAAAGCATTCAGCCTTAATACTAACAAATTAAATGAGAGCTTACAATGTGATGTTTGTATAATTGGAGCAGGTTTATCAGGAATTTCATCAGCATTATATTTATCTAAATTAAATCCAGATTTAAACATAGTCATATTGGAGAAAAATAAAGTTGGTTGGGGCGCATCTGGAAGAAATGGTGGGCAATTATTACATGGTTTTTCCTCAGAGAATTACTCTAGCCAAAAACACACTCAAGAGGAAATTAAGATACTATGGCAATTCACATTAGACGCTGTTAGAGAAGTAAAAAAAAATATCAAAGAGTTAAATATACAATGTGACTTAATCGAGGGTTATGTTTTAGCCGCAGTAAGTAAATCCCACGATGAGGAGTTAAAAAAATACGTAGACAGGCTTCAAACAAAATTTGATTATGAATCAGTTACGTATCTACCAAAAAATAGAATGGACCAGTATTTTGATAGCCCTTATTACAAATCTGCAATGTATGACTCAGAGTGTGGTCAAATTCATCCACTTAATTATTGTCTAGGATTAGCAAGAGAATTATTAAAAAATAAAAATTGTAAAATATTTGAAGATACAGGAGTAATATCATATGAATCTCAAAAAAAAGTAACAATAAAAACTGAAAAAAATTTAACTGTTAAATCTGATAAATTAATTATCTGCTGTAATGCATATATTGATAATTTGAATAAAAGTTTAAGAAAAAAAATAATGCCTGTTAAAACTTATGTATCAGCATTTACTGAAATTCCAAATACAGAATTGAGTAAATATTTTCGAAAACCTATCACAGTGGGAGATATGTTATTTGTACTAAATTATTTTAGACTGGATACTAATAATAATTTAATTTTTGGTGGAGGTGTAAGTTACTCTAATATAGATCCGATAAATTTGGAATTATCTTTAAAAAAAAGTATAAAAAAGATACTTCCTGGTTTAGAAAAGTTCAAAGCTTGGTGTACTTGGAGTGGGCACGTTGCCATAACTGTAAACAGATTCCCTCATATTGGTAGTATTGATAATAATATTTTTTTTGCACAAGGATATTCAGGACATGGTTTAGCCATAACAACTATGGTTGGAAAAATGCTTGCTGAAACAATAACAAATCAGAACAATAATTTGAGCTTATTTGAAAAGTTTAGACATAAAAACTTTCCTGGTTTTGGCGTAATTGATAAGCCATTATTAGTTTTAGCAATGAGTTATTTTAAATTAAAAGATCAATTAAGCCTGAAATAACTTATTTTTGCCTAATCTAGAGTTCGGATCTAAGTGTTTTTTTAATTTTTTAATAAAAAGGTAGATTTCACTAGGTTTATATTTTTTTAAAAGATAATTTTTTTTCAAACCAAGACCGTGTTCTGCTGCAACACTACCTTCACTTTGGATAGTCAAATCATAAATAAATTTTGAGAGGTAAGCACAATTCTTTTTTGAATTAGGATGTACTTTAAAATTGCAATGCAAATTACCATCTCCCAAATGCCCAAAAAAATAAGGAGTAAAGATGTTATTATCCTTTACAAATGTATTTACCTTCTTAATAAAGACAGACCACTTATCAATGGGTAAAGAAATATCAAATTTTTCAGTAAAATTATATTTTATCTGATTATATACTAACTCTTCTCTTTTGCTCCATATCCATGATTTTGATTTATTATGTTCCATTTTATAAATTTTAAATTCTTTTAAATTAAAGTATTTTTTTAATTCTTTTTTGTAATTACCAATAACATTAGATTGTATCTCTATGATTAAATTGAAGTGATGTGTACTTTCATTAAATAAATAAGAGCTAGGTATTGGAAATATTATTTCAAAACTTGTTAAATTATCGAAGTACTTGTTTCTTAAAAATTTCAGTAATCGAATTGACTTATTTAAACTATTTGTTTGTATTAAATATGTAGAATTGTATTTTTTTTTTGGGATTAACTTTAAGCTTGCTCTTGTAATTATTCCAAAAACACCCTCAGAACCACAAAATAACTTCCACAGTTTTGGGCCAAAATTATCTTTTTTGAGTTTATTTAAAAAATTTAAAATAGTTCCATCACTAAGTACTACTTCAAGGCCATTTATATGATCCTCTATGTTACCATATCTTAAGGTTTGCAAACCCCCAACATTAGTAGATATATTACCCCCAATTGTACATTTATCACTTGGCGCAATATTAACTGGAAATAAAAGTTTTTTATTATTTGCTGCTTTTTGTATGGTTTTTAACAATGTTCCGCTTTGAGCTGTTATTATAAAATTATCAGTATCAACTTCTTCAATACGACCCATTTTTTTAAAATCTATTAGGATAGTTTTTTCAAATTGTGGTTTTGTGCCATCCACTCTATTAGTCTCTCCACCAATAGGTAAAATATGAAATTTATATTTGTTAGAAAATTTAACCAGTTTAGATACCTCTAAAGAATTTTTAGGGAAAGCAGTTATTTGGCCACCCCTTCTTATAGTTTTTATTGGAAATTTCATTTAGATGCTCTTCGCAATCTATCATTTATAGCGATTCCTATTTTCTTATAAGGAATAGGTGCAATACTTATATTTTTATATTGGTTGTCGTTATCTGCTAAAAAAATAAAATGATAAAGATTTTTGGCAGCTTCAATTAAATTTCTATTCTTACTTAAATTTTTGAATTGATATCTCTTGTTTGCTCCAAAGTTTATATATGCAGATTTTTTTTTAGCATTTTTGACATTTAAATATATTTTCTTCTTGGGAGAATAATGTTTTTTTGAAGTTCCAGGAAAACTTAAATTTTTGTTATATTTACTAATAACCATATAGGGTAATATTTTTTTCACATTTTCTAATGATATAAACCCTGGTCTTATTATGTTCAATTTGTTATCAGATATTTTAATTAAAGTTGACTCGATACCAACTTTACATTTTCCATCATCTACAATTAATAAATTTGTCTCAATAAATTGCTGAAAAACCATTTCACTGTTGATTGGGCTTAGTTGTTTAAATTTGTTTGCTGAGGGCATTACAAGGGGCTTACCTACTTTATTAATTAAATTTAATGTAAATTTATTATTTGGAACTCTTACAGCACACTCATTATTTAATGTAAGAGATTTGGGTATTTCGAGAGACTTCCTTTGTAAAACAAGAGTAAGTGGTCCAGGCCAAAATTCCTTAGCTAAAATTAAATTTTCATTATCTAACTTAAAAAATTTATCTACCATTTTTAAACTTGAACAATGAAATATTAATTTTTTTTTCAAAGGTCTTTTTTTTAATAAGAAAATTTTTTTTGCTGCTTTAATATTGGTTCCTAAACCAGCTAGCCCATAAACAGTTTCTGTTGGCAAAACTACTAATTCATCTTTTAATAGTTTAGACTTTAAGAAATGTGTAAGTTGCTTTGATAAATTTGATTTAACGATAATTGGCATAATTTACATAATTAGATATATTTTTAGTATTCAGTTAAGATTAATTAATATTATTTTACAACTTTATGAATATATGCGCCATTATTCTTTCTGCTGGAAAGAGCAAAAGATTTAAATCACCAAAACCAAAATTTCTTCATGAAATATCTGGTAAAGAGTTAATACAGTATAATTTAGATGCACTAAATAAAATTAAACATGTAAAAAAAACTTTTGTTATTTCAAGTAAAGCTAATAAAAAATATTTTATTCATGAAAAAGTGTTTATTCAAAATCCAATAGACGGTACTGGTGGAGCTTTTAAACAATTTTATAAATACAATAATAAATTTGATTATTTTTTATTGACTTTAGCAGACACACCTATTTTCGATTATAAAATACTCTCTGATTTTGTTTCAAAAGGTGTAAAGAATGATGTTGACTTATCAGTTCTTACACAAAATGTAAGAAACCCAAAAGGATATGGAAGAGTAGTTAAAAAAAATAATTTATTAATTAGTATTATTGAAGAAAATGAATGTTCAAACGAAGAGAAATTAATCAATGAGATAAATACTGGCATATTTTTAATTTCAAAAAAAGCTGCATTAAATTTAAAATTAATAAAAAAAAATAAAAATAAAAATGAATTTTACATTACTGATTTAGTAAATGTCTGTTTAAATAAAAAACTTAAAATGACTACTTTTTTAAATAAAGCCACAGTGATATCAGGTGCCAACACCTTAAATGAACTTAATAAATTAGAAATATTATCTCAAGATTTTATAAAGAAAAAATTAATAGATAGCGGTGTTAGAATTATTCATCCTGATACGGTTTATATAGAGAGCAATGTTAGTATCGCTCCGGGAGTAGTAATTGAGCCACATGTTGTTATAAAAAAAAATGTAAGCATCAAAAGTAATTCTATTATTAAGTCCTTTTCTTATATTGAAAATTCCACAATAGGTAATAACTGCTCCATTGGCCCTTATGCAAGAATAAGACCTGAGGTTATTATCGCAGATGAGGTAAAAATTGGTAATTTTGTTGAGATTAAAAAATCAAAATTATCAAAGGGAGTAAAAGTAAATCATTTAAGTTATATCGGAGACTCATTTATAGGAACAAATAGTAATATTGGGGCTGGAACTATTACTTGTAATTATGATGGAAAAAATAAGCTGAAATGCAAAATAGGTAATAATACCTTTATTGGCTCAAATTCTTCTATTATTGCACCTGTTAGTATAGGCAATAAAGTATACATAGCTGCAGGATCTGTAATTACTAAATCAATACCAAATAATCATTTTTCAATAGCCAGATCAAAACAGAAAAATAAAATTAATAATAAAAAATAATGTGCGGTATAGTTGGTATCTTAAATTCATCTTCTTTAAAGAATAACTCTATAGATATTTTAAAAAAGCTGGAATATAGAGGGTATGACTCTGCTGGCATTTCCTTGTTTTCAAAAGAACGAATAAAAACTATTAAAAGTGTCGGCAAAATATCAGAACTAAAAAATAAAGCTCAAAATGTATCAGATAAAAATTTTTATGGTGTGATAGGTCATACAAGATGGGCAACACATGGAGTTGTTAGCAAAAATAATGCTCATCCATTTGCAAATGATGATCTTACTTTAGTTTGTAATGGTATTATTGAAAACTATAGAAAAATTCAAAATCGATTTGTAGAAATTCCTAAAAATATTCAATCAGATACTGAAATCAGTTTTTACTTTCTCACCTATTTAGTTAATAAATATAAAAATTCAGATGAAGCTATTAGAGTGTTTAAAAGTGTAATTAAAGGAAACTACGCTTTTGTTATATTTATAAAAAAAAATAATTGTTTTTACTTATTAAAAAATGGCAGTCCAATCGCTTTATCACATAATAGAAACTCCTCTTACATATGCTCAGATTCATCTATTTTATCTGATTATAGTGATAAGATTTATCATCTAAAAGATGGTGATATTATTAAAATTCAGCAGTCTAAAATATTTAGTTTAAATAAAGCTAAAATACTCTTCGAAAAAAATGAAATTAAACAAAACCCATATGATAAAGGAAAATATCAACATTATATGTTGAAAGAGATTCATGAGCAGCCTGAAGTTATAAAAACTACTCAAAAAAATTATGTAAAAGAATTTTTTAATGATTTTGAAAGCAAATTTAAAAATTTAATTTTAAACAAAAAAATAATATTTGTTGGATGTGGTACTGCATACCATGCCTGTTTAGTTGGTGAGTATTACTTTAATAAATATACAAATATAGATACTTCATCAGAATTAGCTTCCGAGCTTAGGTATAAAAAAATAAATAAAGACGAAAAAATTTTATTTATTTTTATTTCACAATCTGGTGAAACCATGGATACCTTGATGGCTCTAAAATATATCAAAAAAAACAAACATTCCTCTATAGTCATCACTAATTCTTTGCAGAGTAGTATGGTAAGAGAGGCTGATGTAACCATACCTACTTATGCTGATAAAGAAGTTGGTGTAGCCTCAACTAAAGCTTTTACTTGTCAAATATTGAGCTTAGCCAATCTTTCTATTGAAATTGGTAAAATGACAAATTCCATATCGAAAAAAGATTATAATAAGAATTTAGCAATTCTAAAGTTATTACCAATAAAGCTGAAAAAATTAATAAATGATTTTACACCAGAGGCGAAAAAAATTGCAAAAAAATTAAGCCAATCTGATACTTGTTATTTTATTGGAAGGAATATTGTATACCCAATAGCATTAGAGGGATCCTTGAAATTAAAAGAGATATCTTACATGCATAGCGAAGGCTTTCCAGGAGGAGAGATGAAACATGGCCCAATCGCATTGATCGATAAAAAATCATTAACAATTTGCTTATCGCCAAACAACGAACTATATGAGAAATCTATTTCTAATGCTGAGGAAATCGCTGCTAGAAATGGTAAGGTTATAATTTTATCGAGTGTAAAAATTCACAGAAAATCATTAAACACACATAATGTAAGCCTACCCAAAGAAAACTTTATTGACACACCTTTCATTTATACTATTCCTCTTCAACTCATTTCATATTATTTTGCTCTTAATGAAGGTACTGATATTGATCAACCGAGGAATCTCGCTAAATCAGTTACCGTTGAATAAATTGAATACTATTTAATATGAATATCGAAGTTGATAATGAGATTTTAGCTAGTGTGATTGACGCTCGGTTTGGTATCAAACCACAGCTTTCTTCAAATATCGAAAAAGCTAATTTCAAACAAACTATTTTTTTTCCTGAGGATAAACTGAAATCAAATACATTTAATTCAGTGCCTTTAGACACATATGGAATAATCAATAAATCTAAGTTATTTACAAGAGAACCTATTACAGGAGAACAAATATATTATTTAATTAATGATAATGGCTACACTGTTAAAGATAATCATCCAGATATTAAAATCCAAACAACAGATTATAAAATTTTTTATAGATTTGAAATCAATGAGACTCAACACAAATACTGCTCATCAATTTTTACTAATTTAAAATTTAAAAAAATAAATATTGTTTTTCCAAATAGCAACACAATACACTTTTTTTCTGAGAATATATCCCTTTTAAAAAAATATATTAAGAAAATTGCTAATAAAAAAATTCAAGAGAGTGATCTTATTAAAATCAAAGTCCCAACTAGTTTATCTATTTATTACTCTAAAAATAATAATACCAAAGAGATTACAATCAAAAATAAATCTTATTTGGGAATATGTTTTGAAATAGCTAATCTTTTAAGCTTAAATACTTTAGACACTAAGAATACGTATAATTCCAGCAATAATAACAATTACTATATTAATATTCTTTTTTTTAATTTTTATAATTTTTTCCCTAAGTTAATATCTTTATTCATATTTAAATTTTTACTCAGGTTTAATAAATCTTACATATTTTCTAATCAAGTATTAGAAATTAATAATAATTTTAACAAACAAAATAATTTCTTCTCTAATATTATTGATGATAATCAATATCCTAGTTACTTATCAAAAGGAACTTTTTTCCCTAATTTAAAATTAAGTAACAAAAAGTATATTCATGAGATACTCAAGGATGACGATACATACATACTTTCAAACAAATATAAAATAAAAAACATAAAAAATTTTATTTTTCTATCTGATGGTTCTGATAAAAATTCTTATCAAATTGGTAAAAGCTCATATGATTATTTAAATTTAGATAAATGCTATTACATTACAGACAATCATGGCCTAATCACCACTGTAGATATCGTTGATAATATTGGAATTATCAATCATGAAGATACTGACTCAAAGTATTCAGATAATAAACAATCCAGCATAGATAATTTTTATGCTACAGGTTATGAGCCATCATTACCTAAATTAAAGCTACCCAAAATTTGGCCTTTTAAATCTAAAACCCAATAATTTCTTTTATTTAATACATTTAACAATATAATCCTTGCCTCATGAAATGGACTAAAGATAGTTGGAAAAACTTTGAAGCAAAGCAAATGCCTGCTTATGCTGATCAAGGTAATTTAGACTCTGTAATAGAGGAATTATCTTCTATGCCTCCTTTAATTTTTGCTGGTGAGACTAGGTCTCTAAAATCACAAATTTATCAAGTTCAAAAAGGAGAGTCCTTTTATTTACAAGGCGGTGATTGTGCTGAGAGCTTTCAGGAATTAAACCCCAATACAATTAGAGATAATTTTAAATTACTATTGCAAATGTCTGTTGTTTTGACTTTTGCAACTAATAAACCGGTCGTTAAACTAGGGAGAATGGGTGGACAATTTGCTAAACCAAGAAGCTCAGACTTTGAAGAAAAAAACGGTCAAAAGTTACCTAGTTATAGAGGAGATATTATTAATTCATTTGAGTTTAACGAGTCCTCTAGAGAACCAGACCCTAAAAGAATGATCAGAGCTTATAACCATTCAGCTTCAACTTTAAATTTATTAAGAGCTTTTGCTCAAGGAGGTTTTGCTAGTTTAACACAATTAAATAAATGGAATTTAGATTTTGCAGATAACTTTGATACAACAAAAAAATTTAAAGAATTATCTGAAAAAATTGCAGAAAGTATAAAATTTATGAATGCCTGTGGTGTAAATGAAAAAAATACAAGAGAACTAAGAGAGACAGATTTTTACACAAGCCATGAAGCACTTCTTTTACCTTATGAACAAGCTTTTACAAGAATAGATAGCACTACAGGTGAGTGGTACAATGTAAATTCTCATTTTTTGTGGGTTGGTGATAGAACTAGAGATCCTAATGGTGCTCACATACACTATTTAAGTGGTATAAAAAACCCTTTAGGTCTTAAAGTAGGACCATCTACAACCATTGATGATTTAAAAAAAAATATTGAGATACTTAATCCTGAGAATGAAGGTGGAAGACTTACACTTATTGTTAGAATGGGAGCAGATAAAATTAATTCAAAATACCCTGATTTATTGAAAGAAATTAATAAACTCGGTCTTAATCTTACATGGATATGTGATCCTATGCATGGAAATACATCTACAAGTAAATCTGGCTATAAAACAAGAGCTACTGAGAATATTTTTAAAGAAATTCAGTCTTTTTTTGAAATTCATAAATCAGAGGGTTCAGTCGCAGGAGGCGTTCACCTTGAATTAACAGGTTTAGATGTAACTGAATGTGTCGGTGGACCTGATGATATTAAAGATGAAAATTTAGGTGATAGGTATCATACGTTTTGTGACCCAAGACTAAATGTTAATCAATCATTAGAGCTATCTTTTCTTCTGGCTGATTTATTATCTAATGGCGAAATGAATTAGTTTTCTTATTCATAATGAATAAAAAAACAAATTCAAATTTAATTAATAATTTTACTGATAATTATTTTTTAAAAACAAAAAAAATTATCCAAAAGTATGGAGACATAAAAGTTACTTATGCTGTTTTTATTCGTAGACCAGGTGTTATAGCATTAAAACTAGCAATAAATTGGATAAAACAAATTTCAAAAGACAGAGGTATTAAAGTATCAACTTCTAGCCCATTCAAAGAGGGTGACCATTTTGGTGCTGGAGAACCAATTCTTTATATTAGGGGATCTTTTAAACATATAGTCGATTTGGAAACTTTACTCTTACAAAAAATTGGTCCAGCTTGTATAGCAGCAGCTAATGCATATCAAATGTGTTTAGACTTGCCTAAAACGTCCTTTATAGCTATGGATGCAAGACATTGTGCAGGCACAGAGATGTCTGAATTAATGTCATATGCGGCATCAGTAGGATCAAAATCAGCAAAAGGAAAAAAAGCTAAAGGCTTTATTGGAACATCGATAGATGCAACTTCACATTATTTTCAATCTAATAAAGCATTAGGAACGATGCCACACGCATTAATAGGATATGCAGGATCTACTCTTGAGGCAGTAAAAATGTTTCATGAAACATTTCCGAAAGATGATTTAGTTGTATTGCCTGATTATTTCGGTAAGGAAATTACTGACTCTATTCAAGTTTGTAGCCACTTCGATAAGTTGTCTAAAGCTGGAAAAGTAATGATAAGACTTGATACCCCAAATGGAAGATTTATTGAGAATCTTGATACCTCAAAATCATATGAGGTCTTAGAAAAACACGCTCCCGGTTCAATCAAAGAATACAGATCTGACAAAGAGTTAAAACACTTAGTTGGGCCTGGAGTCTCTGCTGCATCTTTGTGGTATTTGAGAGCACAACTTGATAATTTTGGTTTTAAAAAAGTAAAAATTATTGCATCTAGCGGATTTACAAATGAGAAATGCAAGGCAATGTCTTTAGCCAAAGCTCCAATAGATGTCATAGGAACTGGAAGTTATCTACCAGAAAAGTGGTCAGAAACATATGCAACTGCTGATATTATAAAATATGGTAATTCCTCTAGAGTAAAAGTTTCAAGAGAGTACCTCTTAAAAAAAGTTAAATGATAATTACACGTTTTGCCCCGAGCCCAACTGGTCACCTGCACTTAGGAAATATGAGATCTTGCTTTTTAAATTGGGCATATTCGAAAAAAAATAATGGTAAATTTATTCTTAGATATGACGACACTGACCAAGAGAGAAGCAAAGATGAATATGTAAAGTCCATAGCATCTGATCTTGATTGGTTAAAAATAAAATATGATGAAACTTTTTATCAAAGCAAAAGAATTGAGAGATATAATGAACTTTTCGATCAATTAATTTCTTTAAAATTTGTTTACCCATGTTTTGAGTCAAGTGAGGATTTAGATATAAAAAAAAAGTTGCAGTTAAAAGCAGGAAAACCTCCGATCTACGATAGATCCTCATTAAATTTATCTAAAGAAGAAATTGAAAAAAAAATAATTAATGGTAATCAGCCTTATTGGAGATTTAAGCTTTCACAGACTAAAATTAAATGGAATGATTTAGTAAAAGGAGAGACCGAAGTAGATCTAGCTTCTCAATCAGATCCTGTTTTAAGAAGGGCTGATGGTAGCTACCTCTACCATTTTCCAAGTGTCGTCGATGATATAGATATGAAAATTTCTCACATTATTAGAGGCGAAGACCACTTAACTAATTCAGCAATTCATTTAGAATTATTTAAATGTTTAAATTCTGATTTACCTTCATTAGGTCACAATCCATTAATGCTTAATGAGGATGGAACAAAACTAAGTAAGAGAAATTTGGACTCAATTTCACTTAAGCAATTCAGAAACAGTGGATATACAGTTAACAGTATTCTATCTTATTTGTATTCACTTGGTTTAAACTCAGATTATGATTTTGAAACCATTTTAGAGAATAATTTTAGAGATTTTAATTTAGAGAATATTTCTAAAAACTTACCAAAAATTGATATTCATAAAATTGACTTTTTTCAAAAAAATTCATTAAGGTCAATGAATTTAAAAGATTTAAATAATGAATTCCCTGAGCTAGAAGAGTTAGCTTTAACTGAAACTGAGTGGGAACTTATTAAAGAAAATGTTGAAAAATATGAAGATATAAGAAATTTATGGAATATTATTAATAGAAGAGAAATTAAAATTCAACCCTCAGGTGACTTTATCAAACTTTTGATTAAAAATTTTAATGGTATTTCAAATTTTAGTTTTGATGAATATGTCAATTACTTAATGAGCATTGATAAATCACTATCAAAAAAAGAAATATTTACTAATACACGTTATATACTTACAGGTAATCAAAATGGCCCATCTGTTAAAGACCTATATAATTATTTTGGACACGAAGGTTTAAAAAAAATTTTAAATGAATATTAATCTTTTTAACACTTTAACCAAAAAAAAAGAAAAACTTATACCTATTAACTCATCTGCTGTTAAGATGTATGCTTGTGGACCCACCCTTTACAGTAATCCACATATAGGAAACTTCAGACCAATTATAGTTTTTGATATCTTATTTAGAGTCCTAAGACTAATTTTTGGAGAGGATAGTGTACGTTACGTTAGAAATATAACAGACATTGATGATAAAATTATAGATAAAGCTAATGAACTTAAAATATCAACAGATGAGTTGGTACATTCTACTCAAAAAATATATCAACAAAATCTAAGTTCTTTATCAATATTATCTCCAACACATGAACCAAAAGCCACAGATTATATTTCAAAAATGATTGAGATGATTACATCTCTTATTGAAAAAAAATATGCCTATGTATCTGAAGGACATGTTTTATTTGAAACAAAGAAATTTAAGGGTTATGGTTCTCTCTCTAAGTTCTCATTAAAAGACATAATATCTGGTGCAAGAGTAGAAGTTGCCGATTACAAAAAAAATCCTGAAGATTTTGTCCTTTGGAAACCATCAAAAACAAATGAACCTCATTGGGATAGCCCATGGGGTAATGGTAGACCTGGATGGCACATTGAGTGTTCAGCTATGATTTCAGAATTACTTGGAGAAACCATTGATATCCATGCGGGCGGTATTGATCTTATTTTTCCACATCACGAGAATGAAATTGCTCAGTCAACATGTTGTCATGATAAAAAAATGTCGAACTTTTGGCTCCATAATGGATTTATAAATTTTAAGGGTGAAAAAATGTCAAAATCTTTAGGAAATACCTCAATTGTTAATGATTTATTATCTAAACACGATCCTGCTGTTCTCAAATATTCACTACTGACTACTCATTATCGTCAACCACTTGATTTTTCAAACGATCTTATAAGTTATAGTGAAAACATCATTGACAAGTGGAGAGAGCATATTAAAGAGGTTAATAGCAAAGAATTAGACTCAGAATTTGTTAATGCACTTTTAGATGACCTAAATACCCCAAAAGCACTGATGAGATTACAGCAAATAATAGCTAACATTAAAAAAGACAAGAATAATGATGATTTATCAGCTCATTTTAATAATGGTTTAAGCTTACTAGGATTAAATCCTAGTTTTAATAAAACAGATTTAAACCTTGATAAAGAATTTATTGAAAATATGATATCTCGCCGACAAGAGGCTAAAAAAAATAAAGACTTTGAGCTAGCAGACAAAATTAGAGATGAGTTATTTAAACAAGGGATTGTTTTAGAAGACACCATAAATGGCACAACATGGAAGAAAAACTAGAAAATAAAATTTATTTTTTTGACACTACATTAAGAGATGGTCAACAAACTACCGGTGTTGATTTTAGTGTAGATGATAAAATCAAATTCTCTAATGCTCTCGATGAAT
The DNA here is from genome assembly GCA_003216195.1 of Pelagibacteraceae bacterium AG-404-P08. Taxonomy (GTDB): domain Bacteria; phylum Pseudomonadota; class Alphaproteobacteria; order HIMB59; family HIMB59; genus HIMB59. The sequence continues at coordinate 124,887 of QCJF01000001.1, forward strand.
TAGGTTTAGATTATATTGAGGGTGGTTGGCCAGGGTCAAATCCAACTGATGATAGTTTTTTTAATTCTACAACAAATTTTAATAATTCTAGTTTGGTTGCTTTTGGAATGACCAGAAGACCTAATACGAGTGTTTCAAACGATCCAGGTCTAAATACTTTAATTAATACAAATGTAAAACATATTTGCATTGTTGGGAAATCATCTTCATATCAGGTCGAAAAGGCTTTAGGCATTTCAAAATCTGATAACCTAAAAATGATTGGTGAAAGTATCGCTCATATCAATGAAAAAGGTTTAGAGGCAATGTATGATGCTGAGCATTTTTTTGATGGATATAAATCAGATCCTAAATTTGCATTAGATTGTTTAACTGAGGCTTTAAATAATGGAGCGAGGTGGATAGTATTGTGTGATACTAATGGTGGAACTCTGCCAAATGAAGTAGGGACAATTGTTCAAGAAGTAACAAAGTATATACCAGGTGAAAAACTGGGCATCCATGCGCATAATGATACAGAAAATGCAGTTGCCAACTCACTGGCTGCTGTGCGAGCAGGAGTGAGACAAATTCAAGGCACAATTAATGGATTAGGAGAAAGGTGCGGAAATGCAAATTTAGTATCTCTTATTCCCTCAATAATTTTGAAAACAAAATTTGAAACTAGTATTCCTAAAGAAAAATTATCAGCCTTAAAGAAAATCTCATTGCTTCTAGATGAAATTTTAAATCGTATGCCAAATACTCAACAAGCCTATGTTGGTGAAAATGCCTTTTCACATAAAGGAGGTTTGCATGTTTCAGCAATTAACAAAGACCCTAAAACATATGAGCATATAGACCCAGAAATAGTAGGTAATACGAGAAAAGTTGTAATTTCTGATCAATCTGGCCGATCTAATATCATATCTCTTTTAAATACTGTTGGTATTAACCCAGATGATCATTCAGATAAATTAGATTTTTTACTCCAAAAAGTAAAAGAGAGAGAATTCAAGGGTTACGCTTACGATCAGGCAATTGCGAGTTTTGAGATACTAGCTAGACAAACTCTTTTCGGTATCCCAGAGTACTTTGAATTAAAAAGATTTAAAGTTATTGATGATAGAAGATGGAATGCTAAAGGAGAATTAGTAACTGAGTCTGAAGCAACTGTAAGGATAGAAGTTGAAAAAAAAGAATACATGAATGTAGAAGTAGGAAATGGTCCAGTAAATGCTTTGGACAAAGCTTTAAGAAAATCATTAATGGGCTTTTACCCTGCTTTAGAGGATTTAGAATTAACTGATTTTAAGGTAAGAATTTTATCCTCAGAAAAAGGAACAGACGCAATAGTTCGTGTTCTTATCGAGACGAAGGATCAAAAAGGATCCATTTGGACAACAGTAGGTGTCTCTACTAATATAATTGATGCGTCTTATAACGCCCTTAGAGAGAGCTTAATTTATAAATTAATTAAGTCCTCTTGAAAAAAACAATTCAATTTATATTAAACAAACCCCAGTTATCTGAAAATGTTGGTATGTCTCTAAGATCAATAGGATGTTTTGGTTTTGAGAACTTATCCTTAGTAAGTCCAAGAAAAATTTGGCCTAATGATAAGGGAATAAAATCTGCAAAGCATTTTTCATCCTTAGTTAAAAAAGTTAAAGTATATCAATCAATACCAGAAGCTATGAAAGGTAGTGATATCTTAATAGCAACGACAGTTAGGAAAAGAGACTTTCACATACCTCCAATAAAAGTAAATGAAATATCTAAACTAAAATCGAAAAAAATATCAATTTTGTTTGGTCAAGAAAATAATGGATTGTCCAATAAGGAGATATCGCATGCTAATTTTCTATTGTCTCTCCCTACATACAACAACAGTTCGCTCAATTTATCTCATACTGTAGCTTTAATTGCTTATGAATTGAGTCAAATATCTCTATCTAATATTAATCCAACTTTTGAAAATTCTCCTGCTAGCTCAAAAGATATTGAAAAATTTTTATCATTTCTGATGAAAATACTAGAAAAAAGAAAATTTACATCAATCTCATCCAAAAGAGATAATTTAGAAATATCTTTAAGAAATTTTTTAAAAACATCAAAAATAGACCAAAAACAAATAAAAACAGCCTATGGAATTTTAAAATTTATTACAAAATAAATTGACTTAAAAGGCTAAATCTATATAAATCACCAATTCATGACAAAAAGACTATCGTCAAAACATAAAATTGATAGAAGACTAGGTCTAAATTTATGGGGTAGACCTAAAAGTCCTTTTAATAGAAGACCCTATGGTCCTGGCCAACATGGTCAAGCAAGAAGAAGAAAACCTTCTGATTTTGGAGTTCAATTGGCAGCTAAACAAAAGCTCAAAAAATATTATGGCGATATTACTGAGAAACAATTTTTAAAAATTTATCAAGCAGCTTCTAGAAAAAAAGGCGATACTAGTCAAATTTTAATTGAACTTTTAGAACGAAGATTAGATGCTGTTGTGTTTAGACTAAAGTTTGCTCCAACTGTATTTTCTGCAAGACAACTAGTAAATCACGGGCATGTTTTGGTAAACGGTAAAGTAGTAAATAAAAAATCTTATCAGGTTAGTGATGGTGATGAAATATCCCTTCAACAAACTAGCCAGAATATTCCAATGATAATTCAAACATTAAGCTCTAATGAAAGAGATGTTCCTGAGTATTTACAACTAGAAATATCAAAATGTCTTGGTAAATTTGTTAGAGGACCTCAATTGACAGATGTTCCTTACCCTGTTCAAATGGAACCTAATTTAGTCGTTGAATTCTACTCTAGATAATCAATAGTTAATAATCTATTCAATTAATCTAACAGCGCATAAATTTCGAAAAGATATTTATGAAAATAAAAATACTAACAGTCATATTTTCTCTTTTTATTACAAGCCTTTTCGCTGCTGGATCTAGTTCTGATGATAGTGCTAAAACTAATTATGGAAAAGATTATAAGTCAGCAATTAAGCTTATAAGAAGCAAAGATTATGATAAGGCAATAAGAAAGCTAAAGACTCTTACAACTGCTAGTTCAACAGATTTTACTAAAGCTGATGTTTACAATGAGTTAGGTTTTGCTTACAGAAAAAGTGAAGACTTTGATAATGCAGCAAAATATTACAAAAAAGCTCTTGAATTAGACCCAGAACACTTAGGTGCTATCGAATACCAAGGTGAGATGTATGTAGATCTTGGTCAAAAAGAGAATGCCCTAAATAATTTAGCTTTACTTAAAAAACTAGTTGGAGAAAATAATTCTTATTATAAAGAATTAAATAATTATATTTCAAATAACTAAAGAGAGGGGCAAAATAAATGCCCCTTTTTTAATTTACTTCAGTTTTGATTCCTTTTGAGTTTAGTAATTCTAGAAGTTCACCAGACTCAGCCATTTCTTTCATAATATCACAACCACCTACAAATTCTTTTTTTATGTAAAGTTGAGGTATCGTAGGCCAATTTGAATAAGTTTTTATACCTTCTCTAATGTTGTTATCTTCAAGTACATTACAATGGCCAAACTCAACCCCAGTTTTTTTTAAAATTGCGCTTGCGACTGACGAGAAACCACACATAGGAAAGTCAGGGTTACCTTTCATAAATAGGAAAACTTCATTATCTCCAATCATTTTTTCAATTTGTTCTTTTGTACTACTCTCTAATTCCATTATTTTGTTCCTTTCGTTTTTAATTGCATAGCATGAAGCTCTTTATCCATTAATCCATCTAGTAATTTGTAAACTAACTGGTGTTGTTGTATACGTGACAATCCGTTAAACATATCACTTTCAATTTCAACTGAATAATGATCGTTATCACCGGCAAGATCCTCAATTACAATTTTAGAATTTGGAAATTTGTTCTCAAGGAGTCCTTCTAATTTTTTTTGTTCAATAGGCATCTAACTAATTATCTTCTCAAAATCATTACGATATTTATTCATAATATCAAAATAGTCAAATTTTTTAGAGTTTATCTCAATACCTTCTTTAATTATCTCCCCAATTTCGAGGTATTCAGCACATTTATTTGTTAGAAATGAAGTTACTTCTTCAAAATCTTTACTTCTGATTTCAATCACATATCCAGCACTATATTCGCAGAATAAATCAATAGGATCAGGGACCTTGACCCTAAAACCCATATCCTTATATTGCATTTTTAATAATGCCGAAAAGATACCCCCTCTGGAAATATCATTGCAAGACATAATGCATTTCAAATCTGATAATTCCAAAACACAATTTGCAATTTTTTTTTCAAAATCTAGATCTAATACCTCTAAGTCATTAAATTCACATATGTTAAAAGCGATTTTTTGATCTTGTAATAAGTAAGGACTACAATTTTTTGTTAATTGTTTTCCTAAAATAAGGATCTTATTACCAATTTCACAAAACTTATTTGTGTTTATTTTATTTAAATCCATATTGGAACCTACCATTCCTATTACAGGTGTAGGCTTAATTGGTATTTCATTTGTCTGGTTATATAGAGATACATTTCCTGAAACAATAGGTGTATTGAATTTGACAGCTGCAGTTTTTAATCCATGAATAGATAAAACCAACTCTCCCATAATGTTTGGATCTAAAGGACTTGCAAAGTTAAGGTTATTTGTAATCGCTAAAGGATTAATATTGCATGCAATTAGATTTCTATATGACTCAGCAACTGTATATTTCATTCCTTCATAAGGATTGATTCTTATGTATAATGGATTGCAGTCGGTAGATGCACCAATAACTTTTTGTGTTCCGTGAATCTTTACTATACCTGATGATTGACCTGGTTCTCTGATAGTATCTCCCATCACAGTAGAGTCATATTGATCGAAAACCCAACTTTTATCTAAATAATTAAGATTTGTAAGAAGGTTAATTATCATATCTTCCAATTTAATTTTGGAAAAATCAAAATCTTTGTTTTTTCTTTTTCTTGGTATGTAAAACTCTCTATCGTATTCAGGAGCATCATCAACAATTATTTCTACAGGAAGATCGACAACTTTTTTATTATTTGACTCAAACACAACTCTTTTTGTATCTGTAATTTCTCCAATGACTTCATAGTCAATTTGCCATTTTTGAAGAATTTCTCTGACTTTATGATTATTTTTTTTATCGATAACAGCTAGCATTCTTTCTTGGCTTTCAGATAAAAGTATCTCATAGGCGCTCAGTGGTTGCCTCAATGGAACTTTATCAAGATTGATATAAACACCTACATTTCCTTTTGAAGCCATTTCTACACTGGAGGAGGTAATACCCGCAGCTCCCATATCTTGCATAGACTCTATTAATCCTGAAGACATTAATTCTAAGCAACCTTCCATTAAAAGTTTTTCCATGAAGGGATCACCAACTTGTACAGAGGGTCTTTTTTCATCCTCATCTTCCTCTGAAAAAACATCAGAGGCCATACTTGCTCCATGAATTCCATCTTTTCCAGTTTTAGATCCAATGTAAACAATAAGGCTACCAATAGATTTTGGTTTAGAGTAAAAAATTTTATCTTTTTGAACATGTCCCACAGCCATAGCATTAACCAAATTATTAAAATCATATGTTGACTCAAACTCACACTCACCACCAATATTAGGAATTCCAATACAGTTACCATAGTGTCCAATTCCATGAACCACACCATTTAACAAGTATTTTGTCTTTTCAGTTTCTATTAAACCAAATCTAATTGAGTCAAGAGTAGCAATTGGTCTTGCTCCCATTGTAAATATATCTCGTAGTATACCTCCAACACCAGTTGCTGAACCGTTGAAAGGTTCTATGTAACTTGGGTGATTGTGACTTTCTATTTTAAACGCAATACCATCGTTATCTTTCAAATCAATTACACCAGCGTTTTCTCCTGGTCCCTGAATTACAATTTCATTATCTGTAGGGAGTTTCTTAAGCCATTTTTTTGAAGTTTTATAACAACAGTGTTCATTCCACATAGCAGAAAAAATACCCAATTCCTCAATACTTAAGTCTCTGTTTAGATATTTCCTAATGACCTGAAATTCATCTAAAGTTAAACCGTGTTGAAGTATTAACTCTTCATTCATGAAATTAAAGACTCTATAATAAGTCTTCCATCTTGTGATTGATGAAAATCAGAATATGCTCTCTCGGGATGAGGCATCATTCCAAGAACATTCTTTTTTTTGTTTGTAATGCCTGCAATAGCCTCTATTGAACCATTTATATTTTCTTCAGTGTTTGAGAACTCACCTTTGCAATATTCAAAAGCAATTTGTTCATTATTTTTTAATAAATTTAAAGTTTCAATATCACAATAAAAATTTCCCTCATTATGAGCTATAGGTATTTGAAGAATTTGGTTATCTTTGATTGATAAATTAAAATTATTTTTAAATTTTTTTTTAATAAAACAATTTTTTCCTAAAAATTTAAGTTTTTTATTTCTAATTAATGCTCCTTCAAGAAGTCCAATTTCAGTTAAAATTTGAAATCCATTACAAATACCTAATAAATATCTATTATCATTTGCATGTTTTACAACCTCATCAATAATTTTACTTTTTGATGCCATTGCTCCTGATCTTAAATAATCACCAAAGCTAAAACCCCCAGGTAAAATTACTAAATCAACTTTTGGCAATGATGTCTCTTCATGCCAAATATTATGAACTTCACCATTAGTTAAATCTTTTAAGTAGCATAATGCGTCTCTGTCACAATTAGATCCAGGGAATGTTATAACAGCAGATTTGAAACTCATCCAAGCACTTCGTACTCTTCAATAATATCGTTGACTAAAAGTTTTTTGCAAGCAGAGTCGATTTTTTGTGCTTTTTCCTCTTTACTTATATTATCGGGTAAATCTAATTCAATGAGTTTTCCCTGTCGGATATTTGAAAATTCTGTAAATCCTAAACTATTAAGTGACTGTTCAATTACTTTTCCCTGTGGTTCTAAAATTTGGCCTTTAAGTCTTACTAAAATTTTTATTCGCATTAAATTGTCAAGTTTAACCTATTAAGCACCTCTTCATATGCTTCTTCGATATTTCCTAAATCTCTACGAAATCGATCTTTATCAAGTTTTTTATTTGTTTTTAAATCCCACAAACGACATGTGTCTGGTGATATTTCATCTGCTAAAACAAGCTCTTCAGTTTTTTTACAAATTCCAAATTCTAATTTAAAGTCAACTAGATTTATTCCTATAGAATAAAACGTAGACCTTAATATGTCATTTATTCTCAAAGAATATTCATCTATTAACTCTAATTCATCAAAATCACATAAACCTAAATTAAGAATATGTTCAGAACTTATATGAGGATCGCCAAGTTCATCCGATTTTAAACAATACTCAATTAGCGTATCAGATAATTGTGTTCCTTCTTTTACACCAAACTTTTTAGATAAAGAGCCAGCAAAGAAATTTCTAACTAAAACTTCAATTGGAATAATATCTACTTTTTTTAAAAGCTGAGATTTTTTATCAATTTTCTTTATAAAGTGTGTTGGAATATCACAATGATTCAATATTTGAAATAAATAACTCGATATAGCATTATTAATTGCACCCTTATTCTTTATAGAGCCCTTTTTTAAATTATTAAAAGCTGTAGCATCATTTTTATAGGAAGCTATGACTTCCTTACTAGTTTTGGCATAAATAATTTTTGCTTTTCCCTCATATAATTTTTTTAATTTTACTGCCATTAATTAATCCTTTTAAATATTTTATCAACATTTTTAAAAAGATTTTTATTATTGAAGATATTATTAACTTTACTTGATATTTTTAATCTGGCTAAACGAGGATGACTTAAAAGATTATCTTTAAAAGACATATTACCTTTCCAAGTTTTCAAAGCACAATCTTGAACAATCTTATAGGCATCTTCTCTTAAAACTTTATTTTCAATAAGAAAAATCAGGACATTTTGTGAATAGGGTAGACCATTTAAAAGATTTAAATTTTTCATCATATTTTTTTTATTTATATTTAAATTATTTAAAATGTTGATCATTCTTTGAACTGCAAAGTCGAGCGTTATGGTGGCATTGGGAGCGTTTATTCTCTCAACACTGGAGTGACTTATATCTCTTTCATGCCATGAAGTTATATTCTCCAAAGCAGGAATGGTTAATGATCTAATCACTCTTGCTAGTCCTGTTAAATTTTCTGATAAAATTGGATTTTTTTTATGAGGCATTGCCGAACTACCCTTTTGGCCTTTTCCAAAACCTTCTTCAACTTCTAAGACTTCTGTTCTTTGTAAGTGTCTAATTTCAGTTGATAGACGTTCTATGGAGCTTGCAATAATAGCAAAAGAGCAAAAAAGGTCCGCATGCCTGTCTCTTGGAATTATCTGCGTGGAGACAGGTTCAATTGAAAATTTTAATTTTTTAGCAATCATTTGCTCTACCCTTGTGTCAATATTTGAATATGTCCCTACAGGACCAGACATTTGAATTGTTTGTATTTGTTTTATCGAATTTTTAAGACGATCTACGTTTCTTTTGTTTTCGGCTAGATATCCTAATATTTTTAATCCAAAAGTAGTCGTTTCGGCGTGAATACCATGACTTCTACCGATACATAATGTGTACTTATGTTTTTTTGCAATATTTAAAAGAGATTTACTCAAAGTTTTTAAACCTTCAAGAATTATATTGCTTGATTGGTTAAGTTGTATGGAGAAAGAAGTATCTAAAATATCACTAGAAGTTAGTCCCTTATGAATATACCTAGACTCGGGTCCTACATACTTTGCTACATTAGTTAAAAAAGCAATTACATCGTGCTTTGCTTTTTCTTCAATTTTTTCTATTTCTTTTACCTTAAACTTTGCTTTTTTTTTGATTTTATTTGTGGTTCCTTTAGGTATCTGACCCAATTTTTCCATTGCCTCACAAGCGAGAATTTCAAGGTCAAGCCATATTTGAAATTTATTACTATCTTCCCAGATTTCTTTAAGAATTTTTCTAGAGTATCTTGGTATCAATTATAAAAAGCCTCACTTGGGGACTCTGTTAGAATCTCAATAATATCACCGTTAATGTATACCGTATGTTCGTACTGAGCGCTAAGTGTTTTATCTTTAGTCACTGCAGTCCAACCATCGTTAAGTATTTTAGATTGATATTTACCAACATTGATCATGGGTTCAATTGTAAAAATCATTCCGTCTACAAATTTTACCTTATCATACTCACTATCGTAATAGTGTAAAATACTAGGATTCTCGTGAAACTTTAATCCAACTCCATGTCCACAAAAATCTCTAACAACACTAAAGTTGTTTGAAGTTGCTATATTCTCAATTTTTTTTCCTATTCTACTGATAGGCTCACCAACTTTTATCTCGCCAATACTCTCTATCAAACAATCGTGGGTAACCTTGCATAGATTACTTGCTTTAATTGAAATGTCTCCTACTTTAAACATCCTTGATGAGTCCCCATGCCAACCATCAATTATTGTCGTTACATCTACATTTAAAATATCCCCATTTTGAAGGTTTCGATTATGGTTTGGAATCCCATGACAAATAACATGATTTAATGAGGTACATGTAGACTTTGGAAAACCTCTGTAAAACAACGGTGCAGGTGTACCTCCTAGCTCTTGAATTCTTGTTAAACAATAATCATCAATCTCAGATGTTGAGACATCTTCTTTTATAATATTATTTAGTTCGTCTAAAATAGTTGCAGTAATTTTACTTGCCTCTCTACAAGGTTCTACTTCATCACTTTTGTATGATTTAATTTTTATCAATATTTATCTCACCAGTAATATTTATACCTTTATATGATACGTTACATTTAAAAGCTCTAAATTGTACGCCACTTTTTTTTGCTATTAGAGAGTTTTCATAATACTCATTATCCAAATCTTTAGCTATAGAAAATCTATCTACATCATTTCGTTGAATTAGATATATTAAAAAACATTTACTTCCTTTTTTGGACATATTACTTAACTCAATTAGGTGTTTAGATCCCCTTGAAGTAACTGCATCTGGAAATTCTGCTAAATTCTTTTTCCTTGATAAAGTAACTGATTTGACTTCAATGTAAGTATCTCCATTAGGGTGGCTAGCAAAGATATCAATTCTAGAATTTTTTCCATATTTTACCTCTTTTTTTAAATCACCTTTAATTTCCTGCAAAATTTTTCTTCCCCTCATAGCGTCGAAAATTATGTCATTTGGTAGAGATGTGTTTACACCTACAAAAGTTTTGAGGTCTTTAATTGCCTCCAATCTATATTTTAATTTTGCATTTGGGTTTTCAACTTTTGCAACTAATACTTTAGAACCCTCTTTCAATAAACCTAAAAGTGACCCTGTATTTGGGCAGTAAGCTGTGACAACTACATTATCAATCTTTAAATCGACAAAAAATCGCTTATAGCGTTTTATAAAAAAACCCTCTAAGATTTCCTCTTTATACTTCATTTATGGTAACTACTAAAAAAATTAATTCTGCTTGTCTTTTAATCATTGGCAATGAGATATTATCAGGTAGGACACAAGATAAAAATATAAATCATATAGCTAAAGAGTTGTTCATTTGTGGTATATCTCTGCAGTTAGTGGTTGTAATTCCTGACCAAAAAAAAATAATTATTTCTCAAATAAAGAAATTAAAAAATCAATATGATTTTATTATCACTACTGGTGGTATAGGTCCAACTCACGATGACATTACATCTGAGTCAATTAGTTTGGCAGTTAGAAAAAAATACAAATTACATAATGGCGCATATAAAGAATTAAAAAAATATTACAGAAAAATTAAATCTGAATTAACTGATGCTAGAATGAAAATGGCGTATATGCCGGAAGGCTCTAAGTTAATTTTAAATAAAGTTAGTGGAGCACCAGGTTTTAAAATTGAAAATATTTATGTTTTTGCTGGCATACCCTTAATAGTACAAGCGATGATGAAAGAATTTAAAAAAATGATAAAAATTAAAAATAAATTTTATTCAACCACAATATCTACAAAACTTTTTGAGAGTAAAATAGCCCATCTACTTGTTCAAGCTGAGAGAAAATATAAAAATATTTCTATAGGTAGCTATCCAATTTTTGATGGAAAACCGAAGGGTGTAGAGATTGTTATAAACTCTCAAGTGAATAAACTTGGTGTTAGTAATGCAAAAAAATTCATATTAAGAGAAATAAACAAAATCATTTAAGATTAGGCTAATATAATATAAAACAATATTTCTTTATGGCGGAGTAGCTCAGTTGGTTAGAGCGGTGGAATCATAATCCATGTGTCGGGGGTTCAAATCCCTCCTCCGCTACCAAGAATAATCATTGTAATTGTTGATATTTTGACATATCTTTCGTTTTCTGATCGCGGGGTAGAGCAGCTTGGTAGCTCGTCAGGCTCATAACCTGAAGGTCGTAGGTTCAAATCCTACCCCCGCAACCAACTTCCTAAAAAAAGCTTTCTTTTCAATAGTTTTTTTTTATTTTTTTTAATGAAATGCATTTGACAATGTCCCCATAAAGTGTAGATATATTCTACTTTTTATTCGATTCACTAGGCCATTTATTGTGCATTAGTGATTCTTGCTCTTTATTTTTTGTAAATATGAAATGAATAGACGGTGGGTTTATAACGTCAAATTTCGATCAAGCTTTCATTTGAGAAAAATGACAGCTCGTTATTTTGGCGTCTAACCTACGTCAATTTAAAACTTTGTTTTTTATGAGTAGGTAATTCAACTTAAGAGTTTGATTATGGCTCAGAACGAACGCTTGCTGCATGCTTTATACATGCAAGTCGAACGGAGGCCCTAGCTTGCTAGGTGTCCTTAGTGGCGCACGGGTGAGTAACACGTGGGAACATACCTTATAGTACGGAATAACTGCGGGAAACTGTAGCTAATACCGTATACTCCAGTAATGGGAAAGATTTATCGCTATAAGATTGGCCCGCGCAAGATTAGCTTGTTGGTGAGGTAAAAGCTCACCAAGGCTTCGATCTTTAGCTGGTTTGAGAGGACGATCAGCCACACTGGGACTGAGACACGGCCCAGACTCCTACGGGAGGCAGCAGTAGGGAATATTGGACAATGGGGGCAACCCTGATCCAGCAATGCAGCGTGAGTGACGAAGGCCTTAGGGTTGTAAAACTCTTTCATCGGTGAGGATAATGACAGTAGCCGAAGAAGAAGGACCGGCTAATTCCGTGCCAGCAGCCGCGGTAATACGGAAGGTCCTAGCGTTGTTCGGAATTACTGGGCGTAAAGCGCATGTAGGCGGAACAGAAAGTTAGAAGTGAAATCCCTGGGCTCAACCTAGGAATTGCTTTTAAAACTTCTGTTCTGGAATTCAGGAGAGGAAAATGGAATTTCCAGTGTAGAGGTGAAATTCGTAGATATTGGAAGGAACACCAGTGGCGAAGGCGATTTTCTGGACTGATATTGACGCTGAGATGCGAAGGCATGGGTAGCAAACGGGATTAGATACCCCGGTAGTCCATGCAGTAAACGATGGGTGCTAGTCGTCGGACTTTTGTTCGGTGTCGTAGCTAACGCGTTAAGCACCCCGCCTGGGGAGTACGGTCGCAAGATTAAAACTCAAATAAATTGACGGGGACCCGCACAAGCAGTGGAGCATGTGGTTTAATTCGACGCAACGCGAAGAACCTTACCAGCGTTTGACATGGAAAGTGCCGGTTACAGAATGGTAACCTTCAGTTCGGCTGGCTTTCGCACAGGTGCTGCATGGCTGTCGTCAGCTCGTGTCGTGAGATGTTGGGTTAAGTCCCGCAACGAGCGCAACCCTTATCGTTAGTTACTAACAGTTCGGCTGAGGACTCTAGCGAAACTGCCGGTGATAAGCCGGAGGAAGGTGGGGATGACGTCAAGTCCTCATGGCCCTTACACGCTGGGCTACACACGTGCTACAATGGTAACTACAACGGGACGCAATACCGCGAGGTGGAGCTAATCCCCAAAAGTTATCTCAGTTCGGATTGCACTCTGCAACTCGAGTGCATGAAGTTGGAATTGCTAGTAATCGCGGATCAGCATGCCGCGGTGAATACGTTCCCGGGTCTTGTACACACCGCCCGTCACACCATGAGAGTTGGTTTTATCTTAAGTCAGTGCGCTAACCTTCGGGAGGCAGCTGCCCACGGTACGGCCAGCGATTGGGGTGAAGTCGTAACAAGGTAGCCGTAGGGGAACCTGCGGCTGGATCACCTCCTTTCTAAAGGAAAAAAAACTTTGAACTAAGTGTACGTTCGAAGTAACCACCGTCTATTTGTTTTGCTTTTTTCAACATGTGTTGATAAAGAGCATTGATTGGGCGTGTAGCTCAGTTGGTTAGAGCGCGCGCTTGATAAGCGTGAGGTCGGAGGTTCAAGTCCTCCCTCGCCCACCAACAATGTTGGGGGATTAGCTCAGCTGGGAGAGCGCCTGATTTGCATTCAGGAGGTCAGCGGTTCGATCCCGCTATCCTCCACCAACTTTTTTAAAATCGTAAATATGTAAGCTGATAACACAGACGAATGACTTGCACGAGTTATTCGTCAATTAAACAACTAATATAACAACAAATAACTACAAAAGTTATTAACTACAAACTTTTCACTGTGTGTTAATAATTCAAGCGCGTAAGAGCATTTGGTGGATGCCTTGGCATAAAGAGGCGATGAAGGACGTGACAGACTGCGATAAGCTCGGACTTGCTGTCAATAAGCTTAATCCGAGATCTCCGAATGGGGAAACCCAATAACTTATAAGTGAATTCATAGCTTATAAGAGCGAACCTAGGGAACTGAAACATCTAAGTACCTAGAGGAAAAGATATTCCGTTAGTAGTGGCGAGCGAAAGCGGATCAGGCCAGTGCTACTTTTTACTAAACCAGAACTGTATGGAAAGGCAGGCCATAGTGAGTGATAGCCTCGTATGGGTAGATAGTAAAAAATAGACATGAGTAGGGCGGGACACGTGAAATCCTGTCTGAATATAGGAAGACCACTTCCTAAGCCTAAATACTACTTTATGACCGATAGTGAACCAGTACCGTGAGGGAAAGGCGAAAAGAACCCCTAGCAGGGGAGTGAAATAGACCCTGAAACCGGATGCTTACAAGCAGTTGGAGCCTCTATATGAGGTGACAGCGTACCTTTTGTATAATGGGTCAGCGACTTAATCTCATTAGCAAGCTTAAGCCACATAGGTGTAGGCGAAGCGAAAGCGAGTCTGAATAGGGCGATTTAGTTAATGGGATTAGACTCGAAACCGAGTGATCTAGTCATGAGCAGGTTGAAAGTGAAGTAAAATTCACCGGAGGACCGAACCCACTAGCGTTGAAAAGCTACGGGATGACTTGTGATTAGGGGTGAAAGGCCAACCAAACTCGGAAATAGCTAGTTCTCCGCGAAAACTATTTAGGTAGTGCGTCGTGTGAATCTTGTCGGGGGTAGAGCACTGAATGGGCTAGGGGGAAGCAATTCCTACCAAACCTAATCAAACTCCGAATACCGATAAGTCTGCACGGCAGACAGTCCATGGGTGCTAAGGTCCTTGGACGAGAGGGAAACAGCCCAGATCAACAGCTAAGGTCCCCAAATAATGATTAAGTGTGAAAGGGAGTGGGAACTCCAAGACAGCCAGGAGGTTGGCTTAGAAGCAGCCATCCTTTAAAGAAAGCGTAACAGCTCACTGGTCTAATTAAGAGATCCTGCACCGAAAATGTAACGGGGCTCAAATCATTTACCGAAGCTTTGACAATTACTTTGTAATTGGGTAGCGGAGCGTTCTGTAAGCCTGTAAAGGTGATGCGTAAGCATTGCTGGAGGTATCAGAAGTGCGAATGCTGACATGAGTAACGATAAGAAATGTGAAAGACATTTCCGCCGAAATCCTAAGGTTTCCTGCGTAAAGCTAATCTGCGCAGGGTTAGTCGGCCCCTAAGGCGAGGGCGAAAGCCGTAGTCGATGGGAAGCAGGTTAATATTCCTGCACCAGCTGGTAGTGACGGATGAAGTAAATTGTAAGTTCTTACTGGATTGAGCTTGCAGTGAATTTGTCCCTGGAAATAGCTCCAGCATTAGACCGTACCAAAACCGACACAGGTAGGAGGGTAGAGAATACCAAGGCGCTTGAGAGAACTATGTTGAAGGAACTCGGCAAATTACACTTGTAACTTCGGGATAAAAGTGACCTGCTATTGGGCAACCAGTAGGAGGTGGCACAGAAGAGGGGGTAGCGACTGTTTACTAAAAACATAGCACTATGCAAAGTCGAAAGACGACGTATATGGTGTGACGCCTGCCCGGTGCCGGAAGGTTAATAGGAGGGGTGCAAGCCCTGAATTGAAGCCCCGGTGAACGGCGGCCGTAACTATAACGGTCCTAAGGTAGCGAAATTCCTTGTCGGGTAAGTTCCGACCTGCACGAATGGCGTAACGATTTCCCCACTGTCTCCAACATAGACTCAGTGAAATTGAATTCTCGGTTAAGATGCCGAGTAACCGTGGTTAGACGGAAAGACCCCGTGCACCTTTACTGCAGCTTTGTATTGGTATTAGGGAACAGATGTGTAGCATAGGTGGGAGACTTTGAAGGAGTGGCGCTAGCCATTCTGGAGTCACTAGTGAAATACCACTCTTCTGTTCCTTGATGCCTAACCATACACCGTTATCCGGTGTTGGGACCATGCATGGTGGGCAGTTTGACTGGGGCGGTCGCCTCCCAAAGAGTAACGGAGGCGCGCGATGGTAGGCTCAGAACGCTTGGAAACCGTTCGTCGAGTGCAATGGCATAAGCCTGCCTGACTGCGAGACCCACAAGTCGAGCAGAGACGAAAGTCGGTCATAGTGATCCGGTGGCACTTCGTGGAAGGGCCATCGCTCAACGGATAAAAGGTACGCCGGGGATAACAGGCTGATCTCTCCCAAGAGTCCATATCGACGGGGAGGTTTGGCACCTCGATGTCGGCTCATCGCATCCTGGGGCTGAAGCAGGTCCCAAGGGTTTGGCTGTTCGCCAATTAAAGCGGTACGCGAGCTGGGTTTAGAACGTCGTGAGACAGTTCGGTCCCTATCTGCCATGGTTGTGGAAGCTTGAGAGGATCTGCCCTTAGTACGAGAGGACCGGGGTGGACGTACCTCTGGTGTACCTATTGTAGCGCCAGCTGCATCGTAGGGTAGCTATGTACGGAATGGATAACCGCTGAAAGCATCTAAGCGGGAAGCCAACCTCAAAACTAGGCTTCGTTATAGGATCGTGGAAGACTACCACGTTGATAGGCTGGGTGTGGAAGTGTGGTAACACATGAAGCTAACCAGTACTAATAATCCAATGCTTGAATTACAATACACAGCGAAAAGTTTTAACTACAATGTTATAAAAAGTTTGTGGCGGTCATAGCGGAGTGAAAAAACCCGATCCCATTTCGAACTCGGTCGTGAAGGCCTCCAGCGCCGATGGTACTTAGTCTTAAGGCTTGGGAGAGTAGGACGCCGCCTATTTATTAATTAGCAATACATATTTACAGATTGTCGTCTGAAATAATTTTTTTAGACTCATTGTCTACCACAACAAAATTTTCATAAAATTTTAATTTGGGTTTCGAATATCTATTTGTAATCCATTCAATCCTTTCATCATCGAACCATCTTTGTGCGTTTAACATATTATCAAAACAATATATACCTCCTGCGATATTGTTTTTAAGGTCTGAAATATAGTTTTTTCTTATCAAACCAGGTGTGGTTTTGTAAATTGGAGCTGTCTCTAAAAATTTTTCCCTTAATGTTTCTTCTGTTAAAGTAGGATCTATTTTAAAAGTTACTTCGACAATGATCATTTAGTAAAAAGTGGTAGCCTCGGGCGGACTCGAACCGCCACGGGAATAAATCCCACTGGATTTTAAGTCCAGACTGTCTACCAATTCCAGCACGAGGCCATGTTAAAATTGTTAATCGAATTTAGATGATTGCTTAAGTTTTTCAATACTTTTATCAATTTAAATAGTCTTGATTGTCTATGATATCATCATATTTATATTTACCAAAAATTAGACCTGAAAATAGATCATAGTTTTTATTTTCTAAGGAATAATTTGGCTTAAGTACATTTTTATTTTTATTTTCTAAAATCTTTTTGTAATTGTCAGGTAAACCATCTTCAATACTTCTTACTTCATTAATTGATAACGGACTTAACTGGATGTTAAAATCTCTAAAGGCCTTTAGCCTTACCTCTTCATCAATTAGATAGCACAAAAACCCTGAACTTTGAGAGTTGTTTAAATAAGCGCTGAAACCATAAAAAGATAAAGGTTTACTCTCTATACTTTCTTTAAAAACCCCCTCATCACTATCCCAAATATATTTACTCTTTGGAAAAAGCTGAAAACTTCTAAAATCAATATTTTTATTGAGTAAAATCCCATCACTAAATAACGTATAAACATTCTCTGAGTTTTCATAAGAGTTGAAAACTTCTAGGAAGTTATTATTAACAATATTTTTGTTAAGATTTTGATATGTTTTTGAAAATAAATCTGCAGTTAACTCAAATGATAAACTATTCACATTAATAGAGGGTTGTTCCAGATGATATAATATTAAATTAATTATATCCTCTTCAGTTTTAAAGCTCATTCCCAGTGTATATTTTATCGGATTATATAATTCTGAAAATTTCTCAAAATTTAATTTTTCATAATTATCCTGGCTTAATAATATAAATGTATCTAAATCTAATGGAAATATATTTCCCATAAATTCAACTTCATTATCATTATAAAAATTTAAAACTTTATTAGGTACCTGAGTTTGATTTAAACTTAACTTAGTTAAATCTCTAAATTCACCAAATATAATATCAAATTCATTTGCATTTTGATTAACTTCGCTAATTGTAAATTCTACGTCATTAATTAAGGAGTACTCACCGAGTGCATAATATAAGTAATATTTATAATCTATGTAATTATTTTCGATAAACCCGATATTCAACTCTTTTTTAATTAAACATTCATTAGCAATAGAATTTTTTTGAAAAATTAGTAATAGAAAAAAAATTAAGAATACTTTTGAGTTGTTAGTAAATTTCACTTAATTAGTGGGATTTAAACATTTCTTTATAAACACGTTCTTCAATTTTATGATCATTATCAAATAATAAAGGTATTTCCATACCCTCGGACATCTCAATTTCAACAGAAATAACATCTTTAGCTTCAATATGATCAGCATGAACTACTATCGGTCTTTTAGATGGATTATTATTAATAATTTTAATTTTTGCATTATCTTTTAATAGACCTCCACGCCAATGTCTGGGACTATAAGCACTTACAGCAGTTAGTGCTACAACATTGCTTCCAAGTGGAATAATTGGTCCTGAAGCAGAGTAATTATACCCTGTGCTTCCTGCTGCTGTTGATAATATTACACCATCACAAACAAGCTCTTCTATTCTTACTTCGTTATCTATCATAATTTGAATTTTTGCAGCTTGATATTTTTCTCTACGAATACTAATCTCATTAATCGCAATAGCTTTAATTTCTTGACCTGTGGGATTTAAAGTTTTCATTACTAAAGGTCTTAATTTTGTTAATTGAGCGTTATTTAGTCGTTCCTCTAATCCATCAAGTTTGTAATCATTCATCAAGAATCCGACAGATCCAAAATTCATACCGTAAATTGGCTTGTTAAGTTTCATATAATTATGAAGTGACTTTAATATAAAACCATCACCTCCAAGTGCTACAATGAAATCTGCCTCTTCAGGCTCGTAATGACCGTATTTTTTTATAAGTTTCTCTTGAGCTTCAATATTTTTTTCAAGAGGAAAAGAAACAAAACATATTTTCATTTATTAACCTCCAGTCTCATTCATATAACGATTAACATATCCCTCAAAATTATCTTTTTGAATTTCAAAGTTATGTGCTTTTGGTTTAATTGACATGGCATATTCTATTAAGGCAATAATATCATTTTTTGTTTGATTTCTTAGGGCAAATTTTAAATCTACAAAATCATTTTGTCCTAAACACATATATAACTTACCAGTACATGTAAGTCTTACTCTATTACAAGTATCGCAAAAGTTATGAGAAATAGCAGATATAATACCAATTTTTGATTTATGATTAGAATACTCATAGTACCTAGAGGGGCCATTAGTTCTGTGTTTAGAGGTAATTAAATCTAATTTATTTACTAAATCCTCTTCAAATTTCTTCATTGATAAATATTGATTAAATCGCTTTTCTCCAATATCACCTATGGGCATTATTTCAATTAACGAAATATCAAAATGATTTTTTTTACACCAATCTAAAATATCAAATATTTCTTTATCATTAAAATTTTGAGTCAAAACAGTATTTATTTTTATCTTTATACCTTCTTTTTTAGCTGCCTCTATACCATTTAAAACTTTACTAAGATCTCCCCATTTAGTTATTTTCTTAAAACTTTCAGTATTTAAGGTATCAAGAGAAACATTTATTCTTTCAACACCATTCTTTTTAAGAATAGATGCATATCTTGATAAATTCGTACCATTTGTAGTTAGAGTATGCTCTGAAATTTTACCCTGATTTTTTAAGTTATTTAAATGTTCTATAATTGAAACTATGTTTTTTCTTACAAGAGGTTCGCCACCTGTTAATCGAAATTTTTTTACACCTAACTCATTAAAAATATTTGTAAGTTTAATAATTTCTTCAATTGATAAAACTTCTTGTCTAGGCAAGAAGGTTACATCCTCAGCCATACAATAAGAGCACCTTAAATCACATCTATCAGTGACAGATATTCTCAAGTAATCAATTTTTCTTTTAAAATTATCAGTCAGCATTTTCGTGTATCTTTAAATCAACTACATTTAAATCTATAACTTTTTTCCCTACGTTCTCAAAGTTAATAGTGATTTTACTATTTATACAAGATTGAACTTGACCCAGGCCCCAATCTGGCTGAGAAGGGCACTCCACGATTGTACCTGGTATAAAATCGCTAAAATTATAGTTATTTTCCATTATTACTCTTGTTAAGTAGAAACAAATATTTACTATTTACTATAGAATCAAATGGATAAAAAAGAAAATTTAAACAAGCTCAAATCTGTTATCAGTAATATTGAAAAATCATATGGAAAAGGTTCCATAATGATGCTTGGGAAAAAAGATATAGATGCAAATATTGATGTATATTCAACAGGTTCTCTTGGTCTTGACATAGCTTTGGGAATAGGCGGTTTACCAAAAGGAAGAGTCATAGAAGTTTATGGTCCAGAAAGTTCAGGTAAAACAACTCTAACATTACATATAATTGCGGAAGCTCAAAAAGTTGGAGGAACTTGCGCTTTTATTGATGCGGAACACGCATTAGACCCAGGTTATGCAAAAAAACTTGGAGTGAATATTGATGAATTATTGATATCTCAACCTGATACCGGTGAACAAGCTTTAGAGATCTCTGACACTCTTGTAAAATCTGAAGGAATAGATTTATTAGTTATAGACTCAGTAGCAGCATTAGTTCCTAGAGCAGAATTAGAGGGTGAAATGGGAGACTCTTTACCCGGACTTCAGGCAAGGCTAATGAGCCAAGCGCTTAGAAAACTAACTAGCTCCATCTCAAAGACAAACACAATGGTTGTTTTTATTAATCAACTGAGAATGAAAATAGGTGTAATGTTTGGAAGTCCTGAGGTCACCACTGGAGGTAATGCTTTGAAGTTTTACTCTTCTGTAAGACTAGATATTAGAAGGATTGGCGCAATCAAAGATAAAGATAATATTATTGGAAATCAAACAAGAGTGAAGGTTGTCAAAAATAAAATGGCTCCTCCTTTTAAAATGGTTGAATTTGACATTATGTATGGTGAAGGAATTTCTAAAATTGGCGAAATCATAGATTTAGGTGTTCAAGCTGATATTATAGATAAGTCTGGAGCGTGGTATTCTTACAAAGACGAAAAAATTGGTCAAGGTAGAGAAAATACAAAACAGTTTTTAAAGGACAATCCTGAATTATTGAATGAAATAGAAAGTAGAATAAGATCAAATTCTGACACTGTTGAAGAGCTGATGATTGATCCACCCCCTTCTACAACAGAAGAAACCGTCGAAAAAAACTCAAAAGAATAATATTAAATTTCAGTTAAATTAATCTATATTCCATGAATATGAACTCTAATGAAGTCCGAAATGCGTTTATTGATTATTTTAAAAATAATGATCATAGGCATGTCAAATCTGGATCTTTAGTTCCAGAAAATGACCCCTCTCTAATGTTCGCTAATTCAGGAATGGTTCAATTTAAAAATGTTTTCACAGGTATGGAACAGTTAGACTTCAAAAGAGCTACGACCTCTCAAAAATGTGTTCGGGCAGGAGGAAAACATAATGATTTAGAGAATGTTGGATTCACAACTCGACATCATACTTTCTTCGAGATGTTAGGAAATTTTTCTTTTGGTGATTATTTCAAAGAGCAAGCAATTCTATATGCTTGGAACTTAATAACTAAAGAATTTAAAATAAATAAAGATAAATTATTAGTTACTATATATCATGATGATGAAGTTGCAGAAAAATTTTGGAAAAAGATAGCTAATTTACCCGATAGTAAAATAATTAAAATTTCAAGTTCTGATAATTTTTGGTCAATGGGTGACACAGGACCTTGCGGACCATGTTCGGAGATATTTTATGATCATGGCGATAAATATTTTGGTGGCCCCCCAGGTTCGGTTGACGAAGATGGTGATCGCTTCATTGAAATATGGAATTTAGTTTTTATGCAGTATGAGCAGGTAGACAAAAATACTAGACTTGATTTACCTAAACCATGTGTAGACACTGGGATGGGTCTAGAAAGAATAACAGCGTTATTAAACGGTAGTAATGACAATTATAGTTCTGATTTATTTTCAAATATTATTGATATTACTCAAGAGTTTATACAAAAAAAAATATCTGAACAAAATAAATCTAGTTTTAGAGTCATAGCAGATCACTTACGGGCTTCCTCTTTTTTAATAGCTGATGGGGTTTTACCTTCAAATGAGGGGAGAGGGTATGTATTAAGGCGAATATTAAGAAGGGGAATAAGACATGCTTATACATTAGGCTCCTCAGAACCATTATTTCACAAAATTTTTGATGAATTGCAAAACTTAATGGGCGATTTCTTCCGAGAACTTAACACTGGGGCTGAGGCTATTAAGGAAACTCTCTACAATGAGGAAATAAAATTTAGAGAAACTTTAAGTAAAGGCTTAGAGATACTCGGACAAGAAATACCTAATATTAAAAATAATAAATTAGACGGCAAAATCGCATTTAAATTATATGACACCTTTGGATTTCCCCTTGATTTAACACAAGATTATCTTAAATCAAAGAAAATCGATGTTGATGTAGAGTCTTTTGATGCATCAATGAAGCTACAAAAAGAGGAAGCTAGATCTTCATGGAAGGGTAGCGGTGATGGAAATACTGAAAAGCTATGGTTTGATATTGCAAAAAAAACGAAACCAACAGTATTTAAAGGATATGATGAAACTACTTTAAAGGCAAATGTAACTACTTTAATCTTAGACTCAGAAGTAGTTGATGAATTAAGTAATAAAATTAAAAAATCAGCAATTATCACAGATGAGTCATGTTTTTATGCAGAGTCTGGTGGGCAAGTTGGAGATAAAGGCATAATTTCCACAGAAAATGCAGAATTTAAAGTGACAGATACTAGAAAAACTCCTCAAGGCATTTTTATCCATTTTGGTAATGTAATTTCAGGCAATTTTAAAATTGGAAATGAAGTTAAACTTAAAATAGATAGTAGTTTAAGGGAATTAATTAAAAAAAATCATTCTGCTACACATTTACTTCATGCTGCTTTGAGAAATAATTTAGGACCTCATGTAGCTCAGCGCGGATCTTTAGTTAATGAGAATAAATTACGTTTTGACTTTAGTCATAATAAACAAATATCATCAAATCAAATAGATATTATTCAAAAAGAGGTAACAAATATAATTTCTAATGATCGTGAGACACAAATTGAAATTAAATCTCAAGAAGAAGCAATTAAACAAGGGGCTATGGCTTTGTTTGGAGAAAAATATGGTGAAGAGGTAAGAGTTGTTACACTGGGAGAACATAATAATAAACCTTATTCAATTGAGCTATGTGGGGGAACGCATGTATCAAATGTAAAAGATATAGAGAAATTTTATATTATAAGTGAAGAGTCTGTTTCATCAGGAGTAAGGAGAATAGAGGCTTGTACTGGTAATAAGGTAGATGAATTTATTAGTAATAAACTAAAAGAGGATCAATTACTTGAAAAAAAACTTGATGATAAAATCATTAACTTAATCTCACAAATAAACAAATTAAATGGAAAAATAAGTTTTAGTGAGGAAAATAAAAACCTTTATATAAAGAAGTTAGAAAATTATTTAGATAATTTAAAAAATAAATCAATACTCTCAAATGAGGAAAATAATAAAATAGAAGAAACAAATATAAATGGAATAAATTTTGTGTCTCAATTAATAGAAAACTTGCCTCCCAAAGAACTCAGATCAATTTTTGATAAATTTAAATTAGAAAAATCTAAATCTATTTTGGCTTGCATTACTACAAATGAGGATAAGGTATCTATCATAGTTGGGTTAACTAACGATTTAATAGATACTTATGATGCCAGAGTACTAATAAAAAGTACTTTTGATATACTAGGTTCAAAAGGTGGTGGGGGAAGAATTGACTTCGCTCAAGCTGGTGGCAACAAAAAAGATCAATTAAATCAAGCTTTTTTAAGTATTAAAAATCAGATTTAATTTAATTTAGTTTGAAGATTTTTATCAAGACAATTTAAAAAATCTTCAGTGTTCATCCACGGCGAATTTTTGTCTACAAGTAATGCTAAATCCTTAGTCATTTGACCAGACTCCACAGTTTCAATACAGGTTTCTTCAAGTGCCTTTGAAAACTTAATAAGTTCATCGTTGCCATCGAACTCACCTCTAAAATTTAAACCTTTTGTCCAAGCAAATATTGATGCTATAGGATTTGTTGAAGTTTTTTCTCCTTTTTGATGAAGTCTATAATGTCTAGTTACAGTTCCATGAGCAGCCTCAGCTTCAATTGTTTTGCCATCGGGTGTCATTAAAACACTAGACATCATACCCAAAGAACCAAACCCCTGTGCAACTGCATCTGACTGAACGTCTCCGTCATAATTCTTGCAAGCCCAAATAAAGTTACCTGACCATTTCATTGAAGATGCAACTAAATCATCAATAAGACGATGTTCGTAAACTATTTGGTTATTTTCAAAATCAGTTTTAAATTCTTTCTGAAAAATTTCATTAAATATCTCTTTAAATCTTCCATCGTATTTTTTTAAAATAGTATCTTTTGTTGAGAGGTATACAGGCCATTTTAATTTTAATCCATAATTAAAACAAGCTCTCGCAAAACCTCTAATTGACTCGTCTACATTATACATAGAGAGGGCAACACCCTGATTTTGAAATTGAAAAACCTCTTTTTCCTCTACTTTTCCTTCTTCATCAACATATTTCATAAAGAGTTTCCCTGGTTTGTCGATCTTCATTTCTGTAGCTTTATATTGATCACCAAACGCATGCCTACCAACAACAATAGGGGCATCCCATGTCCTTACAATTCTTGGAATATTTTTACATATAATTGGTTGTCTAAAAACAGTTCCATCTAAAATATTTCTTATAGTTCCATTTGGAGAACGCCACATTTTTTTTAGCTTAAATTCCGATACTCTATTATCGTCAGGAGTGATCGTTGCACATTTTATACCAACACCAAATTTTTTTATTGCTTTTGCAGCCTCAACTGTAATTTCATCATTTGTTTGATCTCTATTTTGTAAAGATAAGTCGTAATATTTTAGATCTATATCAAGATATGGAAGAATGAGCTTTTGTTTAATAAAATCCCATATAATCCTTGTCATTTCATCGCCATCTAATTCGACCACAGGATTTTTTACTGAAACTTTTGCCATTTATATAGAGATATTGATTGTATAACAGATTAAATTAATAAAAAAAATCTATTTTATTGATCAAATTATACAATTCAGATATTAATTCCATCTTATGTACTTCAGGTTTCATAAAGAAATTTCAGCTGCGCTGATAATACTATTTTTATTAGTAATTTTTTTTTATTTTATATATAAACCTTTATTTCTAATTTTTTTAATATTACTAATTTTTACATTCTATTTTTTTAGAGATCCTGAAAGAGTCGTTCCATTAGGTGATGATATTTTAGTTAGCCCAGCAGATGGATTAATTACAAATATTAGTGAGTACAAAGAGGGAAAAAAAAGTTATACCAAAGTTTCAATTTTTTTGAGTGTGTTTAATGTACATATCCAAAGATTGCCTCTTTCAGGTCAAATTACAAAAATTGATTATATTGAGGGTAAATTTATTAATGCAACTTTAGATAAAGCAAGTGAAGAAAATGAAAGATTAAGATTAACTCTTAAATCTGGATCTAACGTTATATACATAACACAAATTGCTGGTTTAATTGCCAGAAGAATAATTTGTTATCTTAAAACTAATGAGAGAGTAAACCAAGGTGAAAGATATGGAATTATCAAGTTTGGAAGCAGAGTAGATATTGAATTTCCCAATTCATACAATTTAATGGTAAGCATTGGTCAGCAATGTATCGGTGGTGAAACTATCATTGCAAGAGATTTTAAAAACAACAAAAATATACAATCTAGAGAATATAAAAAGATTTAGACATTTAGATGACCGAACATCCGCTCACTAAATTTATACCTAATTTAATTACACTAATGTCACTTATTGCAGGTATTTCCTCAATAAAGTTCTCTATTCAAAATAATTTTAAAATTGCCGTGCTTATGATAATGCTAGCAGCCTTTTTCGATTTCTTTGATGGATGGATGGCTAGAAAATTAAAAAAATCATCTCAATTTGGAGCTGAATTAGACTCTTTATCAGATTTTATTAGTTTTGGATTAGCTCCATCTTTACTTATAAATTTAAGTTTTACTAATGAGCTAGGTAGGATTGGATGGGTTATAAGTCTTTTTTATATTATTTGTGCAGCTCTTAGACTAGCTCGTTTCAATATCGAAAATATGAGAGAGCAAAGCAAAGTATTTTATGGCATACCCTCACCAGCCGCAGCAGGTATTATAATGATTCCGCTTTATCTAGATTTTATTGAACAAATACAATTTACTATCAACTATCCCATTGTAAGTGCCTTATTAGTTGTATTTGCGGGAGCTATGATGATTAGTAGAGTTCCGACTCCTTCTGTGAAAAATCTAAAAGTAAAAACTCTATATTTTAGACTTATGATTATTTTTACAGTAATTATTTTAATATTTTTAATAAGCTATTTTTGGCAAACAACTCTTTTAGTTGCTTTTATTTATTTATTATTCTCTTTATTAAGTTTGTTTATCTACTTTGTTAAATTTTTTAGAGGGGTTAGTTAAGTATTTTGATTTAAGCATCAAAGCTGATGGAGTTACAAGTAAAGTCAATAAAGTAGAAAAAAGTAATCCAAAAACAATTGCCCTCGATAAATCTACCCACCACTGAGTGTCAGGAGAGTTATAACTATATTCAAAGTTTACAAAATCAATATTTAATTTTAAAGCCATGGGAAGTAAACCAAGTACCGTAGTAGTTGTAGTCAATAAAACAGGTCTCAATCTTTGTGCACCCGTCATTAAAATGGCATCTCTAGCATCATTTGTCTTTTTTATTAATCTATCAAAGGTATCAATTAAGACTATATTGTTGTTTACAACTATACCTGCTAACGAAATGACTCCTATTCCGCTCATTACTATTCCAAATGGTTGTTTTGTAATTAAGAGCCCTAAAACAACGCCCACCGTTGACATAATTACTGCAAATAGAATTAATAAGGTGCTACTAAAACTATTAAATTGGGTCAAAAGAATTAAACCCATTAAAAAAACAGCTATCAAAAAAGCTTTTTGTAGAAAAGCTTTAGACTTCTGCTGACTTTCATCTTCCCCCTTAAATTCTATTTTTACTCTAGGGTCAATATTTGCTGAATTAAATTCAGGAATATCTAAACCAAAGTTATTTGGAATATTGAATTTTTCAATTCCAAGCCAATGTTTTATAAGTCTGACATAAGCATCAGTTTGATAAAATCTAGTTACATCTGATTTAATTGTTTCAATTCTATTTTGTTCTACTCTTGTCAAATTTCCTGTCTCTTGATTGGTTTCAATTTTAGTAAAATTTGAAATTGGTACATAGCCTGAAGATGTTGGTATCTTAATATTATCTAATTGATCGATTGTTCTCTGTTCTTTTGGCAATCGAAGGTAAATGGGAATAGACTCATCACTATCATCAGGTCTAAATTCACTCAATTTTAGCCCACTGGTCAGAAGTTTAATGGTGTTACCTATTATTGAAATACTAGCACCATATTTTGCAGCCTCTTCTCTATCAACATAAAGCTCATATTCAATACTTGGAGAGGGTAGAGATGTTTCTAAATCCTTTAAACCAGATATGCTTGATAAATATTTTTCAATTCTCTTAAGTTCTTTAACTGTGATTTTAGGATCAGAAGAAGTTAAATTGATTTCAATGGGCTTGCCTCTAGGAGGCCCTGCTCTTAAAGTTCTTGTTTCAACTTTAATCCCAGGAATAGATGAAGTTTCTTGTCTTATTTCAGAAATTATTGTTTCTGCTTTTCTTCTTTTATCCCAATCTTTGAATTCTATATCTATAAACCCTATAATATCAGGCGAGCTTTCTTGTCTATTTTCTACATTCCCAGATGTTGTATAGACAGACTCAAATTCGTTATTCTTTTTTTGTAAGTTTAATACCTGTGACTCTACTTTTGCAACTAGTCTATCTTTTTCTAAAACTGAGAGATTACCTGTAGCATAAATAATTACTTTGGTATTCTCTGCTTCAACTGAAGGAAAAAAAGTAACTCCCTTACCAAACTTTCCATATGCACCATAGATACCAACTAACAGTATGAAAGATAGAACAACTATTTTTATAGGATTATTTATACAGAGCCTCAAAATAAAAAGGTAAATCTTAGTAAAAAAACCTACTTTTTCTAAATCAGTTAAGTCTTCGTCATCATCAGCATTTATTCTAGGGATAATCATTTTCTGAAAAAAACCTTTATTTTTAATATACCTAAAAACAAAAAACAAAATGACGCCAATTGAAATTGTTGTTATGGCTTTTGCACCCATATTTATGTAGCTATCAAATTCTAGTTGAGATAAAAAATTAAATGCAATAAAATTTATAATGCCAAATAAAATTAAAGGTATAATAAAGAAGAAAAAAAGATTTTTAATTTTATAGGCCTGAGTTCCTATTATAGGAATAACAATTAATGCCATAGCTAAACTAGAACCTAAAACAGATATTACTGTTATAGGTATATACTTCATAAAACCACCAGTTGTACCTGGCCAAAATAAAAGAGGAATAAATGCTGCTATAGTAGTAAAAGTTGAAGCCATGATAGGAAGGGACATTCTTGATGCAGCCTTTATATATGACTCTGCTAGCCCCATACCCTCTTGTATTTTTCTTTGGGCATATTCAACTACAACCACAGCCCCATCAACAAGTAGCCCAACTGAGAGAATTAACCCAAACAAAACAACCATATTGATTGTAAAGCCAAGTGAATAGAGGATTAAAATAGATGATAAAAAAGAACCCGGCACGGCTAAACCTACAAGTAAACTTGACCTTATACCAAGAAAGATAACAACCACACTCATAACAAGTATT
This sequence comes from Pelagibacteraceae bacterium AG-404-P08, assembly GCA_003216195.1. Taxonomy (GTDB): domain Bacteria; phylum Pseudomonadota; class Alphaproteobacteria; order HIMB59; family HIMB59; genus HIMB59. The sequence goes on from QCJF01000001.1 coordinate 153,771, forward strand.
ATTGAAAAAATTACATTATTTTGGAGATCTCCTAACATACTTTTAATATTTACAGACTCATCACCAGAAAAAGTTATGTTGACCTTTGAAGGAAGAATTTTTTGCTCTTCCTTTACCAACTGTTTTACATGATCAACAGTCTCTACAATGTTTGCTCCAATTCTTTTAGATATTTCTAAAGTGAAAGCAGACTTATTATTTAATCGGGCAAATTTTTCTGGATCTTTAAAAGTTCTTTTAAGTTGGGCAATATCTTTAAATTTGATTGTTTTTTTATCATTTACTTTTATTGGTGTATTAAAAACATCATTCAGGCTCTCATATAAACCAGGAATTTTAATTACAAATCTTCCATCTCCTGTATCAAGATTTCCAGCTGAAACTATTTGGTTATTAGATCTTACAAAATTTAATATTTCATTTAAATTTAATCCATAAGCTTCTATTTTGTTCTGATCAATGACAATGTCTAGTTGCTCTTCTCTTTCACCACCAATATTTACTTCTAAAACATTTGGTAAAGATTGTATTTTGTCTTTAAGGTCATTTGATATCTTTTTAAGTAAAAATTCAGATATGTCACCACTTATAGATACAACCAAAATAGGAAATAAACTTATATTGACCTCACTTACCTTGGGCTCATCTGCATCATCTGGTAAATCTGACTTTGCTCTGTCAACTTGTTCTCTAGTATCTAAAAGTGCTTGATCAGGATCAAACCCAGCATCAAACTCTAATAAAACATTTCCACCACCTTGATAAGAAGTGCTAGTCATTTCTTTTTTTCCTTCGATATTTGAAACTTCATCTTCAACAGGTTTTATTAAAAGTTTTTCAGAGTCCTCTGGCGATATTCCTGTTAAACCAAGAGATACGTATATATAAGGCAAACTTACATCTGGCGATGACTCTTTAGGAATATTATTAAATACAAGCGATCCACTAACAATAACAAATAGGAAAATGGAAATTGTAGTTCTGTAGTATTGACTTGCTAAGTTAACCAAGCTCATGATTAATTATAATTAACTTTTTCTCCTGCAGACACGTATTGCTGACCAACAATTATAATTTTTTCTTTTTGACTTAAGCCAGACACCAACATGTAATCAGAGGTATCTTCTATAACGTTAATTTTTTTAAATTGTACGGTATTATCAGATCCTATGACTTTTACACCTAACTCTCCTGAGTCTCCCAAAGCTAGAATTGAGGGAGAAATTTTATGCGCAAGAACATTTCCTTTAACTATAGAAATTATTGATGATAATCCATCTTTATATCTAAGATCTTTATTTTCAACTTTGACAACAATTTCAAAAGTTTTAGTCTCCGGATCCGAAATAGGAGAGATATAATCAATTGTGCCATTAACTTTTTCATCAAGTATTGTCACCTCAACTTTATTTTCTAAGGATATATCTAGAATTTCATTTTCGTTAATATAACCAAATATTTTTAATGAGCTTAAATCAATAATTTCATAGACCTTTTCGCCAGGCATCACAAGCTCTCCGGCAATCTTATGACCGTCTAAAAGTATTCCATCAAAAGGTGCAAAAAGAGCATATTTATCAAATTCACTTTGAGACAATAAGTTTAATTTATATAAATCAGAGTTCGTTTTGTAATCATCTAATTCAATTATATGCTGACCTTTTTTTATTTTAGATCCTGCTTTGACCAACACTTTTTCTATTGTAGTCATCACCTCACTCTTAACTTCAATTCTCCTTAAAGCTTCAGTAGTTGAGCTAAAAACAATACTATCTTTTATCGTTTGTGCAGAGGAGTCTATAACCTCAACAGAAAATAATTTTTCATCTGTTTCTTCTTTGCTTCCCCATTCTGATGAGTAACATATAGAGTTTATAAGTGTTATGATTGATACAACAATTATTTTTTTTATGGTGGATAACATGGATGAGTTTAAACCTACTAGAATATATGTAATCGAATACATATCAGATTATGAGTAAAATTAAATGAAACAGTGGTATAAAACTAGAAAAAAAGACCCTTTTTACATAAAAGCAAAGAAAAATGACATTATTTCTAGAGCTTATTACAAATTAGAAGAAATAGATAAAAAACACAATTTATTCAAAAACGATAAAAAAATATTAGATGTTGGATGTTCACCAGGTGGCTGGACACAATATATTTTGAATAAAAACCCAAAAAACAAAATAGTAGGTATTGATATACTACCAACTGTTAAGCAGATTGAGGACAAATTCAAATTTTATATGATGGACTTAAATCAGTATCAATTAATTGATAAATTATTTACATTAAATAAATACACATTTGACTCGATAATTTCAGATATCGCACCAAACACAAGTGGAAACCAATTTTTAGATCAAACCAATAGTTATGATTTGAGTATGCTTTCAGCAAAATTTATTGAAAAATATTTAAACAAAGGTGGTAATTTTTTAGTAAAAAACTTTCAAGGAGAGGATACAGAAAAGTTATTTAAGTTTGTTAAACCTTATTTTGACAAAACACAATATATTAAGCCAGCTGCATCAGATAAAAAATCTAAAGAAATTTACATCTTAGGTTTGTTAAAAAAATAATTTTTTAACCATACATTCAATGAATTCAGAGTAGAAAAAATTTTCTTTTTATCTTTATATGTAACTTCAAAAATTTCTTTATCGAATTTTTTAGAATAAATAATTTTGATAATTGGAAAAGAAAAATTTGATTTGTAAAAAGTAATTTTTGTTTTTTTGTAATTTGAGTCCTGAGTTTGGATTGAATAATTTCTCCATATATTTTTTGATAAACCATAGGAGTAAGTATTAAGAATATATTGGAATGTTTTCTTTGGGATTGTGTCGATATAATTTTTATTTATGTTTAAAATTTTCAATATATATTATGTTAAATGGTACTTTTAAATTCTTCAAGTTGTAATTTCGATTGGCAACCTACTAATTTTCAATTTATTAACTTAAAGGGAGAAAAAGGTTCCTTTTACGAATCTTTTGACACCAAGGGTCTTTTAGTAATGTTTATTTGTAATCATTGCCCTTATGTTAGATCTATAGAAACTAAGATTTCTGCTGAAACCCAAAGACTCAAAATTTTAAATGTTAATTCTATTGCTTTTATGTCAAACGATCAAAATTCATATGAAGAGGACCACAATGAATTTCTTTTAGAACAAATATCAAGAGCTAAATTTGAATTCGAATATATTGTTGATGCCACGCAATCAATAGCTAAAACATTTGACGCTCAGTGCACTCCTGAGTTCTACTATTTTAGTAATGATAAAAAACTTAAGTATAGAGGCAGATTAGACTCCAATGGAAAAGAACCCTCTATGGGTAAACCAGAGCTTTATTCTGCTGTTGAAGAAATTATTCTCAAAGGATATTGTTCAAGCCAACAATATCCAAGCATGGGATGCTCAATTAAATGGAAAAAATAGTTACAAAAAGAAATTTAACCATAATTGGTTTACTGTCAATTATACTAGTCATTTCATCATATTTCTTATTTACAAATAATGATAAAGAAAATGAAAAATTATTTGATATTTTTTTAGCTGATCTTTATAACGAACAAAAAAATAATATTGATGAAAAATTATTTTATTTATCTAGTTTAGATAATCCAAATGTTTCTTTTTTTAGTGATCTAAAATTGACTTCTATTGAAAATTTAAATCAATACGATAAGATTGATGGAGATATTATTTTATTAAAAAAAGCTCTATATGATTTTGACGAACAAATGTTAAATTCATTATCATTAGATAATAATTTTACTTTTAATGAAATAACTAAAATTTATCTATTAAATTTGAATACAAACAATTACAAAAATATTGATTTTGATGAAAGTGATTTAGAAAATTTTTTTATTAAAGCTGTAGATCGTTTGTATAATGAAAACAATTAAACCTCAATTACTTTTACTTTTCTTTATCATAATATCTTCATGTAATGAATATATTGGAACGATTGAGGAAAATTACGAACCTACTAAAACTATTTCAGATATTTTTATTAATGATAATACTTATAAAGAGATTGATAATATATTTATTCCTGAAATTATTTACCCAATAGCAATCAACGAAGACAATTTTAGGAATTTTGAAAATATTAGTAAAATTCAGAGTATTCGACAAAATACCCAAATTATTTTTTTTGATGATAAATATTACTTGTATTCAGAAAATACAATATCCGCATTTTACTTTGATGGAAATAAAATAAAAATTAAAATTGACTTAGAGCAAGATGAGAAAATTATTTCTTTATTTGAATATAAAGCTGAAGTTTATTTTCTTACGAATAATTCAAAATTATTTAAATTAAAAGATGAATCTTATGAATTAATATTAGATTACGAAATTTTTATTTCACCTAACCCTATTATTATTGACAATATTATAATACTTTTCAGTGTATTTGGTGAAGCTATAGAAATTAATTTAAATAACAATAATGCTTCAAATAAAGGTTCATTTTTAATCAATTATGGAATTCTAGATAATTACAAAAGTAATAAAACTGATGAGTCAATCTTTTATCTTTATAATTCTGGTACATTACTAACTCTTGATAAGAGCAGTTACCTAATAAAAAATAATTATTATCTTGAGGACTTAAATATTTTATCAAATATTGGGACATTTTCAGATCTTTTAGATACACCATTCTACTATAATAATTATTTTTATTTTATTGATCGATCGGGTTTAATATCAACTTTTAATCCAAATAATCTAAATATACATTGGGAAATTGATATATCAAATTCTATAGTAGACTACTTATTCTCAATCAATGGATATTTAATCTTATTAACCTTTGATGATGTAATAGTATATAATAAAAATGGAGAACTTATTAAAATTTTCAAGCATAATATTGAAAATCCAATTTCTATATTTGGAATAAATGAAGAAATTCATATTACATCAGAAAAGGGAATTAATTCATTTAACATTAATTCAAAAACTCAAATTAATTTTATTAAAAATAAATTTACAACCAAATTAGATTTGCATTTGAATAATTCAAATATTTACTTAAAAGATCATAAACATATTTTTATTTTAGAGTGAAAAATTACTTTATAATTGGAAAAGTAAATGTAGGTAAATCGTACTTATTTAATCTTTTTTCGAGAAGTCATAAAACAATCTCAAATCCAAAAGAAAATACTACAATTGACATAATTAAAAAGAATATTTCTTCAAAAAACTTCGATTATAACATCTATGACACTCCAGGTTTTTATGATATTAAAGATTTTTTAATTCTACAAAAAAAAATTTTAGAATTAAAAGTTGAGAACATATGTTTTATTTATTTAACATCTTCTTTTAATAGTGATGATTTAAAAATATGTAAACAAATACACAAAAAAAAATATAAACTTTTATTATTTTCGTTTAAAAAAATTGATCAACAAAGCTATATATCAAATTTATTTACTAAAATTTTTCTTAACCACTCTGATAATTTATCAATTTTAAAAAAATATTTATCTGACAATAACAAAAAAAATGAATTGGATAGTATTAAATCTAATAAAAAAATAATAACAATATTTGGTAAGGAAAATACAGGAAAATCAACATTATTTAATAAAATTACAAATTTATCTTTATCCAAGACTTCATCTGAATTACATACCACTCGTGACTCAGTTAATTGGGAAATAAACTATAAAAATCAAACACTAGAATTTATAGATACTGCTGGATTTATTAGAAGTAGATCTAATCGAAAGAATTATGATTTTGAAAAGCTTTCCCTTGAACAATCTGAATATTTCATAAAAAAATCGTCATTAATTATACTTTTGCTAGATGCAAATTCTGAATCAAGATTAGATTTATCTTTAATAGGTTCGTTAGCTAAAAGAAACAAGCCTTTTTTAGTTTTAGTAAATAAAATAGATTTGATACATAATAAAAATTTATTTCAACAAAACTTTTTAAAATATTTGTCATTAAATCATAATTATTATACATCTTTAAATATATATTTTATATCTGCATTACATTCCTCTAAGTCAAAAATAATGCATATTATAAGCAATCAATTAAATAGTAAGTTTTTTTTCAAAACTTCTTACCTAAATAAAATTATAAAATCAGTCAATACAGAATTAAGAAAAATACAAAAGAATTCTAAAGAATTTAAAATTTATTTTATTACTGCATTCACAGTAAATCAAAAAAATTATTTCAAAATTTCATGTAATTTTTCAAAAAAAAATATTAAACAACATATTAAGACTTATTTATCAAAAATCTTAATAAGAGAATTAAAACTAAAAGGAATAAATTTTACTCTAATTTTTTGATTTTAATGTTATTTGATTTTTTTAAATCAATCTTTAATGTTTCTAAATAATTTATCAATGAATTATTAAAATTATTTAAATGAACTTTGAAATGACTATCTTTTTCAAATGATAAAATAAAACGAAAATTATTATTGAACAAGGGTATAAGTAAATTAATAAAATAAATTATATTTGTTAATACCTGATAGTTTAATTTGATATGGTTGAAGTCATATTGATATGAAATCATATTTAAATCTATATCCTTATTAATTATTATTAACTTGTCTATTTTCGATAATTGATTCCTAATAACACTTTCTGCTTTAATTAAATCATCTAATTCCTCAAAATTACATTGAAGAAGCATATGATCACTTTTAATAGTATTTAATTTTGTTCTAGCTATTATTATTTTATTTGAGTTGTTGGATAAGACTCTTTTTTCTTCTCCATTAAGAAAAATTAATATTTGGTTTTTTGACAATTATATATTTGAACCAGCGTTTAACAATGATAACTGTGTTATTTTATTTTCACCTAATTGATCAATTAATTTGATTGGGTAATCACCAGTAAAATAATGATCAGTCAATTGTGGAGTTTTATTATCCCTCCTCAAATATCCCAGAGCCATATAAAGTCCTTCCAAAGATAAAAATTTCAAACTTTTAGCTTTAACATATTCGCAAATCTCCTCAACATTTTTGTTCGCAGCTAATAACTCCTTTTTTGTAGGCATATCTACACCATAAAAATCAGGAAATTTTATTTCAGGACAGGCTATTCTTAAATGAACTTCTTTAGCCCCAGCATCATATAGCATTTTTACAATTTTATGTGAAGTTGTCCCGCGTACTAGAGAGTCATCGACTAATATTATTTTTTTATCCTCAATAGAGCTTTTGTTAGCATTTAATTTTAATTTAACTCCTAAACTTCTTATTTGTTGTCCAGGTTCAATGAATGTTCTACCAACATAATGGTTTCTTATAAGGCCTAAATCAAAATTAATTTTTTTTTGTTGACTATATCCTATCGCAGCTGCATTCCCAGAGTCTGGTACTGGCACGACTAAATCAGCCTCCATATTATCTTCCTTAGCTAATTCCCTTCCTAGATTTTTTCTATACTCGTAAGCAGTCTTACCTTTTAAAATACTGTCTGGCCGTGCAAAATAAATATACTCAAATACACAAGGTCTAGGATTATGTTTACCAAAAGGCTTTAGACTATGTAACTCATTATTTTCTATATACACAATTTCACCATTTTCAACTTCTCTTACAAATTCAGCCCCAATTATATCTAATGCACACGTTTCAGAAGCTAAAACATAAGAATTATTTATTTTACCTACTATTAAAGGTCTTATCCCATAAATATCCCTAGCACCAATTAGAACATTTTTAGTTAACATTACCAAAGCGTACCCACCTTGTATTTGTGAAATAGCTTCTATGATTTTATCAATGTTTTTTTCTTTTTTTGATCTTGCTATCAGCTGAACAATTGTTTCTGAGTCTGAGGTTGTATAAAAAATAGCCCCATCCTCAACAAGTTTTTTTCTTAAAGTGATAGCATTAGTAAAATTGCCATTATGAGATACACCTATACCACCGGCATTAGTATCTGCAAAAAAAGGTTGAACATTTCTTAATATTTTACCACCCGTGGTGCTGTATCTATTATGTCCAATTGCATAAGATCCTGGCAATTTTTTAATAGTTTCCTCATTATTGAAGTTGTCTCCTACAAGACCAAATCTTTTTTCAGAATAATAATTTTTACCATCGTAAGAAACTATACCACATCCTTCCTGACCTCTATGTTGTAATGCGTGTAAACCTAAAGCTGTTAAAGCTGAAGCATCATTAATATTAGAAATACCAAAGACACCACACTCTTCTCTAATCTTAGTAGAGCTTGTCTTTATCATTTTTTTTTTCTTTAATAAAATTTTCTTCTTTGATTTTTTTCTCTTCCTCAGTGTCTTTATACATAAGGTTTTCATATATTGAAATATTTAATTTCATGATTCTATTTTTATTGTCTATATAATTTTTAAAAAAGGCAATATAAGAAAAATAAAATAGAATTGAGAATAATATTATTCCATAAATTGAACCAATTATAATATCTAAAATTTTGAATTCTAGTTGAGAAGGTGATTTCAAATTTAAAGCTCTCTCTATTATAGAAAAAATAATATATGTCATTAAAAATAAAATAATGAATGATATTATTTCTAAAAAAATTGCATTTTTATTATTTAAAGAAAATAAATATTCATTATTAAGTTTTTCTAATAAAAAATTAAGTATTCTTTTATAAAATATAAAAGGCAAAGATATAGATAAAATAATTTTTAGACTATAGCTAATTGTTCTTGTAGCACCTTTAATACCAAAAAAAATTGCAAATATAAACAGTAGACTTAAATAAATGTAATCAAAATAATTTAAATTAAATGAACTCATAAAATAATTAATATCTTGCTCCTGTAATAAATTTTTTAAATATTTTATTCTTTGTCTTTAATATTTTTTTGCAATCACCTTTATCTTGAATAACTCCATTATGAATAAAATAATAGTGATCACCTGTTTTTATAGCACTTTTAATATCATGTGTTATGCTTACGGCAGTTATTTTCCTTTTAGAAATTACTTTTAATATTAATTCATTTATTTTGTCACTATTTATTGGATCTAGACCTGTGGTAGGCTCATCAAGAAAAATTACTTTTGGGTTTTTATATAGTGCCCTTGCCAATCCAACTCTTTTCTTCATACCCCCTGAAATTTCTGAGGGATATTTGCCATATGTTGATTTATCAAGACCTACATCACTCATTAGAGATAGAACTTTTCTATCAAAATTTGATTTATTGTTAATAAAATCAGTAAAAGCTATATTCTCAGATATTTTTAAACTATCAAAAAGAGCACCATACTGAAAAAGCATACTAAATTTATCTATATCAACATAATTTCTACCATCATATAAGATTGTGCCACTATCAAAATTGAACAATTGATAAAGGGTTTTAATCAAAACAGATTTTCCACAACCCGATTGACCTAATATTATAGTAGATTTATTTTTTTCTATCGTCAGACTTATGTCTTTTAAAACAATATTATTATCAAATTTTTTACATAGATTTTTAATTTCTATTTTCATTAAAAAAATAGTTCCGTAAGAAAATAATTAGATGATAATATTAAAATTGATGAAATTACAACTGCATTGGTAGTAGCGGAACCTACACCAAAAGCCCCCTTGTCAGAAAATAAACCACAATAACAACTTACGATTGATATAATAAAACCAAAAGAAATCGCTTTATAAATCCCAGATAAATAGTCTGCCAAATTTAAAAATTCTATTGTATTTAATAAATATAAATTATCATTAAATCCTAATCTGTGAATAGATACTAAGTAACCACCCATTACTCCAATAAAATCAACTAATGTTACAAAAACTGGTAAAGCCAGTGTTAAAGATAAAACTCGAGGTGTTACAAGGTAATTATAATAATTTGTATTGAGAGTTTTAAGTGCATCAATTTGCTCTGTTACCCTCATTGTTGCTATCTCAGCTGCAATAGATGAACCAACTCTTGCTGAAATCATAAGGCCTGTAAGCACAGGCCCTAATTCTCTAGTTAAGGTCAATACGACTATGTTTGGTATAGCTGACTCTGCAGAAAATCTTGAAAAACCAGTGTAAGATTGTAAAGCAAGAACCATTCCAGAAAAAATTCCCGTTAAAGATATAATTGGTATTGATGAAATAAATATATTAACAAAATACGTTAAATTTTTTTTAAAATAAAATTTCGGTTTGAATAGGTATTTGAAAAAAAATAAGATAAATAAAATAAATTTTCCCAAATTTGAGAAAAATTTTATCGGAACTTCACCAATACTTTCAATAAATTTCATTAGAAATCTTAATTTGATGCATTTTTTTCAATTCCTAAGAATTTAGTATATTTGTCGTCAAAGTATAACTCAATCTTGCCAGTTGGACCATTTCTTTGTTTTGCAACAATTAATTCAGCTTTATTGAAAACTGCTTCATTTCTATCTTTCCATGCATCCATTTTTTTTTGATATGACTCTTGAGTTTCATCAGCACCCCTAGTCGGCTCATTCCTTTGCAAATAGTAACTCTCTCTATATATAAACATAACAACATCTGCGTCTTGCTCGATGCTACCTGATTCTCGTAAATCAGATAGCAATGGTCTTTTGTCATCTCTATTTTCTACTTGTCGAGAAAGCTGAGAAAGTGAGATTACAGGCAAATTGAACTCCTTAGCTAATTGTTTTAAGTTTCTTGTGATTTCAGAAAGTTCATTAACTCTGTTATCCCTATTACCCTCTGGTTTTATTAATTGTAGGTAATCTATGACTATTAATTTAATGTCTAAATTATTCTTGTATCTTCTTAGTTTAGATCGAAGTTCTGAAACACTTAGGTTTGGACTATCATCAAAAAAGAAATTTAAGTTATTTATTTCTTGATATGCATTTGAAAGTTCAAGAGAGTCCTTTTCGTTTAATTCACCTTTTCGTAGCTTGTCACTGGGTATTTTTGAATGCTCAGCCAATATTCTTAAGCCTATTTGCTCAGCAGACATTTCTAAAGAAAACATCACAACAGATCCTTTATCTTTATCTTGTGAAAAATATTTTGCTGCATTAAATGCTATATTCGTAGCAAGTGCTGTTTTCCCCATTGAGGGTCTACCTGCAAGTATTATAAGATCTGAATTTTGTAATCCTCCTAACATATTGTCTAAGTCCCCAAATCCTGAAACAACTCCTGAATATTTACCTTTCTTTTTGAATGCTTTTTCTACTATTTGAATCGAGGCTTTAGTAACAGAAGCAAAGTCTCTAAGTTCATAGTTATCTTTTTTTTTATTAGAGAGATCAAATAATTTTTTTTCGAGATCTAAAAAAATATCTTTTATACCCATTGATGTTTCAAAAGTAGTTGACTCATTATTTATATTTTGAGTAATTTTAAAAAGCTCCCTCCTTAAATATAATTCTTGAAGTGTATCTAAATAATTTGAGAACACTTCTTTTGAAAATACAATCTGATCTATTTGGGATGAGAGATTTTTGTGTGTTTTAGACTGTATATCAGGTATGTAGTTCTTAATTGTATCAACAGAGATATTTTTTTGAGATTTATGAAAATCAAAAAGGATATTAAAAATTTTTAAGTTTTCTGCATTTGCAAATAAGGTATTGTCCAAATGCTCAAAATGTGAATCAATTAAGTCTGGGTGCTTGAGTAAATAAGCAATTACAATAATTTCAATATCATTGTCTTTTAAACTATCAAAAGTCTTTTGCATATAGTTGTAAGTTATTTATTAATAAAAAAAAAGATAGTCTTAGTCAGAAGTTTTAGGGGATAAGATCTCAATATCAAGTGAACAATTTACCTCTGGATGTAAGTCTATATTTACTGAAAACTCACCTGTTGTTTTGATTTTATTTCCAAGTTTAACAAACTTTTTTTGAACATTTATGTCATTTTCGCCTAAAAAAGTAACTATATCAGTTACACTTATAGAGCCATATAGTTCACCATTATCTTTCGCCGCAATCTCTTTAATAAATTTTAATGCATTAATTTTTGAAGCTGTAACACTTGCATTAGATTTATTTTCGTCATCTTTTTTCAAAAGACTTTCCTCTAAAGACTTTATTTCTTCAATATTCTTTTGCGTTGCAAATTTAGCCTTACCGCTTGGAATTAAATAGTTTCTCGCATATCCATCTTTCACAGTAACCACAGTACCTATTTCCCAGTTTTTCTTAAATTTTTCTAAAACAACAACTTTAGCCATAGTGTTTATATCAGAGACAAAAATCTAGCTTGTTTAATTGCCTTAGTAATTCTAGTGTGAACCGATCTAGACATATTAGTGACTCTTTGAGGTATAATTTTACCGTTATCATTTGTAAATTTTTTAAGTATGTGCGTATGCTTGTAGTCAAGCTTCATTAATTCTTCATTTGAAATATTTAAGTTTTTTTTCATTAATTATCCTTGCTTACTTGGGGAGTAGATTCCTCTAAATCATTTAATGATTTTGTGGTAAGAAAACGAAGGCAGTCAGTGTTAAATTTTAAAAAACCATCAAGTTTTTTTGGAAAATTTGAAGCCGAGATAAATCGCATAAATTTAAAAGAACCTTTCGAATATTTGTTTATTGAAGTTTTTAAATTTTTTATTCCCCAATCTTCTCTATAGCCAATTGAAACATTATTTTCAGAGAAAAATTGATCAATAGAATTGTTAAGGTTTTTCAACTGATCATTGGCAAGGTCAGGTTTTATAATAATTGTTGTTTCATATATGTTACTCATGTAAAAAGAGTGTCTACAGATATAATTTAACTATGTCAAATAAAAATCTTTCATTGCTTTTTACTGGTCAAGGCTCACAATTTCCTGAAATGGGTATTGATTTTGTTCACAAATATGACTGGGTTAAAGAAAGATATTTATTAAGCTCAAAAATACTTGGTTATGATTTACTAGAAGCCCAAAGAGACCAAAGCTTATTAAATTTAACTCAATATAGCCAACCATTGATTTTTGTATTCAGTTCTATAGTTATCGATCTATGTAAAGATTATTTGTTTAAAAATTTTTCTAAAATTACACTGGCTGGCCACTCTTTGGGTGAATATTGTGCTTTATATTTTGCTGAGGCTTTAAATTTTGAGGAAATGCTAGAAGTTGTTAAACACCGTGGAGACTCAATGTCAATTGTCTCTGACCCTAATAAATATCTAATGTATGCAATATTAAAAAAGGAGGATTACAAAATAGATAATAGTCTTTTTGGCGATGGTGTTTATATGGCCAATCTAAATTCAGATCGACAAGTTGTCATATGTGGTCTTAAAGATAATGTCAATAAATTCAAAGATCAAAACCCCATTGGTAAATTTATACCATTAAATGTTTCAGCCCCATTTCACTCTGATTTAATGAAGGAAAGTGCAGATTTATTTTGTGAAAAAATAAAAAATAAATTATTTAAAAAAATCAATATTGATTTAATTTCAAATCACAACCTTATTAATTACAAAAACATCTCTGAAAATGATTATAGCAACCAGCTATCAAATCAAATACACTCTCCTGTAATGTGGTCAGAGACAATTAAATTTATTTTAAAAGAGGAAATTAGTACATTCATAGAAATTGGTCCAAAAAAAACTTTGTTGAATTTCTTACCAAAAGATTTTCAAGGTGAGAAATATGCATTTTGTTCTACAGAGGATATTAATTTTGTTCAAAGATAAAAAACTATTAGTGACAGGAGGAACGGGATCAATTGGAGGTTCTATATGTAATTATTTTAATAAAAATGGCTGTAAAGAAATTTTTTCTACAACTACAAATTTTAATAAAGTAAAGCCAGAACAACATTATATTAAATTTAAAGAATTAGATCTAAAAAATATTGAAAATTTAAATTTAGATGAAATTCTTGACTTTGAAGTTGACTATCTAGTTTTAAATGCAGGTTTAAATAAAGATAATATATTCCTAAGAATGTCTTCAGAAGATTGGAATACTGTCATAAATGTAAATTTAAATTCATCTTTTCATCTTCTAAAACACTTTACAAAAACTATGGTAAAAAAAAGGTTTGGAAGAATTGTTTTCATATCCTCAGTAGTTGCCCACACAGGAAACCCAGGACAAGTGAATTATACAGCCACAAAAGCAGCAATCTCTGGATTAATGAAATCATTGGCTTTAGAAGTATCATCAAGAAATATAACAGTTAATTGTGTGGCACCAGGATTTATAAAATCAAATATGACTGATAGTCTTAATGAAACTCAAAAAAATGCTATTTTAAACAGAATCCCAATGAAAAAGTTAGGAAATCCTGATGATATTGCCAGGGCAGTTGGATTTTTGTGTTCAGAAAACGCTGAATATATTACCGGACAAACCTTACATGTTAACGGGGGCCTTGCATTAATATAATAAAATATTTAAAAATTGATAAGAATGTGGTACGAACTTTTAAATTTATTACTATGAGGTTTTAATATGAGCGATATCGAAGAAAGAGTGAAAAAAATTGTAGTTGAGCATTTAGGCGTAGAAGAGGCCAAAATTCAAAGTGACTCAAAATTTATTGATGATTTAGGCGCAGATAGTCTTGACACAGTTGAGCTAGTTATGGCTTTTGAAGAAGAGTTTGGATGTGAAATTCCAGATGACGCTGCCGAAAAAATTGTAACACTTAAAGATGCTGTTAGTTACTTAACAGATAATTCAAACTAATTAAGAAAAAAGATTCAATTGAGGAGAGTAGTAGTCACCGGACTTGGAACAATAAACCCTCTAGGTAATACCGTTGACTCAAGCTGGAGCTCCCTAATAAAATCAAATAGTGGTATTTCAAAAATATCTAAATTTGATGTTGACAGTTATCCTTGCAAAATAGCCGGATCAATTGAAGAAATAAATATAAGTGACGAAATAGTTAGTCAAAGAGATCAAAGAAAAATTGATAGATTTATTATTTTAGGTTTGATTGCAGCTGATGAGGCAATAAAAGACTCTGGTTTTGTATCTGATAATGAGGCAGCTTTTAGGTCTGGTGTGATGGTGGGTTCTGGAATAGGTGGCTTGGACACCATCTATAAAAACTCATCTATCTTAGATAACCAAGGTATAAGAAAAATTTCTCCTTTTTTTATTCCATCTTCATTAATTAACTTACTATCCGGACATATTTCAATTAAGTACAATCTTAAAGGCCCAAATAGCTCACCTGTCACAGCTTGTGCAACAGGCACACATGCTATAGGTGACTCTTTTACAATTATAAAAAACAATAAAGCAGATTTAATGGTCTGTGGTGGAGCTGAAGCAGCAATATGCCCTCTTGGAGTCTCTGGTTTTTCTGCTGCAAGGGCGTTATGTGACTCTTATAATGACAATCCGAGAAAAGGATCTAGACCATGGGACAGAGACAGATCTGGATTTGTTATGGGTGAGGGCGCAGGTGTTCTTGTCCTGGAAGAATTAGAACATGCTAAAAAGAGAAATGCTAATATATATGCAGAAGTTAAGGGTTACGGTATGTCAGGCGATGCATTCCATATCACTAAACCATCTGAAGATGGTAATGGAGGTTTTAGAGCCATGGAGATGGCTCTTAAAGAGTCTAAATTAAATAATGATGAAATTGAGTATGTTAACGCTCATGGAACTTCAACTCAAGTTGGAGATATAATTGAATTATCAGCAGTAGAGAGATTATTTGTTTCAAATAAAAAATTATTCATGAGCTCAAACAAATCAGCAATAGGTCACCTTTTAGGAGCTGCTGGTGCTGTTGAGGCAGTATTTTCTATAAAATCTATGCAAACAAAAACATTGCCCCCAACCTTAAATCTAGACAATCCCGATAGAAAAACTGATGTAAATCTTATTCCACACGAGTCTATATCGAAATCAGTAAAAAATGTTATCTCTAACTCTTTTGGTTTTGGCGGTACAAATGCAAGCTTAATCTTTGGTATTTAAAAGTAAAAAATTTTGTATTGTTCTTTCATCACCATCAGGTGCTGGTAAAACATCTATTTCAAAAAAGCTATTATTAAAAGATAATTCATTATCATTATCGATATCTTGTACTACAAGACCTATAAGAAAGGGTGAAATTAACAATAAAGATTATATTTTCATCAATGATAAACAATTTGAAAGCTCTGTAAAAAAAAATGAATTCATAGAATATGCTAATGTATTTGGTTACAAATACGGAACACTAAAAAAATCAATTAATAATTTTTTTAATAGAAAAAAAGATGTTCTGTTTGATATTGACTGGCAAGGATATCAACAATTAAAACAAAGTAATATGGATGTAGTAGGAATATTTATTTTACCCCCCAGCAAAAAGGAATTAATTAAAAGGCTTAAAACTAGAGGCAGGGATACACCAAAGGAAATGAAAAAAAGAATGAGCCTAGTACAAAATGAAGTATCACATTTTCCCGAGTATGATTACGTGGTGATTAATAAAAATATGAGCGAGTGTGTAAATCAAATTTTAAACATTATAAGATCTGAAAGACTAAAAAGATCAAGGTATTTAGATTTAACAACCTTTATTAATAAATTTAGAAATTAATT
>QCJF01000002.1 GCA_003216195.1 Pelagibacteraceae bacterium AG-404-P08
TCATATGTTCATTTTTTGCTTATGCCTTAACGTGGATGAAATTTTATGGAAGAGATATTTTATTGGCTAGTATAATTGCATCATTAGTTGTTCCACTACAAATGTCATTGATACCTATACTAACTGTTTATAATGACTTTGGTGCTTTATTTGGAGTAGCTGCAAAGTCTTATCCAGGAATTTGGATGGCTCATACTGGATTTGGACTGGCATCTACAACTTTTTTATTATGGAATTTTTTAAAAACTCTACCAAGTGAAATGATGGAGGCAGCTAAAGTTGATGGTGCGACACACTATGATACTTTTCTAAAAATTGTTGTTCCATTGTCGATCCCAGCTTTTGCATCTATTTTTATTTTGCAATTTTTATGGGTATGGAATGATTTATTAGTTGGTTTAGTTTTCCTAGATAAACATCCAAGTGAAATCATTCTTACTGCAAAATTAAAAGAATTACTTGGTTCTAGAGGAGAAAATTGGGAGATACTTACTACAGGAGCGTTTGTCTCAATGACAGTGCCGTTATTTATTTTCTTTTCATTACAAAGATACTTTATAAGAGGACTTGTTGCAGGATCAATAAAAGGATGAGAAGGTACATTAATGAGTAATAAAATAGTAATTGTAGGCGCGGGTAGTACTAACTTTGGTTTAGGACTTGTTGGAGATTTTTTTAAATCTAAAATTCTCAGTGGATCAACTTTAGTGCTTCATGATATTAATTCTAAAACTTTAAAAAACACTCATAAAATCGCAAACGACTATAAAGAAAAACTTGGTGTTAACTTTAAAATTGTGTCGACAACTTCAAGAGCTGAGGCGCTTCAAGAAGCTAATTTTTGCCTAATCTCCATAGAAGTGGGAAATAGATTTGACCTCTGGGAGCAAGATTGGAAAATTCCCCTTCAGTACGGCATCAAACAAGTCTACGGAGAAAACGGAGGTCCTGGTGGTCTCTTTCATGCAATGCGTCAAATTCCAGAAATTATTAAAATTTGTGAAGATATAGAGAAAATTTGTCCAGAAGCATTTATATTTAGTTATTCCAATCCTATGCAAAGAATATGTCATGCATTAACAACACGTTTTCCAAGTTTGAAAATAACAGGCTTGTGTCATGAAATTGCTTCTATGAGTCGACAACTTCCAACTTTAATGGAAACAACTTTAGAAAATATTGAGTTTGAGGCAGGAGGTTTAAATCATTTTAGTATTTTATTAAGAGCAAAATATAAAGACTCAGGTGAAGATGGATATCCACTTATTAAAAAAAATTTTGATGATTATTATTCTAAATTAGTTAATGATCATGAGGGTTTTTATTCAAATCCGGGAGCAGAAAGAGGCTTGTTTTTTGAACTCTTCAAACAATACGGATATTTACCAATTACTACAGACAGTCATTTAGGAGAGTATTTATCTTGGGCATACAGTGTTGTTGATCATGATGGTATTTTGGATTTTTATGATAAATATAAAAAAAGATGTTTATCTTTTTATTCAAATGATGGTTATGATCAATTTTTTGATATGAGTCACCCTGAGCCTCATGAAAGGGCAATACCAATTATTGAAAGTATAGTCGATGACTCCAACATGCTAGAACATGCCGTAAATATTAAAAACGACAATTTTATAAAGTGTTTACCAAATGATATAGTGGTAGAAGTACCAGCAACAATTAATAAAACAGGTGTTCACGGTAAAGCACTTGAGGATTATCCTAATTCTTTTGGAGCTCTACTTAACTCACAAGTAGGAACCATTCAATTAACAACAAATGCAATTTTGAATAAATCAAAACAAGTAGCTAAATATGCTCTTCTAGCTGACCCAGTAGTTGGAAATTCAAATGCAGTTGAGTCTTTGCTTGATACAATGATTGAATTTCAAAAAGAATATTTAGGGTATTTAAATTAAGAAATAGTAAAAATGTTCAAGACTATCAATAACTGCAACAATGTTAATGATTTTAGAAAGTTAGCAAAACAAAAACTGCCTAGTCCTATTTTTCATTATATTGATGGAGGAGCTGATGATGAAGTTACCTATGAAAGAAATACTCGAGCTTACGAAGACTGTGATTTAATTCCAAATGTTTTAAGTGGAATTAAAGAAATTGACATGAGCACTACTGTGTTAGGACAAAGATTAGAAATGCCAATTTATTGTGCCCCAACAGCACTTCAAAGGCTTTTTCATTACGAGGGAGAAATTGGTGTAGGAAAAGCAGCAGAAAAATTTGGAACTATGTTTGGAGTTTCCTCTTTAGGTACAGCAAGTATTGAAGAAATTTCTAAAACAATCTCCTCACCGAAGTTATTTCAACTGTATGTACACAAAGATCAAGGCTTAAATAAAAGTTTAATTGAGTCTTGTAAAGAATTTAAATTTGATGCACTAGCTGTAACTGTAGACACTGCTGTTGGTGGCAATAGAGAAAGAGATTTAAACACAGGCTTTACAATCCCAATGGATTTATCATTTAAAAGTTTTATGAGTTTCGTTTCTCATCCTTCTTGGGCGTATAATTATTTTACAAAACCCAAATGGGAATTGAGTAATTTAAAAAAACATATATCTGAAGGTACAAATGTTATGACAAGTGTTGGAGATTATTTCACTAAAATGCTTGATACCTCTTTAGACTGGAAAGGTATAGAAAAAATTAATAAACATTGGGGTGGTCAATTTGCTTTAAAAGGCATTATGTCTGTTGAAGACGCAAAAAAGGCTATCGATGTTGGTGCATCAGCAATCATGTTATCGAATCATGGAGGAAGACAACTTGATGGTTCAAGATCTCCGTTTGATCAATTATCTGAAATTGTCGATGCAGTTGGAGATAAAATAGATGTAATTTGTGAAGGGGGCATAAGAAGAGGGACCCATATCTTAAAAGCACTATCTTTAGGTGCAAAGGCTTGCTCTGGGGGTAGAATGTATCTATATGCATTAGCTGTTGGAGGACAAAAAGGGGTAGAAAGAGCTTTAGGTAATTTAAAAAAAGAGATAGAAAGAGATATGATTTTAATGGGTGTTTCTAATATTAATCAACTATCCAGGAAAAATATAAGATTTCGATGAATGATTTTATAACTATAAATAATGTGATGACTAATTAAAATGGCTTCTATTAACATTAAATCCCTTAATAAATTTTACGGCAAAACGCATGTAATAAAGGATTTTTCTTTGGAAATTAAAGATCAATCTTTTACAACTTTAGTTGGCCCTTCTGGCTGTGGTAAGTCAACTTTGCTTAGGATGATCGCAGGTTTGGAGGAAGTAAACTCCGGAACCATTTCAATAAATGACAAGCAAGTTAATGACTTATCGCCTAAAGATAGAAATATTGCCATGGTATTTCAATCTTATGCTTTATACCCGCATATGACTGTTTTTGATAACATGGCTTTTGGTTTAAAATTAGAAAAGAAATCCAATGAAGAAATTAATGAGCGAGTTTTAGATGCTGCAAAAACACTTCAGATCCAAGATTATTTAAAGCGCAAGCCTAAACAATTATCAGGTGGTCAACGACAACGCGTTGCTATTGGAAGAGCTATCACAAGAAAACCTCAGGTTTTTCTCTTTGATGAACCACTATCTAACTTGGATGCTGCTTTAAGAGTTCAAATGAGAATTGAATTAGCAAAACTACATGAACAACTTAATACTACAATGATTTATGTTACTCATGATCAAACTGAAGCGATGACACTATCAAATGAAATTGTTGTGTTAGATGAAGGAGAGATTTCTCAACAAGGAAATCCTATAGAGCTTTATAATAATCCCAAAAACTTATTTGTTGCAGGTTTTATTGGATCTCCAAAAATGAATTTCATAAATTCTAAAGTTTTATCAAAAGATAAGAGCAAAATTGAAATAAGTGTATTAGGATCGAATATCACATTTCCAAGAAAAATTAATACATATGATGAAAATGATATTATCTTTGGAATAAGACCTGAGGATATTACTATTACAGATGGCTCAGATTATGATTTTCAAGGTAAAGCCTATGTTGTAGAAAAATTAGGGTCAAACACATTTATTTATTTAGATAACGAAGGTGACCCTATAGTAATTGAAGCATCGGGCGATAGCGCAATAAAAGTTGGTGACGGTGTTAAAATAAAATTTGATTTGAACAAAACAAATTTATTTAATTCTAAAAATAACTTTAGAATTGATTAATTTATCTGACTTACAAAACTTTCCTAAAGATTTTAAGTTTGGAGTTGCTACCTCTTCTTATCAGATTGAGGGAAACAATTACGGGGATTGTGGTAAATCTATATGGGATGACTTTGCTAAAAGAAAATTAAGTGGCATAGATGGCAAAAATGCCTGTAATCATATTAAATATTTTAAAGAAGATATAAAACTCATAAAAGAAGCGGGTTTTAAAGCCTATCGTTTCTCATTTGCATGGCCTAGATTATTTCCAGACAATGACAAGGATGCAAATTTAAAAGGTCTAGATTTTTATAAAAGGTTGTTGGATGAGATAAATAATTCGGAATTAGAGGCGTTTCCAACAATTTATCATTGGGATCTCCCATTACGATTTCAAGAAATGAAAGGTTGGGAAAATCAGGAAACCTGTAAACGTTTTGGTGATTTATCTTTTTTCATTTCAAAAACATATGGTGATCAATTTGAAAATATATCTACAATTAATGAACCTTGGTGTGTTTCTTGGTTAAGTCACTATCTTGGAGAGCATGCACCAGGTATTAAAAATATCCAATCAGCTGCCAAGACTATGCATAATATTTTATTTGCGCACTCGCAATCTGTTGAAGCATTAAGGTCCTGTAATACTCATCGGATTGGGATAGTTCTAAATAATCAGTTTGGTCAATCTATAGATAGTGATGAAGAAAATATTAATGCAACAAAACTCTTTGATGAAATTCATAATAGATGGTTTTCCGATGCAATCTTTAAAGGTAAATATCCGGAATTAGCTTTATCAATCTTAGAAAAATACCTACCAGAAAATTATAAAACACAATTAGAATTAATATCTTCGCCAATTGATTGGATAGGATTGAATTATTACACCCGCTCTTTAATAAAATATAAAAAATCAGAAGATGGTGTTAATTATGAGTGTAATAGTGGAACATTAAAAAAAACAGATATGGGATGGGAATTATATCCTGAGGGATTGAACTACTTTATTAAAAGAATTCATAAAGAATATGATAATAAAATTCCAATATATATTACTGAAAATGGGATGGCAAATAACGACAAACCAACTTCAAATGGAGAGGTTTATGATGAAGATCGAATAGAATTTTTTAATTTACATTTTAAACAAATATTAAGCTGTTTGAATGAAGGTTATTCTGTTAAGGGATATTTTGCTTGGTCATTGCTTGATAATTATGAATGGGCATTTGGCTACTCTAAGAGATTTGGATTGGTCTATGTTGATTTCGATAACTTTAAACGAATTCCAAAAAAATCTTATTATGAATTCTCAAAGTATTTAGCCTAAATTAAAACTATAGTCACTGATGTATATTTAAACAAAAAATGCTAAAGTTTTCAGGGTATTATGGCTAATTTAAACCTTAAAAGTGTAAAAAAAACTTATGATAAAACTGAAGTGATACATGGTGTAGACCTTGATATCAACTCTGGTGAATTCATTGTTTTTGTTGGGCCATCTGGTTGTGGTAAGTCTACACTCCTTAGAATGATAGCCGGGCTAGAAGACATAACAGAAGGAGAAATATCTATAGGTGGAGAGGTTGTAAATAAAATTATTGCAGCAGAGCGAGGTGTTGCAATGGTTTTCCAGTCATATGCCCTGTATCCTCACATGACGGTTTTTGAAAATATGTCATTTGCTTTAAAGCAAGCTAAGACTCCTATTGATGAAATCAAAAGTAGAGTTTTAGAGGCAGCAAAAATTTTGCAAATTGAGAGTTTATTTGAAAGACTACCTAAACAATTATCAGGTGGTCAACGACAACGTGTTGCGATTGGAAGAGCAATAGTGAGAAATCCAAAAGTATTTTTATTTGATGAACCTTTATCTAATTTAGATGCAGCACTACGGGTTCAAACTAGAATAGAAATAGCTAAGCTTCATAATCAATTAGCAGCAACTATGATTTATGTAACACATGACCAAGTTGAAGCAATGACTTTAGCAGATAGAATTGTTGTAATTAATGAGGGAATTATTGAACAAGTTGGAACACCTATTGAACTTTACAACTCCCCAAAAAATCAATTTGTAGCTGAGTTTATTGGTTCTCCAAAAATGAATATGATAAATTTAAAGGATGGACATAAATTAAATATGACTAATTTAAATATTCCAAGTAGAGCATCCAAAATAGGAATTAGACCTGAACATCTCAATGTGTCAAATGATAACTCTAGCAAACTCAAAGGGACTATAAGACATATAGAGAATTTAGGTGAGCACTTATTATGTTACATTAACTTGGAAAAGAATAATGAGATCACGGCTAAACTTGATGTAAATAGTAGAATCAAAATTAATGAAATTATTCATCTAGATTGGCATAAAAATCACCAGCATTTTTTTGACACCTCAGGTTTTTTAATCGACTAAAGATGTCTAAGAGTCCCGAATTAGGGGTATGTTATTACCCAGAGCATTGGCCTGAAGAAATGTGGATCACCGATGCTCAGAATATGATCAAAAATGGTATCAGTTGGGTGAGAATTGCTGAATTTGCATGGTCTCGGATCGAGCCAAGTTCCGGCGTTTTTGACTGGAATTGGCTGGATAAGATTGTCGATATATTAGGAAGTAATGGTTTAAAGATTGTAATGTGCACTCCAACTGCAACTCCTCCTAAATGGTTGGTTGATCAAATGCCAGATATGGTTGCCATAGATGAAAATGGTCAGGCTAGAAAATTTGGATCTCGAAGACACTATTCCTTTTCTCATATTGGTTATCAAAAAGAAAGTCAGCGCATAACTAAAGCAGTAGCAGAGAGATATGGACAAAATAATTTTGTGAAAGCTTGGCAAACGGATAATGAGTTTGGATGCCATGAAACTACATACTCTTGGTGCCTGTCTACTTTGCGAGAGTTTAGAATTTGGCTTGAAAAAAAATATCAAAACATAGATGATTTAAATAAATCTTGGGGTAATGTTTTTTGGTCTATGGAGTATCGCTCCTTTGAGGAAATCGAACTTCCTAACTTAACAGTTACTGAGGCAAATCCTTCTCATAATTTTGATTTTCGAAAGTTTTGCTCGGACCAAGTAAAAAATTTCAATTACCAACAGGTGAAGATATTAAATGATTACTCTCCTGGAAGGCCCATTAGTCATAACTTTATGGGCCACTTTACAGAATTTGATCATCGGGAAATATGTAAAGATTTAAATATTGCTGCTTGGGACAGTTATCCTTTAGGCTTTCTTCAAAACATGCAAACTATCGCAAGAGGAGATAAAAAACTTCTTGAGGATTGTTACAATATTGGTGATCCTGATTTTCAATCTTACCATCATGACCTATATCGAGGGATGGGTCGTCTTTGGATAATGGAACAACAACCTGGTCCAGTTAATTGGGCTAGATATAATCCTATTCCAATAGCTGGTGCTGTGAGGATGTGGACATGGGAGGCATTTGCTCACGACGCTGAGGTTGTAAGTTATTTTCGTTGGAGACAAGCACCATTTGCCCAAGAACAAATGCATGCGGGACTAATGTACCGTAATAATACACCAGCAATCGGTAGTCACGAGGTCATGCAAGTAAGTAATGAGATACAAATGCTCAATTTACCAGAAACACAAAAATCCGAAATTGCGTTATTGCATGATTATGAGGCCTGTTGGATAACTGAGCTAGATGGACAAACAGAAGATTTCCATTACACGCGCCTGATGATCGATTTTTATAAATCAGTCAGAGTTAATAGTGGCTCTTTGGACATTGTTGGAAAAAAAGCTGATTTTACTGGTTATAAACTAATTATAGTTCCCTCTTTTGTGCATCTTGAAACTGACACTTTTAAAAAAATGGTTTCTTCTGGAGCAAAAATTTTAGCTGGTCCTAGAACAGGAATAAAAAATAGAAATTTTCAAATTCCTGAAAACTTAAGCCTAGAGGGACTTGGTTATAAAGTTAAAAGAGTAGATGCACTGCCCTATGAACTTCCTGTAGAAGTAGAATGGAAAGGACAGAAGGGAAAGTTACACGTCTGGAGAGAACAAGGAGACAGCTCAGGCATATCTGAAGGTAAATCAGAAGACGGCTTTCCTGTTATCACTAGCGGGAACCAAGGAAGTTATTTGTGTGGATGGCCAGATGAGGCCTTGTTAAGTTCAATAATGAAAGAACAAATGACTATGGCAGGTTTAAAACCGATTACACTTCCGGAATATTTAAGAGTAAGGCAAAGAGGTGATCTATTATTTTTTACTAATTATGGTAAAAAAAATGTTGATATACCTGACGCTTTTCAAGGAGAAATTCTCTTAGGATCAAAAAACATGAAACAAACAGATGTAACTATTTTAAAAATTAATAAATAAAAATTATCTTATGCTTCTTCCACCATCTACAGGAATTGTCAATCCTGTCATAAAAGTTGAAGCTTCACTTGCAAGAAAATAAATTACACTTGCGACTTCTACTGGTTTCCCAATCCTTCCAATAGGATGGTTATCTCGCATCCTTTTTTCAAATTCCTTCTTTGTTAAATCCTTTTTAAAAGAGGCTAGCATTGGAGTATCAATTGCACCAGGAGCAACAGCGTTAACTCTAATATTGAAATTGGACAAGTCTAAAGCCAAGGATGCCGTAAAAGATACTATCGCACTTTTTGATGTTGCATAAGCCAACATATTTTTTGCTCCTCTAATACTATTTATTGAAGCTATATTCACTATGGAAGATTTCTTACTTTTTTTAAGCAATGGCAATGCATGTTTGCAAGCCAAAAAGGTTCCAGTCACATTGTTATCAAAGTGATAAGTCCATTCACTCATCGAGGTTGACTCTAAATTTCCGCTTAATCTAACACCGGCACTATTAACTAAAACGTCAATTTTTCCGTACTTTTTTTTGATAGTGTTGGATAAACTTTTCCAATTAGAATTATTGGTTATATCTATTTGATAGTATTCAATGTCTTTAATTTTGTTGTTAATTTTTTTGAGTGAAGTTCCTATTACTATGTAACCATTATTGGCAAATATTTTAGAAGTACTTTTGCCAATACCAGATTCAGCCCCGGTTATCAGAACAATTTTTTTTTTTGAAATCAAGATTAAACGCCTTTACGTTGTTTACTCTTTCCCGATTCAAAGTCATCTAATGCTTTTTTATTTTCTTCAGTTATTGGATTTTGAAGTGTTGGGCTTTCCCAAAAAGCTGTCCCATCTAACCATTCATAGCCATGAGTCTTTATAGCTATGACATATGTTTTATCAGACTCTTTCGCTCTTTTGAAAGCAGCCTCTAACTCTGAGGTCGAACTTACTGTCTCAGCATTAGCTCCCATGCTTTTAGCATGGTTTTCAAAATCTACGAATTTTAGATTGGTAGCTCTTGCAGCACGAAGATTACAAATGTATTCCTTACCTCCTTTAGCTAATTGAAGACGATTGATAACCATATGTCCGCCATTATCACAAATAATAATAATTAGTTTTTGATCATAGAGAACTGAACTATATATATCGCTATTATTAAGTAGATATGAACCATCTCCAACAAATACAACGACATCTTGATCGGGTTTAGCCATTTTAATTCCTAGCGCTCCTGATATTTCATATCCCATACAGCTAAAACCCCATTCAGTCTCAAAGGTGTTAAGTTCCTTTGGCTTCCAAACTTGAACGACCTCTCCAACAAGGCCTCCGGCTGCTGTTACCACGATATCACTTGGATCTGAATTTCTGTAAATTGCCCCAACTGCATGAGCGTAAGATGGTTCTTCTTGATTTGTGGGGCCACTTTGTTTTGCAACATATGCTTCCCATTCATCTCTCTCTTTAATTGCTCTTTGATACCAAGTATCAGGAGCTCTCCAATCACCAAGGGCCTCCGATAGTTGTAGCAATCCCACTTTTGCATCACTAATAACAGGAGCGGCTAAATGCTTAGTAGTATCATAACGGGCTGTATTAACTGAGATTAGTTTAAAATTAGGATTTTCGAAATTTGCCCATGAACCTGTCGTAAAATCTGCAAGTTTTGTACCAACAGCTAGAGCTAAATCAGTGTCTTTAGATAAGTTGTTGGACGAACCCTCTCCTAGAGCCCCAATAGCACTAATGTAATAAGGGTCATCTTTGGTCATACAACCAATTCCCATCACAGTTGAAGTTACGGGGATGTTGTGTTTTTTTGCAAAATTAGAAAGTGTTTGTTCTGCCTCAGAATATAGAACACCTCCCCCTGAAATTATTACAGGTTGTTTTGAATTTTTTAATTTATCAGCTGCTTCTTTAATTTGATTTGGATCAGGGTAAATTCTTCTTATCTGATGGATTTTTTCTTCAAAAAAAACCTCAGGATAATCAAAAGACTCCCCTTGAACATCTTGAGACATAGCAATCGTAGCAGGACCACAGTCTGATGGGTCAAGCATTACTTGAATTGCTTGAGGAAGAGATGCAAGAATTTGCTCTGGTCTAGTAATCCTGTCAAAATATTTGGACACAGACTTAAAGGTATCATTTGCAGTTTCTATTGGAGAGTTGAAATTTTCAACTTGTTGTAATACAGGGTCAGGAAATCGGCTTGCAAATGTATCTCCTGGAAGAAGTAGTATTGGAAGACGATTACTCATAGCTACTGCTGCCGCTGTTACCATATTTGTAGCTCCAGGACCAACAGATGAGGTAGCAATAAAAATTTGCTTTCTTCTCATAGCTCGTGCATAGCCAATACCAGTCAATGCCATGCTTTGTTCATGATGCCCTCTATAACCTGGGAGGTCTGACTGAAATTCTTCCATTGCTTGGCCTAGACAAGCAACATTACCATGCCCATAAATTGCAAATGCTCCAGGAAATAATGGTGCTTTTTGACCATCAATAATAGTTTTTTGTGCAATTAAATATTTAAAGAGTGCATGTGCACAAGATAATTTGATGGTTTTCATTATTCCTCCAAAAACTAAACCTATAATAGATCTTACATGATAGAAAAATAATTTGAATGAAAAACCTTTTAAAATTGACACTTTTTTGACATAACTTTTAATCAGAGAGTAAAATGAAAATTGCAATATTAGGTACAGTTCATCCAAAAGGGTTAGAGTTTTTAAAAGAAAATGAGCTAGAAATAGTTGAGGTAACAAATTTTAACAAACAAAACCTACAAGAGGAATTAAAGTTTATTGATGCAATCCTACTAAGAACATCAAGGTTGGATAAAGATATTTTAGAACATTGTAAAAAATTAAAAATTATTTCAAGACATGGTGTTGGTTATGACAATGTTGATTTAGATTATTTAAATAAGAAAAAAATTGCTCTTTGTATTACATCAACATCTAATGCCGTAAGTGTTGCTGAGCATGTAATGTCATTCTTTTTGTATTTAACGAAAAATTTGTCTCTATCTGATAAATTAGTGAAAGGGGGGAATTTTACTCAAAGGTCTGAACTGCCAAACTTTTTTGAATTATATAAAAAAAAATTACTTATAGCTGGTTTTGGCAGAATAGGAAAAGAAGTTGCAAAGAGATGTCTCGGTTTTGATATGGAAGTATATGTTTATGATCCATTTTTAAATAATGATTTAATAAAAAAAAGTGGCTGTATACCCATAGAAAAAAATGATGGTTTAGCACTAGCAGATTTTGTTAGCATACATTTACCGTTAAATGAAGATACAAAAAATTTTATATCGCAAACAGAATTAGATCTTATGAAAAAAAAAACAATTCTAGTAAATACATCTAGGGGTGGGATAGTAAATGAAAATGATTTATATCAAGCACTTAGCTCAAAAAAAATCTTAGGTGCAGGAATGGATGTATTTGTCACTGAACCTCCAGAATCTAATCATCCTTTTTTTAAGTTAAATAATATTTTATTAACGCCACATAATGCTGCATTAACTTTGGAATGCAGAGAGAGAATGTCTCTAGAGGCCTCACAAAATATATTCTACTATTTAAAAAATATGACGAAATTAAATATGGAAAATTTAGTTAATAAGAAATTTCTTTAAAATCAAATATCAGCTAAAAGTTGAGCACGCCCTTGAGTGCTAGTTTCAATTTTATGAAGATTTCCACCTTCATTATCACTAGTCGGATCTGCTCTTAAAGATGTAATGTAAAGAGTGTTTAAATTAGCACCACCAAATGTTACACATGTGGGCGTATTGGTTGGAAGACTAATTTTTTCTATAATTGTTTCATCTTTTGTATCAACACAAATAATACATTTCCCTCTGACTCTTGCTGACCAATAATTATTATCTTTGTCTACAGTGGCTCCATCGGGTTCGCCGACATTTTTAAAGATCATATTTGCTTCTAATTCATAAAACTTATTAAAATTTTTAGTGTACTCGAATTTTTGTATTCGACCAGTTGGGGTGTCGGCAAAATACATGATATTTTCGTTTTCTGAAAAGGCTATTCCATTAGAAACTGTGATGTTCGACAAAAGGTGTGTTAAAGATAAATTTGGTGCGAGTCTATAGAGATTTGCAATTGGCTTTCTTTTTGCTTTATCCGGATCTTCATTATAAGTACCAAATACTATGCCTCCATAAGGATCCACTTTTGCATCATTAATTCGAGTTTGATTATTTGTTATTTCAACTTCGCATATTTTTTCAAATGAAGAAAAATTTTTATCAGAAATAGCAATAAAATTGGGAAATCCAATAATAAAGCCTTCTCTTTTCCTTGGAAGAATAAACCCCGCCCTGTCAGGTAAATTAAATGTAAAGCTTTGATTATTACCATCAAGCATCCAAGCCTTTTTTGCTTCTATGTCTGTCCAGACTAAGCAGTTATATCTAGGGTCCCAAAAACAGCTTTCACCAAGTAAATTTTCGCATTTAAGAATTGTTGAAACTTTTGCTTTATTCATTTTAACTAGGTGTAATATTTTTTCCTATATTAGTGACTAAATAGGATTTAGGACAATGTTCTAATATTTCGTTGATAATTTCATTTCTTCGAGTATTTGACGACAATACTACAGTACAACCACCAAATCCTGCGCCTGTAAGTCTTGCACCTAAAGCACCGTGTGACTGAGCTGTTTTAACGATTTGGTTTAATTCAGGACTAGAAATTTCATAATCTTCGTCCATAGAAATATGACTTTCGTTCATTAAATTTCCAAATGCCTGGGCATTATTATTTTTTAAAAATTGTACAGCCTTTTGTACTCGAGCATTTTCAGTAATAACATGTCTAGCTCTTCTATAAATTTTAGGATCATTAATAACATTTAAATCAGAAATTTTCGCATGACGTAATGACGAGACATTAAGACATTTAGTAGCTATTTCTGTTTCTCTTTTTCTTTCATTATACAAACCTTCTGAAAGTTTCCGAGTACTTCCAGAATGAATAATTATGAAAGTATAATCTCTAAAGACAGGCACTATTTCTGTATTCAAATTTTCACAATCCAAGTATAGAGCTTGACCAAATTTAGATTTTGATGACGACATTTGATCCATTATTCCACAAAAAGTTCCTATAAAATGATGTTCTATCAGTTGCCCTATTTTTGCTATTCTTGTTTCTGAGAGTTCAAGTCCTACCATTTGACATAAGGCCCTTAACAGTGCTATTTCAAATGCGGCTGACGATGATAATCCAGAACCTGTTGGAATACTAGAGGTTACTGCGATATCTATACCTCTAATTAGTTGCCCTTCCTTTGCCATATAATATAAAGCTCCTCTGACAAAATCTATCCAGGTTCCATCAATATTTGAGTCAGATAATACAGTTTTTTCACCAAATTCATCAGATATACCAACAATTTTACTATCTAATCGAGGACTCAGACTTACTTCAATTTTCTGTTCGATTAATGTGGGAAGTACGAAACCTTTATTATAATCGGTGTGTTCACCTATTAAGTTCACTCTTCCATGTGCCTCTGATGATGATACAGCAGAATAGTGAAAGTGCTGCTTGAATAAAGATTGACTATTCATCAGGTAGCTCTTCGCCTCTAAGTATACGAGCTGAGCGTTCTGGAGGAAGGTCTACTAAAAAAAACCCTGTAATTTGCTCAACACCTGCTAAATATTTTAATTTCGTTTTTGATCTTCGAATAGGTTGAAAGCAGATATGAAAATGGTAAGAATTCTCATAACCTTTAGGAGATAGCTGCCATGCAAGAGTATACGGCATAGGATCATCAAATACTTTGTCTAAACTTTTAGAGGCATCAAGCATAAGTTCAGCAAGATCTTTTTGCTCATTTTCTGAAAGTTCAAAAATATTAGATGTCCTTCGGTAAGGTGCTATCCAAATTTCAAAGGGGTATCTAGCCCAACGAGGCACAAAGGATATAGCAGAAGAATTTTTATTTAAAATTAATTCTTTAGGAATATTCGATAAATATTTTTCGAAAGGATTTGATTTTTGTACTATAGCTTGCCTTTTAATAAATTCTGGAGTATGTCCAAAACTATATATTTGCCCATGAGGATGATCTAAAGTTACGCCAATTTCTTTTCCTTTGTTTTCAAATGGTAAAACAAATTCAATTTTTGAATTATTATATAATTCCTCAGTGCGGTTAGATAGTGCTTGAATAATTAGCTCAATTCTCTCGATAGGTAACTTAGAGAACTCATCATTATGTTTTGAACTATAAGAGATTACATCACAAGTTCCTACTGCCTGATTAGTTTCTACTTCTAAATGAGGTATATCAGACTCGACTAATTTGAATGAGCTAAAACGATTTGTAAAGATTGCAACTTCATATTGGTCAACAGGAATGTCACTCGGTGCTTCATCATTTATCATTGGACATAACGGACATTCAAGGGCCTTAGGTAAAAAGGTTCTGTTTTGTCTTGATGTTGAGTATCCTACCCACTCAGAGCGAGTTGGGTGGTACCTAAGATGAGTTTTGTTATCAGAGATTGGAGGTAAGCCTTCAAAAACTTTGTAATTTATGGGATTTTGACTAAATAAAATAAGTTCTTTTCCATCACCCCTATCAATTCTTTTTATTGATAGATTAGTCATCATTTGAAAACAGGTAACATTGAGCCATGAGCGTCAAGTAGTTCATCAACCATTTTCCAAATTTGATCTAAATTAAGTTCACCAGCGGTATGTGGATCTAGCATGGCAGCATGATAAATACTCTCTTTCTTAAGAGTTTTAAGAGCTTCAACTGTTAATTGTTGAACATTAATATTGGTCTGAATTAGATTTGCTAAGTGCATAGGTAATGGTGGTACTGATTGTGGAGTGAGGTCATTTTTTTGAACAGCACAGGGAACTTCAACGCAGCAATTGTTAGGTAGATTAGGTATGAAATTTTTATTAAGAACATTACCATAAAAAGTGTCTTGATTTCCTGTTACCATTGATAAAATTATTCTCGAAGCATACTCGATAGATTTATTATACTCTTTTTGAGGTTTGCTAATTAACTCTTTTTCCTGGATTTCCCATTCTTGAATTTGTTTTTTACAGCGACGAATGTATTCATTAATTGGGATATCAAATTTTGAAATTAATTCTTTTTGGTGATTTTTAATAAACCAAGGAGTATATTCTGCGAAATGTTCCGATGATTCTGTAACAAAATAACCAAGTCTTTTCAATACTTCATATCTTACGTGATTTGAACAACCATCCCAATTGGTGCCAAAGTTCCCTTCTTCTCCTGCCTTAAAAATTTTAGGGTAAAGATCTTCCGTTAAACCATTTTCTAATTTTTTTTCAAACTTTGTAAAAAATGACATATGATTTATTCCGGAGCACTCATATTGAATTTTGCTTAAATCTTCATTTATGTCTCTCGCTAAATCAGCAGCTGTACCTTGGACAGAATGACAAAGTCCTACATATTGAAGCTCAGGAACAAAGTCTGAGAGAGCTAGACAATTGATTGCCATAGGATTTACATATTGAAGCATCCATGCTTTAGGGCATTGTTCTATTATATCTTTGGCAATTTCAACTAAAACAGGTGCTGTTCTCAACCCGCGCATAATGCCTCCAATACCTATTGTGTCTGCAATTGTTTGATGAAGTCCATACTTGGCTGGTATTTCAAAATCAATAACAGTTGAGGGTTCATAACCTCCAACCTGTATCATAACTATAACAAAATCAGCGCCTTTAAGAGCCTCTTTTCTATCTAACATAGTTTTTATTGATGCCGGAGCTTTTAGCGACTTACATATATTATCAGCAACTATTTGTGATGTTTTTAATCTTTTTGGGTCTATATCATGTAAGGCTATATCAAACGAATTTAATTCTGGTTCAAGTAAAATATCTGCCAAAATACTTTTCATGAAGACAGTGCTGCCTGCACCTATAAAAGTAATTTTAGCCAATTCTATCCCTTACTAGCGCCAAGTGTAAGACCAGCAATAAAATGTTTTTGCATTAGAAAAAACATTATCACAGGAGGAACTGCTGCAATTATTGATCCAGCAGATAAAAGATGATAGACAGTAACCCATTGACCATTTAGAGATTTCAAACCTGCAGTAATTGGCATTGCGTGTTGTCCTTGAATTAAAACAGTTGCCCAAAAAAAATCATTCCAAATAAATGTAAATATTAACACAGACAATGCAGCGATAGCCGGTCTTGTAAGGGGAACCACTATCTTCAAGAATATATTAAACTCCGAAGTACCATCAATCCTTGCGGCCTCAAATAACTCATTTGGTAAAGCTTTAATAAAATTTCTCATAAATAAAGTACAAAAGCCAGTTTGAAAGGCAACATGAAATAAAACTAAACCTGTAACTGTATCATACAAACCCATTTGGAAAGTCAGGTCTCGAACTGGTATCATTAAAATTTGAAAGGGAACAAAATTTCCAGCGATAAATGTGAAAAAGATAAAAAGATTTGCTTTAAACTTATATGATGCTAAAGCAAAACCTGTCATACAGCTTATAGCAACAGCACCTATTACAGTAGGAATGGTTATTTTAAAACTATTAATTATGTAAGACAACATTGGGGTATTTTGAAATACATCTTTAATGTTACTAAATAATAAAAATTCACTAGGTATGCCCCAATAATTTCCTGCGGTGATATCTCCTAGACCTCTAATTGAAGTAAGCATAATCCCTATTAGAGGGATCAACCAAATGAACAAAGATACAGGCACAAGTATTTTGTATGAAATCCTGTTAATTAAAGGTCTTTTTTGAATTGGTATGGGAAACATTTAAAGTCCTTTTTTCTCACTTTGATACATCCGATAAATAAAAAATAATATATAGAACATCATTATGGTGAATAAAACTGCTGCAATAGCTGAACCATAACCCATTCTATATCCATATTCGCTTAAAGCAGTTTCAAACATATAATAGGCTAAAACATTAGTTGAACCATATGGGCCACCTTGTGTCATGATAGCAACCATGTCAAAACTTCTCAAGGATCCGATCACAGTTACAACAATTGCTAGAAAAGTGGCTGGCTTCAATTGAGGTAAGATAATATTTTTAAATAAAGAGAAACCTTTTGCACCATCCATTCTGCCTGCCTCAATTTGATCTGTATTAAGATTGTTTAAGCCCGTTAAATACAAGATCATACAATATGCAATTTGTGGGTAAATTCCTGCAAAGATAATTCCATAGGTAGCAAAATTCTCATCTGCTAATATGGCATAATTACTGAGACCTAATTTATCTAAAAAAGGCCCAATAACACCTCTTGGATTGTAAAACCATGAAAATATAATTCCGATAACAACTTGGGAAATTACAAAAGGGAAAAAGAAAAGAGATTTGATAAGTCTTATACCAAAAATAGTTTGATTTAAAAATATTGCTAAGCCTAATCCTATTGGAACAGCTAACATAAATAAGATTAACCACTTAAGATTATTCATTAACGAAATATAAAAATACTCGTCGTCCAATAATTCTATATAGTTTGATAATCCAACATAAATTGCTGGAGATAGCCCGTCCCATTGTAATAAAGAAATATATAAAGAATTAAAAATTGGCCAGATTACATATACTAAAAATAGTAATAAACCTGGAAATAAAAAAATCCATGGTGTTAACCTTTGTTGATTAAGTTTCCACCATGATGACTTTCTATATGTAATTTGTGTTGAATCAGGCACGTTAAGAAATGGGGTGGTTGAAAACCACCCCTATTGAAATTGATTATTTATAAACTCTTTGGCGTACTTTTTCTAAACGCTCAAGAATTTTATCTCTTCTATCAGGATTAACCATATATTCTTGAAAACCCTTCATTCCTTCAGAGGCCATTTCGGCTGGAGCATCCCTGTCGTAGAATTGCGCCATTGCATATGCGTTATTTAACATATTCAAACCTGCTTCTAAAAATGGATCTGGATCAACTTTAGAGCCACTATTGACTGGCAGTTGTCCTAGAGTCTTATTCATCTCCTCTTGAACATCTGCTCTGCTTAAAAAGATCAAGAATCTTTTAGCATCTGTCTTATTTTTGGCTCCAGATGCAATGTGCATCGTATCCGTTGGTGCCTCTTCAGCCATAGGAACACCAGGAGTAATTTCTGGGAATTGGAAAAATCCGAGGTTATCATTTGTTAATCCACCCTCTTTGAATAATGCAACTGAGAAGTTCCCCATAACATACATCGCCGCCTCTCCATTAATCATTGGAGGAATTGCTTCTTGCCAAGCAAGTGAGGCATGATTTTCGAGAAAATATCCTGGTTTAACTAACTCATCCCACTTGTCAAATACAGCATGCACTCTAGGGTCAGTGTAAGGTATTTCACCTTTTGTCAAAGCCATGTGGAACTCATAACCATTTGTTCTTAAATTTAAATAGTCAAAGACACCTGCTGTTGTCCAAAGATACTTTGATCCAATCGTAATTGGTGTAACACCTGCGGCTTTCAATGTTGCGCAGGCAGCAACAAATTCATCCCAAGTTGTTGGTACTGAAATTCCGTTGGCCTCAAAAATATCTTTTCTGTAATAAACACCCCACTGGTAATAGGTGTATGGAATACCCCACTGTTTGCCACCAATAGTCATTGGTTTCTTAGCGTGAGACATACCCTCTGTTAAGTTTCCATCAACCCATCCAGTATCTGACCAGATATCTGATACATCCTCAACAAGTCCTGCTCTAACAAATGGAAGCATTCTGTTTCCTGCATACCAATTGAAAACATCAGGGGGACTTGTAGTTAAAAAATTTCTAATTGCTTGTTTGTATCCCTCATGATCAAAGTTATTAACTTCAATTGTAACGTCAGGATTTTCCTCTTGGAATTTATTAAAAGCCCATTCAAACGCTGCTTTAGGAGCTGGATCAGTTAAATCGGTATTAATGACTAATGTTCCTGCGAATGAAGAAGAAAACCCCATAGCTAAAATAGCTGTTAAAGTAGCTATGATTTTTTTCATTTTATCCTCCTACTAATCTAAATTAGATCGTACTTAATTAAGCAATCTTATTATTACAATAAAATAAATCTATTGATACAGTAAAATAGCCAATTTATTGGATTTTAAGTTTTTTTTCCCAATTCCATGCTGTTTTGACAATTGTTTCTAAGTCGGAGTATTTTGGGTTCCAATTTAATATATTAGTTATTTTCTTATTATCAGCAATCAACTGTGCTGGGTCACCTTTTCTTCTTGCTAAGATCTTAACGGGGATATCAACTTTAGTAATTTCTTTGGTCATCTGAATAATTTGCTTAACACTAAAACCCTTACTGTTACCGATGTTAAAGACCTGAGATTTATTTGTATTAACTAAATTCTCCATAGCAAGCATATGAGCTTCTACTATGTCCATCACATGAACATAATCTCTCACACAAGTGCCATCTTGGGTAGGATAATCATCGCCAAAAATTTCAATATGTTTTTTTCTTCCAGAAGCAACTTGAAGTACAAGAGGTATTAAATGTGTTTCTGGTTTGTGCATTTCACCTATAGAGCCATCGAGATGAGCGCCACAAGCATTGAAGTACCTTAGTGACATATATTTTAAATCACAAGACTCCTCATAGCTTTTTAAGGCATTTTCAACTTCTGCTTTTGTATCACCATATGGATTTACTGGGTTAAAAGGATGTAATTCGGTTACTGGAATATGTTCTGGTTCTCCATAGACAGCTGCAGATGAAGAGAATATGAATTTATTAATTTTTAAATCTTTCATACACTCAAGTAGATTAATTGTATTGATGACATTATTTTGTTGATACTTTTTTGGATTTTTATAAGACTCCTCAACATTAATAGATGCTGCGAAATGCATTACAAGATCGTAGTTTTGTTCTGACAAAATTTTATAAACTGTTTGCTTGTCTAATAAGTCACAAACATAAAGTTTATAATTTTGAGCGTTCTCTTTTTGTCCACTTGATAGATTATCGAGAATTTCTATTTCATAATTTGTTTCTTTAAAACGTTTCAACATATGCGATCCTATATATCCAACACCACCTACAACTAAAATTTTCATATTTTAATTTTATACTGATAGCAGAAATAATTCATAGTAATTATGTCTTTTATATAATTGTCTTAATTAATATTTTGGACACAGTTTTCTAATATCGGAGGTAGAAAATCAAAATTATTAGACCAAGCATAATGTATTTCTGTTTTCATAAATTCAATATCTTCCAATGGGAAATGTCCATCATCATATTTATTAAGTAACTCTTGCTTATTTAAAAGCATTTTCTTAGAAGTTTTTTCATCTTTCATCGATAAAAAAAAATCAGCAGCTAACTCATAAGTTGCGACACAAATAATTTCGTCCTCATTATAGGCGTGTAAACTATTATAAAGGAGCATGAGGATTAAAAACAAAATTTTTCGCATTATTTGAAGATAAATTAAACTTATGGTTTTAAAACAAATAAATTTGAGTCAGTCTCATCAGCTATAATGTAAATATTTCCTGATTTATCTATTTCCATATCTCTAACTCTTCCTATTTTATCTTTGAATATAATTTCTTCTTTTATGAAATTATTATTTTTTCTATGCAATATAGACAAGTATCGAAATTTTAATGAAGAAACTAAAAGCGAGTCTTGCCACTCAGGGAAAGCCTTTCCTCTGTAGAATTTAATTCCACTTACAGCAATTGAAGGCACCCAAATAAAATCAGGCTTTAAAAAACCAGGCTCCCATGCATTACCATCACCTACTTTAGTTCCTGAATAATTAGTTCCACCCCAGCCAATTTTTTTCCATCCAAAATTAGAGCCACTCACTACTTGTCCTATAAAGTCTCCTCCTTTTGGACCATGGTTGGATATGAAAATTGAATTGGTTAAAGGATCTAATGTCATTCCTTGAGGATTTCTAACACCAATTTGAAATAACTCAGGCAACCATTCTTTTTTTATTGTAAAAGGATTATTTTTAGGAATTTCTCCATTCTTATTTATTCTGATTATTGAACCAATTGAATTTGAAGGATCTTGAGCAATCATACCTTTTCCTCTTTCACCAATACTAACAAATAAGTGGTTATCAAAAATTTCTATTCTTGATCCAAAATGCTTACCATTATCAAAATAGGGCAAAGCCTCATATAATAATTTCTCATTTATAAGCTTATTATCTTTAAGCTCAGCTCGATACACTGCAGTCGTATATTTTTGTCCCTTCTTAATTGAGCAAGTTATCCATACAAAATTGTTTTCAGTGACAATATCGAGCAACCCCCCTTGACCAAAAAAAATTGAGGGAATTTTGTGTGATATTTCAGTTTGAGTTAAATTTTTAACATTAACCCTAATAATTTCACCAGTTTTTTGTGTTATTAATAGCTCTTCTGAGCTAATCCAGCTCATACCCCATGGAAAATTTAATTCAATGGGAGTTTTTTCTAAGACAAATGAGTTTGCACTTAAATTAAATAAAAAAAAAATTGAAATTAAATATATGAGTATTTTCTTAATCAACTTGTTTGAGATTACTTAACACCAAGTTTTTTTTGTAAATCGCTCGAAGAAGTAGTGTATCTAAAAACGTACTTTTTATCAGTATGACAATACTCAAACATTTTTTTTGCTGCAAGAGCAGCCTCATGAAATCCACTCAATATCAATTTCAATTTACCTGGATAAATACAGATATCTCCCACAGCAAAGATTCTTGGTATCGAGGTTTCAAAATTTTCTGTGTTAACAGAAATTAGGTTCTTTTCTAAGTTTAACCCCCACTCTGCAATTGGTCCTAATTCAATTTTTAAACCAAAAAATGGGAATATTGCATCAATGTCATCAAGTAATTTGCCATCATCAAGAGTCACTGTTACTTTGCCATTTTCATTAAGAGAAACTTTCTCAAGACTTCCCATGTTAAAATTTACTTTACCCTTATCAACCAATGACATAACTTTATTTACAGAGTCTTGAACACCTTTAAATTCTTTTCTTCTATGAACTAATGATACTTTTTTAGCTATGCCTTGAAAACCCATAACATAATCTAATGCGGAGTCACCGCCACCTATAATTAAAATATTTTTATCTTGAAAGTCAGTTCTTTTTTTGACTGAATAAAAAATATTTTTATCTTCTAGTTGATCAGCCCCCTCTGCTGGAAGTTTTCTTGGAACAAAACTACCTGCTCCAGCAGCTATGACGACAGATTTACACTTAATTGAGGTGCCTTTATCTGTTTCTACTGAAATATCATTTTCATTAATTTCAATCTTCGAAGTTAACTGATTTAAATGATAAGAGGGATTAAAAGGCTCAGCTTGTTTAATTAAATCATCAGTTAACTCTTGGCCTGTGATTGCCGGTCTACTTGGAATATCATATAAGTTTTTATCAGGATAAAGCTCAGCACATTGTCCCCCAATCTTGTCTAGATTGTCAATAAGATGAGATTTCATATCTAAAAGACCCAGCTCAAATACTTGGAAGAGACCACATGGCCCTGCCCCAATTATGACTACATCTGTTTCGTGACTGGATCCTGGATTTACAATATTATTCATGTCTTATATTATAGTAATATATTAAATTTAAGATCAAACAGTTATATATTATCAATAATTAATGAGGAGGAATGAACAAATGAAGACTTTTCCAGAGCTTTTAGAAGAAGCAAATGCTGAAATCAAATCAGTGAGTGCAGAAGAATTAAAACAACAATTAGATAATGAAGAAATTATCCTTGTTGATGTACGCTCAAAAGATGTCATCGAGGCTGAGGGTCAAATAGAAGGGTCAATTCATGTTCCAAGAGATATGCTAGAATTTCACGCTGATCAAAGACCAGACAACCCTCTTAGAAAAGAAGAGCTTAATCCTGAAAAAAAAATTGTCGTTTATTGTGGTGTGGGCGGTCAAGGAACTTTGTCTACTAAAACTCTTCAAGATATGGGTTATAGTGATGTGTCTAATCTCACAGGTGGAACGAAAGCTTGGGTTAAAGCAGGATTTAATTTAAAAAAATAAATTATTGTAATTTTTGAAACGTGAAAATTAGCTTAATTAATTTTTATAACAATCTTGCCTATAAATTTTTTTTCTAAAAATTTTTTTTGAGCTTTTTGAATATCTATTAAAGGAAAAGATTTAGCTACTAAAGGCTTTATTTGACCCTCCTCTATGTAACGAATAACGTTTTCAAAAACATATGGATCATTTACTGTAGCACCATAAAAAGTGAGGTCTTTTAAATAAAGACTTCTTAAATCTAGATCTACAACGGGGCCTGCTATGGCACCAGAGACTATATACTTTCCTCCAGGTTTTAAGATATCCAATAGTTGGGGCCAACAACTGCCTCCTACTAAGTCGAGTACAGCATCCACAGAATTTTTTCCAAGCACTTTCAATAAGTCATCATCTCGGTTTACTGTATGATTGGCACCTAGGGCTTTGAGATCTGAGGCTTTGTGAGATGAGCATTGAGCTATAATGCTGGCACCTCGAATTTTTGCTAGTTGGATAGCAGCAGAGCCCACTCCGCCTGAAGCACCTGTAATTAAAATCTTTTCATTTTTAATATTGGCACGACATAGCATTCCCTCAGCAGTAGAATAAGAAATAGGTATTGATGCTAATTCAATATCTGACCAGTTGCAATTAACAGGATACGCCTCTTTAGCTAATGTAACACAATACTGAGCAAACCCCCCGTCTATCTCTGAGCCTACTGTCTGCATTGCAAATGGGTTATTAGAGTTTGGCGAGTTTTGCATGGACCGAACTATTACTCTACTGCCAATACATTTGGGTTCAACGCCTTCACCAACTTGTACTACACGACCACAAATATCACCTCCTTGAATTCTAGGAAATTGCAAAGGGGCCCCTGTCCATGACGCATCTTCACCGTTAAATTCAACTAAACCCTTTTCTCCAGTTGAATTAGTATCACTTGTAACCCTTTTAGAATACCAACCTAAACGAGTATTGATATCGGTGTTATTAACACCTGCACCATTAACTTTAATAAGCACCTCTCCAGACTTAGGCGTAGGTACTGGGATGTCTTCTTTGTACACAAGTTTTTCTAAACCTCCGTGT
Source organism: Pelagibacteraceae bacterium AG-404-P08 (assembly GCA_003216195.1). GTDB lineage: Bacteria > Pseudomonadota > Alphaproteobacteria > HIMB59 > HIMB59 > HIMB59. The sequence continues at coordinate 24,735 of QCJF01000002.1, forward strand.
CCTGTTAAATAGACACCAGACATTTTTTTGGGTATATCGCTCATCAATTATATGGCGCTTAGTATTTTTTTAGCATACCAATCGTGAAAGACATGAGTGGGTTCATCCATTACTGGTGAAAACCTCCCACCATCAAAACCTTTAGCGTAACGTCCTCTTTGCATTCCCTCTACCACAAAAATATCCTCCTCAAATACAGTCTTCCAAAGATTTGCATTTTCTTTTCGAGTTTGTTGATATTCATCCCCTAACATAGATGGATCAGAATAGTATAGTTCAATATGCTCTTTAATTCTATTTGGGGCCAAGGGTTCTATAATTAGGTTGAAAACATGATCTTTTTGAACACCTAAAATTAAGTTTGGAAACAAAACTATATATTCTCCTTTAGTCTTCCACTCAGATCCTAGGTTTTTAAATTCTTTAAAATATTTTCCAGTTGTATATCGAGGAATATATTTATTACTAATTTGTCCTGCGTAATGGCCGTATTCAACGATATTTTCATGGTCTTCTAATTTAGAATAGCTATTAAGGCCTGGATGAATCCAAGGGAGGTGATAAGACTCTAAGTAATTCTCTACCGCTAATTTCCAATTTGTTTGAACATCTAGACTAAAAGAAGAGTCCTTCATATCTGAATGCATGGGTTGATCAAAAACAGACCAGCGATCTAATAGGGGTTTGTGGACTTCTTCAAAGGGTGGTGCTATTCCATTGGGGTTGACGAAAATAACATCTCTCCAGATATGTGATCGAACTTCAATCAATGATAATTCCATTTTATCTATCTTTGTGTGATAGTTATAGCCTGGACCACCAATATGAGGAGTGGCTACAACTTCTCCAGTTTGTTTATAACACCACGAATGGTAAGGACAACGAATGGCACCTTTTAAAATTGAAGGCTCTTCAATAAGAGTCATACCTCGATGACGACATACATTTTGAAAAACACGAATTTTTTGATCATGAGTACTTCGGATTAAGAAAAGGGGATTTTTGAAATAATTAACAGGTTTTACCGATCCAGGTTGAGGGAGGTCTTTTACAAACCCAACAGCAAACCAACCTTTATTAAATAATTGTTCGCCCTCCATTTCAAAGCACTCTGGTCTGACATAATAATCATTAGGTACACCACGTGCCTCATGGATAGGTTTAATGCATTTTTCTAATTCATTACGATGAGGTATGAAGATTTTTTCAATTAAACTTTTATCGACTCCGTCTTGTTTCATGATGTAACCAATCCCAATAAAATTCTAGATTAATTTGCTAATTTTAAAAAGAAAATATGGGAGAGCCAAATAAAGTTTCATCAATAACAACCCCTAATCCTGAACCTTCAGGAACACTGATATGACCCTGAATAATTTTTATGCCATTATCTCTGTCATAATTTCCTTCAATATAAGGTGCGGCTAGCCAGGCACCCTCAAGTAAATTTTCTTTAACAGTTGAAGCTACATGGGCACAGGCTGCTGCTATGATATCCCCACCCCAACTATCATCACAGGTGTGAGGTAAACCAGAGTTCTCACATATATCTCGAAATATTTTCATAGGCTCTAAGCCACCAATTCTGGTAACTTTCATCCCAAATCCATCAACAATCCCTCTATCTACAACACTGCGAACAACTTTTAGAGAAGTACTATTCTCATCCATATAAAGAGAGTGGTTAATTTGAGTTTTAATTTGTTGAAGATCTTCAATGGTATCACATGGTTGCTCCATCACAAAAGGAACATCTGAGCACTCTCGACTTACTTGAATAGCTTCCTCAGTACTCCAGCCTCTATTTGCATCTACTGCCATTCGTATATTCTTACCTTCTATGGACTCCCAGACTTTTTTAATTGTTTCTATATCACTCTCAATAGGCTTTCCTCCTACTTTGATTTGGATTCGAGGATAACCCTCTAAAATTTTTTCTCTAACTACTCTTAATACTTCATCTGTTGAGCCCACACCTGTCGCATAATAAGAGGGGACTTTTTTTCGTAAGGCACCTCCTAGAAGTGAAGAAACACTAACTCCTAAAATTTTCCCTAGAGCATCATATGATGCTATATCAATCGCAGCTTTAGCATAATTATGACCATTCAAAAGAGAGTCCATTTTGGCATGAATAACTTTGGGTTCAATGGAACACCCAATGAGCCCTGGAGCCATTTCTTCTAAAGCTGCCCTAGCTCCTTTAGCATGAGCTTCGGCATAGGTTGGTCCAACAGGGCATGTCTCACCCCAGCCTATTTGACCTGACTTGGTAATTATTTTTACTAGTGTTGTATCTAAAGAATAAACTTTTGCGTTAGCCATAGAGTAAGGGCCATTCTTTACAGGTAGATCAAGTTTGAAAATATGGATCTCGGCAATTTCCATATAATTTTTATTTTTTGTTATAAAGCATTAAAGGTATAGCCAAAATTGCACCAAAAATTCCTAATCGAAGCCAGGTCTCTAAGTTCACTTTAAGTCAATCCAGATGGTCTTAAGTTCACAATACTGATCATGTGCTGCTAATGATTTATCCCTGCCCCCAAAGCCGGAGAGTTTATAACCTCCAAAAGGAGTGGTGATATCACCCTCACCGTAACAATTAACAGCTACAGTCCCAGCCTTAATTTTTCTTGCTGCTACATGAGCTGTTTTGTTAGAACTAGTAAAAACAGAGGCGGCCAATCCGTATTTATTTTGATTGGCAAGGGCTATGGCTTCTTCCGAGTTATTAAAGGTTGTGATCCCTAAGACAGGTCCAAAAACTTCTTCAGAAAATATAGTATTATCAGGCTTTACGTCATCAAATATGGTTGGCTGAACAAAAAATCCACCTGAGTCCTCTCTAGTTCTTCTACCTCCAATAACTAATTTATTTTTATCCTGGTTAGCTTGATCAATAAAACCCATGACCTTGTCTAAATGTGCTTGTTCAATCATAGGGCCGATCTTTGTTGTAGCATCTAAGGGGTCTCCCACTACCCATTCTTTGGATTTCTCGACGATTAATTCTAACAATTGATCTTTGATTGATTGATGGACAAGTAAACGGGAATTTGAAGAACAGTTTTCTCCCATATTCCAGAATATAGAATTGGTGGCATGGTCTGCAGCTGTATCTAAATCTTCAGTATCTTCCATGACAATAAAGGGATTTTTTCCACCACATTCCAATAAAACTCTTTTCAGGTTAGTATCGGCAGAGTAGCGAAGAAACATTCGCCCAGTTTCAGTAGAACCAGTAAAAGCAACACAGTCAACATCAAGATGCTCACCTAGCATTTTTCCCACTGTTTCACCAAAACCGCAAACAACATTTATAACACCATCGGGAATACCAGCCTCTACAGCAAGCTCTCCAATTCGAATAGTTGAGAGAGATGTTTGTTCAGCAGGTTTCAGAACCACTGTATTTCCTGTTGCAAGAATGGGGCCAAGTTTCCACGCAGCCATCATTGCAGGGAAATTCCAAGGTAGAATAGCCGCGACAACACCCATCGGCTCTCTGACAATCATCGAGAGAACACTTGGGTCGCTTGGAGAAATTTGATCATACAGCTTATCAATAGCTTCGGCGTGCCAGCGAATAGTATTAATTGTTTCTGGCATATCTATTTCTAAACAATCAGTTATTGGCTTGCCTGCTTCCATAGCTTCCATCATCGCTAACTCTTCTGCATGAGCCTCTATGACTGTTGCAAATCTCAATAAAACTTTTTTCCTTTCAGAAGGTGCCATCTTAGACCAAGGGCCCTCTTCAAAAGCTTTTCTTGCTGCGGACACAGCTTTATTAACATCTTCACCTGAAGCCTCAGCGATACTTGCTAAAACCTTTCCATTGGCAGGATTAATCGTTTCAAATGTTTTGCCTTCAGATCCAGGAAGAGGTCTACCTCCTATGATCAATTGTGTTGAAAAATCAACCGTTTTGGACATTAATCACTCCTTAATTAGTTCCTTTTAATTGAAGACTGGATTAACCAATCTTTCTCTTCCTGCCAATCTCTCCAAACCAATCTATTATTAGTAGTATGGTTGATTGGTAGTTTTGACATGGCAATTCTTAGATCATGGCGTGCGGGTGCTGCTACATTTGGTAGAGGTTTACGGGGTGGTCCCATGTCTCTGCCTGATAAATTTGCTGCTGCTTTAATTCCTGTAAGGTAGTCTACCTCGTGTCTATTTCCACCCAGCCATAAGCAAACAGGCTCCATCAATTTCCATAAATCCATAGCTTCTAAATATTTTTTTTCTTCGATTAAATTAAATAATTTAACACATTCATGAGGCATAAAATTTACCGCTCCCCAAATCATTCCAGTACAACCGCTCATTAATGCAAATGGGGCAAAGGAGTCAATACCGCAGAAAACTCTACCTCCTGTCTTGATAAATTTTTGTAAATTTAAAAAGTCTCCAGAACTATCCTTAATATAATCTAAATTTTCTATTGCTAATAATTTACGATAAGTGTCTTCAGAGAGTGGTGCAGCTTGTTGCGGGACATTGTACATCACGATAGGAACTCTCACTGCTTTTGCTATAGCCTCATAGTGATAAATTACTCCACGTTCTGAGGGTGGTTCCAAAAAAGGAGGCATAACCATTATTGCAGTTGCACCTGCATCTTCTGCAGCCCTTGCTTTGTTGATACACTCGGTAGTACTTAGAGCAGTAGTTTGTGCTATAGTATTACACCTACCATTAATATGTTTAACACCCTCTGTAATTAAGGTTTGTTTCTCATCATCTGTTAGATAAGCGTATTCACCGGTGCCAGAACATAAGACTAAACCATGTACACCCGCTTCTAATAAGTCATCGATATGAGAGTGGTAACGCTTTAGATCTATTCCTTCTCCACTCTCTTGAAATGGGGTACACATAGCTCCATAAATACCTTTCAAAATAGTCACTTTCCCTAAGTCTCCTTATTTAGATCGTACAATGTATCATAGTTGGAAATCATTTCTTTTATAAATCCCTTCCAGCAGTCATTTCTCGAGACTTAATTCTTAAATTGGCACCTATTTGTGTTAAAAAATTAGTTGGCAAAAGACTAGGTTTTTCAATATTTTCATACTTATCAAGCTGAGATGAATTTGATTTACAAGCCTTATCAATAATAAATTTTCCAGCTAAAGTTCCTTTGACAGTTCCTAGACCATTAGAGCAACATGCTGAGAAAAGATTTTCGTCTAACTCACCAAAAGCAGGTGCGCCGTTTAAAGAAAGACAAACCCGTCCTCCCCAGCTAAATTCAAAAGGTATGTCATGTAAATTAGGAAATCGCTCTATAAAACTCTTACGGTGTTTTTTACATGAATTTTCGAAATCAGAATTAAGCGATACAAGATTTTGACGACATCTCCAAGTATTCCTAATAAGAAGTCTGGATTGTTTTTCACTAACCTTAATTTTTCTAACAGTAGTTCCAATTGGATTTGAGGATGTCAAACCCCATGAAGGATCACCTTTTAAAATACTATTGTCAAATTTTCTACTAAGAGAGGAATAAGTAAAAATATGTATAAGTTGATTTTTGTAGAAACCAAAATTAGTTATGTGACCATTAACTGCAAAAATAATATTTTTAGTTATAATTTTTCCATTAGAAGTTCGCGCTTCCCAAGTATTACGTTTTTTTTCAATTTTTTTAATTGGGCTATTTTGGAAAACTTTGATTTTATCACTAAGTCTTTCAACAATCCTTTTTATATATTCTGCAGGCTGAATTAAAATTGTTCCAGGAGTATAAATTCCTTGCTCATAATAGTTAGATCCTGTGATATCAGATAATTGTTTAGAATCCAAAGACTCATAGTCCTCTCCTAGCGCCTCTAACTGTTTCTTGTAGTCTTTATTAAATGAAATACCTTTTGGTGTTGCTGCACCATTCAGCTTACCTATTTTATTGTATACATTTTGTGGAATATCATACTCCTCAACCATTTGAGAAGAAAATTCGATAGCTTCTCTATGAAGAGAAATTGTGTCCTTGTCTTTTTTAATAGAACTCAAATAATCACCTTTTGCATTTATGTTATGAGGAACATCAATCATGAAACCACTATTTTGACCGGCTGCACCTTCACCAATACCAATAGCATCTATAAGAATTATCTTGTCACCACTTCGCAGTTCAGTGAGCCTTTTTGCTGCAGATATTCCTGCAAAGCCACTGCCTATTACAAGCCAGTCACAGATGATATCTCGATCAAGAAAAGGAGCGCTATATTGGCTATTACTTATTTTTAACCAGCCATTTTGACCTATTTCTGAGGGAAATCTGTTAGATGAGTAAGCTGTCAAGATAGTCTAAATAGTTTTCACCCTTTAGGTAACCACTTTGCTTCAGCTTTGTATTTATCTTGATGCTTGGTGTTAATGCTACTTAGGGTTTTATCTGTTCCTAAAATAAAATGTTTGCTCATATCGGGGTAGTATTTGTAAGAAATGGGTTTACGGCCTAATGCAACAGCCATCTCTCTTACATGGTGCGGGGCTGCCCCACAACAGACTCCAATGAAATTAATATTTTTACTTTGGCAGTCTTTAGCAAACTCAGCCATCTCATATCTATTACAATAAAGATTATCAATACCAACAGGAAAAGGTCTATTGTCTGGAATACAATTACAACCCTCATCTGGTAAGGAAAACCAAACAGGAAATTCATCTGTAGTTCTTACAGGAACTGGTAACCCTGATACATGACAAGATACTTTTTCTCGGATTTTGATTAAGTGCTTCATTGTGTGATAAGGTCCTCGAAAACAATTTAAACCAACAACATCTGCGCCATTATCTTCAAATTTTTTACAAGCATCTTCAGGAGTGTCGTCATCCCTAGTTAAATCATTTGCTGGGATAGCTAAATTTACAACGGCAATTAAACCTGCCTCTTTTATTTTTTTCAGTGCAATCAAAGCCTCACCGGTCCATTGGATTGTTTCAGCTATGATAAAATCCACTCCAGCATCCTTAGCCCAACCAATTTGCTCCTCATACATTTTTTCAACTTCAATTAATATACCTTTATCACTCGGATCATATATATTTGTGTTAGCCACATCTCCAGCTACCATTAAGTCTAATTCTGGAAATTCTGCAGCAGCATTTTTTGCTATTTTAAGGGCATTTGATTGAAGAGGTTCAAGTAATTCCTCTTTGCCAATTAATCTGAGTTTTTCACGATGTCCATAATAAGTAAATGCTTGAACAACATCGCTACCTGCTCGAATAAATTCTCGGTGAAGTTGAGTAACAACTTCTGGGTGTTCTAATACAACTTCAGGGACAAAAGCTCCTGCTTGTAAGTAACCTCTTTTTTCCATTTCAAATAAATAGCCCTCTGCACAAAGAACTGGGCCCTTATCTAATCTCTGAACTAGATCCATATAATTTTTTCCTCCAAATTATTAAAACTCTATTATGGAAATAAATGTATTTCTAGTTTAAAAAAATACTTAGGTAGTTAGGAGAGGAGAGAAAAGGTGGGGGCTAAAAAATCAGATTTTTTCGACTCAAGAGACAAATATCTATCCTTTGTAAATTCTACTAATGAAAAAAGTAGAATAGCTTTTGAACTAGCTAAATACCTTAAAAAATCAAAAATTACTAAAGATGCTTTCAGAATTTTCGATGCTGGAACAGGAGATGGCTCAGTTATCTGTACATTGCTATCTGCTGTTCATGACAAATTCCCTGAAGATCCAATTATAGTTGTTGGAAAAGAAATTAGTATTGATGATATTAACAGTCTTTTAAATTATCTAGGTTATAGATTTTTTGAACATAAGAATTTAGTTTTCTGTATTACGAATGCATCCTACAGAGAAATCAATGATAATAGATTCACAGATTGCAAGTTAATTAAAAAAGAATTAGTTGGGAATTCGAGCTTCAGTTTTAATCAGCAACTCATGAATATGGGTGAAGTCATCAGAAAAAACTGGGACATAAAAGAAGATACATCTTCAACCATATTGAGACCGAGGCAAAAGACACTGATGGTTATTTATAGAAAGGATCAAAAAATTTCATTAAAGCATTTGATACCAAGAAAATTAGAGAGTATTCCAAAGTTTTATGACTATATAATTGCATCTCAAGCTTTCAGGCTAAGGTCTCCTTACGACAGAACACTTAAGCTAGTACTTATTCCATTATTAAAAATGTTAGATGTAAAAGGTCAGCTATTTTTTATTTATTCATCTGGAAATGATTTTTCAAAAAAGCTTCTCAAATTATTCTTTCCAAAAATTAATCCCTATCAATTTAGTGATCCTAAAAAATTTGTAGAAAGCCTGAATAAAAAAATACCTCATTTTAGAAAAAAATTTAAAGTGTCCACATCTTCATTTTTATTTTCATTTATAAACCTATCATTATCCTCTAAGAAAAAATTTTCACCGATGAACTCTCTTGGATTATGGAATGCTATCACCTATGTTGGTCAAATATCCGAAAATGAACAAAAAAGTATAAAAATAAGTATTAATTTCCTTGATAAAATTAGCAATAGTGCAAAAAAACTTAAATTGCAATTTAGTGATCATCTTTTAAGGTTTGAAAAGAATAATTTTAAAAGTCATTTAGATGAGTAATTTTACAAGTAAATTTGCTGACCGTAAAATTGGCCCAAAGTTTTTCGAAACAATTAACCAAAATTTTGAAAATCAAGTTTACAAACCTAGACTCTACGAAGAAAAAATAGACTTCGACCGTTTACGTATGTACCGACTCAATAGAGTTTTAGAACAACTACGATTAAATAATGTTGGTGCTTGCATATTATTTGATCCGATCAATATAAGGTATGCAACCGACAGTAGAAATATGAGTTTATTTACAATGCATGAACTTGTGCGATTTGTATTTATTTCTGCAGAGGGAAAAGTAATACTATTTGATTACCCAAAGAGCGAACATCTTTCAGAACATTTATGCACGATTGATGAGATTCGAGCTGTTGATAGTTGGGATTTTTTTTCAGCAAATAATTTTGTTGATAAAAATGCAAAAAAATGGGCTGGCACCGTTCAAGGTTTAATGAGAGAGCATTCACCTGATAATAATTGCCTTGCAATAGATGTTTCCGATCCAGTTGGAATACAAATGTTACTTAAACAGTTTAATGTTAAACTAGTGAACGCCCAAAAGTACATTGAGCTTGCAAGATCTATTAAATCTAATGATGAGTTAATTTGCATGAAAGCTTCTATTGAGACTGCTGAAAAAGGAATGTGGCTAATGAAAGATAAACTTCAAGCAGGTATGACAGAAGAGGAACTTTGGTCATACATGCATAAAGTCAATATTGAAAATGGTGGGGAATGGTTTGAGACTCGTCTTTTAGTATCTGGACCACGAACAAATCCTTGGCTTCAAGAATGCAGTAACAGAGTTATTGAATCTGGAGATTTAGTTGCTTTTGACACAGATATGGTTGGACCGTACGGTTACTGTGCTGATATCTCCCGAACCTTTGTTGAGGGCAATCGTCTAAATGATGAACAAAAAAGGCTCTACTCAATGTCTTTAGAGCATATTAATCATAACAAATCCCTAATTAAAGCTGGTGTAAATTTTAGAGAATTTGCAGAAAAATCCTGGAAATTGCCTAATAATTGCTACGATAATCATTATCCATGCATCATTCATGGTGTCGGTCTTTGTGATGAATGGCCACTTGTTGCTTACCCAAATAGAGATTTTAGCAATGCGGATTACTCTGCCAATTTTGAGGAAAATATGACTATCTGTGTAGAGAGTTATATTGGTGAAATTGGCGGTAAAGAAGGAATTAAACTTGAGGATCAGTTCGTTGTAACCAAAGATGGCTTGAGGCAACTAAGCTCATTTCCTTATGAGATAGATATCTAAATTGATTGGATATTTTTATTTAGCTGCAGCAGTTTTCTTTGGGATACTTTCAAATAATTTTGCAAAAATATCAAATGGATACGAGAAATTCATACCAACTTCACTAAGTGCTATCTCCATAGTAATCGCTGTCTTTTTTATTTCTAAGGTAATGAAGTTTTTGCCAATGGGAATTGCCTATGCCTCTTATGCTGGTTTAGTGATTTTTGGAACTTTCATATTAAGTATAATTAAGTTTGGTCAGAGTCCAAACTTATTTGGAATACTTGGTTGCGGGCTAATTATACTTGGTATTGTTATGGTAAACGCTCTAGGTAAATAATTACTTCATTCCAGTCATAGTGATACCTTCAACAAATCTTTTTTGAGCAACTATGAAAGCCACAATGAGTGGAATGGTAACAGTAACAATCGACGCCATCATGGGTCCAAATTCATCACTATCAATTCCGCCTCTAAATTCTCTTATACCAAGTGGTGGTGTAAATAAATCACGATTACCTGTGATAACAATCCTAGGCCAAAAATAATCATTCCAGTGAGCAACAACTGAGAAAATTGCAAAAGCTAGTAACGCTGGTATAGCTACAGGAAGCATAACTTTCCAAACAATAGAATATTCTCCCATACCATCCATCCTTGCAGCATCAATTAGTTCATCTGGTACTGTCATAAAAAATTGCCGCATTAGAAAAATTCCAAACACAGATATCGTCCACGGTATTATTAAGGCTGCATAGGTATCCACTAGTCCAGCTTTTGCTAACATGACATACAACGGTAAAGCGATTGCATGCACAGGTATTAATAAACAGAACAGAACCATCGAAAAGACAAATTCCCTGCCTTTAAACCTGAGCTTGGCTAGTGCATAAGAACATGGAAGTGCAATCAATACCTGTATTAAAAAGATTGAAACAGTCACAATCAAACCGTTCATTAAATACCTTGGAATAGGGGCTTTTTTGAATGCAAACCAGAAATTGTATTTATAAGGTCGCATTGTACATACTTCTTCGGTATATCCGTGCTTAGTACAAACTGGGAATGTTTGAATCTCCTGTGCTCCGACTAAACCTCCAGATATTGACTGAATTTCTTGTTGAGATTTAAGTGACATTGAAACCATCATATAGAATGGGATCAACACAATTAATGCTCCAATGATGAGCAGTCCATGCTTCCATGACTCTCCAATATAATGTCTAGCTAACATTTTAGTAATGTACCCTTTTCTCAATCACATATCTTTGGAAGAATGTTAGCAAGATTATAAAAATTATAAACACAACAGTAATCGCTGCACCAATACTTGTAATATTTTGTTGAATTGCTTTTTCAAAAATTGCATACATCATTACATATGTTGTTTTGGCAGGACCGCCTTTTGTAAGAATTTCAATTGTGTCAAATACTTGAAATGACCTTATTGTCGTGATGGTAACCACAAAAAGAGTTGTAGGACCTAACATTGGCCAAGTTACAAGTTTAAATTGTTCCCAAGTTGACTGAGCACCATCCATTTCTGCAGCATGATACAATTCTCTTGGTATGCTTGTTAAACCAGCTAAGTATAACACCATATTAAATCCAAAGGCTTGCCATACTCCAATAAAACAAATTGTCCAAATCGCTGTTTTTTTATCTTTGAGCCAATACGGGAAATCCATATTGTTAGCACAAGCAACACTGTACCAACTGTCCTCGGAACTAACCCACGGTAGCCAATGAAAACCTAAAATAAATTCTCTAATACCTCCGCATCCATTGGCAAGAAAAGAATTTATTATTCCAAGAGTTGGGTGAAGAGTAAATTCCCAAGCAATAGCCATTGCCAATAAAGTAGCCATCACCGGAAGAAAGAAAATTGTTTTATAAATATCAGCTCCAAATCGAAGAGAGTTGAGCATAATGGCTGCAACTAAACCTAATACCACTGAAACAGGGACAACGATTAACACGTAAGTTGCCGTTGATATAATCATTTTTATGTAGGTTTTTCTGGAGAACATTTTTTCATAATTCTCCATACCTACCCATTCGAAACTAGAATTACCAAGATTGTAATTAGTAAAAGAGATACCTCCAGCTAAAAAAATTGGAAGTATTAATATGACAATCATTAGTATGATTGCAGGCCAAACAAACCAAATATGTGCTTTAGAGTGGTGCATACTTATCTAACACGCTCACCAGATGTTTCAAAAAGCATAGCCTCTGAATGAGAGGGGCTTATTTTAACTGTTTCCCCATTTGAAATCAGTCCAGCTTGTGGTGAGCCTCTGACTATGATCTTAGAGTCAGATTGATCAACTTGAACATGGTAAAATATATCAGAACCAAGGTTTTCTCTGTATGAAACTGTAGCCTCAAATACAGGTTTGTTTGGGTCTTTTGTAATTTCTAAATGTTCTGGTCTCACAGCAACTAAAGCTTTTTGACTATTAGTTTTAAATTTTCTTTCAAGCTTAATACCCATAAATTCAACAGAACCATCAGAGATAATTTGAGCAGCAAATGTGTTAATCTTTGGGCTGCCAACAAATTCTGCAACCTTTAAAGATGATGGATTATTATAAACCTCACTTGGAGTATCAAGTTGCAAAAGTTCCCCATCAATCATTACCGCCATTCGAGTTGACATTGTAAGTGCTTCAGCTTGATCATGAGTCACATAAATGAAAGTGGTCTTTAAAGAATTATGAAGCTCAGATAGTTCAGATCTCATATGAACTCTTAGTGCAGCATCAAGATTTGATAAAGGTTCATCCATTAAGAACGCTACTGGTTCTCTTACCATCGCTCTTCCTAGCGCCGCTCTTTGTCTTTGACCTCCAGATAGTTGACCTGGCTTCCTATCAAGTAGTTCTGTTATTTTTAAAGTTTCAGATGTTTTGAAAACAAGGTCATCAATTGATTTCTTTTTTTCTTTTCTACTTGGTACAAAATTACCAATAAGAGGCAACCTCTCTACAAAACTATAGTCTCTTAATTTCAAAGGTGTTTCTAGATTTTTTCTGACAGTCAGGTGTGGGTAAAGAGCGTAAGATTGGAAAACCATTGCTAAGTCTCTCTTGCTAGCTCTAGTGCTGTTAACATTCTTATCATCAATAATTACATCGCCACTATTTTGTTGTTCCAATCCGGCAATAATTTTTAACAAAGTGGATTTGCCGCAACCGGACGGACCGACTAATGTTAAAAATTCACCATCTTGGATATCAAGGCTTAGCTGTTTAAGCACCTCAGTTGAGCCAAATGACTTATTGATGTTCTTTAAAGAAATTGTCCCCATCTATTTTTATTCCTCAACACTAAAATAGTTCTGATTAAGACATTTTAAAAGTAAATTTGTAAAATTTATGTTAAAACTTTATGAACAAATTTTAGATTAATCGAAAGTTTGTTCTTTATTGAGGGCAATAGTAATTATGATTGATAAAATTGAAATAAACAAAAGACAATACAATAAATCACTCTCTTCAACTGTAGTAGTTATATGCCTTGATGGTAGTCAAAAAGAGTATATTGATATCGCCTCTTCAAAAGGATTGACACCAAATCTTGATAAAATACTGGAAAATGGCCAATATCTGATGGCTAACAGTGCTATTCCCAGTTTTACAAACCCTAACAACATTTCGATAGTCACAGGTCAGCCTAGTGATGTTCATGGAATAAGTGGTAATTTCTTTTATACCCCATCAACTGGTGAAGAAGTGATGATGAATGATCCACAGTATTTAAGAGCTCCAACTATTTTTGAGAAATATTATAATGAAGGTTATAAAATAGCAGTAATCACTGCAAAGGACAAATTAAGAACTCTTTTAGGTAATGGTTTAAGATTTAATGAAGGAAGAGCAATCTGTTTTTCATCAGAAAAATCAGATCAGGCCACTCTCAGTGAAAATGGTATTGAGAATATTAATGAATGGATTGGAATGAAAGTACCTGAAGTATATTCTCAAGATCTATCAGAATTTGTTATGGCAGCTGGGGTAAAATTACTTGAGGAATTTAATCCTGACATTATGTATTTATCTACAACTGACTTTATTCAACACAAATATGCACCTGGAGATAAAGAAGCAAATGATTTTTATCAGATGTTTGATAGGTATGTCAGTAAAATTTGTAGTAATGGGAATTCGGTTGTCATCACTGCAGATCATGGAATGAAGTCTAAAGCAAATATTAATGGAGAACCTAATGCCATCTTCCTTCAAGATTATTTAGATGATCAAATGGGTAAAGATGAGGCTAAAGTAATACTTCCAATTACTGATCCTTATGTAGTTCATCATGGTTCACTGGGATCGTTTGCCACTATATATGTAAAAGATAAATCAAAAATTGATGAAACAATTAGCAAAATATCATCAATTAAAGAAATTGAAGTAGTTGTTAAACAAGAAGAAGCATGCAGAGAATATAGGCTACCTTCAGATAGAATAGGTGATATCGTATGCATGTCATCTGAAGATATGACAATTGGTACCTCAAAAGCTAATCATGATCTTTCAAAATTAAAGGAGCCCCTTAGATCTCATGGAGGTCATCATGAAAGAGAAGTTCCCTTTATTTCTAATAAAAAACTAAACATTGCCAAAGATCAAAGTTTAAATAACTATGATGCATTTTTTTATGCTATTAATGGAGCATAATCATGACTGATAAAATAATTAATGAGGGTATGAGGATTGGTGGAAAAACTGTTCACACCGATAACAAGATTGATGTTATCTATCCCTTCACAGGTAAAGTTATAGGCACAGTACCAGCTGGCACAGCAGAACATGCTCAAAATGCCTTTGATATTGCTGCAAATTATAAACCTAATTTATCTAGATATGATCGTCAAAAAATACTTCAAAAGACTGCTGAAACACTTGTTGAGAGAAAAGAACAAATCTCTGATCTAATTTCACTTGAGTCCGGGCTATCGAAACAAGATACGCTTTATGAAGTTGGTAGGGCCTTTGATGTATTTTCTCTTACTGCTCAGCTTTGTATCCAGGATGATGGAGAAATTTATTCTTGTGATTTAACACCTCATGGAAAGCAAAGAAAAATATTTACAATTAGAGAACCGCTTAACACAATATCTGCAATCACTCCATTTAATCATCCTTTAAATATGGTTGCTCACAAAATAGCTCCATCAATAGCAACTAACAACTGTACTGTTTGTAAACAAACTGAATTGACCCCTTTAACAGCTATGCTGCTAGCAGATATTTTATATGAATGTGGCCTTCCTCCAGAAATGTTTTCAATTTTAACAGGATGGCCTGAAGACATTGGGAATGAAGTAATTAAAAATAAAAATATAGATTTAATTACTTTTACAGGAAGCGTTGGTGTTGGAAAACTAATAGCTGAAAATGCAGGTTACAAAAGAACTGTTTTAGAGTTAGGTGGAAACGACCCTTTAATAGTTTTGAGTGACTTAGATGATGATGATTTAAATAAAGCAGCTGATCTAGCAATCATGGGAGCAACAAAAAACTCTGGTCAAAGATGCACTGCTGTAAAAAGAATATTAGTTCAAGAATCAGTAGCTGATAAATTTGTTGAGCTTGCTTTGGAAAAAGCAAAAGCAATAAAATTTGGTGATCCCATGGATGTTAACAATCAGTTGGGTACAGTAATTAATAAAGAGGCAGCAAGTATGTTTAATGACAGAGTAAATAAAGCTGAACAGGATGGTGCAAAAATTCTTTATAACCCTGGGGTCCAAGAAGCTCTTGTGCCACCAATTTTTATAGACAACGTTAATTATAAATCAGAACTTGTTGTTGAAGAAACCTTTGGTCCAATTGTGCCTGTCATTAGAGTTCCCAATGATGATGAAAAAGTAATGGAAATTTCAAATTCAACGGCGTTTGGTTTGTCATCAGGTGTTTGTAGTAACGATTTTAGAAGAATTAAAAAATACATAAGCGGTCTTAATGTGGGCACGGTTAATATTTGGGAAGTGCCCGGTTACAGAATTGAGATGTCACCTTTTGGCGGAATAAAAGACTCAGGATTAGGCTATAAAGAGGGTGTAATAGAGGCTATGAAAAGTTACACAAATGTAAAAACCTTCTCATTACCTTGGTAATTAATAGCGTTTAAGAATTATTCACAGATTTTTTCTCTAACATACTGATTATTTCTACTTTGCTTTAAAAATTTAACATATTCTTAATATTAAGGATTTAATAATTAATTATTATTATTTTAAGGAGGGACTATGAAAAAAGTAATCTTAGGATTTTTTGCATCAGTTTTCGCATACAACGCTAATGCGGTAGAAATTGAATTTGCATATCCTTATTCAGGTTTGTTCGATGTGACATACCAGGCAATTATGCCAGAGTTTGAAAAAGCTCATCCTGACATTAAAGTTAAGTTCAGAGCAACTTATGAAAACTATGAAGATGCTACTGCTACTATACTAAGAGAGTCAACATCAGGAAACTTACCTGATATCACCATGCAAGGTCTTAATAGACAAGCACCTTTAGTAGACAAAGGTATCGCTTTATCTTTAGAGCCTTTCATTGCTAATGAGCCAGATTTTGCAAAAGACGGTTATCATGAAGCTATGTTGAGCTTATCTACCTTCGGAGGAGAGGTTTATGGCTTACCATTTTCAGTATCAACTCCGGTTGGTTACTACAACATGGATCTTTTAGCAAGTGCTGGTGTTAGCAGCATTCCATCAAATTGGGATGAGGTCATTGACGCTTGTAATAAATTAGAAGCTGCAGGACACGGTACACTTTACTTTGGATGGAATATTACAGGTAACTGGTTCCATCAAGCTCTAATGCATAGCCAAAATGTTCCAATGGTTAAAGATGGAGCTGTTAATATGGGAGGAGATGCTGGTCTAAAAACTTTAGAGCAAATGAAAGATATCATGGGTGGCTGTAACATGCCTAACTATTCTATTGCTGACGGACAAGCTGCGTTTAACGCAGGTACTATTGGTATGATGTTTTGGAGTACAAGTAGTTTAGGCTCTGTTGAAGCTGCAAAAGCTGACTTTGAACTAAAGACTGCGCCTTTTCCAGGAATACCTGGTGTTAATGGTGGAACTCCAGCTAGACTACCTGCCGGTGGTAACGCAGCGATGTTAGTTACTACTTCAGATGATCCTGAAAGAGTACAAGCGGCATGGACATTTTTAAAGTTTATCACATCAGGTGTAGGAGCAGCTGCTGTTGCAGAAACAACAGGTTACGTTCCTCCTAACAAAGCTGCAAATGACCTGTTAGGTGATTTTTATGATGCAAACCCCAACAAGTTAACTGCTGTTAATCAGCTGCCTTTGTTAGCTGATTGGTTCGCATATCCTGGAGAAAACGGTCTTGCTGTGACTCAGGTAATCTATGACTATACTGAGACCATTGCTACAGGTGATGCCGACGACATGGCCGATCTTCAGGAAGAAATGATGGAGGAAATTGAAGACTTAATGTAGGTCTTTTCAATTCCGTTTATCATTAGATTTTTAAACAGCAGCTATTATACTAGCTGCTGTTTTTTTAAATGAGCATCAAAACTACAACCATTGGAGCTTATCCAAAACCTAATTACACACCTATAAGAGATTGGTTTCTCCAAGATAAATCTGATGAAGAAAAAAAACAATCCAAGGGATTGTTGTCTAATTGGGATCCCAAAAGTGATGACCATAAAGTATATGAAGAGAAAGATGACGAAAAAGAAAAACTATTCTTAAAAGCCACTGAAGAGGTAATTCTTGATCAAACAAGTAGCGGAATAGATATCCCCACAGATGGTGAAGTAAGGCGAGAAAACTATATTTTTTATCAATTGAGATTTTTTAATGGGGTAAGCTTTGAACATTTAACGACTAAATCAGTCAGGAAAGGAGCTTTTGAAGCAACACTCCCAACAATTACAAGTAAAGTTTCAAATAAATCATTACGATTAGTAGATGATTGGAAATCTGCACAGCAGTTTACTAATAACCCAGTGAAAATAACTATACCTGGTCCTATGACAATAACTGACTCCATTGCTGATGACTATTATAATGATCCCAAAAAAATGGGTTATGATCTAGCTTTATGTATTAGTAATGAAGTTAAGGCTCTATCCGAAGCTGGTTGTCAATACATTCAAATTGATGAACCAGTGTTCGCCAGAAAACCAGAAGAAACTCACGATTATGGTATGGAAAACTTAGAAAGAGCAATGCATGGAATACTAAAAGAAACTCAAAAAGCTTGTCATATTTGCTGCGGTTATCCTAACTCTCTTGACTCAGAACACTACAAAAAAGCAGACCTAGATGCATATGATAAAATTGCTGACTTAGTTGAAGACTCTAGTATAGACGAAGTTTCTTTGGAAGACTCTCACCGACCTTTAGATTTAAAATTATTAGAAAAATTTAAAAAAACCAAAGTTATTATGGGTTTGATTGATGTAGCTAAAAGTCGTATGGAAAGTGTCGAGGAAATTCAAAAAAGGATCAGAGAAGTTCTTGAGCATATTGATGAGGAAAGATTAATTGCTGCTCCTGATTGTGGTCTAGGGTTTTTTGATAGAAATCAAGCAAAACAAAAAATGCAAATTCTCTCAAAAGCTGTTAAAAATCTCTAAATCTTATGTGGGAATATTATAATCCGGTAAATGTTATTTTTGGTTCGGAAAAATTTAGTGAAATTGAACATATAATAAGTAATCGAAAGTACATTCTTGTTACCCATCCTGATGATAACTTTGATACGTACAGAGAGTTTTTTAACAATTTATCAAATAAGCCTCTAGAAATCTTTGATGATGTTCAACCAAATCCAGACTATCAAGATTTAATTTCTGCAGGGGAAAAATTTTCAAAAATAGAAAGTCAAATTGATACAGTTGTTGCTCTTGGAGGCGGCTCTGTCATGGATACGGCCAAATTACTTGCAGCTTTTAAAGGTGAAAATAAATATTTAAATGATTTTGTAAGAAATAAAAAATCAGCTTACGTTCAAGATCCAAAAAAAATTATAGCTATACCTACTACTTCGGGCACATCGAGTGAACTTACGTGTTGGGCTACAGTCTGGGATAAAGAATATAAAAGTAAATTTTCATTAGCAGATAAATCTTTATATCCTGAAATATCAGTTATTGACCCTAAGTTAATGATCAACAAGCCAAAAAATCTGACTATTTCTACTGGTCTTGATGCATTGTCCCACTCCTTAGAAAGCATTTGGAATGTAAACTCAAATCCGATTTCAACATTTCATGGAATTGCAGGTGCTCAAACCGTGATCGATACACTTCCAAAACTTGTAAATGATTTAAAAAACATAGAGTTGAGAACTTTAATGGCTAAAGCTTGTGTTCATGCAGGTCTAGCTTTTTCAAATACTAAAACTGCAATAGCACATAATATTTCATACCCGATAACAATTAATTTTAATGTTCCACATGGAATAGCTTGTTCTTTTACTTTGCCGACAATAATGAGGAGTCTGATTGGCCAAGATGAAAAAACAGAAAAATCCCTAGAAAAAATTTATAATGTCGATCTCATTGAGAGTTCAAAAAGACTATCTGAGACATTGAGAATTCTTGAAGCACCATTAAATTTAAATGAAATTGGAATACCAAAAATTGAATGGGATAAATATGTTGAGGATGCTTTTCAAGGTGAAAGGGGAAAAAATTTCATTGGAAATAAAATCTCATTTGATAAAGCGTGTTCTGAGATGAATTTCTTCTAAAGTTTACTGTTAATCCAACTTCTTAAGTCCGCTTCTGAGCCTAAGCCAATCTTTGCATCAGCCATTGATCCATCTTTAAAGAGTATCATTGTGGGTATACTCCTGATACTAAAGTTTGCTGGTGCTTGAGGATTTTCATCTATATTAATTTTTTTTATAGATATCTTATCGCCCATTTCAGAGGCTAAATTATCCAAAATAGGAGCAATAGCCTTACATGGACCACACCACTCAGCCCAAAAATCTACCAAAACAGGCTTATCTTTTGATCCTTCAAGAACTTTTTGATTAAATTCATCGTCATTTATTTGTTCAACTGTCATATGTTTAATATGGTTATTTTTATTTGTATTTCAAATACTCATCTTTAGTCCCAACATGAGCATTGATTTTAGTAGTCTCATATCCATAGATTTTTTCATTTAACGAACAATCTTTCCAAAAGTCTTGAATGTTAAAAATTTCAGGGTAAGGATGCAAAGAGTTTTTTCTAATAATATGACAACCTTGAAATGAAGTATTGCATAGTTTTGATGGAAAGTTAATAAGCCCTTCATTATTTACTTCAAGATCAAAATTATTATTTTTAGAATTTATAAGAAGGACACTATCAAAACTTTTATTTTCATCAAAAAATTTAATTGATTTTTCTAATTCATTTTCAAAGGACTGGTCCCATAAGTTATCTGTATTTAGAATTACTGTATCGTTTGTTTGTATGTTTTTTATACCACCTCCTGTTCCTAAGATAGTTTCTTCATAAGAAATTGTAATATCAGGGTAATTTTCAGAGATAAATCTTTCTAACATATTATGTTTATAGTGGGTATTGATATAAATTTTATCAAATGACATGTTTTTAATGAGATCGATTGCATAGCTAATAAGTGTTTTATTTTTTATTTTTAATAAGGGTTTAGGGATATCTTTGGTTAAGTTATCCATTCGCATTCCATAACCTGCAGCTAATATTAGAGCGTCCATTTAACTTGTTTTGTTATATATCTCCATAAATATTTCTCTTAAATCCCAAAGTCTTAAATATTCGACATGTTTAAATATTTGAGCCCATGTATTTTTTCTAAAGACTTTAAGATATTTTGGTTTTCCAGCATTATATAATTGCACCCAATTACCAAGAATTCTCAGATTACGTAAAAGACTAATCATATGAATGTCTATCCTAAGCTGCTTGAGATTAAGTTTCATTCTTCTTGCATAAAGCTTCAATAATTTATCTTCGACTTTGGTAGAATAAGATCTCCTAGCATCAAAAATCAATGAAGAAATATCTAATAATGGATGGTTGTAGTGAGTATCTTGATGATCAATAACATAAACTTTTTGATTGTAATAAATTAAATTATCTAAAAAAAAATCACCGTGAGTTAAAGTTGGTTTAAATTTTCTATATTTTTCAGTACTTTTTTTCAGAGATACTTTCACAAGTTTATTGAGATAAAAACCAATTTGGATCTTGTGATCATAGTGGTCAATAAAAGTCTCAATACCGTTCAATGCATCCTTTAGTAAATTATTTTGTGATTTTACTTGAACGCCTGAAAACTTTTTCTTGGGTTTTTGAAGATTTGTAAGAGCTCTCACAGCCAATGGAAGTATTTTTTTAATTTGTGGTTTTTGGAAATATTTTGATGCATTTGCAATAGGGAAATAATCCATGATTACAAACTTATATAAATTACTTTGGTCAATTATTTTTGGTGTATTAACATTTTGTGAAATTAAAATATCAGTTGCTTTAATATATTTTTGATAATCGCTAGGTTTATTTAAAAAAGAGAGGACAAGTAATGATTGATTTGCTGTTTTACATAATTTGAAAATTTTTTCTGATGCATCAGACTTGAAATTTAAAAAGCCCCCTATTTTAAAATTTTTATTTTGAAGGTGGTTTTTTATTTTGATTAGATTTATTTTATTTTGTGAAGCCATTTTTTATTACTTGATTTTATCTCTATATTTCTTTTCTCACCAGTAACCGAAATATTAATAGATAAAGCCATATGATTATATCTTTTAATAAGATTTTCTAATGGCCACTCAATAAGAACACAATTATCATTAAAATACTCATCCAAATCTAGTTTGTTATTTTGAACTTGATAAAAATCAAAGTGAATAATATTAAACTTATTAAAATTGTAAACATGTTCTCTTTGATACGTGGGGCTCCCTTGGAAGGAAAAAGTTTTTTTTTCTGACTTGCTAATTTCACTTAAGATATATCTGATTAGAGTTGTCTTACCAGAACCGGCCTCTCCCTCAAAAAAAATAATCTGGTTTTTAGAAATAGACCTAGATATTTTTCTAGCTAAAGGTTTTAACTCAATTTCATTTGAGACTGCAAATCTCAAACTCAATTAAGCTAGCGATTTGAAATCGGACACTAAATCTAGAGCTTCCCATGAAAAAGCTCCTGAAGAGCTGTCATGTGTTCTACCAAAGTGACCGTAAGCTGCTGTTTGTTCGTAAATTGGCTTGTTTAACTGTAATTTCTCTCTGATTCCTCTTGGAGAAAGATTCATGATGTCAGGTATCGCAGACTCAATTTTTGCTTCATCTATTTTATTAGTGCCTTGAGTATTCACATAAATTGACAATGGTTTGGCTACACCAATTGCATAAGACAACTGGATAGTACACTGATCACATAAACCAGCAGCAACAATATTTTTTGCTAAGTATCGTGAAGCATAAGCAGCAGAGCGATCGACTTTTGTAGGATCTTTTCCTGAGAAAGCCCCTCCACCGTGAGGTGCTGCACCACCATAGGTGTCGACAATAATTTTTCTTCCTGTTAATCCCGTATCACCATCTGGTCCTCCGATCACAAAATTACCTGTTGGATTAACGTAGTATTCTTTATCATCTAAATTTTTTAATAACTCTTCAGGGATAGACTCTTTTAATGCTGGGTTTACTATTTCTTTAACATCAGCAGGAGACAATCCATCAGCATGTTGTGTTGATATAACAACAGATGTAACTGCACTTGGTTTACCATCAACGTATTTAAGAGTTACCTGGCTCTTTGAGTCAGGCTCTAATCCTTTTAAGCTGCCGTCTTTTCTTCCCTTAGCCATTATCTCTAAAATTTTATGAGAATAAAAAATTGGTGCCGGCATCAGTTCAGGTGTTTCCGTACAAGCGTATCCAAACATAATTCCTTGGTCACCCGCCCCCTCGTCTTTGTCAGATGATGAGTCTACACCCATTGCAATATCTGCGGATTGTCCGTGAAGTAAATATTGGATATCTGCGGTTTGCCAATGAAAACCATCTTGCTCATAGCCAATGTCTTTTATGCACTCCCTTACTTTTGAAATAATTTCATCTTTGTCTTCTTGGACTGGTCCTCTTACTTCACCAGATAAAACAACTTTGTTGGTTGTAGTTAATGTTTCACAAGCGACTCTAGCAAATGGGTCTTTGGAGATAAAATGATCGACAACTGCATCAGAAATTCGATCAGAAACTTTATCTGGGTGTCCCTCAGACACTGACTCAGATGTAAAAATATAATTTTTTCTCATTTTAGTACCTATATGTATCTTTCTTAAATGGACCTTGTTGCTCAACTCCTAAATAATCGCTTTGTTCCTTGGACATTTCAGTCAGTTTAGCACCAACTTTTTGTAAATGAAACATTGCAACCATTTCATCTAGTTTTTTAGGAAGGACATAGACTTTATTTTCATAGTTTTTGTAATTCTCCCAAATTTCGATTTGAGCTAAAACCTGATTTGAGAATGATGCACTCATCACAAAACTAGGATGGCCAGTGGCATTACCTAGGTTCACTAACCTTCCCTTTGAAAGAATTATTAGCTTCTTACCATCCGGAAATGTTACTTGGTCAACTTGAGGTTTTATCTCTTCCCATTTATAGTTTTGCAAATCATCTATTTGAATTTCATTATCAAAGTGTCCGATATTACAGACAATTGCTCGGTCTTTCATTTCTCTCATATGGTCTTGGGTAATGATATCTTTGTTGCCTGTTGCAGTTACAAATATATCAGCATACTTACATGCATCATCCATAGTGACAACCTCATAGCCTTCCATTGCTGCTTGAAGTGCACAAATAGGATCAACTTCTGTTACTTGAACTCTAGCCCCGGCCCCTCTTAATGAAGCAGCACTACCTTTTCCAACATCTCCAAACCCAGCAACAACTGCAACTTTACCAGCCATCATTACATCAGTTCCTCTTCGAATACCGTCTACTAAACTCTCCTTACAACCGTATAAATTATCAAATTTACTTTTTGTTACCGAGTCATTCACATTTATAGCAGGAACTTGAAGAGTTCCTTTAGATGCCATTTGCTCTAAACGAAGAACGCCTGTGGTAGTTTCTTCAGATAGTCCCCTAACATTTTTTAATAGTTCAGGGTACTTCTCGTGCATTCGAAGTGTTAAGTCTCCACCATCGTCTAGTATCATATTAGGCTCCCACCCATCTGCCTCAATTGTTTGATCAATACACCACCAAAATTCCTCTTCATTCATACCCTTCCAGGCAAAAACAGGTGTACCGCTTTGAGCAATCGCAGCAGCTGCATGATCTTGAGTAGAGTAAATGTTACAAGAGCTCCATCGACATTTGGCGCCAAGTGCTACAAGTGTTTCGATTAAGACAGCAGTTTGGATAGTCATGTGAAGGCAACCCATAATATTGGCTCCAGCCAACGGTTTTGACTCTCCATATTGTTCACGAATAGCCATTAATCCTGGCATTTCAGTTTCTGCTATTTCAATTTCTTGTCTCCCGAATTCATGTTGGGAAATATCTTTTACTTTGTAATCCACTTAACCCTCCTTTTAGATAGACTATTTAAAATAAAATATGATTTATTCTTCATTATCAAGCTCTTTTTATCCTTGGTCCCAACTGCTGAATAACTTCTTCAGCCTTTCTATTACCATTTTTAAGCGCTTTATCGACAGGTTTTCCAGATAAGTAAAAATCTAAAAATCCTGCAGCAAAATTATCTCCTGCACCTGTTGTGTCCAGAACATTTTCTATTTTTTGAGCAGATTGATGTTTTACATCGTCTTCAAAAAAATAATATGCGCCCTCAGCACCAGAGGTCATAACAATTTTTTTTCCAAAATTTTTAAAAAAAGAACTCACATCTGCCATTGAATCAGATTGTGTAAACATCTTTGCTTCATCAAAATTACAAAAAACTAAATCTACATTATCAGTTATAAAATTTTTTAATTCATCTCTGTGTCGATCAACACAAAAGGGGTCTGACAATGAAAGAGATATTTCTATGTTTTTTGATTTTGCAATATCTGAAAATTTTTTGAGTGTTTTTTTTGTTAGTTCATGATCCCAAAGATATGACTCCATGTACACATGATCAATTGAATTGAGTATGTCTTCATTAACTTCTTCTGGATTTAATTGTGATCCTATACCAATGTGTGTAGCCATGGTTCTTTCACCATCGGGTGAAACTAAAATATTACAACAGCCAGTTGGAAGATCTGTTTTATTGGAGACACCTTTAAACGCAATATTTTCTTTTTGTAAATCTTGAACAAAAGCATTTCCATACTCATCATCATTGACCTTGCCGTAAAAACTTGCCTCATGAGAACCAAAGTTTAATTCATGGATAGTATTACATACTGATCCACCCGAAGTAATTAATGGATTATCGAAATTTGACCTAATTTCCTTAATTTGAGACTCCTCAATCAATGTCATAGAGCCTTTAGTTAATTTCAAATTATTGATGACACTGTCCTCTACCTGGCATATGACATCAACCAAAGCTGTTCCTACCCCTAGAATTTTTTTCACCACATGAAAGTAAGGAATTTTAAACAGAGATCTATTAAAAAATCCTGAATTCCTTGAGAAAGTTGAACATAAATGTGAATTGTTTTTGATGTGCAAAATGCGAATCAGGTCAGAATCAGGGCTATTAAAAATGGACCTAAATAATATTTTTTAAGAGATATTCGTAGTTTTGGAAAATTTGATAAAAACCTGTGAATATTTTCAAATTACTTGTTAATTGAATCTTTAATTTCCAATTGAATTTATTGGCTTTTCAGAATTTAATACAAAATAAATTGACTAAGATTGTCTGTAGATTGTATAGTCACTAGGCAATAAACACTACATCTAGTGATTATTCAAAAAAGTATACTTAAACTTGGTAGGAAGAATGGAAACAAATAACGCAGAATCAATTGAAAATTCAACAAAAAACACAGTTATAAATAAGCAAAACGAAGAAATAAACCTGCTAAGTCTCAGTGTTGTTAGGCGTGATGGATCGATAACACCTTTTAAATCTGACAAAATTGCAAATGCTATAAGAAAAGCATTTTTGGCACAAACTGATCTTCGTGATAGCAAACAAATTGACAAAAATGTTTCAATGTTAACTGAAACAGTCACCTCAGCTCTGACTAGACGTATTGCAAACGGTGATATGATTCATATCGAGGATATCCAAGACCAAGTGGAATTGGCCCTCATGAGAGGTGAGCATCATAAAGTAGCTCGCGCCTATGTACTCTATAGAGAACAAAGAGCTAACCAACGTTATAAGACTGCTCAACTAAATGAACAAATTGGTGCCAAAGTATCCACAATGGCTGTTACCAAAAGAGATGGTAACAAAGAGGACATCTCTTTAGAAAAAATTACAAATCGTATCTCTATTTTGTCAAACGGTTTAGAGATAGATCCTATTACAATTGCTCAGAAGGCAATCCAAGGTCTTTACGATGGTATCACAACAAATGAAATTGATACTTACCTAGCAGAAACAGCTGCTGCTCTGACAGTAGAACATCCCGATTACTCATATCTAGCTGGGAGGATAAAAGCTAATGCTCTACATAAAGAAACACCAGGTTTTATTATTGCAACAAAAAATCTTTATGAGGATGGTTTATTGCGCGATGAATACTATGAAAAAGTAAAAGCTAACGCTGAAGAGATTGAAAAAATTATTGACTACGATCGAGATTATTACTTTGATTATTTTGCATTGACTACTTTGTTCAGAGCTTATCTTTTACAATCGAACAATAAAACAGCAGAAAGACCTCAAGATTTATGGATGAGAGTAGCTTTATGTGTGTCCGGAGATAAGTTTGATTTTTATCAGGTCAAGAAAACATATGACAGCCTATCTCAGGGTTTCTACACACATGCAACCCCCACTCTTTTTAATAGTGGTTTGAAGATGCAACAATTGTCCTCCTGTTTTCTTATTGGAATGGAAGATGACTCTATCGAAGGAATTTTTAATACTGTAAAAGACTGCGCTTTAATTTCAAAAACTGCTGGTGGCATTGGCCTTCATGCTCATAACATTAGAGGTGGCGGTAGCCGTATTAAGTCAACCAATGGCAAGTCTAACGGATTGATACCTTTCCTTAAAATTTTTAATGAAACTGCAAGGTCTGTTGATCAGGGCGGAGGCAAAAGAAAGGGCTCTTTTGCTGTCTATTTAGAGCCATGGCATGCAGATATTGAAGCTTTTTTAGAGCTTAGAAAAAATACGGGAGCTGAAGAATTTAGAGCCAGAGACTTATTCTATGCCTTATGGATCCCTGATTTATTTATGGAAAGAGTCGAAGAAGATGCCGATTGGACTCTGATGAGTGAACACGAGTGCCCTGGTTTATCAGATACATATGGCAAAGAGTTTGTTGATCTTTACACGAAATATGAAAATGAAATGCCTGACTTAAAAAGAATAAAGGCAAGAGCTTTAATGTCTAAAATCATCGAAGCCCAAATTGAAACTGGTCAGCCATACATGCTTTACAAAGATGCTGTTAATAATAAGTCTAACCAAAAAAATATTGGTGTAATTAAATCTTCTAATCTCTGTGCGGAGATAGTGGAGTATTCTGAAAAAGATGAAACTGCTGTTTGTAACCTTGCATCAATTGCATTACCAAAATTTGTAACTGATGAAAGTAAATTTGATTATCAAAACTTATATCAAGTTGCAAAACTAGCGACTAAGAATTTAGATCAAGTTATTGATATAAATTTCTATCCTACTAATAAAACTGAGAACTCAAATAGTCGTCACCGCCCTATTGGTCTTGGTATACAAGGTTTAGCAGATGTTTATTTTAAAATGAATATTCCTTATGACTCCGTTCAAGCACAAATAATTAATAAACAAATTTTTGAAACAATTTATTTTGGAGCGTTAGAAGCATCAATGGAGCTTGCTACCGATAAGGGGCCTTACTCTACTTTCAAAGGTTCTCCTCTATCTGAAGGGAAATTTCAATTTGATCTTTGGGGTGTGAAACCATCAAGTATGTGGGACTGGAAGGGATTAATGGAGAAGATCCAAAAGCACGGTGTTCGAAATTCTTTGACCACTGCATGTATGCCGACAGCCTCCACAGGTATTATCCTAGGAAATACTGAAACGTTCCAAGTACAAACATCAAATATTTATAAAAGACAAACTCTCTCAGGTGAATTTTTATTAGTAAATCGTCACCTTGTAAAAGAACTTATGAAGAGAAACTTATGGAGCAAAGAATTACGTGATCAAATTATTTTGGAAAATGGCTCTGTACAAAATATTGAAGGATTTCCTGAAGACTTAAAAGATGTTTATAAAACTGTTTGGGAAACATCTCAAAAAACAGTTATAGATATGGCAGCTGATAGAGCGCCATTTATTGACCAAACCCAATCCATGAACTTATGGTTGGCAACACCTACTTTTGGAAAAGTAAACTCCATGCACATGTATGCTTGGAAAAAAGGCTTAAAAACAGGCATGTATTACCTGCGAAGCCGATCAGCCGTAGACGCAGTTAAAGTAACAGTGTCTTCTGAAAAAAAAGCAAAAGAGTCTTATGTCAAAGAGGCGCAATCTAATGAACCAGAAGATTGTGTAACATGTAGTGCGTAAGATTTTCAATCAATTTAATTTAAGGAGCAAGTCATGATATCTAAAGGATGCAAATCAATTTTCCCTATTCAACACCAAGAAATTTTCGATCGTTACAAGCAACACGTTCAAGCATTTTGGACGCCTGAGGAAGTGTCTCTTCAAGACGATTTAAGAGATCTAAAAACTCTAGGAGACGGGGAAATACATTTTATCAAACATGTGCTTGCATTTTTTGCAAATTCAGAGGCAATGATAAATGAAAATCTAGCATCCAGATTTTATAATGAGATTTTAATTCCTGAGTCTCGATTGTTTATAACCATGCAAATGCTAAATGAGTCTATTCACGCAGAAATGTATGGTTTACAAATTGAAGCTTATGTAGAGGACCCATCAGAAAAAGATAAGCTATTTTCTGCTATTCAAAACGTTCCTTGTATTAATAAAAAAGCACAGTGGGTTTCAAAATGGCTGAATGGAAATCAAAATTTATTAACACGCTTAATCGCCTTTGGTTTAGTTGAAGGATTATTTTTTGCTGGATCCTTTTGTGCCATTTATTATTTTAGAAAAAGAGGTTTGCTTCCAGGCTTAGCCTTATCAAATGACTGGATAGCTAGAGATGAAGGAATGCACTTTAGTTTCTCAGCTTTGATGTTTAAAACATTAAGTGAAAAGTTTAATAAAGGAACCTTGTCAGATGAGGATATTAAATCGATGGATTTAATACCTGGTCCTGTCGCACAGTCTGAGTTCGAAGAAATAGTGAGAGAAGCAGTAGAGTTTGAAAAAGAGTTTGTTACTGACGCACTTCCTGTTGATCTCATTGGTATGAACAAGGAAATGATGTGTATGTATATTGAAGCTGTTTCAGATCGAATTGCTGATCTTTTTGGATTTGAAAGGGTATTTAATACCGAAAATCCATTTGATTTCATGAGAGCTCTTGATGTTCAAAACGTGACTAATTTCTTCGAAAAAAGGGTGTCTGAATACCAGCGTCCAACAGATCGTTCTTTGTCTTTTGACGAGTCTTTCTAAGTGGAAGTCAAAATTTATAGTAAAGACAACTGTATTTTTTGCACTAAAGCCAAGGCAGTTTTATCCTCACATAACCCCCAAGTATTAATGCTTGATGAGGATTACAGCCGTGATCAGTTTTTTGAAATATTTCCAACCGCCAAAACATTTCCCCAAATCATAATTAACGGTGAGAAAATTGGTGGCTACCATGAGCTAGAACGTTGGATTGCATTTAATAAACCTGACGATGATTTTTAGTTTTAATTAGTGAGCTAATCCCCAGTTCAAGCCGCCACCGAAGTCAACTTTTATAGGAGTTTTAAAAGATTTATATTTTTGATGTGATGTTTCCATCAATTTAGTTATTTGCGGGATAATATCTTTTTCTTTTTTATGAATTTCAAACAAAAGCTCGTCATGAACTTGAGATGTCATTTTAGATTTACATTTATTTTTCTCTAAATAGCTATGAATGTCCAACATTGCAATTTTAATTAACTCAGATGCTGTGCCTTGAATAGGTGCATTGATAGCTTGTCTTTCTGCAAAAGATCGGAGCATAAAATTTTTAGCATTAATATCTTTAATGTGAGACTTTCTTCCAAAAAGGTTTTCAACGTAGCCTAGTTTTTTTGCTTTATCGGTAGTTGCTTTCATAAAGTCGCTAATGTTTGGAAATTTTTGAAAATAGTTATCTATGAAAAGCTTTGCTTCGGCATTACTAACGCCCAACTGTTTAGCTAAACCATATTGGCTAATTCCATAGATTATTCCAAAATTAATAATCTTGGCCATTCTTCGATCATTAGCATTAATTGTTTTTTTGTTAAAAACTAATTGGCCTGTACTTTGATGAATATCTTGATCCTCTTGGAAAGCTTTTAATAAATTAGGGTCTTCGCACGCTTCACAAAGCACACGAAGCTCGATTTGGGAGTAATCGAAGCTATATAACTCATGATCTTTTTCTGCAATAAATGCTGTTCTAATTTTCTTTCCGATCTCAGTTCTAATAGGGATATTTTGTAAATTAGGTTCAGATGAACTTAATCTGCCCGTAATAGTAGCTGCAATATTAAATGTGCTATGAACTCGATCGTTATTATCAGCATGTTCAGCTAAAGAAGATGTATAGGTCGAGACGAGCTTGGAGTATTGACGCCATTGTAGAATATGCGAGGCAATCTCTACTCCCTCAGACTCTAATTGTTCTAAGACTTTGACATTAGTTTGAAAATCTCCTGCTTTTGTTTTTTTTGTTACCTTCACATCAAGTTTCTTGAAGATTTCGGTAAGTTGCTTTGGCGAACCAATATTGAACTCCTCACCTGCAATTTTGAAAATTTTCTGTTCAATTTTTTCAATTTCTTTATTAAGATCTTTTTCCAGTTTTGTTAAAAATTTAAGATCAATCTTACAACCATTGTTTTCAACTTGTTGAAGGACTAAGCTTAATTTTTTATCGATATCAAAATATATATAACTATCGGGGGCATCTAATATTTGATCGTGTAATGTCTCATATAATTTATAAGTTGCATAAGCATCATGAGCAGCGTAATTTGTTGCAGACTGTAAAGGCACTTCAGAAAAATCTTTATAATTTCTTTTAGACTCATTTTTGATGACATCTTTAAATTTTTCTTTTTCTTCTCCAAAATAATAATAATACAAATCCTCAAGATTATGTTTTGTTAAACCGTTATTGACAAAAAAAGACATTAACAAGGTATCTTGAAAAGAATTAGTATTTACATTAAAGCGTTTTAAAATAACACTATCGTATTTAGCATTATGAAAAATCTTTAAAATTGAAGAATCTTCACATAATAAATTCAGCTCTTTTAATATTTTTTTTTGATCTGTCTCAGATATTTCATTTTCAGGTGATTTAAAAGGTAGGTAATAAGCTTGCTGTGCATTAGATAATGAAATGCCAATGATATTCGCTTCATTGACATCTAAACTATCTGTCTCTAAATCTATCGCTAAGGTTTTTTCAGATTGAAGAGATTTTAGATATTCGATTATATCTTTTGTCTTAATAAGTGATTCAAATTCTAAGTTTTTTTTGGCCGCATGCGGTTTTGTTTCATGAGCGCTATTTCTAATTAATGATTTAAATTCATATTTTTTGAAAAAGTCATTAAGTTTAGGTGAGTCTTCAAAATCTTTTAACTTTTCGATTGTTATAGGTAGTTCAAGATCATTTTTTAAAATTACTAGTTGGTGGCTTATTTTTGCTTTTTCCTCATGATCATGTATCAGATTTTTAATTCTTTCATTTGATATTTTCTCTTTATTTGCCAGAAGGCCCTCAAAAGAATCAAATTCATTAATTAATTTAGAGGCTGTTTTTGGTCCGATGCCAGGGACGCCAGGAATATTATCAACACTATCACCAATTAAAGCTTGTACATCTGTAATCTTGTCAGGACCAACACCAAATTTTTCCATTACCTTTGCTTCATCAATTTCAATATTTTTCATTGGATCCATGATGCGATTATTAGCTGATAACAATTGAAAAAGGTCTTTGTCTGAACTAAATACTGTGGTGGGTATCTTATTGTCTTCACCATATTTAACGTAACTTGCTATAACATCATCGGCCTCAAAGTCTTTTTTTTCAATAACATCTAAACCAAACGCATCAATAGCTTCACGAATAATACTAAATTGAGGAATCAAATCTTCTGGTGCCTCGCCACGATTTGCTTTGTATTCAGGAAATAAAGTGTTTCGAAAAGTATTTCTTCCTGCATCAAGAATGATTAGTATTTTGTCATTTGGATGCTCTTCAATAAGTCTAAGCATCATATTGCAAAACCCATAAACTGCATTTGTGGGGATGCCCTTAGAATTATTCATTGGGGGTAAGGCGTAATAAGCTCGGAAGATATATCCGGAACCATCAACAAGTATTAGTCTTGTCTTAGACATTTAAGTAGAATAACAAAGATTGTAGTGAGTTACTATTCTTTAGGAGCGTGCTTATTTAAAATTCTTTGAAGAGTTCTTCTGTGCATTTTTAATCTTCTAGCAGTTTCAGAAACATTACGGTTGCACTGTGTAAAAACTCTTTGAATATGTTCCCATCTTATTCTATCAGCAGACATAGGGTTTTCAGGTGGTGGGGGCAAGGATGTAGCGGTAGCAGACATTAAAGATTTTTCGATATCATCTATGTTTGCAGGTTTAGTTAAGTAATCATCAGCACCCAATTTAACAGAGGATACAGCTGTAGCTATGTTGCCATAACTTGTCAACATTACTGTCCTACATTCTGGGTTTTGCTCCTTGATCACCTTAATAACATCGAGTCCTGAACCATCACCAAGACGAAGATCAACTATGGCATAATTAAAATTATTTCCAGCTAAAACATCTAAAGCCTCTTTTTTTGAAGCTGCTGCTGTTACTGTGAAATCTTTACGTTGAAACGAAGTGGTTAAACGCTCACGAAAGGGTTTATCATCCTCAATAATAAAAAGTGTTTTATCTTTGACTAATGTATTTTGCTCTAAATCCGCCATGTTAAAGTTACTTCTGCTCCATCATTACTTTGTACTAATATTTCACCATTTAGATTTTCAATCATTTGTTTTGTTATGAATAGGCCGAGGCCCATATTTACCCCTTTTTCAGGTCTGCTAGAATAGAATGGTTTTCCAAAATTAGCTATGAACTTCTTATCAAAACCGGGGCCATCATCTCTGATTTTAATTGAATAAGAATTTTTTGATGTCTCTGAGATTACTAATATTTGTCTATACGCGAAGCTTATGGCATTTTTTATAATATTATTCATCGCTATGTTCAGTTCGGGTGTGATTTTAATGTTGATATTTTTAGAATTTTCATCAGATCTATAATCTAATTTCACAGCTCGATAGTTATTTGAAAATTGATCACATAAAGATTGCACATAGGCATCTAATGACATATTTGTAATTTCAGAAGAGAGTTCTTTTGACTCTGGGTTTGTTGAGAGCTCTTTTAGTATTTCCTTACACCTGTCTAACTCTAATAATAGAGTTTTAATATCTTTCCCATAATCATCTTTTAATTTCTGATCTTTTTTTAAATCATCAACAATTAAATTTATGGTATTCAGTGGTGTGCCTAATTCATGAACAGCTGCGGCTGCTAAACCTCCAACTTTTAAAAGCTCTTTTTCATTTTGAAGTTGTTTACTAGCTAACTCATATGCTTTTTGGGTGCTTTTGTAATTTAATGAAAAGTAATAAAGATAAAAAACTAAAAAAATACTACTTATGAATAAAGAAATCATAATAGCTAGGCTGTATGTAAAATTAATATTAGGATGCACAGACAAAGGAAGATTAATATAAAAGTTAAATATCAAAGCAAAACAAACTAATGCTAAACTTAAGATAATTATTATTCTTTCTATCGTGAGATATGATGCTGCAATAGCAATAGGAGCTAAGATAATAAATATAAAAGGATTAGTGTGTCCACCATTTAAAGCAATCAAACTTGAAATTTGAACAATATCAAAACATAAAAATAAGAAGACTTGTTTTTCAGAAATAATTTTATCTCCTTTATTTAAATAAAATCCTAAGAGAATACTAGCCATTAAGATAAAAGCTATTATCCAAGAGCTCATTGCTACTGTCTTAGAAATTTCGAAAAAATACTGTGTTATAAATAAAGTGGCGGCCTGACCTCCAAAAGCAATTGCACGTATAATTAAAAAATCTGAGGAATTAACAAAAAGAAAGTTTTTTTGATTATTCAACTAAATATCTAAATTTGCTACTTTGACTGAATTATCTTGAATAAAGTTTTTTCTATCAGTCACATCATCACCCATCAGCATGATCAACTGTCTTTCAGCATTGATTTGGTCTTCGAGCTTAACTTGAAGCAATTTCCTATTAGTTCGATCCAATGTTGTTTCCCACAATTGATCAGGGTTCATTTCACCTAAACCTTTATAACGGCTAATTGATTGGCCTTTTTTACTCATTTCAAAAAGAGTAGTAAAAAATTCAACAAGTCCATTACAATTAAAGTTTTCTTTTGAAGAAAGTTTAGAAATACCAAAGTAAGTATCTGTAGATTTTGCAAAACCCATTTTATTATAAAGAGATATGCTGTCTAAAGAAATAAACTCTCTTAAATGTAATAATTTATCCAGAGCGACCTTTACAATTTTATTGTAACCCTCTTTTTCTTGTAAAAAAACTAGTTCATTACTAATCATACTTTGAAATGTAAATTTAATATTTTCTGATTTATAAACTTGATTTAAATTAGATAAGAAAATTTTAAATTGTGACTTTTCTATCTTATTTGGATGAAAATCCTGAAAAAATAACCCTGTATTTAGAATTTGATCAAAAAACTTTGCATCTAAATATGTAAGATCTAAATTTTGATAAGCAGAATTTGCACGAGAAGCTAAATCTATTAATTCGTTTAACTGTTCCTCTTTTAGCTGAATTTTTTTCTTTTTATTGTAAATGTTGAAATCGAGATCATCCTTATTATTTAACAATAAAAACTTTGTTAATTCTCTATCATCTAACAAGTAATTTTCAGCATTTCCTTTTTTTACTTTATATAGGGGTGGCTGAGCAATATATAAACGACCTGTGGTTATAATATCTCTCATGAATTGATAGAAAAATGTGAGTAGCAGCGTTCTTATGTGGCTTCCATCAACATCAGCGTCTGTCATGATAACAATTTTATGATATCGCATTGATTCAGAATTGAAATAATCAGAAGGATTGTATTCTTTATCTTTTGGTGGATTACCATATCCAGCACCGATGGCTGTTATAAGTGCAGAGATTTCATTATTTTCTAAAATTTTATGAGGGTTTGCTTTAATTACATTTAATATTTTACCTCTTAGTGGAAGTATAGCCTGAGTGACCCTATCACGGCCTTGCTTGGCTGAGCCTCCAGCTGAGTCACCCTCAACTATAAATAATTCTGAATTTGATGGATCTTTTTCTTGGCAATCAGCTAATTTTCCCGGAAGTGATGATGTCTCTAATACATTTTTTCTTCTTGTAAGTTCTCTTGCTTTTCTTGCTGCCTCTCTGGCACTTGCTGCCTCAATAATTTTTGAAACTAACTTTTTTGCCTCTCCAGGAGTTTGCTCTAACCAAGCGCTTAATTGTTCAGATATTATTTTCTCAACAACTGGTCTTACCTCAGAGGAAACTAGCTTATCTTTGGTTTGGGATGAGAACTTAGGGTCTGGAACCTTTACAGATAGTACGCATGTCATGCCCTCTCTAGCATCATCTCCTGAAATGGTGATATTGCCTTTTTTAGCAACTGCAACTGTATTTGAGTATCCAACTAATGAGCGTGTTAGTGCTGATCGAAAACCCTGTAAATGTGTTCCTCCATCTCCCTGAGGTATATTATTAGTAAAGCAAAGCATATTTTCATTGTATCCATCATTCCATTGTAAAGCGCCTTCAACTTTAATTCCGTTTGACTCGCCATTAAAAGGTATAATTTTATTTAAAGTTGATTTTCTTGAATTAAGGAATTGTACATATGCCGTTAAACCTCCTTGATAATAGAATTCAATAGGTTCTACTTTTGATGTGCGCATATCAGATAATGTAATTCGTACGTTAGAGTTTAGAAAAGCTAACTGGCGAACTCTATTTTCTAATGTTTTAAGAATAAGAGTTGTATTGGAAAAAATTTTTTTTGATGGCCAAAATTGGACAGTTGTTCCAGTTCTCTCCGTCTTTTTCATTGAACCGATCTCTTTTAATTTTTTTGTTGTAACACCATCTTTAAATTCCATTGTATGAATTTTGCCATTTCTGCGAATTGTTAAAGATAGTCTTTCTGATAAGGCATTTACCACAGAAACACCAACCCCATGAAGGCCTCCGGAAATTTTATAGCTATTTTGGTCAAATTTACCACCTGCATGTAGTTGGGTCATGATTACCTCAGCTGCTGGAACTTTTTCAGTTTTGTGCTGGTCAACTGGAATACCTCTGCCATTGTCTGATATTGTAGCTGACCCATCTTTATTAATTATTAATTGAATACTGTCACAATAACCTCCCAAAGCCTCGTCAATAGAGTTATCAAGTACCTCGTAAACCATGTGATGCAAA
The DNA here is from genome assembly GCA_003216195.1 of Pelagibacteraceae bacterium AG-404-P08. Classification (GTDB taxonomy): domain Bacteria; phylum Pseudomonadota; class Alphaproteobacteria; order HIMB59; family HIMB59; genus HIMB59. Next base: position 61,461 of record QCJF01000002.1, read on the forward strand.
CCTGTGCCATCATCGGTATCACCAATGTACATACCTGGTCTTTTTCTGACTGCCTCTAAGCCTTTTAAAACTTTTATCGAGGATGCTGTATATTGATCTGTCATTAAAATATTTCTTTAATATCTAAGTTATCTATATTCCCTTGAAGTGTGAAGTTATCAGTGGTTGAAAAGAAAGTCTGAAATTTATTTTCTGCACAGTATTGAATAACTTTTTCAATATTTATCATATCAAAGTTATCAAATATTTCATCAATTAAAAAAATAGTAATCTTGTTACGATTTAGAAATTTCGCACAACTTAGAAGAAGGCTTAGTATTAACATTTTAGATTGAGCAGAAGATAGTTGAGAAATATTTTTTTGATTGTGTGTAATTTCAAAGACTGATTTTTTTGGATCATGTTGTGATTGAAGTTTATGATCATTTGGCCATTGATTCTCATCAGAAAGATCTTTTTGAAATTTTTCTAAAAAACTCTCTGTCTCTATAAGGCCAAAACTTGGCTTAATTTCAAAGTCAAAAAATAGTTTATTGTTACTTGATAGGAAATTTTGGTATTCAGAAAGGAATTTTTTTTTAATCTCAATAATTGCTCTGCCTATGTCAAACAATTGTTTATCCAGTGAAACTAGCCATGAAATATCTTGAGAAGATTGTAATATTCTTCTTTTTTCTCTTCTTAAAATTGTATATTTGCTTAGAAAACCAAATAACTTTGAATCAAAATAACAAATAATTCGATTGATAGTATTTCTTTGATACTGGGCATCCTTGATAAAATAAACTTTATCTGTTTCTGTTAGCCAAAATAATTGAAAAATATCTAAAAGTTTTTGCTGTTGTATTTTTTTATCGTTTAAAAAATATTGTTTTGTCCATCTTTCATCTTTATTACTCAATATAATAGTTAAATGATTTTCTAAATCCTCGTGAATAAAATCAAAGGTCATAGAAGCTTCTAACTTTTCCTGTTTTTTAAAAATAAAATTTTGTATCACATCTTTTCTAAAACCTGTACCAGGACTTAAAAAACTTATAGACTCTAATAGGTTTGTTTTGCCAACAGCATTCTTTCCTTTAAACAAAGTATGATCAAAGTTAAAAATTTCTTTTTTGTTGATGAAATTTCTATAGTTCGATAGCTGTATACCCTTTAACGGTGGGGGCAATTAAACTCTCATAGGCATTAAAATAAATAAACTTGTTGTATCTTTAGGGTCCTTTACTATTACTGGTGATGATTGATTTAGTAACTCTAAAATCAAAGTGTCTCCTTCAACAACATCTTGTAAATCCAATATATATTTTGAATTAAAAAGTATTTCAAGACCATCTGCAGCATAATTTGCTGCAACCTCTTCATCGCCTTTGTTACTGTCAGTGCTTGTGGCCATTATCTTAATGCTATTATTTTCAAATTGTAACTTAACTGTTGGTGTTTTGTCTTGATTAACAGTTGAGACCCTGTCAATTGCGTTAAAAAAAGGCTCTGCCTCTACTTGTAATAATTTGTCATTTGATACAGGTATGACTTTTTCATAATCTGGAAATGTTCCATCTATTAGTTTACTGATTATAATGAAATTATCTGCTTCTAGACTCACTTGAGTGTCAGTACATATTATTTTAACCTTACCTTCAAAATCACCTAAAATACGGTCTAATTGAAGTATAAATTTTCTTGGGAGTATAATTCCAGATATATTTATGACATTTGTTAGATCTAGCTCTGTTTTAGCAAGTCTATGGCCATCAGTAGCAACACACCTCAAAGTTGACTTTGGTCCGTTAGTAACAGTATGGAAGTATATACCATTAAGGTAGTATCTCGTCTCTTCAGCAGATATTGCAAATTTAGTTTTATTAAAAAGCCTTTTAATCTGAGAGATTGTTAGTTCGAATGAGTTTGTCTGTTCTAAAGGAACAAATTTCGGGAATTCATCTGCAGTTAATGCATTTAACTCAAAGACTGAGTTATCAGAATTTATTATTAATCTATTTCCCTCTAATTTACATTTTACAATAGAGTTTTTTTTTGTCTTGCGAATTATATCTGTTAAAATTCTTGAGTTTACAGTTGCTTCGCCATTTTTTGAAGAATCGGTTGATACAAATTCTCTTATGGAAATATCCATATCTGTCGATCTAATTTCTATTTGGTTATTATCGCATTTTATATAAATGTTAGAAAGAATTGGAATTGTGGATCTACTGTCAACAATTGAACTAACGTGAGTTAAGACTCTTAAAAAAGCCTCTCGACTTACTCTAAAATCCATTTAAGAAGTTTGCAATATTCTAGTCAAAAGTTCAATATCTTCTGCTAGGTTAGGATCATTTACCATAATTTCTTCGATAGTTTTAATAGCATGAATAACAGTGGTATGATCTCTGCCACCAAATTTTCTACCAATTTCAGGTAAAGATCTTGTGGTAATTGACTTAGCTAAATACATTGCAACTTGTCTTGGACGCGCCACAGACCTTGATCTTCTCGGTGAATGCATATCTGAAAGTTTGATGTTGTAATGCTCAACAACTTTCTTTTGAATCTCATCAATTGTAATTTTTCTTGAGTTGGTCCTGAGTAAATCTTTTAAAACATCTTTTACGAGGTCAACAGATATTTCTGAGTCCTGAATTGAAGCATGAACTGCTAATCTATTCAAGGCGCCTTCCATTTCTCTGACATTATTTGTGATCTTATTTGCTAAAAATTCCATTACTTCTTGTTTTAGTTTAAGGGATTTTTGTTCAGCTTTAGCCTGCAGAATACCTAATCGTAATTCATAAGTTAAGGGATGTATATCCGCTACTAATCCCCAGCCTAATCTGGACTTTAATCTGTCCTCTAATCCATCAAGGTCAGCAGGGGATTTATCAGCTGAGATGATAATTTGTCTTTTTTTGTCGATTAAAGTATTGAAAGTATGAAAGAACTCTTCCTGTGTGTTATCTTTACCAATAATAAATTGCACATCATCGATCATTAGAACATCTACTGATCTAAATTGTTCTTTAAAACTCATAATATTTTTAAATCTCAAAGCTTTAATAAACTGATACATAAATTTTTCAGCTGTTAAATAGACAACATTTTTTTTGGGATTTCTTTTTTTTAATATTCCATGCAACAGCATGCATTAAATGCGTTTTTCCTAATCCAACACCACCATACAAAAATAATGGATTAAAGCTTACGACTTCTGATTGTGCTACACGTTGGGCTGCTGCGTAAGCCAACTCATTGGGTTTACCAACGATAAAATTATCAAAAGTAAATTTTGGATCTAATGGTGCAGAAATATCATCATAATATGTGTCTTCATCATCATCTTTATCTTCATAAATGACCTCTGTGCCAGGAATAATTCGATTATTATTTTCTTTGACGAGTATAGCCAATTTATCGATGCTATGACCTTGATCCATATAAGCTTTTTTGATAACAGAAGCATAATTTTTGATTATCCAATCACGAAGAAATCTCGTTGGAACTGAAAGGGTGAGAGAAGTATCAATATGTGACTCGAAATAGATTGGCTTAATCCAATTTTGGAAGGTATCTTTATCAAGTGATTTTTTTAGTTCAGATGTAATCTTCGGCCAGGACACATCTATGCCACCTTGATGCTTTTCGTCTTCCACTAACTTAATTCCTTCCTCTAAAAGATGCACTATTTAAGCATGAAAAGTTAAAAAAGAGGAATAAAAAAAAATGTTTTTTTTAAAAAAAATTGCTTGAAAAAAAAAATTATTTTGAAATTGCAGTTATATCTTTTTGTAGTTTTGAGATAGTTCTAGATGCCTTATTAAGGTGCATAATTTTCTTTTTAGTAGATTTATGCAATACAGACATAACTACTTTTAGTTTCACCATTGATTCCTCTACCTTTTTATCTTTAATGAGTTTATCAATTGCCTTTAGTTGGGTTGAAACATTTGATTTTACAGCTTTGTTAACTGTTTTTTTTCTATCAGACTGTCGAAGTCTTTTTTTTGCTGATTTATGTTGTGGCATATAAAAATATTATTAACAGGTTGTTCGTCTAAAAGCGTTAGTAACTTATACACATTTTTTTATTTTTGTAAAGCAGGTGAAAAAAAAGTTGAACGCCCATTTTGGATGATTTTTTTTATCTTATAGGTCTTTTTTTTGTATATAACATGTTTCTTTTGATAAACCTTAAATAAGCTTTGAAAACTTCCGAGGGTTCCATCTGGGGATTTATAATCATTTATTGAAGAGCCACCATTTTTTAAAGATAATTTCAATACAAATTTACAAGAGCTTAATAACTTAGATATTTCAGCTTTTTTAAGTGTGTGTGTAAGTCTTTGAGGATTTAACCTTGAGTGAAAAAGTGCCTCATTAGCGTATATGTTTCCAATACCCACTATTAAACTTTGATCTAGGAGAGCTTGTTTCAAAGAAATTTTTTTCTTTATAAGTATATTGTATATCTTATTTAAATTAACCTTATTAATTAGTAAATCAGTGCCATAGTTATTAAAAAAAAATTTAACTTCTTTTGAATCTTTAAGTCTAAAAAACATGCCAAACCTACGAGGATCATTAAAAATAATTTTAAATTCGTTAAATTGCAGAACAACATGATCATGTTTTTCTTTTTTATAATTCTCGTTTAAATAAAACTTTAAACGACCGCTCATTCCCAAATGAATAATTATGTAATTATCATTTTCTAATCCTATGATTATGTATTTTGCAAAACGTTCAACGGATATGATTTTTTTCTGAGATATTTGCTCAAGATCTTTAAAGTTTAAATTTTTCCTTAGTTTTTTTTGTGACCTATTGATAGAAATAATTTTTTTTCCTTTAACTTTTGACTTTAAATATCTTATTGTGGTTTCTACTTCAGGTAATTCAGGCATGATAATTAAAAATAATTCAAATCATTATAATATTACAGATATTTTTGAAAATGTATCTCATGCAAAATATGACTTAATGAACGATATTATGAGTTTTGGCATACATAGACTTTGGAAAAAATATTTTGTTGATCTTGTATTATCAAAACATACTGACAATGAGAAAATTTTAGACATTGCAAGTGGCAGTGGGGATATTTTTAATTTGCTTCCTATTTCAAAAAATCTTTATGCTTTAGACCCCGTTTCTGAAATGCATAATATATCTCGAAAAAAAAATAGTTCTAAAATAATTAATTACAAAGTTGGTTATGCAGAAAATTTGCCGTATAAGGAAAATTTTTTTCAAATTATAACATGTACTTACGGTGTAAGAAATTTTAAAAAACGAAAAAATGGTTTTTCTGAGATTTATAGATGTCTTAAAAAAAATGGTTATTTTTTTATTATGGAATTTGGTATTCCAAAAAGAAATTTATTAAAAAATCCATACAAAAAATTTTTAAAATATGTTTTACCTTTTACCGGTAGTATTATCTCCAATGATAGACATAGTTATAAATACTTAGCTGACAGTATTATTTCTTTTCCTAATCAAAATAACCTTCTTAAAGAACTGATAAATACAGGTTTTTCTCATATTAAAACTATTGATTTCATTTCTGGAGCTAACAGCATATATATAGTGCAGAAAAAATGAAAATTTTAATAATAATAACGGGGAGTGTTGGCTGTTATAAATCTTTAGATCTAATTCGTGAGTGCCAAAAAAAAGCCATTGAATATGAAGTTATTGCAACAAAAAACACTTATGAGTTTATTTCTAAACTACTACTTGAAACAATTTCCAATAAGCCAGTGTATTCAGAACTCTTTGATTTGGATATGGAAAAAAAAATTGGTCACATAAAATTAGCACGAGATAATACTCATATTATTGTTTACCCTGCGACAGCTAATATAATTTCAAAATTTGCAAAAGGTTTTTGTGATGACCTAGCTCTAACATGTATGATTGCTGCAAACAAACCTATATATTTTGCACCTGCGATGAATAAAGAAATGTGGGCTAATAAAATTATTCAAGACAATGTGGACTATTTAAAGAAAATTGGTCATCATTTTATTGGCCCAGATGATGGATCTTTAGCTTGTGGTGAGTATGGTAGTGGTCGATTAGTTGATCCTAGTGAAATAATTAGTCAACTGAAGTAATTGAAACGCGCATTAATAACTATTGGGTGCACTCGAGAGTATATAGATCCAGTAAGATATATATCAAATGAGTCATCAGGTCGGCAAGGCATAGCTTTGATAAAAAGCCTATTAAAATTTAATTATAAAGTTATTTGTTTACATGGATATCTTCAAACAAAACAAATAGTTTCAAAAAATGTTAAATTTATCTTTACTCCTACAGCAGATGAAATGTTAAAAGAAGCAAAAAAATATAAGTCTATCGACTTAGGAATTTTTAATGCTGCGGTTAGTGATTATAAGGCTAAAAAATATAATAAACTGAAAATTAAGAAAAAAAACGGAATGTCTTTAAAATTAATCAATAGCCCTGATATTTTAAGATCAATGTCATTTGGAAAATATAAACCTAAGGTTACGGTCGGGTTTGCTTATGAAACAAATGATGTATTTCAAAATGCAAAAGAAAAATTGCTATCCAAAAATTGTGATTATCTAGTTTTGAACTTCCCAACAGCGGAAGATAAAATTTTTAATTCAAATTACAATAATGGTATTTTAATTGGAAGATCAGGTGACTTTTTAAATTTAGGAAATGTAAGTAAAACAATTTTTGCAAATAAAATTGTTAAATACATTAGCAATAGAAAGAATTAGAGTGGTTTATATAAAAGTAAAAAAAATAAATGATAACGTTACTCTTCCAACTTATGAGACATCATCTAGTGCAGGAATGGATATTAGAGCATTCTTGCCTAATGGAACAGTTAACATACTACCAAAAGAAACAAAACTAATTGGAACTGGATTATTTTTCGAGATTCCAAATGGATTAGAGGTTCAAATTAGACCTCGAAGTGGACTGGCTGTGAAAAACTTTATTACTGTTCTTAACAGCCCAGGAACTATAGATGCTGACTATAGAGGTGAAATAAAAGTGATTTTAATAAATCATGGATCAAAAATGTTTGAAATTGAAGATAAAATGAGGATTGCACAAATGGTTGTGTCAAAATATGAAAAGGTTAATTTTGAACTAGTAAGTGATTTAAGTGAAAGCGAGAGGGGGAGTGGTGGTTTTGGATCAACAGGAAAAAAGTGAAAAACTGATTGAAGAGTTTGGAAGACAAATTTTAGTTCCTGGGATAAATGAAAAGGGGCAACTAAATATCTCTAAAAAAAAAATTTGTATAATTGGCTTAGGCGCTCTAGGTACTGTTGCATCTCAATATCTTGTTCGAGCTGGAGTTGGTGAAATTCATCTTGTTGATGATGATATTATAGAGAAGTCAAATTTACATCGTCAAATTAATTATGATAAAGATGATGTTGGTAAATCTAAATCAGTTACTTCAAAACACAAACTTGAAAATATAAATGACTCAACAATAATAAAAGAGCATTCTTTAAATTTTCAGTCTTTCATAATAAAAAATCCAAATAATAATTTTGATTTAATATTTGATTGCACGGATAATCATCAGAATAAAATTTTTTCTTCAAAATATTCTAAAGCTAATAAAATCTCGTTTGTATCCATATCAATTAACTCTTCAGAGGGCATATACTTTTCACAAAACAATGAAGAAAATAATCCATCATGTTTTGAGTGTCTATTTCCTAAAGCTGATCAGAATCACCGTTGTCTTAACAGCGCAATGGTAGGTCCAGTTGCAGGATTTGTTACTAGTTTTGCTTGTATGAAAATTATATTCGCCCTTGCCAAAATAAAAACTCAATTGAAAAGTGAAATCAATTTGATAGACCTTTTGACTTCAGACATAAACAAACTACAATTAACAAATAAAGATTGCCCTCATTAAGATGAATACATTTACACCTCAATCTAGTTATAGTTATGAAGAAATCATTGAGTGTGGGAAAGGAAATTTATTTGGAAAGGGAAATGCCCAACTACCAGCACCTCCTATGCTTATGTTTGATCGCATCACTAATGTCAATAAAGATGGCGGGTTACATGGAAAAGGAGAGATAACTGCTGAACTGGATATAAATTCAGATTTATGGTTCTTTAAATGTCATTTCTTGGGTGATCCTATAATGCCAGGATGTTTGGGTCTTGACGCTTTATGGCAAATGTTGGGTTTTTATCTAGGTTGGCTTGGATATCCAGGAAAAGGCCGTGCTTTGGGTGTTGGGGAAATAAAATTTGTTGAAGAAATAAAACCGGACAAAGAATTAATAAAATATAAAGTTAGTTTAAAAAAATCTTTAAATAAAAAAGGGTTATCAATAGGGTATGGAGATGGGCAGATAATTCACAAAGAAAAAATAATTTACCATGCCAATGATTTAAGAGTGGGTTTATTCAATGAGTAATAAAAGAGTTGTCGTTACTGGATACGGTATTGTTTCTTGTATAGGAGATAACAAAAAAGAAGTTTTACAGAGCTTAAGAGATGTGAAATCTGGGATTAGTCATTGCAAAGAATATGAAGAGCTTGGAATGAGAAGTCATGTACATGGAAAACCTAAAATAAATATTGAAGAAAATGTAGATCGAAAAATTTTGCGTTTTATGGGTGAAGGCGCAGCATACAATTATATTGCAATGAAAGAGGCAATTGAACATTCAGGTCTTGATGAGGGACTTATATCTAATGTTAATACTGGGTTAGTGATGGGATCGGGTGGGCCTTCAACGTATCAATTGCAACAAGCATTTGATATAGCAAGAGAAAAAGGTGTTAAAAAAATTGGACCTTATATGGTAACTAGAACAATGGCATCAGGAAATTCTGCTACTTTAGCAACTCCTTTTAAAATTAAAGGTGTAAATTACTCCATTAGTTCAGCGTGCTCAACAAGTTTGCACTGCATTGGCAATGCTTATGATCTCATTAGACATGGGCAACAAGAAATTGTATTTGCAGGAGGTGGTGAGGAAACCCATTGGACAATGTCAATTTTATTTGATGCTATGGGTGCTTTATCAAGTAAATATAATGAAACACCTGAGGTTGCTTCTCGAGCTTACGACTCTTCAAGAGATGGGTTTGTCATTGGGGGAGGTGCAGGTGTTTTAGTAGTTGAGAGCCTTGATAGCGCAAAAGCAAGAGGGGCCAATATTGTTGCTGAAATTCAAGGTTTCGGTCAGACTTCAGATGGATATGACATGGTTCAACCCTCTGGAGAAGGGGCAGTAAGGTGTATGCAGATGGCAACACAGGGTAGAACTGTTGATTATATCAACGCTCATGGAACATCAACACCTGTTGGAGACATGATTGAATTACAAGGTATAAAAGAGGTTTTTGGAGATAACATTCCTCCAACCAGCTCAACAAAGTCACTAACTGGTCATTCATTAGGAGCAACTGGTGTACAAGAAGCCGTTTACTCTCTTTTAATGATGGAAAATGATTTTATGGTTGAGTCAGCCAATATAACAAACTTAGATGAAAAGGCTAAAGGAATGAACATTCTATTAGAAAATAAAAATGATATCAAAATCAATTCTATACTTTCGAATAGTTTTGGTTTTGGGGGAACGAATGCATCTATCTATCTAACTAGCTTTAATGAGTAAAATTTTAGAAGGCAAAAAAGGATTGGTTGTTGGTATAGCCAATGATCACTCGATTGCATGGGGTATTGCAAAGTCCTTGAGTGATGAAGGTGCAAGTATGTATTTAACCTATCAAAATGACTCAATCAAAAAAAGAGTTGAGCCCCTATCTGAGAAAATTAATTGCTTAGGAATTATGCCTTGTGACGTATCTGAAACATCTTCACTTGAAAATGTTTGTAATGGCATTAAAGAAAAAATTGACTTTTTTGTTCACGCGGTTGCCTATTCAGATAAAAATGAACTATCAGGTAAATATTTAAATACTACTAGAGAAAATTTTCTTAAAACACTGCATATTTCTGCATACTCATTGACTGAAATGGTTAGGATGCTTTCGCCAAAAATGAATGATGGTGCATCGATAATGGCACTCACATATTATGGATCAACGAGATACATGCAAAGCTATAACGTAATGGGGGTTGCAAAAGCTGCATTGGAAACTTCCATAAAATATCTTGCCGTCGATATGGGTGATAGGGGAGTTAGAGTAAATGCAATATCAGCTGGACCTATGAGAACTTTGGCAGGTGCTGTAATAAATAAATCAAGACAAATTTATAATTATACGATTGATAACTCTCCTATTAAAAAACCTTTGTCATTAGAAGATATTGGCAAGTCATCTGTTTACCTTATGAGCGATCTATCTAAAGGAGTTACTGGCGAAATACTTTATGTTGACAATGGTTATAATAATGTTGGAATGAGCATACAGGATTTGTGATGAAATTAATTTTAATCTCAATGTTATTATCATTCAGTTTATTTGTTAATTCATGTAACACAATTGGGGGCTTTACAAGAGGTGTTGTTGACGATGTAAAAACAATAATACCTGGTATATGAAGTTAATATTAATATTAGTAACTCTAGGAACTTTCGCTCTGGCGAGCTGTAATACAGTTATGGGTACAGCTAAGGGAGTTGGAAGAGATGCAAAAGCAGTATTTATTTATTCTAGAGATGCAGTTACTGGCAGGCCAATATCAGATTAGACAAAGACTAGCACGGACAAGTATGTATCCGTGCTGTATATTAGTTTTTATACTTCCTTCATACTGAGTTTTACTTTTCCAGCACGGTCAACATCGAGAACTTTTACTTGTACCTCTTGACCCTCAGATAAAACATCAGTGACATTCTCTACTCTTTTTTGTGAGATTTGTGAGACATGAAGCAAGCCATCTCTGGCACCCATAAAATTGACAAATGCTCCGAACTCAACAATCTTAACAACTTTACCAGTATAGACTTTGCCAACTTCAGGCTCTGCTACAATGTCTTCAACCATTTGTTTAGCTTTATTAATTGACTCTTCATTGTTGGATGCAATTTTCACAATCCCATCATCATTCACCTCTAGTTTTGCACCAGAGACTTCAACTATATTTTTAATTACCTTACCGCCTGAACCGATAACATCTTTTATTTTTGCTTTATCAATATTGATAGAAATGACTTGAGGAGCGTGCTTAGAAAACTTCGTTCTAGCTTCTGGTAAAGCTTCTGACATAACTCCAATAATATGTTTTCTTCCACCTGATGCTTGATTTAAAGCAATTTCCATAATCTCTTTAGTAATACTGGTAATCTTAATATCCATTTGAAGAGAAGTAATACCATCCATAGTACCCGCAACTTTAAAGTCCATATCTCCTAAGTGATCTTCATCTCCTAGGATATCACTAAGCACCACAAAGTCCTCACCCTCTTTGATCAGACCCATTGCTATACCACCAATATGTTTTTTAATTGGTACACCCGCTGCCATCAAAGCAAGAGATGAGCCACATACTGTAGCCATAGAACTAGAACCATTAGACTCAGTGATCTCTGATACTAACCTTAGTGTGTATGGGAAGTCTTCTTTTTTTGGTAACATTGGATGAACTGCACGCCATGCTAGTTTTCCATGACCAATTTCTCTTCTACCAGTCGCCCCTACTCTTCCTACTTCTCCTACAGAGTAAGGAGGAAAATTATAATGCAACATAAAGTGTTGTTTATGCATTGGATCAAGAGAGTCAATCATTTGCTCATCATCGCCCGTTCCTAAAGTGGTAACAACTAATGCTTGAGTTTCTCCGCGAGTAAAAAGACTTGAACCGTGAGCTCGAGGAAGAATATCTAATTCACATGTAATTTGTCTAACTTCATCTAATTTTCTTCCGTCAATACGGCTTTTATTTTTGATGATATCGCCTCGAACTACGTCTTTTTCTATATCTTTAATGATTGTTGTCGCGGCTAAAATCTGATCATCTTCAACATTATCGACAATAGAAGATCTGATCTCTGTAAGTTTTTGACTACGCTCTTGCTTATCAACTAAACCGTATGCTTCACGAATAGGATCTGAAATTTTACTTTCAATATTTTTTTGCAACCCTTCATAAAAATCAGGTAGGCTTGGGACTTCAAAAGTCTTAATTTCTGTTTTGCTTGCAAAGTTTTGAACTTCTTTGATATATGTTTGATAAAAATCATGACCAAACATCACGGCCTCAAGCATTGTGTCCTCAGGTAGTTCTTGAGCTTCAGACTCCACCATTAAAACACCCTCTTCTGTTCCAGCCACAACAAGATCTAGTTCAGAGTTTTCCATATCCTGGATAGTAGGATTTGCAACTAGCTGTCCATCTATATATCCAACTCTGGCAGAGCCCAAAGTGCCTGCCACAGGAAGTCCTGAAATAGCTAATGCTGCGCCAGTTGCATACATAGCAATAATATCAGGATCAACAACGCTGTCGTAAGATAGGACAGTTAATGTTACTTGTGTTTCATTTTTAAAGTTTTTGTTAAATAAAGGTCTAATTGGTCTATCAATTAAACGACTTGTTAATGTTTCTCTTTCAGTGGGTCTTGCTTCTCTCTTAAAAAATCCTCCAGGTATTTTACCTGAAGCGTAATATTTTTCCTGATAGTTAACTGTTAATGGGAAAAAATCAATATCAGGTTTTTGTGTTTTTGCTGCACAAATGTTAGCCATAACCATTGTTTCACCACAGGTTACAACCACAGATGCATCTGCTTGTTTCGCTATTCGGTTTGTTTCTAGTGTAATTTGTTGGTTACCCAACTCAAATTTATGTTCTATTTTCATCTTCCTCTTTCTTTATAGCTAATTAAAAATTATTTTTTTCTTAGCTTTAGTTTATCTGCTACTTCTGTGTACTTTCCTACATTCCTCTTCTTTAAATACGCCATCAATCTATTTCTTTTACCAACCATCATCAGCAGACCTCTTCGAGAATGAAAATCTTTCTTATGGATTTTGATATGTTCTGTTAACAGATTAATTTTTTTTGTGAGAAAAAAAATTTGGGACTCTGGCGAACCAGTGTCATTATCAGCACGAGCTATATCGTTTATTTGTATTTCCGACATCAATACTCCTTTCAAAGTAAACATCATCTGACCAGGATGTCGCCCAGTTCAAATGGTAATCAGATTGGTATGTAAATCATTTATACTTGAGAAATCAAGGATTTTTTCATAAGGAATAGCTTGATTTATATCAAAAGTCCCTATTTTCAATCTTTTAATCATACTTGCATAAGCTAAATCACCTAAGGAATTTGCAAATTCTTCTACGAATGCTCTCACATAAAACCCCGAATGGCAATTCAACTCAACCCTCATTTTTGAGTTATTTGAAGATAGAACTTTTAAACTTTGAACTGATACTTTTTTATAACGATCTTCTATAGCTTTATTATCTCTAGCGAGTTCATAGAAATTTTTACCATTTAATTTATGCGCAGAAAAGTCTGGTATTTTTTGTTGATATGTTCCTATGAACTTTTTTAAATGTAAAACTCTTTCATTTATATTATGCGAGGACGACTCCATTTTTAAGAATCTACCCTCTGAGTCTAATGTATTTGTTGAGGCACCAAATCGTATCTCAACCTCGTAACTTTTTTTTTCTTGATGTATATTTGGTATTTTCTTCGTAGCTTTATTAATACCTACTAATAATAAACCAGAAGCTAAAGGGTCTAGAGTTCCAGCAAAGCCAATTTTTTTAAAGGAATAACGAAATTTTAATTTTCTAATAACTCCAAGTGACTCTATGCCCTGTGGTTTATTTATTAATAACCATCCATCACTAAAAAAATTTTCTTTTACCAAGATCTATAATTTATCGAGAAGTGATTGTACTTTTAAAGACTCTTGAAAAGACTCATCAAAAATTAAAGATATTTTTGGAGTATATTTACTTGTAAGAGTTTTCGCTATTAAACTTTGTATTTCTCTCAGATAAAGTTTATTAAATTCTTTAAAATCCTCACCTGAAATATTATGAATAAGATAAATTTTTGCAAATCTTAGATCTTTACTTACTCTTACTTCAGTAATTTCGAAACGAACAGTTGGAAATTTTAAAAGATAATCTTTTTGAGTTACGAGATATTCAGATACGAGTCTTTTAATTGAAAGCTCAACTTTTTTGGTTCGAAAACTTGGCTTATTGTCCACACTATAATTCTTTTTGAACTTCCTTAGTTACGTAAAATTCAATTTCATCTTTTTCCAAAATATCTGAATAGTCTTTAAATGAAATACCACACTCGTAATTTTCTCTAACCTCTTTGACATCATCTTTAAATCGTTTAAGAGTACCAACTTCTCCTTCGTGTATGATTTTACCTTCTCTAACGAGCCTGATTTTAGCAGAATTTTGGACTATACCGTCAGTAACAAAGCAGCCTGCAATTGTACCAAACTTTGAGGATTTGAAAGTATCACGAACCTCAGCATGGCCAATAATTTCCTCTTTAGTGTCTGGGGTGAGGAGACCAGAGAGCATTTTTTTCATATCATCAATTAATTCATAAATAATTGAATAATATCGTATATCTACTTTATCACGTTTTGCGATTGTTCGGGCTTGTGGAATAGCTCTGATGTTAAAACCAATTACTAGCCCTTGTGCAGAACTCGCTAAACTCACATCACTTTCATTAATTGCACCAATAGCGTTATGGACAACATTGATTTTTACTTCTTCATTACCGACTTTTTCTAGTGAAGAAACTATTGCTTCAAGAGAACCTTGAACATCTGCTTTCACAATAATTGGGAGTTTTTTCATATCTCCCTTTGATACATTAGCCATCATTTCCTCTAGTGATGATTTTTTAACTGCTTCAGTATTTTCTAATTTTTTTTGTTCTTTTACTTTTTCTGTTATATCTTTCGCAATATCCTCATTTGGCATAACATAAACTGTGTCCCCCGCTTGTGGCACTGAGTCAAAACCCAACACTTCAATTGGCATGCCTGGGCTAGCTGATTTTATTCTAGCTCCATTTTCATCGAGTAAAGCTCTAACTCTTCCATAAGATGAACCACATGTAAAATGATCACCCTCTTTAAAAGTTCCATTTTTTACTATCACTGTTGCAACAGGTCCTTTTCCTGTTTCTATTTTAGACTCAACTACAATTGCTTCAGCGAGTTTGTTATGTTCGACATTAAGATCTAGAATTTCTACTTGTAATAAAATGTTATCTAATAATTTTTCTAGATTTGTTTTTTTTACTGCAGATATTTCAGTTTCTAATACATCTCCGCTGTAACTTTCTACAACTACCTCGTGAGTTAACAAATCATTTCTAACAATACTTGGATCAACATCTGGTAAGTCCATTTTATTAATTGCAAGAACAATAGGAACTTTTGCTGCTTTAGCATGTGAAATTGCTTCAATTGTTTGAGGTTTAACACTATCGTTGGCAGCAACCACTAGTACAACAAGATCTGTTAAATTGGCTCCCCTCGAGCGAATATTTGAGAAAGCTGCGTGACCAGGTGTATCCAAAAATGTAATGGGATTGTTTTTATGTTGAATTTGATATGCACCAATGTGTTGAGTAATTCCACCAGACTCTTTTGAAGTTACATTTGTGTTTCTAAGTGCATCCAACAAAGATGTTTTACCATGATCAACATGGCCCATCACAGTTACAATTGGAGGTCTTGGTGAAATTTTAGATATTTTTGTTTTTTGGTGATTTGCAATCTCATCTTTTAAACTGATCGCCTCTTCTCTTTTCGGTGTATGCCCTAATTCTGTAACTATAAGTTCTGCAGTGTCTCCATCTATATATTGATTAGCCGTAGCCATAATTCCACTTTTCATAAGAGCTTTTACAACATCGCCTGTTTTTTCAGACATTCTACTTGCTAATTCCTGCACAGAAATTTTTACAGGTATGTCAACTTCACGAACAATTTTTTGAGAGCTAGTTAAATTTGGCTTATATTTTGTTTTTTGTTTTTCTCTGTTTCTTTTTGTTTTCGCAAGACTAGGCATTTTTTCGTAGTCTGGTTCTTCATCTAAAAGATTATTAACTGAAATAGAAGAAAGTTTTTTTTGAAATGCTGTTGTATTGAGAGTCAGTTTTTTTCTAGGAGGTTTTGATGTTGTAGATGTAGGCGTGGAAGGTTTAGCCGAAGATGTATTTGTGTTCTTTGTCTCTTTTGTCATTCAAAATTAGCTATTAAGATAAATCTCCCTAGCATCCATTATAATTTTTTCTGCAGCAGCTTTTTCAACTCTTTTTTGTAGTATGCCATCTCTGCCCACTAATTCATCAGTTGCTAAATCTGCAAGGTCTTGACGTGAAAAGATATTGTTCTCAATCAATGTAGCTAAAATTTTATTATCAAACTCTGAAATCCCTTTGACATAATCGTCAAGTTTTGAAGATTGTATTAATTTCTCAAGTTCTGCCTTCTCGTTTTCCATATACTGCGTAGCACGCGCATATATCTCAGCAGCAAGCTCATTATCAAATCCTTCAATTTTTTCTATATCTTGGATTGAAGCGTTGGCAATTTTTTCAATACTTGTATATCCCTCGACCGCCAATAGTTGTGCGATCATATCTTCGAGATCAAGTTTTTCAGCGAAAAGAGATGTGATTTTTTTAAATTCCTCTTGTCTTCTCTCTGCATCTTCCTTTTCAGTTAGTATGTCAATTTCAAGATTGGTAAGTATTGAAGCTAATTTTACATTTTGACCTCTTCTACCTATAGCAATACTTAACTGATCCTCAGGCAAGACTATCTCTACTCTATTTGAGTCTTCAAATTCATTAACCTTTGCAACTTGTGCGGGCGCAATAGCATTTTGAACATACATCGACTTTAATTCTGACCAATTTACGATATCGATTTTTTCACCTTGTAATTCATTAACAATAGCCTGAACTCTTGAACCTCTCATACCTACGCATGCCCCAACTGGATCGATGGACTTATCGTTCGCACGAACTGTAATCTTTCCTCTACTACCAGGGTCTCTTGCAACAGATAAAATTTCTATTTGACCTTCATATATTTCAGGTACTTCCTGTTCAAATAATTTTGCCATAAACTGAGGGTGAGTTCTTGAAAGAAAAATTTGATGTCCCTTGGCTTCTTCCTTTATATCAAAAAAGTAAGCTCTAATACGATCACCATTTTTAAAATTCTCTCTTGGAATGAGTTCATCTTTTCTCAAAAATCCCTCTGCTTTACCAAGATCAACAATAATATTTCCAAATTCAATTCTTTTTACAATACCCGACAAAACTTCTCCGACGCGATCTTTGAAATCATTAAACTGTCTTCTTTTTTCAGCTTCTCTAACTCTAGAGTAAATAACTTGTCTTGCCATATTGGCTGTAACTCTTCCAAAGTTTACGGATGGTAAAGGAATTGTTATTTGTTTTCCAATTTCAGTATTAGCATCATATTTTTTAGCATGATCTAATAAAATTTGATTTGCCTGCAAAACAGGATCAATTTTTTCAACCACATCTTTAATATGAGATAAACTTATATTTCCTGTCATACGGTCAATAGATGCTTTAATGTTATTGTCCATTCCGTATTTTGATTTTCCAATAATTTCAAAAGACTCCTCAAGAGCCTCCATTACTATATCCATTTCGATGCCCTTCTCTTGTGAGACGACTTCGGCAACTTTTAATATTTCTGTGTTATTTAGCATTATCTTTTCTAGTTAAAAAAAAAGGCGGGATAACCCACCTCCTCATCGTTGGTTAATAATTTTTAAGAACGCTAAAATAGAATAATTTATGATTTTTGTCTAAGGCTTTTTTCTCAAATTTAGTGTGTAAAGCGTTGGAATCACTATATTTCCAACATTTAGGGCTAATATCTGGCATGGTGTATTTAAACTTTTTCATCAAGGCTAAAGCTTCAATAAAATAGTCACCATGATCAGTTGCAAAACGAAAAAATCCATTTTTTTTTAGTTTTTTAGTGAGATCTTTTACAAGGAGTTGATTAACAGTTCGTCTTTTTTTATGTTTATTTTTTGGCCACGGATCTGGAAAATATATTCTTATTTCTTGAAGATAATTGTTTGGTATGAATGGTAAAAGATCTTGAATGTTTAAATGGAATACTTGAAGATTTTTCAAATTATCATCAACAGAGTTTCTGATAGCTCTTAGAACTCCATCAGCAAAAATATCACAACCAATAAAGTTAATTTTTGAATATAGTTTTGCATCTTCACTAATTTTTTCTCCATCACCAATTCCAATTTCTAAAATTCTTGGTGTTTTGATTTTATTAAATAATCTTTTGTTTGGTTCTTTAAGAAATTTTGAGTATTGCTCGAGTCTTACAAATGACTTTCCTTTTTTTCTACCAAAGTATTTATTTTTTGATTCGAACATATAAAAAACTAACTAAAAACATTAAGAAAATTATAAGAGTAACTGGAAATAAAGTTGATGAACAATTTGATTTATATTTATTAATTGGATGTTGATAATAGAGGTAACCTTTTTTGTTTGTTGGAATAGTCTCAATAATTTTACCCGAATAATCAACAACAGATGTAATACCTGAAGGAGTTGATCTTATGAGAGGTTTTTGGAATTCAACACTTCTTAAAAGGGAATTAGCCATGTGTTGATGTGGCCCGTACCATTTACCAAACCAAGAGTCATTGGAAATTTGTATCACCATATCTGCATTACAAACCTCAGTATTAATTGATTTATAATTAAAAATAGACTCAAAACAAATCATTGGAACAGCATTTATACTTTTTGGTAATTTTAAAATTTTTTGATTAGTTCCAGGAGTATAGTTCATTCCTAAATTTAAAAATTTGCTTACAATAGGTTTTACAAAGGGAATGTATTCTCCAAATAAAACCAACTTTTGTTTATCATAAAAATCAATAATCTTTCCTTGATGATCAATGATATATAGACGATTAAATAATTGGTTTTTCTCAATAGCGCTCGACCCAACTATTATTTTTTGATCCTCGTTAATTAAAGAGGATAATCTACTAAGAAGTCCGTCCCTGTTATTCAAATCAATTGGTAATGAGCCTTCAGGCCAAATAATTAAATCTACTTTTGGAGAATTTGTGAGAGCTTCTAAGGTTAATTTTTCATATATTTCAAGGTTTCTTAGAACGTCAAATTCTACTAATGACTCATAAAGATTAGGTTGAATTAAAAGAATGTTTAGAGTTTCATTACTTGTTTTTCTCTCAGTATTATTTTCAAAAAAACCAAATGCATAAATTAGAACAAGCACCGATGATAAACTAAAAGTTACAACTTTATTTTTGCAATAGAGAAAATAAATAATTAAACCCACAATCAAATGGATAACTAATCCCAAACCATAAACGCCTAAAAATGGTAGTGACTTTAAGATCCATATATTTTTGTAATATATAATTGCACTAGGATTCCAAGGGAAGCCTCCAAAAATAAATTCCTTTAGTATTTCTACTATAGATAAACCTAGTGGTAATAAGAAAATCTGTAATAATTTTTTTTTAAATGTAACTAAGATGAGAATTGTTGCTGAATAATGTAGGAATGCAATAAATATAGAGAGTACACCAACTAAAATAATACCTAAGAATAAATATCCAAAACCTCCTGAATAAAAGGACTGAGTAATCCAACTTAATGTAATTATTTGAGTAAATAAGAAAAAATAAAATATATATTTTTTCGAAAAATAATCATTAGTTAGAATATTATAAAAAATGATTGAAAATGATATGTAATAGAAAATAGATACTCCGAATGGAGGAAGAGAAAATACATAAACAATAGAAAAAATAATTATTAAGTTTATTGGCCTAGAGAGATAGGTCAGTAGATTATTGAGATTTGACACCACTAACCACAACTTCAAGAATTTTTCTTGTTGATACCTTGTGAATGGTGAAAGATAATTTTTTATTTATTGTAAATTTTTCTTTTTTCTTTGGTATACGACCAGCTATATTAAAGATGATACCGCCTATAGTTCCAACATCCTCTTTTAAATCATCTGGGATATTGACATCAAATTCTCTTTCAAAATCATCAACAAGCATTGCGGCATCCATAATTATATTATTATTTTTTTGTCGAAACATTGGTGCTTCATCCTTATCGTGTTCGTCTTCAATCTCACCTACTATTTCTTCCACTAAGTCTTCGATGGTAACCAAACCAGTAACACTATTAAATTCATCCATAACAATTGCTAAATGGATGTTTTGTTTTTTCATTTTTTGAAGAAGATTAAAAACAGGTGTAGCGGAGGGAATATAAATGACCTCTCTTAACAAACTCTTGATATTAAAAGACTTATTGTTGATTTTCTTAAACAAATCCTTGATATGAACCATTCCCAAGCAATGTTCTAAATCCTTTTTTACGACTGGCATTCTTGAGTGAGCTTCTTTATTGATAATTTTAATAATGTTTTCTTTATCGATATTTTGATCAATAAAAATTATTTCACCTCTTGGAACCATTACATCATCAACAGTTTTTTTGTGTACCTTTAAAAGATTATTAAAGATTTTCTTTTCTTCATTCTTGGCAATACCTGAACTATCTGAAGTCGCTGAGATAAGATCAATAATATCTTTTTTAAAATTCTCGTCTTGAATCAGTTCTTTGACTAACTTTATCGCTAAATTTTTTTTAATTTTCATGTACTTTTTTTAAACCTAATAGTTTCATCAGTGTGTTTTCTAAAAATCTCATATTACTTCTCGATTGTTTATCGTAATGATGATAACCAAATAAATGATGTAATCCATGACTCATTAGCATAAAGAAATTTTGTTCATTAATTTTTTTATTGCGATTTAAAATATAACTATCTGCAATAGCAATATCACCAGAAAAGTCTCCGTCAGGAAAAGATAACACATCAGTTATTTTATTTTTATTTTTAAATTTTTTATTCATGCTTTTGATTTCTTCATTAGAAACTATTTTTATTGTCAGTTGTGTTTGATGATCAGCTTGATGGATTGTTTGAAAATATTCTGACAACTTTTTTAACTTTTCTTTGGAGGATTTTAGAAATTGCTCTAAATTCTTGTCTCCAATTATCTCAATCACAAATTTTTTATTACTAATCCTCAAAATTACTTATCGTAAGCATTAATTATTTTTTCTACTAGTGTGTGTCTGCATACATCACTACTATTTAAATGAACAAACCCAATGTCTTTAACTTTTTCTAATTTTTCCATTGCATCCTGCATTCCACTTTTTGCATTATCGGGTAAATCTTTTTGACTTAAATCTCCCGTGATTACCATTTTTGAGTTTTGTCCTAACCTAGTTAAGAACATTTTCATCTGTGTCGATAGAGTGTTTTGTGCTTCATCTAAAATTATAAAAGATTTATTTAATGTTCTTCCTCTCATAAAGGCAAGAGGAGCTATTTCTATTAAATTATTTACCATTTTTCGGTCAATTTCCTCACCTGGCATCATCTCATACAGGGCATCGTAGAGTGGTCGTAAATAGGGGTCAATTTTCTCTTTCATATCTCCAGGTAAAAAACCTAATCGTTCACCTGCCTCAACTGCTGGTCTTGATAGTATTAATCGATTAATTTTTCCTTCCACAAAAAGACTAACTGCATATGCAACAGCTAAGTAAGTTTTTCCTGTTCCCGCTGGACCAACAGCAAAAACAACATCTTTTGATCTCATTTCTTTTAAAAAGAGCTCTTGGTTTTTAGTCTTGGGATAAATTGTTTTTAATTTTGTATTGATTTGAAATTTCTGATCTTGTTCGATTTGTTCTTTGATGTATGTAGGTTTTGCTAAATCAATATTGTTTTCTATTTCTTCTGCAGAAATATCATTGTTCTTTAATTTTTGGTATAGGCCTTGAATAATAAAATAGGCTTTTTCAACTGGATCTCTATTACCTTTTATAGATAAAAGGTTGCCCCTTGTGTATAGCTTTACTTTAAATTTATTCTCTAAGACCTTTAAATTTTTATCGTGGTAGCCAAATAGGCTTGACAGAAATTGATTATCCTCAAACTCAAGTTGTTTTTGATGGGAAGAAATATTTACAGAACTCAACTAAATTTTTTCTCCTAATAATGAGTGTGTTAAAACCTCTTTGATTTGCACAGGAATTATTTGACCTATTATTTTTTTATCTCCCTGCAAGGCTACACTTTGATTAAATTGTGACTTGCCTTTGATTTGTCCCGTGTGTTTACCAGCACCATCAATTAATACTTGCACTGTC
This sequence comes from Pelagibacteraceae bacterium AG-404-P08, assembly GCA_003216195.1. Lineage (GTDB taxonomy): Bacteria > Pseudomonadota > Alphaproteobacteria > HIMB59 > HIMB59 > HIMB59. Next base: position 83,717 of record QCJF01000002.1, read on the forward strand.
TTTTTAACAAACTGGTTGTTGTATTCAATTTGTTGTTCATTGAGTAAATCTTGTGTGATCTTTAATCTCTCATTGAGAATTGCTTCATCTATTTCTTCACGATCGGCTGCAGGCGTACCTGGTCTTGGGCTGTACTTAAAAGAGTAAGAATTCATGTATTTAACTCTTTCAATTAGATCGATTGTGTCTTCAAAATCTTTGTCTGTTTCTCCAGGAAAACCAATAATAAAGTCCGAGGAAAGTGCTATATCGGGTTTTACTTTTCTAACCTTTTCGATGATTTCAAAATAATAATCCCTGGTATGTTTTCTATTCATTAATTTTAAAACTTTGTCAGAACCTGATTGAACAGGAAGGTGAAGATAGGGCATAAGTTTAGAGTTTTCACCATGAAGGGAAATTAGATCATCAGTCATATTCACAGGGTGACTTGTAGAATAAGTAATTCTTTCAACTCCATCTATTAAAGTAATACTGTTAATAAGAGATGCTAGATTATTTGATTGACCTTGAGTGTCTAAACCGTGATAGGCGTTAACATTTTGACCTAAAAGTGTGAATTCCACCACCCCCTGATCAATTAAAGATTTAACCTCATCAGAGATTTCCTTAACTGTTCTTGAGTATTCTGACCCCCTTGTATAAGGAACAACACAGAAATGACAAAACTTATCACAGCCTTCTTGGATAGTCACAAATGCAGATTTATTCGATGTATTCGTTTTAATATGATTGAGCGTGTCAAATTTTTCATTCACATCAAATTCAGTGATAGATGTCTTAGGTAAATTATTTTTATCTAAAAATTTATTTAATGACTGAATGGATTGTGGTCCGATTACTAAGTCCACGTAGGGTGCCCTTTTTTGAATTAATTCACCTTCAGCTTGAGCTACACAACCAGCAACAATAACTTTTTGGTCTTCTTTTCCTTTTTTATGAATTTTTCCTAAATCTGAAAATGTTTTTTCTGTTGCCTTTTCACGGATGTGGCAAGTATTTAAAACTACATAGTCTGCATTTTGAAAGTCATCTGTTTGATTGATATTATGGGAAAGAAAAATATCTTTCATTTTATCAGAATCATAAACATTCATCTGACAACCAAATGTTCTAATATAAAATTTCTTATTTGATGGCATTAAGGGATTTTGCAAACAAAATTGCGTCTTGCGTATTTGGAGCGTTTATAGACTTACTCCGGTAATAGTTTTTTCTTTCATTGTAGGCTTTATAGCCTAATTTTTCGTAAAGTTTAATAGCAAATTTATTAGAGGAGCTTACCTCTAAGAATATTTTTAGTGATTTTTTGTTGATATTTAACAATTTTTCAAGCTCTTTCATTAAGTTTAAAGCAAAACCTCTGTTTCTGAATTTTGGCAAAATTGCGATGTGTAAAATTTCAAATTCATCAAGATCTGAACTTTGGTAGAGATAGTGTCCAATAAGAACACCTATAAAGTTGCTATCTAAGCTCATTTCTATGTTAATGCTTTTTTTATTATCAAAGTGCTTATCAATGGAGTCTTTGCTCCACAAAATTTCCAAGGTTTCTTTATATTGAATTAAAAAATCTGATGAATTTGTTTTCTTGAAACTATAAGTCAAGATAAAAGTTTATCATAAAACGATAAGAGGTTCTTTACTTTTAAATGACTTATGCCAAGATGCATTTTTATTTTTTATGTCTACAAATCAAAAACTTTATATTAAAAAAAATTCTCGTATTCATTCATCTGGCTTGTTTGCCAAAACAAATATTGAAAGTGGTACTCGAATCATAGAATACCGTGGCCTAAAAATAACAAAGGCTCAATCAGATAAGATCGCAGATGTGCATATTGAAGCCAACAAAAAGGAAGGGAATGTTGGCTCTGTTTATATTTTTACGTTAAACCAACGCTATGATATTAACGGCAAAGTTTCTTGGAACTTGGCTAAATATATTAATCACTCATGTGACCCTAATTGTGAAACAGATATTATCAGAGGAAAAATTTGGATAAGTGCAATCAGAGATATAAAAAAAGGTGAAGAGCTTTCTTATGATTACGGTTACGACATGCATTATCTTGAAGACCATCCTTGTAGATGTGGTACTAAGGATTGTGTTGGCTTTATTGTAAGAAGTAACTTACGTTGGCGAGTAAAAAAGAAAATGCAAAATAAAAAACGAAAATAATTAAATTAAATTTCCAATTAATTTTAATTCTTCTAATTGGAGCTTTTTTGTATAGCTATATTTTTCAACCATTGCGTGGGTTCGTTTCGCAAGAATTTCATAGACTCGCTGGAATTCATTTTCAATTTCTTCCTCACTGCCTTTAAACTTAGCTGGATCCTCTACTCCCCAATGCACTTTCGGAGCACTACTTAAATAAACAGGACAAGATTCACCAGCAGCATTATCACAAACTGTAATAACTAAATCAAAATCCATGTCACTAAATTCATCCCAAGATTGGCTTTTATAATCTGATTTTAAAATACCTGATTTTTTTAAAGTTTTTATACTCATTGGATGGACAAAGCCTGCAGGGTTGCTACCTGCACTAAACGCTTGAAAATAATCTTTACCAAAATGATTAATTAGTCCTTCTGCCATAATTGAACGACATGAGTTTCCAGTGCAAAGAACTAAAATTTTCTTTTGATTATTCATCAAAGTCTAAAGAGTAACCTGCCGACCTAACTGTACGAATTAAATCCTTGTCTTTATTTTGATTTAGTTCTTTTCTAAGTCTCCGGATATGAACATCAACTGTTCTTAATTCTACGTTGACTTGATTAGGCCAAATTTTATTTAATATCTGCTCTCGAGAGAATACTCTTTGTTTATTCTTTAGTAAGAAATACAAAATATTAAATTCTGTTGGGCCAAGGTTAAGTCTTCTGTCTCCTCTGAAGGCTTTTTTTTGAACAATATTTATTTTTATTTCATTAAAAATAAGATTGTCTTGATCTTGATTTAACTGACTTGTTCTTTTTAAAATTGCTTTAACTCTTGCGATAAGTTCGCTAGGTAAAAAAGGCTTAGTGATATAATCATCTAATCCGCTTTCAAAACTTATAATTTTATCTTGTTCAGAGTTTTTGGCTGTAAGCATTAATATGGGCAAGTTTTTATATTCTTGTTTATTTCGAATTCTTCTAAGAACCTCTAAGCCTGAAAGGCCTGGTATCATCCAATCTAAAATTATGAAATCAGGCATAAAGTTATCTAAATGGGATAATGCATCTTCCCCATTATGAACAACTAAATATTCGAAGTCATTTTTTTTTAAATGCAAAGTGATAAGGTCAGAGATTGACTTATCATCTTCGACTACTAATATTTTTGCGAGCAATTTTTTTTAAGAATTATTATACTTACCTTCAATTAAAAAATGAACCTCTTCCATAATGTTAGTTACATAATCTCCAATGCGCTCAATGCCTTTTGAAATCTGAATTAAAGCTAAAGAGTCTGGTATAAAATCGTCATGTCCTTTCATATAAGAGAGGACATCTTTAATAAAGTTTCCATGAAGAGTATCAATTATATTGTCTCTCTCGGCAATTTGATCAGCTTGAGCTAATTTTCTCTCAAATAAACAATTCAATGCATCGTGTGTCATCACAGAGGCCTTTCCACCTAAAACCTCAAGTTTTTCAATTAGCTGATCAGGGATATTCGTGCTGACTCGGTATCCTTTTTTTGCAACAGTTGTTAAATGATCCCCTATTCTTTCCAGATCTCTGATAATTTTAATTGAGCAAAATAAAAATCTTAAGTCGTCTGCCATGGGCTGTCTCATTGCAATAATCTGGAAGACTAAATCGCTAATATCATGATTGAGTTGGTTAATAAGGTCATCTTTTTCAATTACTTTATTTGCTAAATTTTGATCTCTTGAAGCAACAACTTTTAAGGCATCACTGAACTGTTGCTCTAAAATTGATCCCATCTTTACAAGATTTTCATTAATTAAATTTATTTGATTTTCATAATTTTTATCTGTGTGCTGCATTCTTAGCCAAACCTTCCTGTAATATAATCGTTAGTTTTTTGGTTATCTGGTTTTGTAAAAATTTTAGTAGTATCTCCCTCTTCAATTAAATTACCTAAATGAAAAAAAGCTGTTTTATCTGATACTCTAGCAGCTTGTTGCATAGAGTGAGTCACAATAATTATGGTATAGCTCTCTTTAAGTTCAGTAATTAGTTCTTCAATAATAGAGGTAGCTATCGGGTCAAGAGCAGAACAAGGTTCATCCATTAAGATTACTTCTGGCTTGACTGCGATGGCACGTGCAATACATAGTCTTTGCTGTTGGCCACCTGATAAACTAGTGCCTAGATCATCTAGGCGATTTTTAACTTCTTCAAATAGTCCTGCTTTTTTAAGGGCAGTTGCTACAATTTCATCCATTTCATTTTTTTTATCAGTAAAGCCATGAATTCTAGGACCATAAGCAACATTATCGTAAATTGATTTTGGGAACGGGTTAGGTTTTTGAAAAACCATTCCTACTTTTTCTCTAAGTTGTTCAACTTCGATTTGATCTTTGTAAATATCTTGATCATTAATTGAAATTTTTCCCTCAACTCTACAAATTTCGATAACGTCATTCATTCGATTTAAACATCGCAAAAAAGTTGATTTACCACAACCAGAGGGTCCGATCAGAGCAGTGACTTTATTTTTTAAAAAATTAAGAGAGATATTATTTATAGCCTGTTTATCACCATAAAAGACATTGACGTTTTCAGTTGTAATAGCGTTTACCATTTTTTTTCATATTTCTTTCTGAAATAAACAGAAACAAAATTTACAACAATTAAAAAGATCAACAATAAAATAATAGCCGAAGAAGTTTTTTCAATAAATCCTCGCTCCGCACTCTCTGACCATAAATAGATTTGAGCAGGCATACCTACGGCTGGTTCTAAAGGGGTACTTGGAACATTCATAATAAAAGCAACCATTCCTATCATTAGCAATGGTGCAGTCTCACCTACTGCTCTAGCCAAGCCTATAATTGTACCAGTTAAAGTTCCAGGCATTGCCAGAGGAAGAACGTGATGAAAGACAACTTGATTTTTTGTTGCTCCTAAAGCTAAAGCACCTTCTCGAATAGATGGGGGAACAGCTCTTAATGACGATCTACAAGCTACAATAATTGTGGGCAAGGTCATAAATGATAAAACCATGCCTCCAACTAAAGATGTAGATCTTGGCAAACCAAAGAAATTCAATAATATTCCAAGGCCTAGTAAACCAAAAATAATTGATGGAACAGCCGCTAAATTATTAATATTTATCTCAATTAAATCAGTAACTTTACCTGACTTGGCAAATTCCTCTAAATAAATTGAGGCAAATATTGCTATCGGGAAACTAAGTAAAAAACAAATGAGAATTGTGAAAACTGATCCCATCACTGAACTAGCGACACCAGCAGACTCAGGATCACGAGAGTCACCCGATATAAAATATCTCTTATTAAAAACTTTTTTTACTTTTCCAGTCTCAATAAATTGATCATAAATACCTAATTGAAAATTATTTATTGATCTTTGTTTTTCTGGAATATTTCGATTGAAATTACCTTTATGGATCTGATCTATATCAGTTGAAGCTGTAAACAATAATTCAACTTTTTGATTTAAATATTGAGGGTTTTTTAGAAGATAACTTTGAGTCTCTTTGTCGATCTTTCGATAAAATAATTTTTTAATTTGTTTTATTTCATCTTTCGAGTATTGAGAGAAATTTTCTTTAAAATTGTAAGAGATAAGTTTTCTAAATGATGCGTCCTCAATTTGTTCACTAGAGGGATTATCTTCTAACTTTAAAAGTTTTTGATCAAAATGAATTTCCATTAAAAAACTTGTTTTATAAAAACCTCCTATACCAGAAGAAAAAATATTGACAATTAAAGTTAAAACAAAAAGAAGAGAAAGGCTGACTGCAAAAATACCGTATAATTGAAATCTTCTCTCAGCTTTTTTTCTTTTGATCAAATTAGTCATATATTTCTCTATATTTCTTTACAATTTTAAGAGCAAAATAATTTAGGAATAAAGTGATAAAAAATAATGTTAGCCCTAATGCAAAAGCAACTAGAGTTTTTGGATTATCGAACTCAGTATCTCCTGTTAATGCTGTAACAATTTGAGTTGTAATTGTTGTTGCTGGTTCTAAGGGATTGATAGTTAAATTTGCTTGAAGACTAGCTGCCATAACAACAATCATTGTCTCACCAATTGCTCTAGAAATAGCTAAAAGGAAAGAGCCGATAATACCAGGTAAAGCAGAGGGTAATATAACTTTGATAATCGTTTCAGATTTTGTAGCACCTAATGCATACGAACCATCCCTTAAGCTTTGAGGGACAGCATTAATTACATCATCTGATAATGATGAAACAAATGGGATAATCATAACTCCCATCACAAGACCAGCTGCTAAAGCGCTTTCAGAGGAGACTTCAAAACCCATTGATTTCCCCAACATTACTATCTTAGGGGCAACGACCAAGGCTGCAAAAAAGCCATAAACTACAGTTGGAATTCCTGCTAAAATTTCAATAACAGGTTTAGAAAAATCTCTAATTTTTTTTGGTGCATACTCTGCAAGATAAATAGCTGACATAAGACCTAAAGGAATAGCAACAATCATTGCTAAAAAAGCAATGAGCAGCGTTCCTCCAAGCAAAGGTATTATTCCAAAAGCATCTCTTAAAATATCTTTGTCAATTGTTTCAGCACTATCAATTACAAAAGCTTTATTTGGACTCCAATTAAGGCCAAATAAAAAATGTAATGGATTGACATAGCTGAAAAAATTTAATGTTTCAAAAACAAGTGAAAGAAAAATTCCTAAAGTAATTAAAATAGCAATAAGAGAACAAATTTGGATAAAACGATTAACGATTTTTTCAACAGTCCTTTGGCTTTTAAAATTAGGAATAACTTTTTTTCTTGCAATTAAAAAAGCAAGAATAGAAGACAGAGTAAGAACTAAATAAGTGAGCAAAGAAAATATTTTGTCAAAACTTATAATTTTTTCTGCCGCAAATTTTTCTAGATCAGTTTCATTACCGAAAGAAATCCCTAAAGACAAATTTTTAACTTTGCTCATGAATAAATTAATTTCATCTGAGTTCATTATGCTTAACGAGTCTCCTAAAGTTAAAATTAGATAATTTTGTAGAATGAAACTTTTGCCAATAAGCAGTCCAAGCCAAATAATTATAGCAGGGACAAAAATATAGAGAAAAGCTAGGTATCCATAATATGCAGGAAGGCTCGCTAATTTTTGATTTTTAGATAAATAAACAGATTTATTTTTATTGAGATAAAAGCCTACAACTGAAAGCAGTAATAAAAATAATACTGGGTAGAGCATTTAAGACTTTTTTATATCAAATTTTCAAATGCAAAAGGGGGGCTATTTGTAGCCCCCCTTTGAATAAATTAAATTTTCTTTTACTTACAAGCAGATCCAAAACCACTTAGTTCTTTCAATGGATGTTTTTTATCAGCACAGGCTTGTAAATCCATTGTTGATAATTCTTCTACTGCTTCGATCGTCCTATCTGTGAGATCCTCTGTCATAGGAGCCAAACCATATTCTGTGAGATATCCTTCCTCCCCGATTGCATCATCAGAAACCATAAGTAATGCATACTCTTGGATACCAGGTACTACTCCTATATGTGCTTTCTTAATATAGAAAAATAAAGGTCTAGCATTAGGGTACTCATAAGATTGTATCGTTTCCATTGTAGGTTCTACACCATCAATAATACTGCCTTGAATTTTATCTTGGTTAGCACTTAAAAAACTATAACCAAAATATCCAAATCTCTCAGAGTCCTCGGATAGTTTTTGAACGATTAGAGTATCATTTTCTCCCATTTCAATTGTTCTTCCGTCTTCTCTGTAAGAGGTACAGCCCTCCTCATCACCTTTAATTTCCGTGTAACCTGATCTCTCACACCCCTCTTCCATAACAAGGCTATCAAATGCATCTCTTGTTCCTGAAGTTGGAGGGGCAACGAGTACTTCAATTTTGTATTCTGGATATGAGCTATCAATTTCATTCCAAGTGGTATAAGGATTTGTAACAATTTTACCGTCAACTGGAACTTCAGCTGCCATTGCTAAAAAGATATGCTCTTTTTTTAAACTGAATCTATCTGCGTCAACACTATTAGAGAAGGTTAAACCATCGTTGCCAAGAACTACTTCAATAACATCTGTAACGCCATTATCTAAACAAAGTTTTGCTTCTTTTGCCTTCATAGGTCTTGAAGCGTTAGTGATATCAGGAAAGTTAGTTCCTAAACCACCACAGAATAATTTCATGCCTCCACCAGTTCCAGTGGGCTCAATAGTAGCTCCATTATAACCCTCTTCACTGAATCTCTCTGCACCAATTGTTGCATAAGGGAAGACTGTAGAAGATCCAACAATACTAATTGTATCTCTAGCGTAAGCACTTGAGGCAAATGCTAAGAGAGTTATTACTGTAAAAATTTTTTCCATTTTTATTTTCCTTATTTGATTGTTTAACTGTCTTTAAATTAAAATTTAATTATGAAATAATTATCAAATAAATATTAAAGATTTATGACAAACTAATATTTATCTGAAAGCTAGAACCTACACCTAAAGTGCTTGAAAATTCTAGTTTATGTCCATTTTTTGAGAGTAATTTATCCACAATGGCAAGACCCAGCCCATGTCCTCCTGTCTCACTATTTCTACTCTGGTCAGCTCTAAAAAATTTAGTAGTTATTTTTTTTAAATCATCCTGAGATATGCCTATGCCCTCATCTTTAATAAGCACAGAGGCTTCATTGATTGATTTATTTGCTGAAACATAAACATTTTTACCTGTGGGAGTATATTTTAAAGCATTTGATAAAAGGTTATTTAAAATAAAATCAAAATCATTTGGGGTGAAGTCAAAGAATACCTCTTTAGACTCTGAAATATCAGTATTGAGCTTGATACCTTTTTTTTTAAATAAAATTGAATAATTATCTAATGATTTTTCCAATAAAGAATGTAAATCATTACTCACCTTTTGAATTGCAAGAGAATCAATTTCATCAAACTTGAGTGTTTGATCAATTAAATCTTTCATTTGAAATGTCTTCGAGTTAATTATCTCCAAGTATTTTTGATTTTCTTGATTTGACAAATTATTCAGATTAATTGTCTCTAAATAGCCAATAATCACAGAAAGAGGTGTTTTTAGCTCATGTGTTAAACTGGTTAAGCTATCATTGTATTTTTCATCTTTGTTTTTCTCTGAAGTTGTTTCAACAAAAGTTAAAACATAAAATTTTGAGAGCTTCAGAACTTCTGTTTTAAAATATTGATTACTTGGTAGTGGTTTATTCCAATTAAAAATATTGTAACTATTATTTTTTTTAAATTCTTCTAATTGAGAGATGAAATCATAATCACGAATTACTGAGATTACATCTTTATCTTTATTTTCTCCATAAGCTCGTAAGGCCTCTGAATTTTGATAGTAAATAGTGAAGTCCTTTTCTAGAATGAATACTGGATAGGGATATTGATCAAAGAACTTTAAAATAATTTTTTGATCTATTTCGTTATTAGGGTCTTGAATCGGCGCAATGTCTAATGAATTTTTAACCTTTCTTGATTGCATAAACTTAAAAGCAAGGAAAAAAGATAAAATCTCAAAAAAGATAACAATAAGAATTACATCTATTTGAAAAAAAAATAATAAAGATAAGTTGCTTAAAAATATTAAAAAAAGAAAAATAATGTTTTCTTTAATGAACATAAAATTATTTAACTTGATTCATACAGATTAGAACACCACATTTAAGTTAAACATATATGTTAATATATATAAAATAAACATTGCAATAATCATTGTAATGATAGGGAGAACAACCCAACCAATAGAAATTTTTCCTGCAACTGACCATTTAACCTCTTTGCCCCCTTTTAAAAAACCTATGCCTATGACCCCTCCAACGATAGCTTGTGAACTAGAGACAGGAACTAATGGTATTGCAGGTAAGTTTAATGAAGTTAAAAAACTACTAATTCCCTGTGAGGCAAATAAAAATAAAACAATGGAGTGTGAAAGGACTATTACAAATGCTGATAAAGGTGATAGCTTAAGTAAATCATTTCCAACAGTGAACATAACTTTCTTTGAGTAAGTAAATACTCCAACCGCTATTGCTAACCCTCCAATTAAAAAAAGTTGTTGTACAGATGTGATTATAAAAAAGTTTGAGACATTAATGTCTGTAAATGGAGATATATTTACAAAAACACCCATCACGTTTGCAATATTATTAGCACCAAGGCTGTAAGCACCAAAAGCACCCGCCAATAATAGAGCTGCCCTTGTATATGCATCTAATCTTAATAAGTGTATTTTTGAAGCTGCAATAAATTTCTTTAGACCAATGTATATTCCAATCGATATTAAACCCGCTAAAATAGGGCAAATTATCCAAGTTGCGAAAATTGTCGTTAAAACACCAAAGTCAATACTTGATCCTGTAAAAATATTCCAACCAATTATTGCACCCACAATAGCTTGAGTGGTAGAAACAGGTAAACCAGACTTGGTCATCAAATAAACAGAGAACCCAGCGGCTACACAACATGCAAAAGCACCTGGAAGTGCATTTATAGCTCCTAATTTTCCTAGCGTTTCAGTTGTCCCTGCTCCACTAATCACAGCGCCAAGGATAACAAAGATACTGCATATTATTGCAGCTGTTCTAAAGTTAACCATTCGGGTGCCCACAGCTGTTCCAAAAACGTTTGCCGCATCATTAGCACCTAAAGACCATCCAAGAAATAGTCCACCAAGTAAGAAAAGTAAAATAGTTAATTCCATAAGTTAATTAAACTGAACGTTTAATAGAATAAATAATTAATTCGTCAGCTATATCTTCGGCTTGATCACATATACGATCAATTTTTTCTACAAAATATCTTAGATGCATTTTTTGATCTAATTTAAGATCTGAGTTAAAGATCCTTCTAGCAAGAGAACTAAATTTGATATCAGACTCTTTTTCAAAATAAGTTACTTTATGTGCATTATCTCTGACTGATTTTGTATCGCGAAAAAAAGAACGCACAGTTAAGCATAAAGACTCAACACAACTTACTACTGTTTCTGTGAGACCTATTAAATCTTCATGAAACTCTTCTGGGAAGTCAGGTTTTTGGATAGAGAAATGATAACAATTACCCTGATACATTCCAATTAGCTCATCTAAGTGTTCTAAAAGTCTTAGCACATCACTTCTTGCATCAGGTATTAAAGTTTCCTCATACAAAGCGTGTTCAATCTCTTTTGTGATTGTATCTGCCTTACTTTCCATTTCTGTGACCTTTTCCACCATTTCATCGAAGTTTCCATTTTTAGAATGTGTTAAATAAGTTCTAACAATAGATTTAAATGCTAAACCAACTTCTGAAAGGATATTGACAAATTCATCGATATCTTTTTCAAGTTTTTTGGTGTCACTGAATAATGATATTTTACTTGTTTTTAAACCGAACATGATGGGGTGTGTTACCTTTAAAACTTGAAGATATTACAATTTTATATATGTAATTTCTAGAAATATTAAAAAAAATCGTTATTTTTAGCTTTTTTCTTTAATATAAACTTAAAAATGAAACATCCCACACAGCTTAAAACTAAATACAAACAGGAAAAGGAAAAGCTATTTAAAAAACTAGCTAAGAGTAATAACGGGTTTTATTTTAATCAAAAACACACAGATTTAGTCGACACAATTGTAAAGAATATTGTAAGCGAAATTAAAGAAACATACACCGTAGAAGATTTTACTTTAATTGCGGTTGGGGGATATGGAAGACAAGATTTATCTCCAAAAAGCGATGTTGATTTATTATTCATTTATAAAAAATCAAATAAAAATATCAGAGGTTTAATTACAGCTTTAAACAATTCACTTTGGGATGTTGGATTAGAAGTTGGAATTTCTTTTTTAACAATTAAGCAAGCATTAATTGACTCTAAAAAAGATATAAAGACTATTACAAAATTTATTGAGTCTCGGTATTTGATTGGGGATGAAATACAATATGGTGAATTTATAAGATCAATTAAGATTTTAATTGGCAAATTAAATCCTCTCAAACTTAGTGAGTTAAAACTCAAAGAGTTGGTTGAAAGACATGATTATAAAATTGGGATTAAAAGTAACTTAGAGCCAAATATTAAAGAGGGTATTGGGGGTCTAAGGGATATTCACACAATATTATGGGTATCAATCTTCATGTTCAATATTTATAAACTTGAAGACTTAGTATCAATCAATATTTATACAAAGGATGAAATTAAAGAATTAAAAAACTCATGGAAGTTTTTGTTAACTATTCGAGCATTTATCCATTTTTTTAATGAAAATAAAGGCGATCTTCTATCAATTGAAAACCAATTAAAAATTTCAAAGAAACTCTCTTATAAAGATAAAAAGAATGAAAAAGGAGTTGAGGTTTTCATGAAAAGTTTATTTGTCAATGTTGCTAAAATTAATTCTCTCCTTAGAACTTTTTATTCAAAGCTTCCTGAGGATTTGATTATTAAGACTATTTATAAGAGAATGCCTACAAAAACAAAATCTTTAGAAAAAGAATTTATTATTGAAAAAGGATTTCTTAATTTAAAAAACAACACTCCTAGAAACCTTCAACTAAATTGGGCTAAAGTTTTTGAAAAATCATTAGAGCATAATTTGCTAATTCATCCTCGCTTTATAAAGACATTAGAGGAAAAAAGAAAAATCTTAAAAAAAACTACTGATAGTCATCAAATACAGTCACTTTTGAACATATTTATTTCTAAGAAAAATCCCATACAGGCACTACATGACTTTAACGATACTCGTTTATTTAGTGAAATATTCCCTGAGTTTGGGAGGGTTTGGGGACAGGTTCAATTTGATATTTACCACCATTACACCACAGACGAACATCTATTATTAACACTACACAACTTAAGTGAGCTAAGGCAAAAATCTTTTTATAATGAAATTTATAGTAGATTAAATTACAGAGAAGCCCTTCACCTCGCGTTACTATTCCATGATATTGGAAAGAAAGGTCATAAAAGCCATTCTGTTTACGGGAAAGAATTAACAAATAAGATTCTCAAAAGACTTCCTGTCTCTAAAGAAATAAAAGAATTAACACTTTGGTTAGTTGAAAATCATTTAGCAATGAGTGATACAGCTTTTAAAAATGATACTCAAAGCCCTGAGGCAATTGCTAAATTTACATCTGTTGCAAATACAGAAGAAAAAATAAACTCATTATTTCTTTTTACCTTATGTGATATTGCTTCTGTTGGACCAAATGTTCTAAACGAATGGAGGATAAGCCTACTTAGAAGTTTATTTTATAATGCAAGAGATTTTCTGCAAAGAGGTTTAGATACAAAAACTTATTCAACCTCTGTTCAAGAGTCATTAAAAAAATCAGTAATGCAACAATCAGATGTTAACTTAAAAAAGTTTATAGAAAAGTCGATTAAAGAATTTCCTAATCAATTTTGGGAAGCCTTTTCATCAAGAATGATTGTAGATATCTTTAAAATTTACCAAAGAAATAAAAAAGCAAAAATTATTAACTCTGTTAATTTTCTTAATTATGAAAATAAAGAATATAGTGCTGTCGTTGTAACGAGTAAAAATAGACCAGGAATATTAAAAGATATTGTTTCTGGGTTTACACACTCTCAATCAAACATTCTTAGTTCTAGAATAATATCTTTAAATAATAATCAGGTAATAGATGTCTTTTGGGTAACTAATTTTTTAAATAAAGGTGTTTTAGATTTAAACGAACAAAAAAGAGCAGCTAAACATGTAATGAACGCTTTAGATAAAAGAGACTTAAAGCCCTTAAAAATGTTAAGCAAAGATAAACACAAACTTGTAGTCAATCCTCAAATCACAATTGATAACAATATGAGTAAACAAGTCACTACTTTTCAAATATTATCTGGCGATAGACCTGGATTGTTAATGGATATTTTGGGAGTATTTCATAACAAACAAATAAGTGTCCAATCAGCAAAAATCTCTACATACGGGGAAAAGGTTTTCGATATTTTTCAATTAACAAATAGCAATAACCAAAAAATCAAAGATGAAAAATTACTCAAATCAATTGAAAAGGATTTGATGTCTATTTTTTAGGTTTTTTATGTTAATTAATTTAAGTCCCTCGATATTATTAGATAATTCTGATATCAATTTTAATAATATTTTAATATGAGCAGTTTCCAAAAAAGAGTTTTTTCTGGAGTTCAACCAACAGGAACCCTGCATTTAGGTAACTATCTTGGTGCCATAAAAAACTTTGTAGAGCTTCAAAAAGAATTTGAATGTATTTATTGTGTTGTAGATCAACACGCCATTACTGTTGAGCAAAATCCAGCTGAACTTCGCTCAAACACACTTGAGGTATTAGCATCATTTATTGCAGCAGGAGTGAACTATAAAAAACAAATTATTTTTCAACAATCAAGTGTAGCAGAACACTCTCAGCTTGCTTGGGTATTTAATTGTGTCAGTCGAATTGGTTGGCTTAATAGAATGACACAGTTCAAAGATAAAGCTGGAAAGAATAAAGAAAACGTAAGTGTTGGTTTAATGGTTTATCCAAACTTAATGGCTGCAGATATTCTTGCTTACCTTGCAACACATGTTCCAGTGGGTGATGATCAAAAACAACATTTAGAACTGTCAAGAGATATTGCACAAAAATTTAATAATGATTTTAAAGTAGACTTCTTTCCACTGCCTGAACCACTAATTTATGGAAATGCGACAAGGGTTATGAGCCTTCGAGATGGAACTAAAAAAATGTCAAAATCTGATGCATCTGAATTTTCCAGAATTTTATTAACTGATAGTGATGATGATATAAGTTCTAAAATAAAAAAGGCAAAGTCTGACTCAGACCTTATTCCTGATAACAAGGATCAATTACAAAATAAACCTGAATGCTTAAATTTAATCAATATTTTGTCCGCTTGTTCAGATGAAAGTATCGAAAAAACTCTGGTAATTTATGCTGGCAAAGAATACTCAAAACTAAAAAATGACCTTGCAGACAAATTAATTCAAGTCATAGGACCAATTAGAACCGAGATATTAAATCTTCTCAATAATAAAGATGAATTAAATAAAGTCCTAGATATGGGCAGTGAAAAAGCATCCACAATTGCAGGCCCTATTCTCAAAGAAGTCTATAAGATAGTCGGTTTTAGATAGACACTTTGGCTTGAAATTTACAATTTTATAGACATATTATTAGCAATGTTCGTACAAACTGAACCAACGCCAAACCCTGCAACCTTAAAGTTTTTGCCAGGTAAAGAGGTCATGAAAGACGGAACTATGTTCTATCAAAACCAAGAGTCTGCCTCAAATTCACCTTTGGCAATGAACTTGTTCAATATAAAAGGTGTTGAGGGTGTTTTTTTTGGGTCTGACTTTATCACTATAACCAAAGGCAAAGATAATGATTGGACGCTTATGAAACCTGCAATTTTGGGTTGTATCATTGAGCACTTTACAATGAACAAACCTATTATCTCAGAGCAATCTGCATCAACTGGACATACAATTGATGAGAACGATAGTGATGTTGTAAAAAAGATCAAAGAACTTCTAGATAGTAAAGTAAGACCAGCTGTTGCTATGGATGGTGGAGATATCATATTTGACAAATATAATGAGGGAGTTGTATTTTTACAAATGCAAGGGGCCTGTCAGGGATGTCCAAGTTCAACGGCAACTTTAAAAATGGGAATTGAAAATATGCTAAAGCATTATATTCCTGAAGTCCGTGAAGTACGACCCGTTGAAGTCTAGTCTTTTAGTTTTTTTTTTTGGATTTTTATTAAATTCATCTCTTAACGCTGGAGAATTTCATAATTGGGTTGATTTAAATAAATATTATAAAAAAAATAATTTTATTCCTGAAATTTTAACGCAAGAAAATATTGGTCATCTTCCTATAATATCAGAATTACCTGATGATTTTTCAGAAATACAAGATGTTCCAACAAAGAAAAAACTATTTTACCTCGTAACACTACCATTGATTTACAATACGAATACTTCAATCATGCAAGAACGAAGAATGGTAATCAATATAGAAAAAAAATTTGCTAGGAAAGAATTAAACAAAAACGAAACTGACGAGATTATTAGATTATCAAAAAAGTATAAATTAGATTATAGCGAAATTAACACAAAACTTTTTAGAAAACTCAAACAACGTATTAATATTATTCCAGTGTCACTAGCTCTTGGACAAGCAATTATTGAAAGTGGTTGGGGACAGTCTAGATTTGCAACTGAGGGTAATGCTCTTTATGGTCAGTGGACTACAAGTGAAGATAAAGGAATCATTCCTCAAGACAGGGATGAAGATAAAACTCACGCAGTTTTAAAATTTAAAAATTTATCAGAAAGTGTTGAAGCCTATATGTTTAATATTAATACCCATCAAGCTTATTATAATTTTCGTGTCATTAGACGAATAGATGAGCGCATAAAATACACAGACCCTATTAGTATGAAAGTGAAATATTTAGCAGCCTATGCTGAAATCGGCGATAAATATGTCGATAAATTAGAGCTGATCATTGCTTCAAATAATCTTCAAGAATTTGATCGATTTAAATTTAATTAACTAAGTATTGATAGCCAAACCAGAAAATACCATTATTAACTTTTGTGCAATTAAACCTAAGTCTACCTTTTACAGGTAAACGATTAAGTTCAACTAATAACTTATTATTAAGATTTGTAATTGTTGGATTAAATGATCCTTGAAAATCACTAATAAAACAATTTATGTTGGATGAGTCCTCGTTAAAATCTAAAGCATATCTACTGATAGGCTCACTTTGATAGGGGTTGCCAGGTTCAATAAGCACATTATTAAAAGGTAAAACACTTGATGCATCTTTTATTCGATTAATAGATCCATAATTCTCATTTAGGGGGAATCTTGGAATAAAATATTTTTGATTAATTGAAAAGGCACCTGAATGTTGTCCAAATGCTGCATCAAAATACTGAGAAACTACTTTTTGAGCTATGGTGCTATTTTCACCAAAAGGATAAGCAAATAAATTTGGAGTAATGCCTAAATTTTCAAAAATAAGATCCTGAGATTTTTCTATTTCATTTACAATTTCAATTTCACTAAGGCTAGATAAACTTGAATGAGAGTGTGTGTGATTTTGAATATCTACACCACGACTTAGTACACTTTTAAGCTGAGTCCAATTCATATAATTTTGTCCACCAACGTTTTCTGTATTTAAAAAAAGAGTGACTGGTATCTCATACTTTTCAAAAATAGGTAATCCCACCTCAAAAAATGATAAATAAGCATCATCTACAGTTATTGAAATAGTTTTTTTTTGTAATTTATCTTCAAACAAAAGATCTCTAGCTAAAATAAAATTAAACTCCTGATCATTTAAATACTCAAGATGACTTACTAATTGCTCTTCGCGTATATTTGTTGAGGGATACTTATTTTCACCAAATCGATGATACATTAGAATATTATTTGGAATTGTATCATTCACACTTGTTGCATAGGATGTACTAATTGGAAAAGTAAAATTTGAAACAAAAATGATCAGTAAAGTAAAAAATTTTGAAATAGGCATCGATAGCTCTTTATCATACTGTTCAATTACTTTATTTAAAAATGAAAAAATCATTTGGGATAAAACTGTAAAAAGTGAGTATGGACATGAAAAAATATTATCGGAATTACTACAAAACTTAGTAACTAAAACAAAAATAAAGGCTGATCATATCAAAAAATTGCATCTAAATTATGGACCAGCACGCTTTACAGCAATAAGAAATTGTCACTCACTTATGAAAGGTTTTTTTATAGATCATAAAGTTGAAATTGTGGGTTATTCTATCTTTGAGCATTTCTTTTTAGGCATTAACAAAAAACTTACTAAAAATGTCTTGTGTGTGATTGACACAAATAGAAAAGATTTAGCTATTCAAAAGATTGATACCTCAGGGAGATTAATTGGAAAGACAAAAACTTTAAAAATTGACTCAGACCTTGAGGATATATTGAGTCAAAACTATTTTTTAATAGGAAACGGATTAGAAAAACTAAAAAAAATTTCTGAATTTGCTTTTATTAAAAATAAAATTATTTCGCCAACAAAATTGAAATCAAATTATTTTATTAAAAAGCATTATAAGAAAAAATCTTATTATAAATTCCCAAAAATAATTTATCCCTACTCTCCGATTTAAAAATTAAAAATTTAAAATAGAATATTTTTTTTCCATATACTTTTGATGATAGTCCTCTGCAGGACAGTAATTCTTAACGGGTTCTATAATAGTAGTAATTTTTTGATTAAATTGGCTTTCGTTCAATTTGTCTGTGATCTGCTTTGCTATTTCACATTGAGTTTCGTCATAATAGCCTATCAATGATCGGTATTGAGATCCTCGATCTGGGCCTTGTTGATTTAAAGTTGTCGGATCATGAATTTGATAAAAAAACTCCACAAGGTTGGTATATGAAACGAGATTTTCATCAAATTTTAATAAAACGACTTCAGCATGGTTTGTGTTACCTTTGCAAACTTCTTCGTAAGAAGTTTTATCTGTTAAGCCTTGAGAGTAGCCTACTTGGGTTTCAATCACACCTTTGATCTCAGAAAATTTTTTTTCAGGCCCCCAAAAACATCCTGCTCCAAATAATGCTTTAGACATAATCTTTTCCTTTTAATTGTGTCTTTTGGGCACTTCTTTGGTGAATTCTCTTTCTCCAAATTTCATAGCTTTTTTGTTTAATATTTTTTTTCATAATTTTTTTAACATCACCCTCATCAATTTTATAAATTTTTTTGATATGACTAAAATCTGTTTGATCATCCCAAGCCATTTGAATTATTTCGCTAATCTGAGATTGATTAAATTTCATACTTAATGATACAAATCGGGGATATTTTCAGATCTATAACAATTTGAAGCATAACCTTGTTCTTGGGTAACAAACTTAAACAGTTTTCCTGCATGGGGTTGTCTTTCTGCTTCAATGTCGTTGAGACCAACAGATGCAGTTGTAATAAAAAGCTCATTGAGATTTTTCCCACCAAAAGTGCAACTTGTTACTTTTGAAACAGGAAGTTGTAAAATTAATTTAAGTGAACCTTTTTTATCAAAACAACAAACTTTGCCACTTCCCCACATTGCTACCCATAAGTTACCATTTTTATCAACTGTCATTCCATCTGGGTTTCCATCAATATTGTTCATGGAAAGAAAAACTTTTTTATTTATTCCGGTGCCTGACAAATCATTGATAGAAAAAATATAAATAATTCTTTTTATAGAGTCAGTTACATAACCTACGTTTCTCTCGTAGTCAAAAACTGGTCCGTTTGAAATAATATATGAGTTATCTGAGTAAATTGGTTTTAAATTGGAGTCATGACATATAATTTTTCCAGTCTGAGTCTTTTGATGAATATCCATTGTTGATATCCAAATTTGTCCGTTTAAATCTATATCTGCATCATTAATCCTATTATTTGAACTTTCAAAATTGATTTTTGTAAGAAGCTGTTTTTTAGATAATGAGGGATGAATTGAATAAAGAGAGTCGTATGAACTCATGATATAATTTTTATTGTCTTGTAAAAGAATATTGGTCACACCGTCTTGTACTGAATAGTGACGTTCTTCGTTATTATCTTGATCTGTTTCAATTATTTTATTTTCATAAATATCCACCCATAACAGCTTATCGTGCCTCCAATCCCAAATTGGTCTTTGACCTAGAACACTTTTATATGATTTATGACAAACAGATGGTTGCTCGTATTTAATTCTCACAAAGAAGATTATAAACTAAATATTTAGATGAAAAAAGTATGTAGGAGATTTGTTTTGATTGTCTTATTGTGTTTTTAATATAGAAATTGCATGAGCGATTTGTGTTCTTATTGATTTAAGAGTTTGATGAATTTAGTTAAATTATCTAAATATTTTATTTTTATTTCTTTTCTGATTATAGCAACAGGCTGTGAAACAACTGATGTAGTAGAGAAAGTAATAAAACCAGAGCCTGTACCTAAAATTATATATACCCCTGAAGTAGAGGAAACTGTTGAGGAAAATGATGAAATTGTTGAGCATTTCAAAGGTGTAGAACTATTTTTAAATAAATCCCTAAATAATTTAATTTTAAAATATGGAAAAGTTGATTTTTCAAAAATTGAGAGTGTTTATGAATTCCACAGATATAACACTGATAATTGTAGAGTCTTTATACAAAACAGATCTGTAGATAAAACAATAATAAATATTACGATTTACAACTATAAAAAGAATTTGTTTATCGATACATACTCAAAAGATTTGTGTACTGATATTTAAAATAGATAATATAATTCTTAATTATGAAATTTAAGTATGGGATATTTATTTTATTTTTCTCAATAAATTGTTTTGCGCATCATCCAGGAAATAAGATAGATGCTGATAAACCTTACCCTTCAATTAATTTAACAGTCATCAAAGATAAAATTGATGGTTACAATATTTTTGTAGATTTAAAAAATTTCAATTTAAACCCCTCAGAAATTGGGGGTGAAAATATTTCAAACTCCGGATATTTGCAACTTTTTATAAATGATATAAGAGTCACAAGAATTTATTCTGACTGGGTACACGTACCTCAACGTTTTTTTAATTTAAAAGACAACACTATCAAAATTACAATTCATTCCTATCTCCATGATCAGTTTACTATTAAGGGGAAACCAATAGAACACATAGTAAAAGTTAACGATAATTAAATTTAAATTAAAAAAATTTAAAAAAACTTACTCTTTGTACAAAAATTAAATGAATTTCGGATTTTTTAAAAATAAATAGTTACTCAAGCTTTATAAGGAAGTGAAGAGTGATGCAAAACTATTTTTAATATATCGTTTTCAGTTTTTTTATATCCCCAGCTCTTATCAACTTTGACAGAGGTTCCTTCTTTGTTTATCAACGTTACCCAACCCATCCACATTGCTACATTTTGATCTATAAACACAGATGATGTTTCTGATTTGACTTCGAGCCAATCTTTAATTCCAAAACCACTGTCTGTTGGGTACTTTGGGTTATTTCCAACAAAGTATGAAAGTGCTCCCTCTTTGTCTAATCGAAATGTTTGATTACCGCCACTAAGAGTTGGTTTAAATAATACTGATCCTAACTCAAACCCATAAAGATTATCTAACATTTCGTTTGCAACTAAAGTAGCTTGATCAATACCTTTTTTTTCATAAGCCTGTGAAATTGCAATCATACTCTCTCCCCAAGCAGTACGAGCATTCGTTAAATCATTTTCATTTATTGTCATTGGCTATGTGTTATCTCATATTTATAAAAATGATTATTCATTTAATACGATTAACGATAAAATTAACAAGACTCGACATATATAGCAAGGGTTCCCTCTTTTTATTAAAGAAATTTTGCATTGCTTTGTAATTTCTATTTTGAATCAGTTTTAAATAGTTAATACATTCAGTACGATTAAGCTTATATGCAATATTTGCTTTTTGTGAGTCTTTTTTAATTTTCTTTCCAACTTTTTTCTCATTGCCCCATCTATCAAGCATATCATCAGTAACTTGAAAAATTTTTCCAATTGTATCTCCAATTTTTTTTAGCTCTCTTTTTTTATTTAAATTTAATTTTTTTACAGTTAGAAGAAGATTGAAACATAAACTGAATAATGCACCTGTTTTTAAAAGATGCATTGTCTCTATATCCTTTATTGTTGAATTTTTTTTCATGTAAATATCCATGGATTGTCCAGCAATCAAACCCTCCAAACCGTTAGCTTTTGAAAGCATCTGTATTGATTTGATTTTCTGATTATCAGAGAGATTTTTTGACTCTGCTAGCGTTTTTACTGACAAAACTTGAAACATATCTCCAGCTAAAACAGCAGTGGCCTCATCAAATTTTTTATGCACAGTTAATTTACCCCTTCTATAGTCATCGTTATCCATAGACGGTAAATCATCGTGGATTAATGAGTGCAGGTGAACACATTCTATCGAAAGGGCAAAGTCATCTAATATTTTCGGCTTAATATTTAAATATAAACCCATTCGAAAAAGCAAGAACGGTCTAATCCTCTTTCCACCAGTTTTGGCAAAATAAATCATTGCCTTTTTAATTCGTTTATCGGGTGACTTTAATTTTTCGATATGGCTTATAAGCTTTTTATCAAAATTTAAAGAAAATGATTTGATTTGCTTTTTCTCGAAGTTTTCACTTATTTTCATTTAATTACAAGTTATCCAAGTAATGAGAGGTGTGATTATCGAAAATAAATACAATTACACCTATAAAAACAAGGTAAACAAAGAAATTAATGATTTTCTTAGTTTTTTTGTTATTTATGTAGCTTTTATTGAATTTCAGTATTATCCATAGCAATAATGTGGATAAAAAGAATAAAAACCCATTAAATAGTACACTATCTTGAAAAATAGCCATTTTTTTACCCACTATACTCCCAAAATATATTAATAAAAGTCATATTAAGTATTTTTTTTTTGCAATTTATACCTATAATCCCCTGAAATTAGCAAATCCTTACTTTTGGATTCTGTTATAAGTTTTAGAACTTAAGAAAAGGAGTACTCAATGATTAAGTTTTTAAAATCAATGGCTATCCCAACAGCTGCTCTAGTGGCACTGCCAGGAATAGCTTCTGCGAGCGTTGGCTTAGCGCCAGACGACTTTGTTGGGATATCTTTTTGGGTTATCTCAATGTGTATGGTTGCCGCTACTGCATTCTTTTTTCTAGAAACTAACAACGTATCAGGTAAGTGGAAGACATCTCTTGCACTTGGTGGTCTTGTTTGTCTAGTTGCCGCAGTACACTACT
Source organism: Pelagibacteraceae bacterium AG-404-P08 (assembly GCA_003216195.1). Lineage (GTDB taxonomy): Bacteria > Pseudomonadota > Alphaproteobacteria > HIMB59 > HIMB59 > HIMB59. Next base: position 106,736 of record QCJF01000002.1, read on the forward strand.
TCTATATGAGAGAAGTATGGGTAACAACAGGTGATACACCTACTGTTTATAGATATGTTGACTGGTTAATCACTGTTCCATTACAGATGATTGAATTCTACATTATCCTTGCTGCAGTTGCTGCAGTGTCAGCTGGTATTTTCTGGAGACTGTTAATCGGTACTTTAGTGATGCTTGTTGCTGGTTATGCTGGTGAAGCTGGCTTCATCAACGCATGGGCAGGATTCATTGTAGGTCTAGCTGGTTGGGCATACATTTTATATGAAATTTTTGCTGGTGAAGCTGGTAAAGCTGCTGCTGACAAATGTCCTGCAGCTGTTCAAACAGCTTTCAACACAATGAGATGGATCGTTACAGTTGGTTGGGCAATTTATCCATTAGGATATTTCTTCGGTTACTTAACTGGAGGAGCTGATGCTGTAACTCTAAACGTTATCTATAACGTTGCTGACGTTGTGAATAAGATTGCTTTTGTCGCAGTTATTTGGGCTGCTGCTGTAGCATCTTCAGGCAAAAAAGCTTAATAAAGCTTTATAACCTATTTAAACCAGGCAAGGCTAACTTGCCTGGTTTTTTTTTGTCTAAATTTCATATACTTTAACTATCTTGAGTAAGAGAGTTGTAGTTATTGGCGGGGGTTTTGGAGGACTAGCTGCTGCCCTAAGGTGCAGAAAACTTGGTTTTGATGTCACGCTGCTTGAAAGACTTAACATGCTTGGCGGAAGAGCAAGAGTTTTCGAAAAAGACGGTTACAGACACGATGCTGGACCAACTGTTATAACAGCGCCCTTTTTATTTGAAGAACTTTTTGAATTATTTGGTGAAAACTTAAAAGATTACTTAAATTTTAAATCCTTAGATCCTTGGTACAGATTTTACTTTCACAATGGAAAAACTTTTGATTATCGACCATCTATCGAAGATACAAATAATGAAATAAGAAAATTTGATGAAAATGATGTTGATGGGTATGACAAATTATTAAAAACTTCAAAAGATATTTTTGAGATAGGTTTCGAAAAGTTATCGGATAAGCCATTTATTTCCTTTTGGGAAATGGCAAAGCAAATTCCGTCGTTAATAAAACTCAAAAGTTATTTAACAGTCAGTCAATTGGTAAATAGCAAATTAAAAAATAAGTATCTGCGGAAGGCATTTTCGATACATCCTTTATTAGTTGGGGGCAATCCGTTCACTACAACATCTATATATGCATTAATACACTATCTTGAAAGAAAGTGGGGGGTGTACTTTTGCATGGGAGGCACAGGTAAAATTGTGAGAGAGTTGGAAAATTTAATGTTAAGAAATGGTATTACAATTAATAAAGAAACCGATGTAGAGCAAATTTCCATTATAAATGGTAAAGCAGAAAACGTGGTGCTTAATAACGGAAAAAAAATACCTGCGGATCTTGTGATTTGTAATGCAGATCCCCCTACAGTTTACAGTGAAATGTTACCATCAGAATACTCTAGAGATAGTCTTCTCAAACCTAAGAAATTTACACATTACTCTATGGGCCTTTATGTACTTTTTTTTGGATCGAAGAAAAAATTCTCTGATGTTGCTCACCACACTATTTGGATGTCTGAAAGATATAAAGAGCTCCTTCACGATATTTTTGAGAAAAAGATTTTGACTGAGGATTTTTCACTTTATCTTCATCGTCCAACAGCAACAGATGATACTTTTGCACCAGAAGGATGTGATAGTTTTTATGTGTTATGCCCTGTTCCTAATCTTCAAGGAAATGTTCAATGGAATTCAGAGGGTCCGAAACTTAAGGATAGAATAGTTGAAGCACTGGATAAAACTATTATGCCAGGACTAAAAGAAAACATTGAGGCAGAATTCTGGATGACTCCTGAGGATTTTAAAAATGATTATAGATCAAAATACGGAGCTGGATTTTCCGTGGCACCAATTTTTTCTCAATCAGCATGGTTTCGCTATCACAACAAAGATAAGAAAATACCAAATTTATATTTTTCAGCTGCGGGATCACATCCAGGTGCCGGAATACCTGGCGTATTGTGCTCTGCTAAGGTAATAGAGAAGCTTATAATTAAGGATTTCAAAGTTAGTCATTAAGGTGACATCATTTAAAACAAATACCTATAGCATTAAATCGGAAGGTAAAAGTTTTTATTGGGCAAGTTTTTTTTTACCCAAAAAAAATAGAATTGCAGCTTCAAGGCTCTATAGCATATGTCGATATCTAGATGATGTGGCAGATAATTCGAAGTTAGATACCTCTTCTCAAATAAAAAATATATTTAATCAAATAAAAGAAAATGAGAGCTCTGAGATAAATATCTTTTTTAAAAAAAATAATATTAACCTTGGTATTTTAAAGGATCTAATAGATGGTTTGATCAGTGATCAGCAAAACGTCAGAGTTACAGATGAGAAAGAATTAATAGATTACTCATACAAGGTTGCTGGAACAGTGGGTTTAATGATGTTACCAATAATTAATACCAAAGATGCTGAAGCAAGAAAGCATGCTATTGATTTAGGAATTGCTATGCAACTAACAAATATTGCAAGAGATGTTTACGAGGACGCAAAAATGAATAGGTTATATCTACCAAAAGAATGGTTAGGACAAGTCTCAATAAGTGACCTATTAGATAATAAGTTAGATGATCAAAAAAAAAAGTTGATTGAATTATCTATTAAAAATTTAATAGAACTCTCTGATAAATTCTATGCGAACGGTTTTTCTGGCATGAAATTTATTCCTCTTAGAACCAGACTAGCAATATTTTTTGCAGCAAAAATTTACAAAGGAATTGGGGAAAAGATTAAAAGTGGTGGTTATGCTTACAAGCTTGAAAGAATTTATTTAAACAAAATAGAAAAGTTATGGATTACAATAATTTCTATACCTGAATTTTTATTTTTAAAAAATATTTTTAAATCCTACAAACCAATTAGGGGCTCTTTTAAAAATGAAAATATATGATGTAGCATTTTTGGGCATGGGTGCCAGTGCCCTTGCTACTGCAAAATTAAAGTATAAGGGAACAAGTATTAGTTTAGTTGGCATTGATAAAAATTATCATAGCAAAAGAAATAATTTTTTTGCATTTTGGATGACAGATTGGATGAAAGATTTTGATAGCCTTGCACAAAAAAAATGGTTTTGCTGGAACTTTTACTTAACAAATAATCATATAAAACATGAAACTAAGGACTTACCCTATTGCACTATAAGATACCAAGATTGGAAAAATTATTGCTTAAAAGGGTTAGAAAACTTATCAATTAAAGAGTTCAATGTTCAAAGTATTACGAATTTAAAAAAATACTATGAAATCAAGCTAGAGAATGGTGAGGAAATTTTTGCTAAGAAAATTTATGACTCTCGTACGCCGAAATTAGAAAATGAAAAAGTAAAACAGCATTTTTTTGGATACCTCATAGAAACTAAACAAATGATAAATAGTAATAGTTTGACCTTAATGGATTTTCGCGTTGAACAAAAAATGGGATTACATTTTATGTATTGTTTACCAATAGATGAAAATAGAATGTTAGTTGAGTCAACAGTTTTTTCTTCAGAAATCCAAGAGGATGATTGGTATCAAAAACAGATATTAGAATACATTGAGACAAAATTAAATTTATCTGAATATAAAATAGTTGATGAAGAAAAAGGGGCGTTACCAATGTATGATATTGAAAACAAATCAAGTAAAAATTATATTAATATCGGTTCAAGAGGTGGTGCCACCAAAATATCAACAGGGTATGCTTTTTCCTTTTTTCTAAAAAACATAATATTAAATTTTGAAAATATTAATAAAGCTCATCACTCATATTTTGATAAATGGATGGATAAGGTATTTGTGAATTATCTGAAAAATAATAGTGGAACAGAGAAGGTTTTTATTAATATGGCTTACTCTTTAAATGGCAATGAATTTGCATCATTTATGATGGGTGTAGCTGATTTTCCGACAAAATTAAAGGTCATTATGTCAATGCCAAAAATTAAATTTATAAAAAGTGCCTTAAGCACTATACGTAATTAAATGTATGAATTAAGCTTTTTATCTTTACTTGCTCTTTGCATGGTTTCATTCATAGGTGTGCCGCATGGTTCATTTGACGGAGCTGTAGCTGCACTGTTAGGGTATAAGACAAGAAAAGATTTTTTTTTATTTGTATTCTTATATTTAATTATTTCTGCCGCAGTGATTATATTTTGGATTTACTTCTCCGTAATTGCTTTAATTTTATTCATTTTAATGAGTGTCGTTCATTTTGGATTATGTGACTGGTCCTATCTAGGCTTGAAGAAATATAAATGGTCTGTTTCTTTAACGCATGGTTTAAATATTGTATTTGGGATTATTTTTTTTCACACTGACGAAACATTTGAGATATTTACTTTTTTATCAAATCAATCTTTTAATCAATTTCAAGAATATCTATATATCGTTTACGTTTGTTACTTTTTTCTTTTTATTAGATATGCATATTTGGCAATTAAATTTACAAAATTAAGATTGGGGATTTTAGAAATGTCTATTATTTTATTGGTAATATTTTTAACAGAACCGCTCGTGGCATTTTCTATCTATTTTTGTTTCATTCATACTTTTAAACATGTTAGATCAATATTAAAAGATACATCAAAATATCTATCAAATAACAAATTTATAACTATAACCACCATCTCTTTTACTATCTTAACATGGGTCGGCGGCAGCTTAGCAATTATCTATCTTCATAAGAGTTTTTCTTTTGATGAGTCTTTTATAAAGACACTGTTTATTGGATTAGCGGCATTAACTCTTCCCCATATGACTTTAGTAGATATCTTTTATAGAAGAAAATTTAATTGAGAAAATTAGGTATTTTAAAGGTGATATTTTCATCCTCTTTAAAATTTAAAACTTCGATTGCATAAACTTTTTTTATCTGATCAATAAATAAATTTAATTGTTCTTCAGGAGCAGATGCACTAGCTGTCAAACCTATTGTATTGAATTCGGATAAATTTGAATAATCAAAGTCGTTTATATTTTCAACTAGTTCACTATGTTTACAACCAAATCTTTTAGCAGTTTCGACTAACCTAATTGAATTGGAGCTATTGTGGGCACCAATCACATAAAAAGCATCAACATTTTTAGACATTTCTTGTACAGATAATTGTCTATTTGAAGTTGCATAACAAATATCGGATTTTTTTGGAGCAAGAATTGAAGGAAATTTTTTTTCTAAAGCATCAACAATACTTTGTGTATCAAAAACTGATAAGGTTGTTTGTGTAATGTAGGCAAGTTTTTGATTTGATGGGAAATATAATTTCTCAACATCTTCAATATTTTGAACTAAAGTTAAATTGCTAATATCCTTTAGCTGTCCAGCTGTCCCGTCGACTTCAGGGTGATGTTCATGGCCGATCATAATTATCTTGTATTTGTTTTTTTCTAATTGAATTATCTCTTTATGAATCTTACTGACTAATGGGCAGATGGCATCATAAAATAATAAATTATAATCTTTGGCTTTGTTAATTACTCTTTGTGCAACACCGTGCGCAGAAAAAATTACTGGTTGTTTTGTATTTTTAGGAATTTCTTCAAGCGAGTCTACGAATACAACACCTTTTTCTCTCAAATTATTGACAACAAATTTATTATGAACAATCTCATGACGGACATAAACTGGAGCTCCATATTTCAAAAGGCTTTTTTCGACCATTTCAACGGCTCTCTCAACTCCAGCACAGAAACCTCTGTGTTTGGCAGTTATAATCTTTTTAACCACGGTAGATTGTTATCATATTATTGAAAGAAAAATTATTTTATAATTAATAAAAGTTGCTGAGCCTCAATATTTTCACCAGCTTTTACGCAAAGTCTCTCAACTATTCCTGGTTGGTCTGCGTAAATAACTGTTTCCATTTTCATGGCCTCAATAGTGCATAATTTAGCGCCCTTTGGTACTTTTATTCCCTCAGTAACAGCAACGTCTACAAGTAAACCAGGTATTGGAGCCGCAACATGATCTTTGTTGCTAGGATCAGCAATTTCTTTAGCTAAATCGTCAACTGCAATGGAATTATCTTTAATGTCAACTGATCTAGCCTGGCCATTCAATTCAAAATATACTGTCCTGTAACCTTTTTCGTTAGGCTCACTTAAAGTGAAATATCTTATTATAAGTGTTTTACCAGGTTCTATAGAAACATATATCTCTTCACCTGTATTCATCCCAAAGAAATAGTTTGAAGTTGGGATAACACTAGTATTACCAAATTTCTTTTTGTGTTTTATATACTCATCAAAAACCTCAGGAAAAAATATTTGTGAAATTGTATCTTTCTCTGAAATAGTTTCACTATACTTCTTTTCCAATTCCTTCGTTCTATTTTTAATTTTTAATGAAGGTAACTTTGATCCAAATCTATAATTAATTGGTTTTTTTCCTTTTAAAATTTTCTTTTGGAGTGCTTTTGGAAAACCTTTATATGGTTGACCTAATCGGCCACTAAAGAATTCGATGACTGATGCAGGAAAGCCAACATCCTTTTTAGGGTCTAAAACATCTTGAATTTGAATATTATTTGCCAACATATAAATTGCCATATCACCAACAACCTTAGATATAGGTGTAACTTTAATTACATCGCCAAATATTTTGTTCACTTTGGCATACATTGATGCAAGTTCTGGCCATCTCTCGTCTGTAATACCCATTGACCTTGCTTGCTCTCTTAAATTAGTGTACTGGCCACCTGGCATCTGATGTAAATATACCTCTGACATACTAGTGCGAGTTTTGCTTTCGAAAGGTTGATATTGTTTTCTAACACCCTCCCAATAATTTGCAGCAGTCCTGACAACAGCTGAAGAAATTTTTGGATCTCTTTTATTGCCATCAAGAGACTCTAAAACTGCACCAAAACTAGGTTGCGATGTAAAGCCAGACCAAGAGTCAATTGCTACATCAACAATATCTACCCCTGCTTCCGAGGCATTAAGCAATGTTGCAACACCGTTTCCACTTGTGTCGTGAGTATGGAAATGGATTGGAATTTTTATACTTTTTTTTAATTCTTTGAATAAAATTTTTGCTGCCTTGGGTTTACACAAACCTGCCATATCTTTGATTGCAAGAAAGTGAACTCCCATTTTCTCAAGCTTTTGCGCCATTTTTAAGTAATAATCAAGTGTATATTTTTTCTCTGCTGGAGACGATAAATCGCCAGAGTAACAAATAGAAGCTTCACAGATTTTTCCAGATTTTAATACTTCGTCAATAGAGACTCTCATATTTTCAATCCAGTTTAGTGCATCAAATATTCTAAAAACGTCAATCCCAGACTGAGCAGAAAGTTGTATAAACCTTCTTAAAACATTATCAGGATAGTTTGTATATCCAAGAGCATTCGAACCTCTAAATAACATTTGTAATAGGGCTGAGGGCATTTGTTCACGTAACTTTTCTAGACGTTCCCATGGGTCCTCTTTTAAAAATCTTAATGCAACATCAAAAGTTGCACCACCCCAACACTCAACTGAGAATAAATTTTTAAGTCTTTCTTCATATAGGTCAGTTATGCCTAACATATCTTGTGTTCTCATTCGAGTTGCAATCAAAGATTGATGAGCGTCTCTAAAGGTAGTATCTGTAATCAATAATTGTTTTTCTTTTAGCACAGTCTCAGCAACAGCAGATGGGCCATTAGTATCTAAAATTTGTTTATATGTTTTATTGACAGTCTCTTGAGCTTTTTTTGATCTAGATATTCCATAGTCTGAGAGTTTTGCTGGTGTTGTCTCTCTTAATTTTGGTCTATTAGCAACTTCTGGGTTACCGTTGACAATAACTTCAGCTAAGAAGTTCAATGTTTTGGTTGCCCTATCTTTTCGACCAGAGAATTGAAATAAACTTTTTTCACTATCTATAAATTTTGTATGGTATTTAAAAACATCAAAACCTTTGTGGTTAATTAACTTTAATAAAAAAGGTATATTTGTTTTTACACCTCTGACGCGAAATTCACTCAATGCTCTATTCATTCGTCTCTTTGCTTCAATAGGGGTTTGGCCTTTTGCAGTTACTTTAACTAAAAGAGAGTCATAATAAGGAGTAATAACCGTACCAGTAGATGCAGTTCCAGCATCTAGTCTTATTCCCAAGCCACTTGCAGATCTATAAACATTAATTTTACCATAATCTGGAGCAAAATCATTAGCGGCATCTTCTGTTGTAACCCTTGATTGGATAGCATGTCCTTTCATATGAATGTCTTTTTGAGTTGGCACACCACATATATCATCTCCAATTTTAGCACCAGCTGCTAAGAGGAACTGAGCTTTTACTATATCAATACCAGTAATTTCTTCTGTAACTGTGTGTTCAACTTGAACTCTTGGATTAACTTCAATGAAAAAGAAGTCTCTAGATTTAGCATCCATTAAGAACTCTACAGTTCCCGCACATGAATAATTAACCTGTTTTCCTATTCTAACACCTGCGTTACAAATCTCATTTCTCTCTTTGTCAGATAGGTAGGCAGCAGGAGCTCTTTCTACTACCTTTTGATGTCGTCTTTGAAGAGAACAATCTCTTTCAAAAAGGTGAACTATATTTCCATGCGTATCGCCAATTATCTGAACTTCAACATGAAAAGCTTTTTCGATTAACTTTTCAAAGAATACATCATCTTTTCCAAAAGCACTTTTAGCTTCTCTCCTAGCGGTGTTGATTTGATTTTCTAATTCTGTTTCTTTTCTGATCACTCGCATTCCACGACCGCCGCCACCCCAGGATGCTTTGAGCATAATTGGGTAACCAATTTTTTTTGCAAGATCTTTACATTTTTTTAAATCTTTTGGTAAGGGTCCTGTGGAAGGTATGGTTGGTACTTTAGCTTTGCCTGCAGTTTTTTTAGCTTCTACTTTATTTCCAAGTGATCGCATAATCTTTGGAGAGGGTCCAACAAAAATAATATTATGTTTTGCACATTCATCAGCAAATTCTGGGTTTTCAGATAAGAAGCCATATCCTGGATGGATGGCATCACAACCTGAATTAACAGCAATTTGTACGATACCTTTGTAATCTAGGTAAGCCTGAATAGGGCCTAATCCTGATCCAACAAGATAGCTTTCGTCTGTTTTGAAGCGGTGCAATGCAAAACGATCCTCGTACGAGTAAATGGATACAGTCCTAAAGCCCAATTCAGTTGCTGCACGAGATATTCTAATTGCAATTTCACTTCTGTTAGCAATTAATATTTTCTTAATTTGTTTCATAATGCTAAATAAGTTTATTTTTATACATTATTCTGTTTTTTTTCATAGACAATCTATAGGAAATTAGGGTTTTTTTACTTTTATAGCCTTTCTTCTGTTTGGATAACAGTCTGTGCAAATTTTGCATTCAACACCAAAGCAGCTTCTAGCTTTGCAATATTTTCTTCCATAAAAAATCATTTGTAAATGAAGTCTGTTCCAGGTTGCTTCAGGAAATAATTTTTTAATATCTATTTCAGTTTGAACTACATTTTTACCATTTGTCAGACCCCACCTTTGTGCTAGACGATGAATATGTGTATCTACAGGGAATGCGGGGTGACCAAAACCTTGGGACATTACTACACTCGCTGTTTTATGGCCAACTCCAGGTAAATTTTCAAGATCTTCAAAATTCTCTGGGACTCTACCATTGTATTTTTTAATTAATATTTTTGATAGTTTAGAAATAGCTTTTGATTTTTTAGGTGCAAGTCCACATGGTTTAATGATTTTATAAATTTTATTAACAGGCACCTTTGCCATATCATGGGGATTATTTGCCGTTTTAAATAGTAAAGGTGTAATCTTATTTACACGTTCGTCTGTGCATTGAGCACTTAATAAAACTGCTATTAAAAGCTCATATACATTTTTATGTTTAAGAGGGATAGGGATATTTGGATAAAATTTGTTTAAATTATCTAATACTACGTTTGCTCTTTCTTGTTTTTTCATATTATTATTGGTGTGCTATTAAATCTATTATAAATATAAATATAATTTTATAAACTTATAGAAATGACAAGAAAGCTTCATATCAAACCAAATAGGAGTCTGACAAATCTTCAAATTCTATTTTTTTTATTCATTACAGGTTTCTTGATCATTTTTATTGGTGGAAGATTTTTATTAGTCGGTGCTTGGCCGATAATTATATTTGGTATTGTTGAATTTTCTATTTTGGTCGTATGTACTTATTTTTTTGTAAAGAGTTTAAAAAAAACAGAAAAAATTTCATTAGAATCAAAATCTATGCAATTAGAGCGGCTTTATGGAGATGAGGTTATTGAACAAAACAGTTATAATTTAAATTGGTTGAAGATAAAGAATGAAAAAAATTCATTAAGTGTAAATTATGCTGGAAAGAAAAAATTCTTCGCCAGTTTTTTGAGTGAGGATAGAAGGAAAAAATTAAAAAGAATTATTGAGAAGTACAGCTCCTCGTCTAGCTAATCATATCTTTGAAGGTGTAAAAGCCTTTTTCCTTTGATGATAACCATAATGCTGCTTGAATAGCGCCATCAGAAAAAATTTTTCTGTTGTGGGCCTTGTGTGTTAATTCTACAGACTCATTGTCACCGTGAAATATGACCGTATGTTCACCTGGAATATTTCCACCTCTAATAGAAGAGAAACCAATTTCATTTTCTTTTCTTTGGCCTTCTTGATCCTGACGTTTAAAATTAAAATTTGATTTGGATAGACCAAGCTCTGCTACAATCTCTTCTCCGAGCTTTAAAGCTGTTCCACTAGGTGCATCCTTTTTGTGTCGATGGTGTGTTTCAATTATTTCTATATCGAATTCTTTTAAGTGTTTTGCGGCTTTTCTTGCTATTTCAAAAAATGTATTAACTCCATAGCTCATATTCGGTGCGTAAAATACTTTTGTTGAATTACTTGTTTGTTTTAAAAGGTTAAAGTGGCTCTCATCTAATCCGGTCGTTCCAATAACTAAACCAGTATTATTAGAAACGGCAGCTTCCGTAAAATTAAATAAGGCCTTAGGAGTTGTAAAATCTATAACTATATCTGCTTTTTCAAATGATTCTTCCCTAGTAGTAAAAACATTTTCTTGAATTTGATTTTTATTAATAAAGCTAGGGTCAATATCTTTAACATCAAATACTCCAACGAGCTCAACGTTATTATTCGATAGAGCAGAATTTATGAGATTATTTCCCATTCTTCCTAATGCCCCTGCGATAGCTATTTTTGTTCTAGACATGATTAAGACTTGTTATACATAAATTAGTAGATATGGAATAGCAAAATTATTAAATTTTATGCTAAAATTAACTTATGATTAGACTTGCATTAATTCTTCTTATTTTATTACTAGCTAGTTTATTAATATTTAATAAGAAATTTAGAGAGGCTTTTACAATATCAGCAATACCCCTAGTCTTATTAGTTGTAGGACTTTTTGGGTATATGATTTACTATATGTTCAGTACTAACTATTTTTCTTAGAGTTTTTAAAATTATGAGTTATGTACCTTGCTCGGTTTTAAAACCTAAATTAATCCAATCAATTAAACCTTTGTCCATTTCATAAATACTTCCCTGATACCCTTCAGAAACTAGATAATCTGCAACCTTTTTAGATGTAATGCCTGCGGTACAGTGAATAATAATATCCTTATTATCGGGGTTTATGGAGTTGATTTTTTCAACAGTTATTTCTTTAAAAGGAATATTGTGTGAGTTCTCAATTCGAATCATATTGTGTTCTTTTGGATATCTAACATCAATTACAATTGCACCCTCTTGAATTCTTTTAAATGATTCTTCGGTATCTATGGGTGTGAAGTTCATTGTATTACTCTGAGCAAATAATAAATTAGTTAGCAGAAAAAAAAATAGAAAAAATTTTTTTAAAAAATTCACTCTTATTAATCTCTGAAACGAGAGTGGCAACTCTTACAGCTTCCAAATAGATTTTGGTGAAATTGTTGAACACTTTCAATATCACCCTCTAATGAGGATAATTTTGCAAGTGCTGCGTTGTCTTCTGTCTCTTTTGCAATTTGATTAAACAATTCTCTATTGTCAATTATGTCAGTACTAGCTTTTGACTTACCTCCAAATGAATCATCAGGAAATAAAGTAGGGTAAACTCTCATTATATTTTCGATTTCTTCATAAATTCCTGCCAAGTCATCGTTAATCACATCGTCTTTAATTAAATTGTTTGCAGCTCTCATTAGTTTATTGAAGTCTCTCATGGACTCTTGCCGATCAAGCACAGGGTTAGAATAAGCTAAAAATGGGAATAAAAATATTAAGGCAAGTAAACTTTTAATCATGATATGTGTTTTTAGCATATCAGTAAATTATGTATGGAACATTAAAAAAATTTTGAGGAAATATCGTTAAATACAATTTTTCCTGAATCTAAAACTATCACGTAATCTGCAAATTTTTTTACAAGACTCATATTGTGGAGAGATAAAAGAATAGTTTTATTTTTAATTTTAGACAAAGAAGTAAAAAAAATCTTTTCACTTTCTAAGTCAAGGTTCTGATTAGGTTCGTCTAAAATGATTAAATCTTGTTCATAGCTCATTAATCTAGAAATGAATACTTTCTGTTTTTCTCCTTCTGATAAATTTTGAAATTTCCGTTTTTTTAATTTATTTAATTTAAATAAATTAAAGTAGAACTTATTTACCTCGGATTTCTTTAATTTGCTTAATAGCAGAAAATTATCCTCTAAACTTTTATTTAAAGAAATAGGTTTTTGAAAAAGCATCGGTATAGGTTCAGAATATTCAGAGTTAATTGTTCCTTTATTAGGAATAATAATTTTATTTATAATTTTTATTAGAGAGCTTTTACCAGAACCATTTTTTCCAGTAATAACTGTAATTTTGTTTCGTATGATATTTAGATTAATATTCGAGAGAATATTTTTTCCATCAATCGTATATGAAATATTATTTACTTTGATCATTATTTTTATTTAAAAAATTAAGGGATATTGATATTAAAAGTGTGAGGGAAATTAATATCGTTCCTAAAACTATACCTAATGAAACATTCCCTTTAGAGGTTTCTAAAGCAATTGTCGCTGTCATGTTTCTTGTGAAAAGATCAATTGAGCCTCCTACAATTGCAGCTGCACCATACTCGCTAATAGCCCTGCCAAAACCTAGTAAAAAGACAGTGATGTAAATATTTGTTTTATTTGAAAAGAGTATGAAAATTATATCTTTTTTGGACGCTCCATAAGACATTAATTCATCTCTATAAATTGGATAATCCTCTTCGATGTTTTTAATAATTAAAGTTATCATAATTGGGAAGATAATTACGATCTGAGCAATGATCATTGCTAAAGGTGAATATAGAATTTCCATCCAACCTAAGGGGCCAGATCTACTTATAAGTATATAGACTAATAGCCCTGCACATACGGGAGGGATAGAGGTAAGAGAGCTTAAGAAAATTACAATTGGTTTTTTTAATTGGAATTGATAAATAGCAATTAAATAGCCGAAGATCATTGATAAAAAAAATGCAATTAAAGTTGAGAAAATACTTACATAAATTGTAATAAAAACTGCGGATTGTATTTTTTCAAAAGTTAGCATTTAGATAGTATTAATTGGTATGAAACAACTTTTCACCGTTATATGTAAACCTATTAATAACATCTTTGCCCTCACCTGTAATCAACCATTCAATGAACTTCTGAGATTTTTTATACTCAACATGAGGGAATTTTTCTGGATTGACCGCAATAATTCCATAGGGATTATGTAATTCATCACCACCTTCAAAAAGAATTTTTAAATTATTTTTATTTATAAAAGATAGCCAGGTGCCTTTATCACTTATGGTATAGGCATCAATTTCAGAGGCAATATTTAATGTATTGGCCATGCTTGTCCCAGTTTTTATATATCTATCAGAGTCAAATTTTTTTATATTTGCCAAACTCCATAATTCTTGTTCTTTTTTATGAGTTCCAGAATTATCGTCTCTTGAAATAAATTTGTATTCTGAGTTATATATTTTTTTTAATGCGGATAAAATATCTTCCTCTTGTGATATTTTCAGTGGGTCAGATTTTGGACCAATTAAAATAAACTTATTGTACATAATTTCATATCTTTGAACACCGTAGCCCTCGTCTATAAATTCTAATTCATCTTTTTTTGAATGAACAAATAATAAATCTCCATCGCCTCTTTTTGCGTTTGCAATAGCATTACCGGTTCCAACTGCAATAGGTCTTACACTAATTCCAGTTTTATTTTTAAATTCTGATGCTAAGAGATCAAGTAAACCCGTATTAGCAATGCTAGTAGTAGATTGAATGACTATAAAATCTTTAGAATAAACACTGATGGAAAAAAATAAAAATAACGATAAAAATAAATTTTTTAATTTCATTTATTAACAACAATATTAACATACATAATTGAAGATAATGAAGTTAGCAAACAGCGCAGATAATTACGGTTTAATTAGCAAGTTATTTCATTGGATTATGGCTGTTCTTATAATTGCAACATACATATTAGGTAAAAATTTAGAGAATAATTTTGAGTATTATTATGAAATATTGATGATACACAACACACTAGGTCTTTCAATTCTTGTCCTAGCAATATTTAGATTAAGTTGGAAATTTATCAATATTGGGCCCAAGCCCATCTTAAAAAATAAAATATTAATTTATGTTGCTAAAACTAACTATTTTTTATTTTACTCAATATTTTTTTTACAACCAATATCTGGATACATCCTTACAAACTTACAAGGTGACACAGTAATGTTTTTAAATTTTGAATTAATAAATTTATTGGATCACAACAGTGATTTAAGGTACTTGTTCAAAAGTTTCCATGAATATTCTAGTAATGTTTTATTAGTTTTATTTTTTATACATTCAGGAGCTGCACTTATGCACCATTTTGTATTAAAAGATAGAACTTTAAAAAGAATGACTTTTGGTAGTGATTAAAATTTTAAAGCCACTCGGGTACGGGAAGTTTTTTTGATAACAGATATTCTTTGTTATACAACTTACTAAAATACTTGTTAGCATCATCACACAGAATTGTAACAATATTTTTACCTGGTCCCATTTCTTTAGCCATTTCGATAGCCCCTGCTACATTTACTCCAGAACTGGAGCCAAGAAATAAGCCTTCTGTTTTGACCATTTTATATAAAAGTTCAAACGCATCATAATCAGTAATATGGTATGAGAAATCAATAAGGGAAGGTTCAACATTTTTTGTCACTCTATACTGGCCTATTCCCTCCGTTTCTGATGGCTCGCCTTTAACTTCCAATTTAGAATATTTAAAATAATTATACATTTGAGCACCTTGTGGATCTGTACAAGCTATTTTTATATTTGAATTTAATTCTTTGAGTCCAATAGATGTGCCTGCTAATGTTCCACCCGACCCAATTGCACAAGTAAATCCGTCAACTTTTCCATCAAGCTGATTGAATATTTCTTTAGCTGTGGTTTTTGAGTGAAATTTGTAATTTGCTGTATTGTCAAATTGGTTTGCCCACATAACTGAAGTCTCTCCTTTTGATTGTAGATCTTCAACTAACCTCTTTGATACATGCTGATAATTACCTGGATCAGAATAGGGTTTAGTTGGTACAACTTTTAGCTTTGCCCCCATATTCCTTAAAATACTTTGCTTCTCCTCTGATGCACCGTCAGGCATTACAATTATAGTTTTGTATCCTCTAGCATTGTTAATCATTGTTAAAGCAATACCTGTGTTTCCAAAAGTACCCTCAACGACAGTGCCGCCTGGTTCAATTAAATTATTCTCTTCAGCATCAAGGATTATACCCAATGCCGTTCTATCTTTGATAGAACCAGCTGGATTCATAAATTCTGCTTTACCATAAATATTACAACCCGTAATTTCAGATGGATATTTGAGTTTAATAAGTGGCGTATTGCCAATAAAATCAACTATGTCTCTCATCTTAAATCTTTGATAGGGCTTGGTCTAAATCTGATATCAAATCATCTACATCTTCAATACCCACAGATATTCTTAGTAATGTTTCTGATATGCCTAATTTTTCTCTAATTGATGGATCTATAGAAGCATGGGTCATGATGGCTGGATGCTCGATCAAACTTTCGACCCCTCCTAGGCTTTCCGCGAGTGTAAATAAATTTAAATTTTTTAGAAAAGTTTTTACCCCATTAATATCTGAGTCAATTACAAAAGACATCATTCCACCAAAACCATCCATTTGTTTTTCTGCAATTTCCTTGTGCCTTTTATCATTACCTGGAAAAAAAACTTTTTCTATCTTAGGATGATTGGATAAATAACTAGACACAGCAATAGCATTTTCATTATGTTGCTTCATTCTTACAGAAAGTGTTTTAATGCTTCTTGTTAATAAATAACAATCAAAGGGAGAGGGGACAGCCCCAACTGCATTTTGAATAAAAGAAATTTTTTCAGCGTATTCCTTATTCTCTTTAATAACAATAGACCCGCCAACAATATCTGAGTGGCCTCCTAAATATTTTGTTGAAGAACTCACTACCATATCTGCACCTAATTCAAGTGGTCTCTGATTATATGGAGAGGCAAATGTGTTATCACATATCACAGGTAATTTAAACTCACTTGCAATATTAACAGTGTTTTTAATATCAATAATTTTCATTAAAGGATTTGATGGTGTTTCAATCCATATAAATTTTGTGTTTTCTTTTATTTCATCATTCCAGTTTATATTTTTATCAAAGTCGATATAAGTTACGTCAATATTTGATTTAACTTTATCAAATAACCTACGAGTACCCCCATATACATCATCAGAACAAACTATATGGTAGTTTGTGCCGAATAGGTCACAAACTGTATTAATTGCTGACATGCCCGATGCAAATGCAAAAGCTTTATCTCCAGACTCAATTTGTGCTAGTAATTTTTCTAGTACATCTCTAGAAGGATTTTTGGTTCTAGCATATTCATACTCAAAATTTCCGGGTTCCATTTGTTTGAAGGTTGATGAAAGATGTATCGGTGGCATAACGGCTCCCGTTTCTTTATCTGGGCCATGTCCAGAATGAATTACTTTTGTGTTAAATTTTTTTTTCACAGCTCAATTTATAACTAATTAATTTTTAAATAACATCTATAACGATATTTTTCTTATTTGATAGGCTTTTTAAATTATAAGAAATCTGTTTCATATCAACCAAAATTCGAATATTATACCTGTCCCCTAGCCGCTTGGGTTGAGACATTGTCGAGGAGGAAGGTGGCAAGGGGCAATAAATTTCATTATTTCGTTAAACTATATTCTTAACCAATTGGTTAATTTAAGTTTCCTTTGACACCATTTGATTTAGATTTTCAATTTTCATATCAACAGACAAATCATTTGGCATTAACTTTTTCATTTCTTGATAAACCTTAAGTGCTCCATCATAATTTTTGTAGCTTATAAGAATTCTACTCAAACCATCTAATGCACCAAAATGTCTTGGTTCAAGATACAATGTAGCTTCAATATCTCTCATAGAGTTTTCATAGTCTCCCATCATAAAATAAAAAGTTGCCCTT
Source organism: Pelagibacteraceae bacterium AG-404-P08 (assembly GCA_003216195.1). Taxonomy (GTDB): domain Bacteria; phylum Pseudomonadota; class Alphaproteobacteria; order HIMB59; family HIMB59; genus HIMB59. The sequence continues at coordinate 124,362 of QCJF01000002.1, forward strand.
TTGTTGTAGGCCTCCGCGTAATTTGGCTCTAACTCAATAGCAAGAGTTAAAGCTGATATCGCAGATTGGTAATTTTTAGATTTAAAAAAATCTGAAACATTATCCATTACTATTTTTACATCTGGATTTTCAATTTTCATCCATTCTCCCCATATTTTTGATATAATTAGACTTTGTTCTTTTGAGTCCTTTACCTCGGAGAGCTGACTGAATAATTCATCAAGTTTTGGGCTATTTTGATCTGCGTAACTATAGGATATGTTCAAAAACAAGGCGAATATAATTAAAATGATTTTCATCTATATTGTTTAATTACGCATATAAATAGTATGCAGTTTAAAAAATTAATTTACACAAGTTTATGCCTTTTACTTTTTAACACCATATCTATTGCAGAAACTATTGATAAAAATGAGTTTAGTGAAACGCAAGCAGTGATTGAAAGTCAACTAAAGGCCTTTATTAACAAAGATGCTGAAGGAGCTTTCTTTCATGCCTCACCTTATATCAAGATGAGGTTCAATAATCCTCAAGATTTTATGAGTATGGTTAAAAACTATTATGAGCCTGTTTATAACCCTAAAAATTACTATTTTATGGAATCAAAATTTTTTGAAGGAGCTATATATCATCAACTACAAATCGTCTCGCAAGATAATGTTTCTTATTTAGCAATGTACTCACTCATTAAAGACAAGGGAGAGTGGAAAATTTCAGGTTGCTCTATTTACCCAATGGAAAAGCAATCAATTTAGCTTTTTTAATTTAGAATAAACAAGATATCCAGAAATTATTATTAAAATAGCACCGCATAATTCTATAATTGAGGGGTAGTGATTGAAAACAAAAATACTAATTACTATTCCAAAAATGATCTGTGAATAATGTGTGATGCTAAAAAATGAAGCTTCTATTCTTCTAAGAGAATAGATTAAGATCATCATGGCCACACCATCAATAAGCCCTGCACCTACCATTATTAAAAAATCGTACAAAGCGATATCTTTGTAATGGTTGATTGAAGATACTGTGAAAATTATGCCAGTAATTCCCATACTATAAAAAGTCAAAGCCATAGTTCTTTCAGATTTCCCATAAACTCGCACTGTAAAATCTAGACACGCTAGTGAAATTACTCCTAATATAAGAAATATTACTCCCAAAGCATTAAAACCTGCGTTTAAACTAAAACCTGAGACCATAAAAACAGCAATCATAGCTAGTATTAAAGAAATTATTTTGGATAGGTAAATCGACTCCTTTAAAATTACTATTCCCATAATTGAGAGTAACACAGGAGCTGACAAAATTATTGGATAAGCAATAGATAAAGGTAATAAAATGATACCTTTTACAACAAAATAATAGGTCAAAGTCATTAAAATACCTCTTATAAAATGAAGTTTATAATTGATTGTTTTTATTTCTTCTAAGCTCTTTCTGTACAGTAAATAAAAGAGCACTGGGATTATTGCGGAGGAACTCGCTATGGAAAATATAACTGTGTCTTTATATAAATCTCCAATTAACTTTATAATAGTGTCTGCAATTGAAAATAAGAAAAAGGCAACAGTGCCTAGTATGTAAATTACGTGTTTTTTACTCTCTAATTGAGACATTGAATTTACTTCTATATCTCATTACTAAGATTAATACGAACAATTTAATTGTAAGCGGTATAAAAAAATAAAAAATCATAATATTTGGAATATTTGGGTGAATTGTAAAATTTATTGATTGTAAGTAACCATATCCCGTTAGTGCTATACCAGCAGCAATTCCTATAGCAGCTTTTCTTATAATTGAGAAAAATGAGGTAAAAAACTGTGATAAACGATTTTCATTATTTACATCTAATATGTCAGCTAACTCAATCTGGGGTATTATAAGATCAATTCCAATTCCAATTCCTGTAATAAGTATGACAAATATATATATTTGCCAATAGTCACTGCTAGTGAAAATAACAAATAAAAAACCAAAAATAGTTATACTGGTTCCAATCTGTAATAAAAACATATTTGAAAATTTTTTTCCAAAAAAATACCAAAATGGTGTGGAAATTAATGTTATAAGAAAATACAAAATTAATAAATGGCCTGCATAATCACTAAGACCCAGATATTCAGATACAAATATAATAAATAAATTTGCAGTAAAATTATTAGCAAGTAAATTAAAAAATGTAATGTAAGAAAAAGGTAAGATTTTTTTATTTTTTTTAATGAAAGTTTTTAATTTTATCCAAGAAATTTCATTTGGCTTGTAATTCAGTTCATCATCATAGAAAAAATAAAAAATTAATCCCCCTATAATTGCAAGAGAAATAAAAATAAAACCACTTGTTTTTATAACGTCTGGGTTTAATAGCTCAACATTATTTAAATTTGAAATAGTCGTAGGAATAATAAGAGCTGCAAGAACTCCTAAAATTGCAAATACTTCTTTGACTGCTGCCAAACGAAATCTTTTTTTTAAAATTTTTTTTTGATCGATAACTATAGAGTCGTAAGGAATGATTGCAATTGAGTAACTTATCAATGCTAAGTTATAAAAAAAAATAAAATAATAAATATTAGAAGATTGGAAAACGTAAAGCCCAAATAAGGAGAAAATAAATATTATTATTCCTAAAAGAATTTGATTTTTTCTTGATCGACCTGAAATAATTCTTTTTTCTGTTAAATAACCAATTAAAAAGTCTGAGAAGACATCAAAAAATCTAGATATCAGTATTACTAGACCGATAACACTTAAAGAGATACCAATTGATAAATTGTAAAATGTGGGCAAAAAAATAAATAATAATAAGAAACTCCCAGCAAGGTAAAATGACTGAAAACTATAGGATAAAATCGATTTTAAACTCATTTTTGGATATTTAATACTTGAACAACTTTGACTATATCAAAATATTTATTAGTGTTCAGTTAGCATTCATGCGGGGGCTGATTCGGTATCTCACTTTCCTCCTCTATATGTCGAGTCAGCCGTTCCTCTACCCTCTATATCTAGTATTTTTCTCTTAATTTTATCACCCCACATATATCTTCCGAAATCTCCATTTTTTTTTACTACTCTGTGACAAGGAACCAATAATCCAACAGGATTTTTACCAACCGCTGAAGCAATGGCTCTTACTGCATCTGGTCTCTTTATTTTTTTAGCAAGCTCGCTGTAGGAAATTGTTTGACCATAAGGAATTTTAGTAATTTCTGTCCAAACTTTTTTTTGTAGTGTAGTTCCATCGAGATATTTTATTTTTATATTTTTTTGTTTAGAAATTTTACCTTTCAATAAATTATTTATTAATATTTTTGCTTTTTTTAATTTTAAACCTTTAGTTGGGTTGTATAAATTAAGTATGTTTTTAATTCTTTTATCATTATCTTTTATAAGAAAGTGAATTCCCTCTGAACTATCTAGGACAAAAAGTTTAATTATTGGTGTTTCGATAAAATCAAAACAATAATTCATTAATTAAACATTTTTTTTACTTTATCAAAAAACCCTTCCGTCATTTTAGAGTTTTTCTTAGTAAGGGTTTCATTAAATTGATTTAAAAGTTTCTCTTGGTCTGAAGATAAGTTTACTGGTGTTTCAGCATGTACTTTAACAATCATATCACCTCTTGTGTTTGTTCTCAGAATACTCATTCCCTTGCCTTTGATTCTGAGTTTATGACCTGACTGCATTCCTTTTGGTATGGAAACATTAACCATTTTTTTTTCTATAGTAGGAACTTCTATATTTCCGCCCAAAGTTGCTGTAGTAAAAGGTATAGCAACATCACAAATAATGTTATCTCGTTCTCTCTGGAAAAGTTTGTGGTTATTTATATTTATAAAAACGTAAAGGTCTCCATAGGAGCCGCCTCTTTCTCCAGCCTCTCCTTCTCCGCTCATTCTAATCCTGTTACCTGTTTCAACTCCAGCAGGTATTTTGATCTGAATTTTTTTATTTTGTTTAATTCGTCCAGTGTTACTGCATTTTGAGCATCGACCCTTCATTTCTTGCCCAGTTCCACCACATCTACCACAGGTCCTCTCCATAGAAAAAAACCCACTCTGAGTCCTAACTTTTCCATAACCTTGGCAAGTAGAGCAACTTTTATAACTATGCTGTTCAGGGCAATTAATCATTTTGGGTATTGTTACTTCTAGTGATTTTCCAGTAAAAGCCTCTTCTAGGTCAATAGTAACATCGTAGCGCAAATCATCCCCTCTACTTTCGCGCTGACCGCCCTCACCAAATGCACCAAAAATATCCTCAAAAATATCTGAAAAACCACCAAAGCCTTGTTGGCCAAATCCACCGGCTCCACCACCGCCTTGTTCAAAAGCAGCATGGCCAAATTGATCATAAGTTTGTCTTTTTTTTGGATCTTTTAAAATTTCATATGCTTGACTCACATCCTTAAATTTTTGTTCAGCAGCAGAGTCACCCTGGTTTCGATCAGGATGATATTTCATTGCTAATTTTCGGTAAGCACTTTTTATTTCAGAGTCACTAGCTTCACGGGATATACCAAGAGTGTCATAAAAATCCTCAGCCATAATATTTTAAACCAAGCTAAGAGTTACTGTCCGCTTGCTTTTTTATCGTCGTCTACTTCTTCGTAGTCTGCGTCTATAACATCATCATCGCTTTTAGTTTCACTAGTGTTATCCTCTTGCTTAGGTTGTTCTGCGCCAGGAGCCTCAGATGATTGTTGATCTTTGTACATAGCTTCGCCCATTTTCATAGATGATTGAGTTAGTTCTTGTGTTTTTTGTTTTATGGTCTCAATCTCATTTTTTTCGAGCGCTTCTTTTAAATCTTTTAAGTCTGCTTCTATTTTAGACTTATCTTCGGGACTAATTTTATCGCCATGCTCTTTTATATTTTTTTCCACTTGGAAGACAAGACTATCGGCTTGATTTTTAACATCAACCTCTTCTCTTTTCTTCTTATCTGTTTCAGCATTGGCTTCAGCATCTTTAACCATTTTGTCAATCTCTTCATCTGATAGACCACCAGATGCTTGGATTTTAATTTGTTGCTCTTTTCCTGTAGATTTATCTTTTGCAGATACGTTGACAATACCATTAGCGTCAATATCGAAAGTCACCTCGATTTGTGGTGTTCCTCTTGGTGCAGGAGGTATGCCAACTAAATCGAATTGACCTAAAAGCTTGTTGTCAGCGGCCATTTCTCTTTCACCCTGAAAGACCCTGATAGTAACGGCATTTTGATTATCCTCTGCTGTTGAAAATACTTGGCTTTTTTTTGTAGGAACAGTTGTATTTCTTTCAATTAATTTAGTAAATACTCCACCTAGTGTTTCTATACCCAAAGAAAGTGGGGTCACATCTAAAAGTAAGACATCTTTTACATCACCTTGCAATACACCAGCCTGAATAGCTGCTCCCATAGCCACAACTTCATCAGGGTTAACGCCTTTACTAGGGTCTTTCCCAAAAAAGTTTTTAACAATTTCTGTTACTTTTGGCATTCTTGTCATTCCGCCAACTAAAATGACATCGTTTATGTCGCTTGCTGAAAGACCAGCGTCACTTAGAGCTTTTTTACAAGGTTCAATTGTATTTTGGAGCAAGTCGTCAACCAACTCTTCAAGCTTAGCTCTGGTAAGTTTTACATTTAAGTGTTTGGGGCCAGATTGATCAGCAGTGATAAAAGGTAAATTTACGTCTGTTTGAGTCGAACTTGACAATTCAATTTTAGCTTTTTCAGCAGCTTCTTTTAAACGCTGTAAAGCTAATTTATCATTTTTTAAATCTATACCTTGCTCTTTTTTAAATTCACTAGCTAAAAAATCAATAATTCTTAAATCAAAGTCTTCGCCACCCAGGTGTGTATCACCATTCGTAGACTTAACTTCGAATACACCATCTCCAACTTCTAAAATTGATACATCAAATGTACCTCCGCCTAAATCGTAGACAACTACAGTGCCTGATTGTTTTTTATCTAATCCATATGCTAATGAAGCAGCGGTCGGTTCGTTAATAATTCTTAAAACTTCTAATCCAGCAATTTTACCGGCATCTTTAGTTGCTTGTCTTTGTGCATCATTGAAATAAGCAGGAACAGTTATCACTGCTTGTGTAATAGTTTCACCTGTATAAGACTCAGCTGTCTCTTTCATTTTTTGAAGAATAAATGCAGAGATTTGACTAGGGCTATACTTTTCACCCTGAGCTTCAACCCATGCATCACCGTTGTTACCTTTAATAATTTTAAATGGAGATAAGCCTACATCCTTTTGCACAGTGTCATCTTCAAAACTTCTGCCAATAAATCTTTTTACAGCATAAAGTGTGTTTTCAGGGTTAGTAACTGCTTGTCTTTTTGCAGATTGACCAATTAGTTTTTCGCTTTCAGTAAAAGCTACAACAGAAGGTGTTGTTCTAGCACCCTCAGAATTCTCTATTACTTTTGGATTCTTTCCATCCATTATCGCCACACAAGAGTTTGTGGTACCTAAATCAATTCCAATTACTTTAGCCATTTTGTTTTTCCTATTTTAAAAATAAATAATCTTATATTTATATGGGTTGATACTTACTTAATTCAAGAGCATTAAAACTATTGAATTTTCTTAATTTTCGGATTTTTCTTCTTCTTTGATGGCTTTATCGTCTTGATTTTCTTGAGATTTTTTTGATACCCCTACCATTGCTGGTCTTAGTAACCTATCATGCAAAGTGTAACCTGGAATTAGTTCTTGAACAATAGTTCCGGGCTCACAATCTTTTTTTTCAATTTCCATCATAGCTTGATGTAAATTATGGTCAAATTTTTGGTTTATACTTTCAATTTTTTTGATGCCAATTTTTTCGAAAGTGGCCATAGTAGATTGTGCAATAAGATCTAAACCATCAACAACAGACTTTATGCTTTCATTAGATCTCACTTCCTCTGAAATACTTGATTTTGCTCTCTCGATATTGTCACCGATATTAATTATTTCTTTTGCAAAATTAGCTATACCGTATTTAAGAGCATCTGATTGATCTTTTTCTGCCCTTTTTCTAAAGTTTTCTAGTTCAGCAATAGCTCTTAACCTTTGATCTTTTAAACTCTCAATTTCCTCTTTAAGTTTTTGGATTTCATCTTCATTAATATCTGAATTTTTATCTACATCAGTCTCGGTGGTTTCTTGATTTTCTTTGACATCCTCTTCTTGTTGAACTTGATCTTCGTATTTTTTTTCTTCTTCCATAATAATTCCTTTATTTTTTTGATATTGTTTCAGACATATAGCTCACAATAGGAACAATTCGCTGATAATCAATTCTTTTTGGACCTATAACACCAATAGCACCAGTGAGTCCATTTTTAGTTTTGTAATTTGATAAAATCATAGATAAATTTGTATTTTTAAAAAAATTTGTATTACTTCCGATAAATATTTGTACTCCTTTTGATTTTTTCAAGGCCTTAATCATTTTGTTTGCCATTTTACCTGTTTCAATATCACTCAAAAGTTCATTTATGCTGTCTAGGTCTGTATCTATATTATTCTTAATTAAATTAGGCAGACCTCTAACAAAAAAGGTTTCTGTATTTTTAGACTTTTCAATTTTTATACCTTTAAGCAGTAGTTTTTTTGAGGTGTTGGTTATTTGATTTTTTGCAGATTTTATAAAAATTTTTATATTATTTTGAATTTCTGAAGGTGATATAGATTTTGAAAACTTATTTATAAAGTTGCCGATACTATTTAAATCTTCTATTTGTATATTTTCATCAATTTCTACTATTCTATTTGATGTATAACCATCTTCATGCTCAATGATGAATATTACTTTATTATTATCGATTTTGTGAAAGTCAATTTTTCTAATTTTTGTTATTTTTTCATTATTTATAACAAGGCTTGCTTGTTTGGATAGGCCATTTAAAGTTTTAGTAATTAATTCTTGTTCGTTTAAAAGATTATTCATTTTAGATGATTTCTCGATAATCTCTTTTTCACTTTTACTAATTGATCCTGGCTCTAAAAGCGCATGAGTATAAAATTGTAAACCTAAATCAGTTGGTATACTGCCTGCAGAGAAATGATCTTTTTGTATGAGTCCAAGAAAATTTATTTCGTTTAAAACATTTCTGATAGTAGCTGGGGAAAGTTTATAAGAAATTTTTGAGCTAAGTGCCTTGGACCCCATAGGTTCACCTGTTTTTAAATAACTTTCTACAAGTGACTTAAATATCGACCTAGATCTTTCTCCAATATCTGTAATTTTTTTATTCATTAATCTTTATTAATCTTATAACTTAAAATAATAAAACATATATGTCTGGGTATTCAAGAAATGATAGGGATCTTTCTAAAATTAGAGATTTAGAAATAATCTCAGGCTTTCAGCCTAATAATCAGTCATCATGTTTAGTTAAATTAGGCAACACACACGTTTGTTGCTCCGCAATTATTGAAGATAGAGTTCCTGGATTTTTAAGAAATACTGGAAAAGGCTGGTTAACAGCGGAATATGGGATGTTGCCATCCTCTACATCTGAGAGAATGGACAGAGAAGCAGCCAAAGGCAAGCAGTCTGGAAGGACCCAGGAAATTCAAAGGCTTATTGGAAGAAGTTTAAGATGTGCTGTTAATTTAGACATACTTGGAGAGAAAACAATAAAGGTTGATTGCGATGTTATCAGTGCTGATGGAGGAACAAGAACTGCATCTATAATTGGAGGCTATGTAAGTCTTGTTAGATCAATCAATGAATTTAAAAATAAATTTAATTTGTCAAAATCGATAGTTGTAAATCAGGTGGCTGCTATTTCAGTAGGTGTTGTTAGAGGGACACCGTGTATAGATTTAAATTATATTGAAGACTCTAGTGCTGAAGTAGATTGTAATGTTGTAATGGCAAGTGACGGGCAATTCATTGAGTTTCAATCTACTGGAGAGGAAGCCAAATTTAGCAAAAAAACTATTTTAGATTTTATTGAACTCGTTGAGCGTTCAATGCCAAAAATTTTTGAAGTTCAAAACTTAGCCATTGAAGAATAGTTTGTTACTTGGCACCAGCAATGCTGGTAAACTTAAAGAATTTCTTTTTTATATTGAACATTTTAATTTATTCAATAATTATCAGACAATAAGTCTTAATGAATTTAAAGATATTGGTGAACCAAATGAAGATGGTAAAAGCTTTGAGGAAAACTCTGAAATTAAATCAAAATTTTTTTTAAGAGAAACAAAAGAATTTGTCTTGTGCGATGACAGTGGATTTGTTGTAAATGACTTAAAAAACTATCCAGGAATAAAAACAGCAAGAGAAGCAAAAAAAATGGGTGGGGAACAAAAAGTTATTGATTTTATTTTTAGTAAATTTGAAAAATTAGACTTTATTGCTACAACTTTTTTTTGTTCTATCTCTTTATTAGGAAAAAATAAAAAATATAATGTTTCTGGAGCTATGCCAGGTTTTATAATAAGAGAGAAGAGAGGATATAATGGATTTGGATATGATCCTTATTTTATTCCAAAAAATAGTAATAAAACTTATGCTGAAATGGAAGATAGAGAGAAATTATTAAATTCTCATAGGTATGAAGCATTTAAAAAATTATCTAATCAAATATTACTGGATAATTAATCATCAAATTTTCTATAGACAGCCTTCCAAAATTTTCTAATTCAATAGCGCTTGGTAAAAAATTATTATCTAATAATTGGTTGGCAATAGACAATGATATTTTAACTGAAGTTTTGAAGAAAAATTCTCGATGTGGTTCTACCATATTAAACATATCTATATTATTCAAAAAGGTTCTATTTATAGGTTGATAATAGTTTTCTAAATTATTCCTTTGCTCCAAAAAATTATCAATTAAATAAACTCTCTCTAAAGGGTAGGTTCCATCCTTTGTTGCTAAATATCCTACTAAATCCTTGTAACTCAAAGTATCATCAAAAATAATTATATTTTCATAAGAATTTAAGTCTCCCATCAATTTAACTGACAATTCTAAGTCTAGAGCGCTATCTCCAAAAGAACTCGCCTTAGTATATTTCAAAGGATATTTGTCTTTAAAATAATTATATAATTTTAATCCATAATCATTTTGCTTATATAAAACTCCTAGAGATTTTGAAGACATTATATAATCACCAAGTATATCAATATGATGGTATGGGCTGCTAAAAACAAAGATAATTTCGTTGTCTGCATATTTACTCATAACGGAATAGTCATTGGATAGGGAAATTATAAATGTATTTTCTCCAAGTTTGTTCGGTAGATGAAATAAATCGCTCGAATTAGTAGGGCCAATAATGAGGGTGTTATTGATTTTTGTATGTATCTCCTCGATTGAATAAATAAAATCTATATTTTTTATATTAGAAAAGTTTTCTATTTCCTCTAAAAATACTTCATAAAATAATGATGTTAATATCTCTTCCTCAGATAAAAAAACGATTATTTTTTCAATATTGTTAAAATCAATTAATTTATCCTCAGGTTTCGTTAACTTTTTTACAGTCTCAACTTGATCAATGACCTCTACTTTTTCCTCTGTAACATCCTTCTCTTCAAGTTTTTCAGGTTCTTTTTCAATAGGTGGTTTTTTTTCGATTGTAGTTGGGGCGCAACTAAAAAATGATATTAATGTAAATAATATAATTATATTTTTAAATAAGTTCATTATGAAATCTGGTCTTTATTTAGTTTCTACTCCCATTGGAAATTTAGATGATATCACAATTAGAGCTATAAATGTTTTAAAAAATTCTGATTTAATCTTGTGTGAAAATACTGCAAATAGTAAAAAACTTTTAAAAAAATATGATATTAAATCATCATTATCAAAATATACAGATCATGACTTTTATAAAAAAAAAGATCATATATATAATTTATTAAAGTCTAACAAAATAATATCATTAATATCTGACTCTGGCTCTCCACTCATATCTGATCCTGGCAATCAACTAATAAATTTTTTATTTAAAAATCATATAGCGATATATTCAATACCTGGTGCAAGTGCGCTAATATCAGGAATTCAATTAAGTGGTTTTTTGAACAAGAAGAAGTTTACTTTCATTGGTTTTCTTCCAAAAAAAAAAGAGCAAAAAGAAAAAATTCTTATTGAAAACAATATTAATAATTTAGTTATTTATTCTACAAAACAACAAGTACAGAAAGATATTTTTGCAATAGCCAATGTATCCAAGACATTTGAAGTTATAATTCTCAAAGAATTGACAAAGATGTACGAGGAAAGAATATTTATAGATATCAAAAATTATAAGGATTTTAATTATTCTGACCTCAAAGGTGAATTGATTTTAGCAGTATGTTTTGAGAGGGTGGCAAACAAGATTAATTACTATGATGAAAAAGAGATATTGGCAACTATTGAAAAACTAGGAGTAAAAAAGGCTTATCAAGTGGTCAAAAGTAAGTATAAAATATCAAGAAATGATTTTTATAGATTATCAATTGATTTAAAGAATGTTTAAGAATTTAATTATTTTATTATCAGCTTTCCTTATTGGTTGTGGGCCTTCGCTAATTACCTCTGGTGCTAAAACTGTAATTAAAGAAAATGAAGATGAAAAATCATTTAGTGAAAGTTGGGATGATGCCACTATTAAGTTAGGCATTAAAGAAAAATATTTTTCTTATGACGCTACGCTATTCACAAGGATTGATGTTGAAGTTGAGTTAGGAAAAGTCTTACTAACAGGTGTTGTTCCATATGGTGATATGAGGTTAGAGGCTGTAAGGTTAGCATGGCAACAAGATGGTGTTACAGAAGTTCTAAATGAGATATCCATAGACACAGGATATGGACTTGATGATATTGCTAAAGATAAATTTATCAGTACCCAGCTTTACACAAAAATATTTACTGACTCTAATATAAAAAAATTTAAATATGATTTTGAAGTCCAAAAGCAAATAGTTTATTTGTTTGGTGTATCAAGTAATGAGCAGGAAATTAATAGTGTGATTGAGCATGCTAAAGATATTAAAGGTGTTTTAGATATAGTAAATTATATTCAAGCTAGGTAATTAAGCATTCGATAGCAAATGTAAATGAAAATGAAAAACCTCTTGACCACCGTCTTTGCCTTTATGTGTTTTAATTTGAAAACCTTTATCTCTTAAACCTAAAATATCTATAATTTCATCGACGGATTTCCAAAAATTAGTTTGATATAAGCTGTCTGAATTTTGTAAGAAATCAGAAATATCAAGTAGGGGTTTCTTAGGTATAATTAAGATATGTGTTTTTGCTTTTGGGCTAATATCTTTGAATGAAAGCACATGCTCATTTTCAAAAACGTTATCACAAGGAATTTCACCTTTTAAAATTTTTGCAAAAATATTTTCTTTATCATAACTCATAATCTGACAGGAACACCTTTACTACTAAGATATTTTTTTACAGTCTTTATTTTATATTTTCTAGAGTGAAATACGCTCGCAGCTAACAAACCAGTAGATTTTGTCAAATAACCTAAATAAAAATGTTCAAGACTTCCAACACCACCACTAGCAATTACAGGAATACCAACATTACTGGTTACTTTTTTTAGCATATTACTATCGAAACCATTTTGAACACCATCTGTATCCATTGAGGTCATTAATATTTCTCCAGCACCAAGAGATTGTACTTGTTTTGCCCATGTAATAAGTTCATTTTTGGTAATTTCTCTTCCACCTTTGATGACAACTTTCATTTTATTTTTATGTCTTTTTCCATCAATTGCTACGACTATGCATTGAGAGCCATGTCTCAATGAAGCTTGTCTTATTAATTTTGGATTTTTTACTGCTGCGGAATTAATTGATACTTTATCTGCTCCTGCATTAAGCAAATCAGTTATATCGCTCAAGTCTGAAACTCCTCCACCTACGGTTAAAGGGATATTTATGACCTTAGCTATTGACTCAACAGTTTTAATAAATGTTTTTCTATTTTGATATGATGCATTTATATCAAGCATACAAAGCTCATCAGCCCCTGATAAAGAGTAATATTTTGCCATTTCCACTGCGTTACCCATGACTCTTATGTTTTTAAAATTTACGCCCTTAACAACTTTATTTTTAATAACATCAAGGCATGGAATTATTCTTGTCTTAAGCATTAAACTGGACCAAACTATTTAAAGATATTTTATTTTCATATATAGCTTTACCTACAACAACATTATTGAAACCGTTTGATCTACTCAATTCAATATCGTTAAGGTCCTTAACCCCTCCTCCGATAGTGATATGCTTATCAGTTAATTTTTTTATAGAATTAAACGTTTCCATATTTAAGCCAGATAACATTCCATCATTAGCAACATCTGTGACAAAGTAGGAATGAATGGGCCGGTTGTTATATTTATCTATAATATACTTTAAAGATTTATTCGTTGTTTCTTGCCAGCCATGAGAAGCAATTTGATTATCTTTTATATCCAAAGCAATGGATAGTTTTTCAATTAAAGAGTCGTCAAAATTTAAAACATCATCAATATTCTTTATTGCAAAGGTTCCAATTACAATTGTATTAAACCCATCATTAATTTTGTCAATAATAGCATCTTTACTTCTTATACCGCCAGCAACTTCAATATTAATATCAATTTTTCTTCTTATCTGACTCATAACCTGATTGTTATTGCCTTTACCTAAAGTAGCATCTAAGTCGACAACGTGGATAGTATTGAAACCTGCATCCTGATATGTTTTAGCCATATCAAGAGGAGAATACTGATAGATTGTTTTATCATCGGCGATACCTTTTGTTAGTCTCACACATTTTCCGTCTATTATGTCAATTGCTGGGAGTATATTCATGATTTCAAAATATAATTTTTTATCAAATTTAGTCCGTGGTTATGGCTTTTTTCAGGATGAAATTGCACTCCGTAAATATTGCCTTTCTTTATAATAGAGGGGAATTTTTGACCATAAAGAGTGAAAGCTAAAACATCTGATTTTCTAATGTTTTGGAAAATGTAACTATGAACAAAATAAAAATCCTTCTTGTCAAAACTATTTGTAATAATAGTGTCATCTTTGTTTAAGTTAATAGTATTCCAGCCCATATGAGGAATTATAAGTTTTTTATTTCTAAATTTTTTAATATCTCCGCTGATAATTCCTAATCCTCTTGTAGACTTATCTTCATAACCCCAATCAGATAAAATTTGCATACCTACGCATATACCTAAGTATGAAGAGTTATTTTCTAAGTATTTCTTTAATGGTTCAAATATTTTTAATTTTTTCAAATTTGACATAAGAGTGGCATAAGCTCCTTGCCCGGGCAAAATGATTTTATCAAACGAAGTATAATTGAAATGACTCTTAATAATCTTTAATTGATATGGCTTTCCTTTAATAATATCTTTGATTGCTTTATTAATCGATCCAATATTTCCAGATTGCCCGTCAATAAGTCCTATGACTTTTTTTTTCAAAGTTTCCCTTTAGAACTCGGAATATTTGTTTTTCTTGGATCAATAAATATTGCTTTTTTCAGGGATAGTGCAAATGATTTAAAACAGCTTTCAATAATATGGTGATTATTTTTTCCATATAATGTTTCTATATGACAATTCATTCTTGACTCTGTAACTATAGATTTAAAAAATTCTGAAAATAACTCTTGGTCCATTTCACCAACTTTTTCTAAAGATGTTTTTACATTCCAAATAAAATAGGGGCGGTTGCACAAATCTAAAACTGATCTTGTTAATGTTTCATCAAAAGAAACATAAGAGTAAGCAAATCGTGTTATGCCTTTTTTATCACCAAGTGCGTTTTTTATACTCTCACCTAAAGCAATGCCAACATCTTCAACAGTATGGTGCATATCAACTTTTAGGTCGCCATCACATTTTAACTCTATATCAATCAAACTGTGGGTGCTTATTTGTTGAAGCATATGATCAAAAAAAGCAATCCCAGTGTCAATTTTATTTACTCCAGAACCATCAAGGTTAAGTTTTAATGATATTTGTGTTTCTTTTGTGTTTCTATTAAATGTAAATTCACGCATTTGTAATTAGCTATTTAATACCTATATTTATAGGAATAATGGATAAAAATAAAACAATAATACGCTCGACAACTGTTGTTTGCGTTCGTGATAATGAGAGTGTTGTTATAGCATCTGACGGACAAGTAACTTTGGGTACATCTGTCATTAAGTCAAACGCCAATAAGATTAGAACGTTTCATAATGATCAAATTATTGTTGGGTTTGCTGGATCAACCGCTGATGCACTGACTCTTTTTGATAGACTAGAGAAAAAGTGCGAAGAATTTTCATATAATCTTAAAAGAGCTTGTGTCGAATTAGCTAAAGATTGGAGAACCGATAGGTATCTTAGAAGATTAGAGTCAATGATTATTGCGGCTGATAAAAGTGAAACATATCTTATAAGTGGTACTGGAGACGTTCTGGAACCTCAAGAAGGTATTGTTGCAATTGGATCAGGTGGCAACTTTGCCCTGAGCGCAGCAAGAGCTCTAAAAAGAAAATCTAATTTATCTGCAAAAGAAATTGCAGCAGAGTCACTTAAAGTTGCTGCGGAACTCTGTATTTATACGAATGATACTTTAAATATTTCAGAAATAAAAATTTAATGGACAGTCAATCCCTTACACCAAAAGTTATTAAAGAAGAACTTGACCGCTATGTAATTGGTCAAGATGATGCAAAAAAAGCAGTCGCAATAGCTCTGCGAAATCGTTGGAGAAGGTTAAATGTAAAAGACGAAACTCTCAGAGATGATATCATCCCAAAAAATATATTAATGATTGGGCCAACAGGCTGTGGTAAAACTGAGATTGCAAGAAAATTAGCTAAACTTACACAATCGCCTTTTATAAAAGTAGAAGCAACTAAATTTACAGAAATTGGATACGTTGGAAGAGATGTCGAACAAATAATTAGGGATTTAATTGAAGTTGCAATTAATTTGGAAAAGAAAAAGATAAGAGATCGTTTCATAGATGAAGCCAAAACAAACGCAGAAGAAATTGTTTTAAAGGCACTGCTTGGTGACAATCCAAGTGAAGAAACCAAGGAGAAATTTCGTTTAATGCTAAGAGATAATCAACTTAATGATAAAGAGATTGAAATAGCACTAGATCAAAAATCCAATCCTTTCCAATCATTGGACATACCAGGAATGCCCGGCGCGCAAATGGGCATGATTAATATGAATGATATATTTGGCAAAGGTTTAAAAAATAAAAAGAAAACAAAACTTAAAATAGGTGAAGCTTATGAGCCACTTATTCAAGAAGAAATTGAGAAAATTGCTGAAAAACAAAATGTTGTTCAAAATGCTATAAAAAGTGTCCAGGAAAGTGGAATAGTTTTTATTGACGAAATTGACAAAATCGCACCCAATAGTGAAAGACGAGGCGGGGATGTTTCAAGAGAGGGTGTGCAAAGAGATTTGCTGCCGCTTATTGAGGGTACAGTTGTAAGCACAAAATATGGAACAATCGAAACAAATCATATTTTATTTATTGCGTCTGGTGCTTTTCATCAATCCAAACCAAGTGATTTACTCCCGGAACTTCAAGGAAGATTACCTGTAAGAGTAAGGTTAAATGCACTTAAAAAAGATGATTTTATTAGAATTTTAAAAGAAACTGATAATAGCTTAACCAAACAATATAAGTCTTTATTTGCAACAGAAAATATTGAGTTAAAGTTTGAAGACGAGGCCTTAGAAGAGATAGCAACTCTCACTGAACAAATAAATACTGAGGTTGAAAATATTGGTGCACGACGATTACAGACAATGTTTGAGAAAATTCTTGAGAGAATTAGTTTTGATGCAAACTTAAGTGATCAAAAAACTGAAGTAGTAAATAAAGCATGGGTTACAGATGCTGTAAAATCAGAGATAAAACCAACCGACGAAAAGAAATTTATTCTTTAGATTTAAGCTTAATATAAAACGCGCCCAAACCACCATGTTGTATTTTACAAGGCGAATATGATTTTATCATAAATTGAAATTTTTCTGTATCTAACCAAAAAGGGAATTGTCTTCTTATCTTTCCTGTAAAAAATTCATCTCCATTAGTTTTATTGCCAAGGCCAGTAACCACTATATGAAATAAGTTTTTCTTTTTGTAATTGACTGAAAAATATTCGATTAATTTTTGGTAGGCTTGGTCAACTGTAAGACCATGTAAATCGATTTTGCTAAAATGCTGATTTTTAAATTGTTTATAAAGATTGTTATCCAAAAGAACTGGTTTAGAAAAAATTTTTTTAATTTTTGTACTTTTTTTATATAAATTATCACTTTTTTTTTTGGTCTCAATAGAACTACCGATTGAAATACTAATTTTTTCATTAGGTTGCTCTTCTAATGGTTTTTTATTTTGTTGTTTATTTAAATTAAATTTAATTTTATGAGACAAGTTTAATAGAAAAAAGTTTCCAATTAGGATCGGAGGATTTTTTATCTTTTTCAAAACCCCATTCTTCGACAACATTCAGAATTTCGTTATTTGCAACATTGTAATGTTCGGTTTCAAACTTCACAGACTTAACTAATCTTAGGTCATCAGATTTATCATCTAAAATAGAACTATTTTTTACTTCTGAAAATTTTATTTCTTTGGGCGCTTTTGCTTGTTCCATCGCTTGCATTGCTTCAGGTGTAAGTAAATCTTTGACTTTTTCGATACTGTTACTTTGATAAGCCTGAACAATCATTTCATATGCTTTATTAGCGCCTTCTAAAAATTCGTTATCATCATTTTTAGGAACTATCTTAGGTTTAAACTTCGATTGAGGATTTTTTTTTGTTCTAATATTCACAATTTTTCCGTCAGAAGATCCAAGAATGCTCCTTAGGCGATACACTAAAAATATCGCTATTGCTCCAAAAAGCACAATATCTATAAATTCACTGCTCATAATTTTTCAACATTTTGGCCCAATTTGAATTAGGTATTTTATTTTTTATAAACTCTTTATGGGCTTCTGTCTCTTCTTTTGTTAATACGATCGATGCGTAATTCGGCTCACTAGCTAAGTTAATTTTTTCTGATTTTGCAATACTTAATTCTAATCCTATTTGATTTATGCCTTGTAATTCCAAATATACATCAGTCAAGATTTTGGCGTCTTTTAAAGCACCATGTTGATCTCTATTAATAAGAGTGTTGATTTTTAATT
This sequence comes from Pelagibacteraceae bacterium AG-404-P08, assembly GCA_003216195.1. Lineage (GTDB taxonomy): Bacteria > Pseudomonadota > Alphaproteobacteria > HIMB59 > HIMB59 > HIMB59. The sequence continues at coordinate 142,554 of QCJF01000002.1, forward strand.
TCTTTATAAGTGCGTCTAATGATACTTGCTGCCCTGGAAACCGTTGTCTCGCAATTTTTATTGTATCTATGACTCTCTCCTTAGATATTTTTGGTTTAGATAGTTTCTCAAGCTCAAAGTTTAAGAAACCGATGTCGAAAGATGCATTATGAGCGACAATGAAGCTATCTTGAATAAATTCTAAGAAGCTGTCTGCAATTTCTTCAAAAATCGGCTTATCTGTCAAATATTCATTAGTTATTCCGTGTATTTTAATATTGTCCTCAGTAAGAGTTTTAGAGGGATTTATATATTCATGATAGTTTGCCCCAACTTCTTTTTTGTTAAGTTCAATGCAGCCAATTTCAATAATTCGATGTCCCTCTTTAAATTCTAAGCCTGTGGTCTCAATATCAAGTATAATTTCTCTCATAGTTTATTTAATAATTTAATTATATTTAAACGTAAGTTCAAGATTGAACCATTATTGTTTACTGTAAAAGTTGATTTATTCTTTTTTATATTCTCTTTGATCTGCTTATTATTCATTAATTTAAAATAATCTTCTGTAACACCTCTTTTTAAAACCCTTTGTTTCCTCTTAGTGGTATCCGAGTTTACGAATACCGTGAAATTAAAATTATTGAATAAATTTTCTTCATAAAGCAATGGAATTTCATAAAATACTGGCTGATGAGATTGATGTTTTTGGGCTATCATTTTTTTTTTGGCGTACAGAAGAGGATATATTGTTCTCTTAAGTTTTCTATTAAACTCTTCATTCTGTAACATTTTAATAATTTCTTTTTTGTAATTATGATCATGAAGTTTCAATTTTTCTAAAATAATTTTTCTTGTATGGTCATCATTGTATAATTTTGAGATTATAGCATCAGATGATATACAACAAAAACCTAGCTTAGATATAAATTTAATAAATTCAGTTTTGCCCGATCCTATATTACCTGTAACTGCAACCTTGGTCATAATTTATTTGCAAGCATTTGATAAATTTTATTGTCTATTTTTACCTTTTTACCAGACCATATTTCGTATGATGGTTTTGCTTGTTCTAAGAGCATTTTTAATCCACCTGAGAATTTTATGTCATGTTTTTTAGCTTTTTTTAAGAGATCTGTTTCAATTGGGTTATAAACTATATCAATTACTCCTTTAGCTTTTTTAACTAAATTCAAGATATTTATATTCATTTTATTTTTTTTTGTCATCCCTGCACTGGATGCGTTTATTATCAAATCATATCTTTTCTTGAAATGAGATGATCTGATCAAAAAACGATCAAATTTAAATTTTTTTTTGAGGTTTTCCTCTCTTCTTATAGATGTCGCAAAAATATCAATTTTTTCAATATTTTTTTGATTTAAAAAATATAAAATTGCTCTCGCGGCTCCTCCTGCACCAACCAATAATACAGATTTTGTGTTTCTAATTTTCAAAGAATTAAAAGTTTTACTAAAACCAATAACATCTGTGTTATCACCAAAGATTATTTTGTTTTTTTTATAGATTAAATTTACAGAACCAATTTTTTTTGCTCTTGCAGTAATTTTATCACAAAAACCAATAAAATTTTCTTTGTATGGTATTGTAATATTAAAACCAATAAATCTTTTATCTTTTCTATAATTATAAAAAAACTTATCTATGTTTTTTTCTTGTACCTCATATTTTCTATAAATAAAATTATTATTTCTTGACCAATAATTATGTATGAAAGGGGACAATGAATGATCTAGTTTTTTTGCTACAATGCCTATTTTTTTTTTATTCATTTAGATACTTCTTAATGTCTTTAAAAAATTAATAACATCTATACCAATAATATTGAAATAACTGCCGTATATATCATTAAAAAAAAAATTTCCTTTTCCTTCTATATTATAACAACCTACGGCTTTGGATATTTGTTTAAAGTTCTTATTAACGTAATTATTTATATCGCTCACTTTTGTATTTTTAAAAGTAATTTTAGTTTTTGTAAGAGTGCTTTTGATAAGATCGTTATTGATCATAAAAATCATTGCTGTGTAAAGATCGTGAGATTTATCATTAAATTCTTTAAGCGTTCTTTTACAACATTCAGGATTAACACATTTATAAATTGTTTTTTTTTTAAATAGGATTGTTGTATCAAAAGTTACGATAATTTTATTATTATATTTTTTAGAAAGATATTCGGCCTTAGCTTTTGCAATTTTTAATGCATCATATTTATCATTATTTAAATTTCTTACTTTTTTTTCATTTATATTAGGTGATTTGTACTGAAATCTAAAATTCATTAATTTAAATATTTTTCTTCTAGATTGGCTTTTAGTACCTATGATAACCCGTTTGATTAATTGTGGATTAAATGAGTTATTCATGAAATTTTCGAGTTTTTAACAATAAAATTACCTTTAATTTATTAATATTAAGTTATCAACATTTGTTATTAAATAACTAAAAAAGTACTTAAATATAGGTTTTTTTGAATAAGAAGATGTTAATCCCCATAATTCGACATACAACAACATGTCTATATATAAATATATATATTTTCTCTTTATTTTTTGCTATATACCTAATCAACGTATCTAACTATCTAGGTAATTTCCAATATGCATTTAAACGAACTAAAAGATAAAAAACCCCAAGAACTATTAGATTATGCTGAGTCTTTAGGAATTGAAAACGCCTCTGGTTTAAAAAAGCAAGACATATATTTTTCTGTACTAAAGAAATTTGCAGAGAAAAATGAAGAAATTATTGGTGAAGGCGTATTAGAAACAATGCAGGACGGATTTGGATTTTTAAGATCAGCAAACTCTAATTATCTTCCAGGACCAGATGATATATATGTTAGTCCAAATCAAATAAAAAAATATGGACTTAGAAAAGGTGATACTCTTGAAGGACCTATTCGACCTCCTAAAGACGGTGAGAGATACTTTGCATTAGTAGAGACAAATAAAGTCAATTTCATAGAAATTGCTAAAAATAATAAATTCAAAACAAATTTTGATAATTTAACTCCTCTTTATCCAGAGAAAAAATTTAATCTAGAAACAGAAAAACCAGATACAGATTTATCATCTAGAATTATTGATATAATTGCGCCAGTTGGTGCTGGTCAAAGATCTCTAATTGTTGCACCACCTAGATCAGGTAAAACTGTAATTTTGCAAAAAATTGCAAAATCAATTGCAGAAAATTTTCCTGAAGTCTATCTAATGGTTCTATTAATAGACGAAAGACCGGAGGAAGTTACAGATATGCAACGATCTGTTAAAGGTGAAGTAATTAGTTCAACATTTGATGAGCCAGCTGCAAGACACGTACAAGTTGCAGAAATGGTTATTGAGAAAGCTAAAAGATTAGCTGAAAATAAATATGATGTAGTAATTCTTTTAGACTCTATCACAAGATTAGGTAGAGCATACAACACGGTTGTGCCATCAAGTGGTAAAGTTTTAACAGGTGGTGTAGATGCTAATGCATTACAAAGACCTAAAAGATTTTTTGGAGCTGCCAGAAACATAGAAGAAGGGGGTTCGTTAACTATTATTGCTACTGCTTTAATAGAAACAGGTAGTAGAATGGATGAGGTCATCTTTGAAGAATTCAAAGGAACTGGTAATTCAGAAATAGTTCTCGATAGAAAATTATCTGATAAAAGAACATATCCTGCTATAGATGTTCAAAAATCTGGTACCAGAAAAGAAGATTTACTCTTAGATGCTGGAGATCTACAAAAAGTGTTTATTTTAAGGAAAATTTTATCATCAATGGGCACAGTTGATGCTATGGAGTTCCTTTTAGATAAAATGAAAGACTGCAAAACTAACGAAGAGTTCTTCAGCAGTATGAACCAATAAATTAATCTAAATCTAATAGATCATCCAGAGCATTAAGCTGATCAGTATTTACCTCTTCTTTCTCACTTGCTGTTAGTTTCCCAGTGTAATTTTCAATACCAAGATAGGCAATTTCTGACTCTTCATTGGGTATTGTTATAAATATGCGATAATACTGATTGTCTTTCTCAAAAAAGTTTGATGCCCTCTCGCAACCATATAGACCAAAATTTTCTTTAATAAAATTGCTTGTTGCGTGTTCAAAGTATTCATTCTTTTTATTCAAATATATTGATTTTAATTGAGGGTATTTGCAAGCCATCCATGGATTGTAGTAACCTTGTTTAAATCCGTATACATCTAATGTACCATCTTTGTTTATATCAGCTTTTTCTATTCTAAATGCATCGTTAATTGAAGTCGGTATAACTTGATGGTTTTCAAATTTTTTATTATTTAAATTTTTGAATACATGTAAGTAGGCTTCATCTTTGCAATCACCCTTGCTTCGGCTATAAGGTTTCGACGTATCCTTTCTTTTACACACAACTTCTTTTTCAATTCCTAAACTATCTATATAGCCATCATTGTTAAAATCAATTGATGCAGATATCCAAGCTCTATCTGCTAATTTAAATTCTTTTTTGTTGGTGTCCTTTACCCAGTAACCTGGTTTTTTTTGAACATCGCCAGTCCAAATTAAAAATTGAGCTTCATCTGTTGGCTTAGATTTAAGTTCAAAACTGTCTAATTTTTCAAAGCTAAGCTTATCATTCTTATATTCTATCTTTGACCAGCAGAATGATGTGTCTCCTAAATTTGGGCATCCTCCAAATAAAATTGTTTCACCTTTTGATTTTAGGATATGGTTAAAGCCAATATCAATAAACTGACTGGAATTTTTAGTTTTTGTACATTTATTTGTTTTTAAATTACAAACCTCAATTTGACCACCTGGGTCATAAAAATAATCAATTACCTCAAAATATCCATCTTTATCAAAATCAGTGTACATTAAGTCGTGAGAAAAATGTGAAGAACCAAACTTTGCAAGAGTATTATCATTTAAATCAAATATATAATTAACATCTTTCCAGCTGCTATTTCTATTTCTGCCATCCTCTTTGTTCGATAAATAAATTATTTCTTCATCCCCATCATTATCTGCATCAAACGTATCTACCCTTCTGGCTGTCAGTGGAAGATTATAAAGTTTTGAAGATATTTGATTTATACTGTTTTCATAAAGTTCACTTAAATCAGGAATATCTATAACTATCAAGTGTGATAAAGGCTGTTTATTTGAACTTTCACCCCATTTGACTACATTATTCCAGGTATGTGCAACAATTTTTTCACCATCCTTATTGCTAATATGTCTTAAAAGTAGAGGTCTATTCCAAGTATTTGGATCTACATCATGTGATTTTACATTATACTTATCACTTAACTCATGAATAATAAGGCAATCATTACGATTATTTATTCTTAAGTGTTCAGTTTCTAATTTACTACAGTCAAAAGGTTTGAAGGTTTTATTTTCAATTTTACCTGTCTGTACGCTAGCTAATGTTAGCCCATAGGTAATTGTAGGAAATAGTAGTAGTAAGAATAAAAATTTTCTCATGTCTTCTTTTAAAAAAAAAGCAACAATTTGTCAAAAAAATTTTTTAGTTGAATTTATTGGTTTATCTATCCTTTATAAATCATATGATTTTGAAAATTAAAACCAATTAACGCCTTCTTTTTCGCAAAGTTTTTTTAACCTTAAAGGATAATCAGTTATTATTCCATCTACGCCGTATTCGATCATCCTCAACATCTCAAATTTTTCGTTAACAGTCCAAACGTTCACAGGTAGTCCTTCCTCATGAGAAATTCTAACCATGTCTTTATCTATATCTTTATGTTTAGGATGCCATGCCTCCCCGCCTAATGTTTTGATAAGCCTGGGTAACTCTCTGCTGTCGCTATCGTATAACGGCATGAAGTCTAACCAAGGTGATTTATCATATATTTTTCCTTTGAGCTCAGATGTTAAATAAGCTCTTGAGATTTTGGAGTCTAAATTTTTTATTTCTCTTAAAATTCTCCAATCAAAAGACGAGTAGATTATTTTATTTTTTAATTCTGTTTTATTTACCTCATCAATTATTAATCTTGCCATTACATTCAGAGGGGGTGTTATGTTGTCTTCAACAGGTGTTGATTTAATTTCTAAATTAATTATCAAATCATCTACAATATAATTTGATGTTAATTCAAGTAGATCAGATAATTTAGGGATTTTTATTTCACCTAAACTTTTTTGATTATCAAATCTCCTTCTGTATTTAGATTTTTTATCAATTTCTCCAATTTTAAATTTAGACAATTCTTCATAAGTTAAATCGAAAATTTTAATATCATTATCTTCAATCCAATCACCCTGAGCATCCTTTGTAAAGGCTGGATTTAATCTAAAATCATGATAAATAACCGGAATTAAGTCCTTGGTAATTAAGATATCTGTTTCGTAAGCGCTAATTTTATTTTCAAACAAATATTTAAAACTCTCCAAAGTATTTTCTGGTAGGTCCCCCCTAGCCCCTCTATGACCATAAATTTTAATTTGATTTGGTTTAGTTAATATCAATTGATTATACTTTTTGTTCTTTTCATAGGTGGACTAGAATAATTATAAATTTATAATAACCAAGCCTTGTTTAAGTCGGGAACAATATATTCAAACTTTACACCCTTGGTGAAAGCTCCAGTTATTGGTTACAGAATTTCAGGAGATGATGTTTTAAATATTTTAAAGAAAATTACCAAAAAAAATTTTTCTAGAGACCACTCTTTAATCCGAATTGTTAAAATTTACCAACAAGATGAATCCATATTGGATGAGTGTAGTGTTGTATATTTTAAATCTCCCAAATCTTTTACCGGAGAGGATGTCTGTGAAATTTTTTTACACGGCTCACCACTGATAGCTAGTCAGTTCGAGCAATTATTAAAGGATTTAAAAGTTTCAGGCTTAAGATTAGCAAAAAAAGGAGAGTTTTCTTACAGGTCTGTTTTAAATAGCAAGAATTCTCTCAAACAAGCCAAGGCGATTAACGAAATAATTTCTAACGAGAGTTTTTCGGGTTTGGAGTATAACAAAAGACTACTTTTTGATGGAGATATTGTTAGTGGCCTTGTTCCTTTAAGAGAGGAAGTTATAAATTTATTCTCAGAAATTACTGCATCGATTGACTTCGTTGACGATGAGGTCTTTAATTTTAATCAAATAAAGAAAAAAATAAAAAAATTTTTCACTAATTGTAATAATTTATTACATAAAAATAGAACAAATATAGAACAGAAAAATATTTGTAGGATTATGCTAGTAGGCCCAGTAAATGTTGGTAAATCTACTCTATTTAACAAAATAATTGATAAAGATAGAGCAATCGTCACAAATATTAAGGGCACTACTAGGGATATTCTCTCAAACGAATTTATAATTAATACTAATCGCTTTGAAATCTTCGATACCGCAGGTCAAAGATCTAAACAAGGTAAAATAGAAAAATATGGCTATAAAAAAGCACAAAAAATATCGAGAGAAATAGACCACTTTTTTGTTTTAATTGATCAGAATACTAAAAAATCCGATATATCAACACTCTTTAAAGATTTTATGATACATAAGAATTACAGTTTAATTGAGACAAAATCAGATATTTATAAATATAAAACAGAAAATATCAAAATAAACCATAGTTTAGAAAGGGACAAAATATACCAGAAATTAAAATTATCCTTGATTCATCAAAAATATGTAAAAAATAAACATAAAAAGATCGATCTGAATTTAGAAGAAATCGACTTTTTAGCAAGAATCTTAGAATATGAACCCGATATTGTTAAGGAAGAGGATATTTTGATTGTTGCCCAGCTAATGAGAAATATATTAGATGATTTTTCATTTGAATTTGGTTATATTAATAACGAAGATATTTATGACAAAGTTTTTAGCAAATTTTGCATAGGAAAGTAGATTGTTTCACGTGGAACATTATGATGTTGTAGTTATAGGTGCTGGTCATGCTGGAATAGAAGCGGCTAATATCTCTGAGAAATACGGTCTTAAAACTGCACTTATAACTAAAAATTACTCAGATTTGGGCAAATTATCATGTAATCCTAGTATTGGAGGGGTTGGTAAGACACACATAGCTAGTGAAGTTGATATTTTAGGGGGTGTAATTTGTAAAATTGGTGACAAATCAGCTATACATTACAGAGTATTAAATCTTTCAAAAGGGCCTGCAGTATGGGGCGTAAGAGCTCAAATTGATAGGGATTTATACTCTCAAAATATGAAAAAATTTATTAAATCTTCTAAAATTGACCTTATTGAAGATGAAGCTACTAATATATTAGAAAAAAATAATAAAATTATAGGCGTTGAGTTATCTAATATTGGAAAAATAAAATCAAAAGCGGTTATTCTCACTACAGGAACCTTTTTGAATGGAAAGATTTATTTTGGTAAGGAGTCACAAGAGGCAGGTAGAATAGGAAATAGCTCTTCAAAAGTTCTAGCAAAGTTTATTAATAAGAATTTTAAAACAATGAGGCTGAAAACAGGAACACCTCCCAGAATATTTGCTAAATCTATTAATTATGATGTTTTAGAACCTCAGTCATCTGAAAATACTGGTATATTTCTATCTTATTTTACGAAACAAAATACGAACAAAAAAATTGATTGCTTCATCACAAAAACAAATAATAAGACTCATAAAATAATAAGAGATAACCTTAAAAAATCTGCAATGTATTCAGGTATAATTAAATCTCAAGGTGTCAGGTACTGCCCTTCAATTGAAGATAAAATAACAAAGTTTGGAGATAGAAACGGGCATAATATTTTTTTAGAACCAGAAGGTTTAAACTCTGAGCTTGTCTACCCAAACGGCATTTCAAATTCTTTAGATAAAAAGATCCAACTAAAATTTTTGAGATCAATTAAAGGTTTAGAAGAATGCGAGGTAGATCAATTTGGATACGCAGTTGAGTATGACTCTGTTGACCCTAGAGAATTAAAAAATAATTTTGAAACAAAAAAAATAGAAAACTTTTTTTTAGCAGGGCAAATAAATGGAACTACAGGTTATGAAGAAGCAGCAGGGCAGGGTATTTATGCAGCTATTCATGCTGCTATAAAAATAAAAAAAATTAAATTTAGTAAAGAAGTTTTTGGAAGAGATAACAGTTACATAGGAGTCTTAGTAGATGATCTAACAAAACTAGGAGTTACGGAGCCATATCGTATGTTTACATCTAGAGCAGAAAATAGGTTAAAGCTTAGAACCGATAATTCTTACGAACGATTTTCAACAATTATAAATTCTAGAGCTTTTAACAAAACCGAATATTCTTTAATCGCAAATAATATTAATAATGAAAAAAAAATATTAGAGAGATTAAAGCTGCTTAAATTTTCACCAAATGATTTAATGAAAAAAAATATTAAAGTAAAAAAAGATGGCAAGGTTAGAAATGGCTTTGAGGTTTTAAAATTCTTAGATCCATCTCCGGAGAAATTTAAAAAATTTTTCAATATAAAAATAAGCCAAAAATTATTGACTAAAATATATTTTGACTCAAAGTACGATGTTTTTTATGAGAGAGAGAAAAAATCTTTTGATCAACTTAGAAAAAATAAAAATATGAAATTGACTAATATTAATTTCAATAAGATCCCTTCTTTATCTAAAGAAATTCTTGAAAAATTAAATAAATATAAACCCGAAAATTTAAATGATGCCGGTAAAATTTCAGGCATGACTCCCAGTGCATTATTTCAAATAGTTAAACACAAAAAAGTTAAAGGATCTAAAGTTGCTTAATGAAAAATTAGTAAAGTTTTGTGATAATAATTTTAACGACGGAAAATCAATTTTAAAAAAACTTTTTGAATATAAAAAAATGTTAATCAAAGAAAACGAGACCATGAATTTAATTGGAAAAAGCACAATAGCTGATTTAGACGTAAGACACCTTTTAGATTGTATACAGATAGTTAAGTATTTACCTCCTCAAGAAAAGTCTTTGATGGATATTGGAACGGGTGCTGGACTTCCAGGAATTATCTTGTCAATTGCAGGCTTTAAAAACCTTCATTTAGTTGAAAAATCAATAAAAAAATCTCTTTTCCTAGAAAGTTGCAAATTACGACTAGGGTTAAATTATGAGGTACATAATAAATTAATAACAGAATTACCAAATCTTAAAATCGACTGTATAACTGCACGTGCCTTTGCTTCAATTGAAAAAATCATATCCATGACAAAAAAAATGATTAATAAACAAACAAAGTTCATATTGCTTAAAGGCAGGTCATATTATACAGAGCTTGAAAAAATTAGCCCTCAGAAGTTCTTTTGGGAGACACATCAAAGTATTACCTCGAATGAATCTAAAATAATTATCATGGGTGCAAAATGATTATTACAATTGCTAATCAAAAAGGTGGTGTTGGTAAAACAACTACCGTCGTAAATCTAGCTACAGCATTAGCATCAATAGATAAGAAAGTCTTAGTAATTGATATGGATCCACAATACAACTCTTCAATGTCGTTTAATGTCTATAACCCTAATCTATCTATCTATAGAGTTTTTAGTAATGAAGTAAATATTGAAGACACAATACAAAAATCTCAAATACCAAATCTTAATGTTATTTCTGCTTGCGAAGACCTTGCAGCAGCAGAGTATGAGTTGGCCGATGATGAAAACAGAAATTTTCTTTTAAAAAATTACATCAATATAATTAAAAATAATTATGAATATATTTTTATTGATACACCGCCAACGCTAGGTTTATTAACAGTAAGTTCTTTAACAGCTAGTGCTGAAGTATTAATACCAGTGCAATGCGAATTTTTTGCATTAGAGGGATTATCCAAATTAATTAAAACAATTGAATTAGTAAAAACAAATTTAAATATAGATCTTAAACTAAACGGTATTATTTTAACAATGTATGATAAAAGAAACTCTTTATCATCGTTAATTGAAAAGGAAGCTAGAGAATATTTTGATACAACTGTATACAAATTCAACGTCCCTAGAAATGTAACTTTATCTGAAGCACCAAGTCATGGACTTCCCGCAATTATTTATGATTTAAAGTGTAGTGGTTCTCAAGCATACATAGCTTTAGCAAAAGAATTTTTAGAAAGGAGCAACTTAAATGGTAGTCAATAAAAAATTAGGAAAGGGCTTATCCTCTTTATTGGGCAATAAAGATATTTCCAAAATTAATAATTCTGAAAATAAAGGCTTACTACTAATTCCTATCGAAAAAATTTTCAGAGATGAAAATCAGCCAAGAAAAATATTTGATAAAGAAAAAATTGATGAATTATCCCAATCAATTAAAAAAAATGGCTTAATTCAACCATTAATTGTTATTAAAAAAGATCTAGATAATTATCTTTTGGTGGCAGGAGAAAGAAGGTGGAGAGCAGCTCAAAGTACTGATATTAAGGTTTTACCTGCCTTATTATTACCAGACGATCTTGATAAAGATGAAATATCTTTAATTGAAAATATCCAAAGAGAGGATTTAAAAGTTTCAGAAGAGGCTAAAGCATATCAACGATTAATTGAAAAGAATAATTATACACATGAAACATTATCCAATATCGTTGGTAAGAGCAGATCTCATATAACAAACCTGCTAAGAATATTAGAATTAGATAAATTTTTCTTAGATTTATTAAATAAAGGAAAAATATCCATGGGGCATGCAAGAGCTTTGGTTGGTAAAACACCAAACGATTTTGATGATAATTCGCTGAAACAAATTGTGAATGGTAAATTATCGGTTAGAGACTTAGAAAAAAAGAAAAGTAAAACAATCACACAGGATGCAAATTTAATACATGAAGAAAAGAATTTGAGCGAAACTATTGGTTTTAAAACTAAAATTACATTTAACAAAAAAGGTAAAGGTAATTTAAAAATTTTTTATGAAAATCTAGAGCAGTATAACTTTTTAATCAAAAAATTAAAAAATTAAATTTTTTTATTAAAACTTCTTTTTTAAGTAAACCTAATAATTTTCTTAAATCAATTTTAGATTTTTTAGCTTTAAAAATCTCCATTCTTAAAGAGAATATATCGTCTTTCAATATTTCACCATTGCTAAACACAAAATCTTTTTTATTTATTAGCAATTTCTGTATCTCAGTTTCAATCATGTGAGGATTTAATTTTAAATATTCAAATAATTCACCTTCATTTTCGAGATTATTATTTTGAAGAATAAATTTGATATCTTTATCAATTTCATAAGAATTTATTATTCCTGAGCTCATATATTTTTTAACATCTTTGTAAGGTAAAAAATTTATAAGTTTTTCTTTTCCTTCATATTTTATTTTTTTAAAAGAAATGTAGACTGAATTATTTTCTTTAAAAAGGCTTATTGAATTTTGATTAATTTCACTTATATCATAAATTTTTTTTAATAATATTTTGTTCTGAAATAAAATTTCTTTTATAAAGTATTGGTAAAATATTGAAGTTTGTTCATCAATATTTATACCAAATATGATATTACTTTTTTTATCCTTTAAGAATTTTTCTAATATTTTAGCGTTCTCTGACATATTTATACCTACACTCTTTATCTTTAAAGTAACCTAAGTCGTCAATAAAATCGTTTGTTATAATGTCAACTAGGTTTTCAAAAATTTCATCATCTGCAGCTGTATTACTAGTGTTAAATTCACCTGACGCTATTATGTAAGATGAACTTCTTTTATAATTCTGGCTAAAAACATCACACATTAAAGACGTCTTATTGTATCTTTTAGCAATCGTATAATTAATATCTAATGATATTCTTTTTCTGTCAGAATTTTTGTCAATATTTGTTATAAACACGCCTTCTGATCTACTTGGATTTATTTTAATTAAATAATCATAATTCGTATTATTGTACATCCCCATAGAGTCTAAGTATTGAACTAGTGTATTTTCATATAAGAAATAGCTATCGTTTGCAACGCTGGAGATATTAAATTGTCTCTCTGAAACTCTAGAAGTTAAACAACCTATTAATGAAATACTAATTAAAAATAAGATTGATAATTTTATTTTGAACATTAATTTTTTTTACTAATTTTTTATTTTTTATTTTTTCGTTGACCTTCGAAATATTTATCAAATTATCATATATATCATTAATCTCGTAATCTATTTGTGTTTGATAAGTTGTAACAAACTTCCCATTTATTTGTATAGGTAAATCAATATTTTTTTCTTTTATAAAAGATTTATCAATTTCAGGCCAATTATATTTTTCAATTTTGTCTTCGAACAGTTGTGTAAAAATTTTATCTATAAATGAGGGGAATAGAGGATACAAACAAATTAAGATTTTTTTTCCTAGATCATTGTGGATATCAGTTTGGTTTTTCTCCATATAATTAAAGAGTGTAAAAATATTCGCTATGTATTTATTTAATGATAAATTTGAAATATTGTAATCCATATCGTATAAGCATTTATAAATAAATTTTTGATTATCTTCTGTTGGGTTTTTTGTATTGGTATCGCTTGAAAAAAACCTTTCTATTCTATTAGTTAAATTTTTTGAGCTTTGAATTCCTGCATCTGTCCATTCTAGATCTCTATCAGGGGGTGAATCTGAAATCATGAAAGCCCTAGTTGCACTAACACCGTAATTTTTAATTATCTCTTCAGGATCAACAACATTTTTTTTTGATTTTGACATTTTTTCAGATGGACCCTCTATAATCTTTTGATTTGTTGATATCTGGACTAATTCATTATTTTTTATTGCAACATCAATTGGTAAAACCCAGGAGCCAACCTCATTTTTGTAAGTTTTATGGGTTATCATACCTTGTGTAAATAACTCTTTAAATGGTTCAGATACTTTTAACTTATAAATATCTCTTAGCGCTTTTGTAAAAAACCTTGCATATAGTAAATGCAATATTGCATGTTCAATACCTCCAATATATTTGTCAACAGGCATCAACTTATTAACAATTTCCCTATCAAAAGGTTCTTTTGAATTTTTATTATCAAGGAACCTTATGAAGTACCAAGAAGAGTCAACAAAAGTATCAAAAGTATCTGTCTCTCTTAAGGCTTTTTTTCCTGTTTTTGAGCATATAATACTTCTCCAGTTATTCTCTTTAAGTAGAGGGTTTCCTTTACCGTCCATTTTGATGTCGTACGGCAACTCAACAGGTAACTCCTCTTTGTCTAAGACTCTAAAACTTCCATCTTCATAATAAATTACTGGTATTGGGCAACCCCAATATCTTTGTCTCGAAACACCCCAGTCTCTTAACTTATAGTTAACTTTTCTGTTACCTAATTTTTCTTTTTCCAAATAATTTACAATTGCTTCTATTGCTTGATCTTTTTTTAATCCGTCAAGAAATTTTGAGTTAATCATAATTCCATCATCTGTGTAAGGAAGGTCAGCATCAGAACAATCCAAAACTTTTTTTATGGGAAGTTTATATTTTACTGCAAAATCGTAATCTCTCTCATCATGAGCAGGGCACCCAAAAATTGCACCCTGGCCATATGTGTCTAAGACAAAATTTGCAATAAAAACTGGGATTATTTCACCAGTGACTGGATTTATTGATTTTACTGGTAATTCATATCCAATTTTTTCTTTATCATCACATTTATCAAATTCTGCTTTAATAGAGTCAATTTTATTAACATCAATAAACTTTCTTAAAATCTCATGATTTATTGA
>QCJF01000003.1 GCA_003216195.1 Pelagibacteraceae bacterium AG-404-P08
GATGTAATTGCTTTGTTTTTAAATAGAAAACATTTTGAATATAAAATTTTATGGTCAATTGCACCATATTCTTTATTGGGGGTTATTATTGGAACAATCTTGTTTAAATTTATCAATTTATCAATGATAAGTATTTTTATTGGATCAATTTCCTTACTATATGTTTTGCTCAATTACTTAATCGCAGACAACAGAAATTTAAAAAAAATACCCTTTTATGGAAGTAAATCTTTTTGGGGAGCACTAGCGGGGTTTACTAGTTTTGTACTTCACTCTGGAGGATTGCCATTAAATATATATTTTATGTCAATTTATAATAAAAAAGTGCAGTTTGTTGCAGGGGTAGTTTTTTCTATTGCTTTAATAAATTTATTTAAATTAATCCCGTATTTCTATTTGGAAATATTAAACTTTGAGAAGTTATATAGTTATTTAATTTTTTCACCAATTGCAGTAATAGGAGTTATTTTGGGGCACTGGATGAATAGTAAACTTTCAGATAATTCTTTTTTTACCATCATTAATATTTTTGTAGTAATAGGCTCGCTTCGATTAGTTTATTTGGGTTTAGTCGGTTTATAATATCTTTTCTAAAATATTGATTAATTCAAATTCATTTTTAAATTCATTCATTTGTTTCTTATCTATTAATATTTTGTATTCACCTTCTTTTTCCTCAAGACATATAGGCAGGTCATCTTTGTAATTTAAAAGATTAAATTCTTCCAATTCTTCAGAATGTAGAAACTTAAAATTATGTGATGAGCCCTCTATAAATTTCCTCCACGTCTCGCGCATTTTCAGGTCGTGAGTAATTTTACATAAATTGCAATCATAGGTGCTCGGGGAGGCATATTTATGGACTGTATCAATAATATAGTTCCATTTACCACCTTTGGCGTTATAGACAAAAATTATGTTTTTATTGTTCATTAGTAATATGGAATAGAACTTCTTTACAAAATAAATTTGAAGGAATTTTACCGTTTTCAAATTTCTTTTGAGAAAGGACATCAAAAGTTGAAATTATTTTTAGATCTAAATCTGTTGCTAATTTTTTAAAATCTTTGATGCTACATGGGTGAATATAATCAGTATTATACCAGTGATCACTATTTGCTTTTTTTAAAAGAGAGTCAAAACTTCCTGTTAAAAGAAAATTTGAAATTTTACTCAGACGTGCTGAATTATTAAAGCTGACAATGATATTTTTACTTACTTTTTTAAGTGTGTTTAGCAATTGGTCTGGTTCTTGAACTGCCTGAATTGTCTGAGTCAAAAGACAATAATCGAATTGATTAAATGGAAAATCTTCAACTATTAAATTTATATCGCCGTGTATTACATCTAGTCCTTTTTCCAAACATTTAATTACTTTTTCTTGATTTAATTCCACTCCTTGAGCACTTATTCCTTTATTTTCTAGGTAAGTGATTAGCTCTCCATCAGAACAACCAATATCCAACACCTTTGAGTTTTCTGGAATTAAATTTAAAATGATCTCATAGTCTTTTCTCATTTTATTCCCTTTAAAAATCCCTGAGCAACTTTAAAAAATTGTGGCTCATTTAATAAAAAACTATCGTGACCTCTATCTGATACGACTTCAGCAAAACTAACATTGGACCCAATAGAATTTAGTAAAGATACTATCTCTCTTGACTCTTTTGTTGGAAATAGCCAATCACTGGTAAATGATAAAACTAGAAATCGGATCGAATTCTCAATTATAGTTTTTTTATTTGCAATAATCTCATCTTTCACGTCAAAATAATCCATTGCTCGAGTCATATATAGATAGCTATTTGCATCAAATCGATCAACAAAAGATCTACCTTGATAACGAAGATAACTTTCGACCTGAAAGTCTATTCCAAAGCCAAAAGATAAATCATTTTTTTCTTGTAAATTTCGACCAAATTTATTTTGAAAAGCTTTCTCAGATAAGTAAGTAATATGAGCTATCATTCTAGCAACAGAGAGACCATTCTCAGGTTTTTCATTACTCTCCAAATATCTTCCATTTTGCCAATTAGGATCCAACATAATGGATTGCCTTCCTGCCTCGTCAAATGCAATATTTTGGGCAGAGTGTTTCAATGAACCTGCTATACTCATAATAGATCTTACACTCTCCGGATAAGTAGCAGCCCATTGTAGAACTTGCATCGCACCCATGGAACCACCAGCTACAGAAAGCAATTTGGATATTCCAAGCTCATCAACAAGTATTTTTTGTACTCTCACCATATCTCTAATCGTTATGGTGGGAAAATCTAAACCATATATTTTTGAGGTATCAGGATTAGTATCATTAGGACCTGTTGTTCCAACACAGCCCCCAAGAACATTCGAGCAGATAACATAGTATTTATTCGTATCAATAGGCTTATCGGGTCCAATCATTAATTCCCACCAACCATTTTTTTTAGTTATAGGATTTTCTTCTGCAGGGAATTGATCACCAGTTAATGCATGACAAACCAAAATCGCATTATTTTTTTGAGCATTAAGACTTCCATATGTTTGATAAGCAATTTGAAAATTTTTAATTTTTTTACCAGAGTCCAATGGTAGCTCTTCTTGGCATTTCAGTAAGAAACCTGGATATTCAGTATTTGCAATTATTTCTCTCATTTTTAAACCTGTTCGAAAGATAACTGCGGGAGATACGCTTTAGCTGTTTTACACCCGCAAGCTGCTATCAAATCGGTGAAACTGGAATTTAAGGCTTTTTGGATTAATTTTCAATATAAAATGATGATATTTTCTTTATATAGTTTATTTATTATGAAAAATTATGAAAAATAGCCAACCAAAAAATACCTACAACGGTGGAGCAGAAGTATTTAAAGGGTATGTAAGGCTTTCATCAAATGAGAACAACTATGGCCCAGCTAAATCTGTAAAGTCATTAATAAAAAAAAATATTAAATTTTCAAATATCTATCCAGAGCTTGATGGAGAGAGTTTAATTAATCAAATTGCTAAAACTTATAAAATAAATAATAGACAAATTATATTAGGCGCAGGCTCAGATGAAGTTCTCCAAATGATATATGCTACTTTTTCAAAACCCAATGATGAAGTCGTTTTTACTAAATATGCTTTTGCTATGTATTCAATCTACGCAAAACACTTTAGATGCAAAGTAAAAAAATATGATGATAAAGAATTTCAATTTAAATTAGAAAATTTAAATAAAATTATCAGCTCAAAAACAAAAATTGTTTTTTTAGCTAACCCCAATAATCCTACTGGGTCTATTTTTTACAAAAATGAATTAATTAAATTTTTAAATAAAGTAAGTAAAAAAACAATTATTGTTCTAGATTCAGCATACTGTGAATACATTAGAGATAAAAAATATGATGATGGAATGCAATTAGTTAAAAAATATTCTAATTTAATTATAACAAGGTCTTTTTCAAAAATATTTGCTCTAGGCGGCTTAAGAGTAGGTTGGGGATATGCTAATTCAAAGCTTATTTCTCAACTCTATCAATATAAAAAGCCTTTTAATGTATCAAGATTGTCATGCATTGCAGCCCAAGAGTCTTTGAAAAATAAAAAATGGATTAATGACTCTGTAAAAAATAATTTTGTAAACAAATCTCTTACTTGTAGAGGTCTAAATAACAAATTATTTGAAACTATTGATACTCAGGCTAATTTTATCCTTTTAAAGTTTAAAAGTTCATCAATAACTCAAAAATTTGTTGATTTTTTACACTCCAATAAAATTACAGTCAGATCATTGTCATCATATGGATTACATAATTTTGTTAGGATGACCATTGGAACAAAAAGTGACATGAAAAAGGCAGTAAAAACAGCCAATAAATTTAATGTTTAAAAATATTCTCATAATTGGTTTTGGAATGATTGGATCATCAATAGCAAGATCAGTAATTAAAAAATACAAAAATGTTAATATTTTTGCCTTTGATAAATCCAATAACCTCAAAATTAGAATTAATAAATCAAAATTAAATAATGTAAAAGTTTTGAAATCACTTCAAGAAATCAACAATTTAAATATTGATCTCATAATTATTTGTGTACCTATGCTCCAGTATCAATCTATATTCAAAAAACTTAGCAACATTAATTTAGATAAAACAATTGTTACAGATGTGGGCTCAACAAAAGTAAATATAGAAAAATTATATAATCAAAAAAAATATAAATTTAATTTTATTCCCTCACACCCAATAGCGGGTATTGAAAAAGCTGGACTGGAGAATGGATTTGATGGACTATTTACAAATAGATATAATATTATTTGTCCTTTAAAAAAATCTTCCAAGACAAACATCAATAAGATAGTTAGGTTTTGGAAGTCACTAAATATGAAAATAGAAATTATGTCTGCAAAAGAGCATGATAGAGTGCTTAGCTTGACTTCACATTTGCCTCATTTAATTTCCTATTCATTAGTTTTGACGGCAATGAAAAAAGAATCTTCACTAAATTCAAAGCTTGTTAAATTTTCTGCTGGCGGATTTAGAGACTTTACTAGAGTAGCAGGAAGTGATCCAGAAATGTGGAGGGATATATTTTTAGCAAATAATTCTCAAATTCAAAAATTAACTAATAATTTCATAAGTGAATTAAAAAAATTTTCTAAAACCCTCAATCAGGGAAATTCTAAGAATTTACTAACAAAATTAAAGAAGACCAAAAACGTAAGAGATAGAATTGTTAAGGCAAGACAGGCAGGAAAGTTTATTCCTAATGATTAAGGCTATTTATCTCCATTTTGAGTTTATTTAAAAATTCTTGCTTGCTTAACCCTGGAGGTATCGGTTCTTTAAACTCTACTGTTATGGAGCCTTTATGAATCTGATTATTTTTAGGCCAAAATTTTCCAGAATTTAAAGCAATAGGCACAACTGGCTTGTTCAAAGACTTGTACATAGAATAAATTCCAGGTTTTAAATCAGGAAGATCCTTAAAGGTTGTTCTGGTTCCCTCGGGAAAAATTATTACAGGTCTATGATCTAAATATTCGGCTGTTTGCTGATTTACGTAACGTAGACTATGGATTCCTTGTTTTCTATCAATAGCAATCATTCCCAATTTTTTAAGATAGGTCCCAAATAATGGAATATTCAATAATTCTTTTTTTAAAATATATGCAGGATTATAAAAGAGCTCATTAAAGTATATTGTTTCAAACATTGACTGATGTTTGCTTGCATAGAGATAACCTTTTTTGTGAGCAAAATCAGAATTAATTACTTCTATATTAATTCCAAACAGTTTTAAAATTACTGTCATGTTTCTTGTAAAGAAAAGAACAAAAAATCTAAATTTTGTATATTTGAAGGGAAGGCCTAACAAAGAAATAATTAATACAATAGCAGTTGTAAAATAAAATGTTATTAAAAAACTAAATTTCATATTTTTTTATAAAAACTAATTTTGAGACAATTAACTTAATGTATTCCTCTACCAATTTTTCAAAAGGAATGACTATATCACTATTGCTCACAGAATAAGGAGTTACTTTCAAACCTGATAGTTGATTAAATAAAAATTCTGCACGTTGCATATGTAAATCTGAAGTAATTAATAAAATCGATTTTATTTTTTTTTCTAAGGCCCAATATCTTGTTTCTAATGCATTTTCATATGTATTTTTTGATAAATATCCAACCTCAATACAACATTCAACAATGTTTTGATCAAAGTTAAGAATATTCACTAATACAACTTCTGAATTAAAGGTATTATCAACACCAGAAATAAACAACTTATTTTGATTAGATTTTTCAATTTGTTTATAACCCTCAATTATTCTCTCTCCTTTCCCCCCTGTTAATACAACAATCGCATCAACATTAAAGTTACTTACAGAACCATGAGATAAATTATTTTTAAATTTAATTAAACCAAGAGTTAAAAATAATAAAATTAAGGCGATTATAATATTTACACGCTTTAAAAATATTATCATTACATGATCTCATTTTTACATAGATCTTCTAAGGTATCACGAGATCGGATAACACGATACTCATCTTTGTTGAATAATACCTCTAGAGGTCGAGGTCGACTATTATAAGTTGAGGACATAGAGGATCCGTAAGCACCAACATTCATAAATACTATATTGTCTCCAACTTTTATCTTGGGGAGTTCAATATCTTTTACAAAATAATCAGTAGACTCACAAATTCCACCTGCAATATCATAAATTTCAACATCCTTTGATTTGTTTGAAACTTTTATTGGTGGCTTTAGGTCATACAAAGCGGGACGTATGTATTCAGAAAATGAACAGTCAATAATAGCAATTTTCTTATTGCCACTATTTTTTATGTATAAAACTTTACTGATAAGTTCACAACTATCAGCTACTATAAATCTTCCAGGTTCAAAAATAATATTATAATTTTTACCACTAAGTATTTTGTTACAATTATTTTTCCAACTATCAAAATTGATTTCTTTATCTGAGTGATCAAGAACAGCAAATCCTCCACCAAAATCTAAAGTATCAATATTTATATTATTTTTAAGATTTTGCTCATCTGCTATTTTGATTAGATTTTCATATGAACCAAGTAACTTCTGATAATCAGTTATTTGACTTCCTATATGAACAGAAAGTGTTTTTAAGTTTACCCCCTCTAAATTAGAGATTGTATCGAAGTCAATTTGATCAATTGAAATACCGAACTTACCTCCTGATAAACCAGTAGTAATCTTATCCATGGTCGACCCATCAATATCGGGGTTTATTCTGATACCAATATTTGTTTTTAGCCCCTTACTTAAAGAGTATTTATTTATGAATTCAACTTCCTCAATATTTTCAACATTTATAGAGTGAATTTTCTGCGTGATAGCGTACTTTAAATCAAAATCAGTTTTTCCTGGCCCATCGAATATAATATCCTCAGGTTCAAATCCGGCTTTCAATGATTTAAATAGTTCACCAGCAGAGACAACTTCAGCACCAAAACCACAACGATGAATAAGGTTTAAAATTGCAAGGTTAGGATTAGCTTTGACGGCAAAATTAAATTTTCTAGGAAACTCTAATTCTAAATTCTTTAGGAAATTTATCTTATTTTTAATTTTATCCTCATCATAAAGATAAAAAGGACTAGAAAACTCTTTTAATATTTTATCCAGCATTATTCGCTCTCAGGGTAATCATAGTCATCATTAGGAGGAAATGGATATTGAGATTTATCTACAACACCCTCCGGTAATTTATTAGGTTTTTGGTTTCCACAGCCAATGATAAATATGGGCAATAATATTATTAATAAAAACTTGATCATCTTACTCTAAGAAATTTAATATATTTTTTAATCACTCTAGAAACCTCTTTTGGATTAGAGCTCATGGGTGTTTTTTTTCTTGATAGACTGTTATTTATATCAACATATTTATAAATATTTTTATCAATTGATTTTTGAAATTTTTGGTATTCATCAATTTTTATTTGTGAGAGATTTTTATTATTTTTTTGAGCATAATTTACTATATCAGCAATAATTTTATAAGAGTCTCTGAAAGGTATTTTCTTTTCTATAACTAGATAGTCTGCTAAATCTGTAGCTGTAGCAAAATAATTATTGCATAAATCTCTTCCAATAGATTTTTCAAAATTAGATTTTTTCATAACTTTTTCCATAATTTTAATACAGCTTATTAACTCATCATAACAATCAAATATTATCCTTTTATCCTCCTGAAAATCTTTAAAATAAGTTAAAGGAAGATTTGAAACGATATTTGAGAGTTCTATTGACTTAATTCTAATGCTATTTGTTTTTGATCTTACAAGTTCTAATGAGTCAGGATTTCTTTTTTGAGGCATAATGGAACTACCTGTAGAATATTCACTACTTATATTAAATAATTTCATGAAATTACTTGACCATAAAATTAGCTCAGATGATAATTTACTTAAATGCGTCGCAGTTAAAGAGCTAGCATGGAGAAAATACATGCAAAAATCACGATCACTTACACCATCCATAGAATTATTTTTAGATTTTGAAAAATGTAAACTTTTATTTAGTAAACTTACATCTAAATTATAATTACTACCTGCTAAAGCAGCACTGCCTAATACATTTTCATCACTGTTATTTATACAAAAATCAAAATAATTTAAGTCTCTTTTAAACATCTCTAAATATGCAATTAAGTGATGAGCCAAAGATACAGGTTGTGCCACTTGCAAATGAGTAAATCCAGGAATAATAGTTTCTTCATTTCCACGAGCTTGATTTAAAATAGACTTCATTAAATTCTTGATTTCTTCTTGTAAATTTTTGGAGGCTTTGATTGTCCATAATCTAGTATCAGTTGCTACCTGATCATTACGAGATCTTCCAGTATGTATCTTATTAGCTACATCACCTATCTTTTTATTGAGGAAAGACTCTACATTCATGTGAATATCCTCATTTTTTTTTGAAAATTTTAGTCTACCTTTTTTATTATCATTCAATATTGAATTTAATCCTTTTTGAATAGTTAGAGATTCTTTTTTTGAAATAACTTTTAGTTTTACTAAAGCTTTTACATGTGCACTTGTAACAGCAATATCCTCTTCAATTAATCTTTTATCAATATCAATTGAGCTATTAAAATCATCCATTAAACTGGAAGTGCTTTTATTAATTGTGGTTGATAGTATTTTACTTTTCTTATTCATGATTTTAGTAATTTAAATTATCTTGATAAATATATTATCGCAGCGAATACTAAAACAGCAATACCTTGAAACAATACTCTCATTCGCATAAGTTTGTTACTGTGTTTTTTATTAAAATTTCCATTTTTTGCCATAGCTATTACACCAATCACAACCATGAGAAGTGCTAAAATCATGGATACGACTAAAACAAAAGGCAATACGGTAGATGAAAACATGGTAAATAGTTATCAAATTATCTATAAATGTCTAATTATTAAATTTAAGAAGAATTGATGAAGAAAATTGTATTATTTTTGCATGGTTATGGATCTAATGGAAATGACCTAATTTCCTTAAAAGATTACATATCTTTGGAAAAAGAAGAAACTGAATTTATATCTCCTAATGCCCCGGAACCCTGTGAATTCAATTATTTTGGGTATCAGTGGTTTCCTTTAAAAGAAAGATCAATTGAAGAATTAAAAGATGGCCTAAAATCAGCCTTCTTTCATCTTGAAAAAATAATTGAAAAAATAATTTATGAACACGCAGTTGACGAAACTCAGATTTCTATCATTGGTTTCTCTCAAGGCTCTATGTTGGCGACATATTATGCTCTACAAAAAAATTTAAATTTTCACAGTATCATTTCATTATCAGGTTCATTGCCAAAAGAAATTTTAAATGATTTGAAAATATCTGAAATCAAATCTACTTTTTTAATTTTTCATGGAAAAATGGACGATGTCGTACCATTTAATAGGGCAGTTGAGACAAATTCGTTTTTGGAATCAAAAAAATTTTCTAGTAAATTGATTTTAGATGATAACTGTGCACATTCAATTAGCCCAATTGCTTTAGATGAGATTAACAAGCTGTATGAAAACTGGAATTAATAAACTATTAAACATACTTTTTTTTGGATATGTTAATATAAAATCATGATTAACTCGAATCATTGTCCATCTTTAGTATTAAATGCAGATTACCGGCCTCTTAGCTATTTCCCCTTATCTATATGGAGTTGGAAAGATACGGTAAAAGCAGTTTTTCTCGACAGAGTTAATATAGTTGAAGAATATGATCAAAAGGTTTCATCCCCATCATTTGAAATAAAGCTCCCTAGCATTATCGCACTCAAAGATTACATACCACATAGTCATAAACCTGCATTTACAAGATTTAATGTTTTTTTGAGAGATGATTTCACATGTCAATATTGCAATGATAAATTTTCAACAAAAGAATTAACTTTCGATCATTTGATACCTCGTTCAAAAGGTGGATTGACAAATTGGGAGAACGTTGTGACTGCATGTTCAAAATGTAATTGGACCAAAGGAAGTAGGGATTTAAGTCAAGTTGGTTTTAAATTGCTTAGAAAACCTAAAGAACCCTCTCAATATTCTTTAAGATTAAAAAGTAAAAATTTCCCCTCTGATTATCTTCATTCGAGTTGGAGAGATTATTTATATTGGGATAGTGTCTTAGAGAAGGACTAATATTTTTTAGTTATTTTTATCGCAGTATAGCATAGTTGTTTTATTGTTTTAGACAAAAGAACATACCCAGTTGTCATTTCTGCCTGGTTTTCGACGCCTGTATCATGATGTTCTAGCTCATCTTCTCTAAACTTTTTTACAGTCTTCAATAAATCTGGTTTTAATTTTCTTTTTGATAGTTCCTTGGCTTGCTCCTCATAGTGCTGACCAATGACCTCTTCAACTGCAACGGTGCATGCCATTGCAGCTTTTTTCCCCATTAATGCAGTGCCTAATCCAAGGGCATAACCTGCTAAATTCCAAAATGGAAATAAAGCGGTTGGTTTTACATTCTCTTTTACTATGTACTCATCAAAAGTAGATTTGTGGATTTCTTCTTGGTCAGCCATCTCCTTAATTTCTTTACCAAATTCTGTGTTTTCTTTGAAAATAGCTAATTGTCCTCGATATATTTGTGTTGCTCCATGCTCACCTGCGTGATCAACTCTGATAATTTCTTCAATTAATTTTTTATCTTCACCGCTAAGTGATTTATTTTTCTTTTTTGTAGGCATTAAAAATAATTAATAACAGAAAAGTCATTGAAAACAAGAAGTTATAAACTGATAATGGAATACCGAAATAAGGTAAATTTGCATCGGAGCATGTGGTAATTAATGTATTTGACATTAATTCTTCTTTTAATTTTGTAATATCATTTGGAAGCGTGGCAGCTTCACATCCAGTGTACTCAATTATTCCAAATGTTGTCAGAGAATGATAACCGGAAATTCCTAATTCAACAAGAAGCAATATAGTTAGTAATATATAAATTAAATTGAAATATCTCTTAATAAAAAAATAAAATACACCCACTATCAAAATTGAATAATATGGAACTCGTTGATATACACACAATTTACAAGGGCTATGACCATATGCATATTGTAATATCAAAGCAAAAGACATAGCTACCAGCGAAAACAAAAAGACGAGAAATAAAATACTAGTTTGTTTAATCATGATAAAAAAATAAATAAATAAAAAAGATTATTACAAGAGGTATGATTATAAAAATTAATAGTTTATTTCTTTGTAAAATTTTCATACCTAATTTTCCAAATTGTTTAATGATAAAAGCAATAATAAAAAACCTCAACCCCCTAGATAACAATGAAAGGAGTACAAAATAGATAAAATTAAATTGAGCATATCCACTTATTAAAGCTATAACTTTGTAAGGTATAGGCGTAAAACCACCTAAAAAAACTGCAAAAATACCCCAATCATTATAAAAATTCATAAATTCACCCTGCCTGCTTATATCAAAATAAGATTGGGCAATATCAAAAATGAAATATCCTATCATATATCCTAAAGCGCCACCAATGACTGAAAAAATCGTACAATTCAGTGCAGTAGCTAAAAAATTTTTAGGGTTAAAATAAACAATCGGTATTAAAATTAAATCTGGAGGAATTGGAAAAAAAATACTTTCTATAAAAGCAACAAAAGATAAAAAATATTGTGAATATTTTGATTTAGAATTTTTTTCAATATATATATGTAAATTCTTCCAAATCATATCGATTAATTAATATTTAGTATTTAACCTATAAGGTAATACCAGAGATAAGCAATTATAATAGCTGGGATCGCACTGTAGAGTGTAGCAACTATTGCTGCTTTTGCAGATATAGCTATCGCAGGGAAAAGTGCATCACCGTCATTAGATATAGAGTTTCCTATTTGTGCGGACATAGGAATTTGACCACTCACATACATGGATGTGATCATAATTTGAGGACCACAGCCAGGAATAAAACCAATTAGTATAGCCATAAGAGGAATAAATGGACCAAATAGTATTAATGACTCAAATATTAAACCATTAGTTGATAGATCGATTAATTCGTAGACAACAAATGAAATAATGACCCAAACAGTAACAAAGCAAGTTGTATCTACAACTTTTCTATAGGAATTTTCGTGTATTGAAGCCATTTGAATATCTGTTAATGGATTCAAAACCCACAACAAGACACAGTATATCGCCAAAATAAATGCCATTAATTCAACCAAATTAATTCCAATAAAATTAAATTTTAGTTCAATGTTAAAAGCATTTAACATTCCCAAAATAAAACCAGGAGCTAAAAATAAAAACCAAATATAATAAAACTTATTTGATATTTTGTTTTTAGGTAAATGGGTTGTATTTAAATTTTTATTAATTTTATTTTGTAAGAAATTCTTTGTAAAAGGTTGAGCAACATATCCAGATATTATACCAACTATAAAAGTTACTGGTAGTATGATTAAAGCAGCCTGGGGTTTTGTTGCAATAAGAAGAAAAGCTGCATCGCCCATAGTACTAATAAGTGCTGCGAGCACACCTCCAAAAGAAACTACTTTTCTAGTAAATAAGCTCATTACCATTATTGCTCCACCACAACCAGGTATAACTCCTAACATAGAGCAAATGGGAATTTCAAATTTCTTATTTTGTAAAATTAATTTTTGTAAATTAAAATTTCTCTTTTCAAGAATAACAAATAGTAGAAGTGTCACTCCAACAAAGCTAGATACAGCTATGTAGGCATCACTCGATGATGAAATTAAAATACTTCTAGTCTGTTCAGAAAATAAAAGAAGGAGAATACATATAAAGAGGAAAATTTTTGAAAATCTTAAATATTGAAATTTTCTACTTAATTCTAATACTAATTCTGTCATATTTTTAGCCTAGGCTAAACAATATAGATATAACTAAATATTAGTCAAACAATTCTTTACTTTTAATTGTTAACAAAATAGATTGAACCAGCTATGAAAAACACTAGATCTAGTGAGCCATATCAATTTTCAAATATCAGAAGCCAAAATAAGAACGAAATACTAGAGGATTATGTTGAGGCAATTCAAGAAATTTTACAAAATAAAGGTGATGTTAAAAATGCTGATTTAGCTCAACATTTTGGTGTTTCACAAGCCACTGTTAATAAAAATTTGAAGCGTTTAATAAGTTTTAATTTAGCAAAATCTGAACCATACCGTTCGATTTTTTTGACAGAAAAGGGAGAAAAATTAGCTACACAATCAAAACAAAAGCATGAAATTGTTTATAATTTCTTAATTAAGTTAGGTGTCTCTAGAAAGACTGCAGAAAATGACAGTGAAGGTATTGAGCATCACGTAAGTGATGAAACATTAAAGTTAATGAAAAAATTTAAATAATTATTTTTTTGTTTTTGACAACATTCTTTTTTCTAGCACGTTATCGAATAAATAAATAACAACACAAAGGAAACAAATAATTGTCAAAGCATGCAAACTTCCATATTCAAACATTTCATTTGATGAATATTTGTATAGGCTAGTAGCAAGTGTATCAAAATTAAAAGGTCTAAGTAGTAAAGTAATAGGTAACTCTTTTACAGTATCGACAAATACTAAAAAAAATCCTGCTAGTATACTCAACTTAACCTGAGGTAAAATTATTCGAAAATATGTTGTTGATGATCTTCTTCCAATTAATCTAGATGCATCATCAATTGATTTTCCAATTTTTTCCATTCCTGAGTCTAAAGAATTATTTGATAGAGCAATTAATCTAATTATCAGAGCTAAGGACAAGCCTATTAAAGTGGTAGACAAAGATAATGTTGTTAATCGATCAAAATAAAATAAAAAGAAGAGCACTCCTAAAGCTATTACTACACCTGGTATTGCATACCCAATATTTATTATTTTTTTGTAATATATAATGTGATTTTTATTAGTAAATCTTGAGTAAAAACTAATAAATACTGAGATTATAGCACATCCAATTCCAGCGATAACTCCAAGCAAGATTGAATTATATAGTGAAGAAAAATAGTTATTAAAATCAATAAAATTTAAATTATTAAGAAATGTATAAACTACAAAAATAAGGGGCAGAATAAAGCCAAACAAAATAGGTAAGACTCCTAAGATTAACGAAATTATTCCAATGAACTTTCCCAATTTGTATTTAGACCACTGAATATTTTCATAAGTATTATTATTGAATTTCCTTTTACCTCTCAATTTTTGCTCAAAAAAATACAACAAACCCATAACTAAAATAATAATTAAGGCCAATAGGAAAGCTAAAGGTAGGTCATTTAATATTGTTATATAATGAAAAACTCCAACTGATAATGTTTGTAAACCAAAAAAATCTGCAACACCAAAATCATTTACTGTTTCCATCAAAACTAATGCTAATCCAGCAGCTATTCCAGGTAGGGCCATGGGCAAACCAATTTTAAAAAAACATTGATAAGGATTCTTACCAAGGGTTTTTGCAGCCTCTATATATCTTGTTGAGAAATTTATGATTGCAATCCTAGTTAGGATATAAACATATGGAAAAAAGGATAAAGAAATAATTAGCGATGCCACTATACTATTTCTTATTGAGAAACCATCATAAAATAAAAATTTTAAAGATATAAAACCACCTGGCTCTAATATTTCGGCATAAGTATATGCTGAAATATAGGCTGGAACTGCCAAGGGCAATATCGCAAATATTTGTAGAAATTTTCGTCCCCAAAATTCTGTCATCGTATTTATCCATGCCAATGGCACACTGATGATTGTTGTAAAAATACTTACCATTACTATGAGTTTAGTAGACCCAATTAAATATCTATTAATGTAAAGCTCATTGGTTAAAAAAATTGCACTCAAACCATTTGTTATAACTAAGGCTATAGGGGTAAGTAGTAGGAAGCTGATTAATAAAAAGAAGAATAATTTAAATAAATTTACTGTCATAAAATTATATAAATAACACAGCCTAGTAACAATAAAGCCATGACTCTATTAAAATAAATAATTTTTCTTTTATCATTAAGGTACTTTCTAAATGAGTGTCCAATTGCTGCCCAAACTACAGCGCTAGTTGATGTTGAAATTATAAAACAAATAAAGATTAAAATAAATTCCTCTAAATATGAGAATTTATTTTGTATAAAAATTGCAGAACTAGACATGGAAACACTTACAGCTTTAGGATTTATTAATTGAAAGAAATAAATATCTCTAAATGTAAATCTTCTTTTATTATTATTGTCTGAAAATTCAGTTGAAATAAAAATTTTATAAGCTAGATAAGTTAAGAAGATTGTGGCTACTATTTTTATAAAAATCTTAAAATTTGGATAGCTTTCATAAATTTCTCCTATTCCTAATAAGCAAAGAGTTAAAACTGATAAAAATCCAAAAAAGACACCTAATATAAGTGGAATTGTTGCTTTAAAACCATAATTAACTGCATTTGTTGAAAGAATTATATTATTAGGTCCCGGTGTAATGGCAGCAGTCATTGCAAAAGTGAGTATGGGCGCCATAAAGTAAATGTATTCCAAAGTATCGAGATATTATTCTTAAATTTAAATAAATATACAATTAGTTATCAATTTGCCTAATTTGTCTTAATAATATAAGTAAATAAGATTATTTTAAGGCGTTGTGGCGGAATGGTAGACGCGCCGGATTCAAAATCCGGTGAGGGCAACCTCGTGAGAGTTCGAGTCTCTCCAGCGCTACCAACAATAAATAAAATTATGAAAAATATTAAAAACTTAACGGCTGTTTTCTCATTGTTTTCCACAGGTATTACGATTGTAACAAATGGAACAAACAGGAAACAATTTTTTGGTTGTACAGTCAACTCTTTCTCAAGCCTTTCTTTAGTTCCTCCAAAATTCTTATTTTGTCTTGGAAATGAAAATTTAAATTTAAAAAGTTTTAAATTAAATAGTCCTTTAAATGTAAATTTTTTAGCTAAATCTCAACTTAATTTATCTAATAAATTTGCTGTATCATTAGAGAAGAGATGGGTGAATACAAAATATAAAATTGCAAATAATAAGGTTCCATTCTTTCCGGATTCTTTAGGACTAATAGAGGCAAAAGTTGAAAAAAAAGTTATATCAGGTGATCATACAATTATCATATGCTTAATAACAAATTGTATAAAATTAAACACCAAAAAACCCCTTATTTATTATAAGAGCAAATATCACACCGTTTAATTCTTTATATGAAATATATCAATAGTAGTTTTGAAGAAATTAATATCGATGAAAAGCTGTGTTTAACAATAGGTAACTTTGATGGTATTCACAAAGGCCATAGAGAAATAATAAAAAACTTAATACAAAAAACTAAAATATCAAAATTTAAATCTGCTATTTTATCATTCACACCACATCCAAAAATTTATTTTAAAAAACAAAATAATTTTATGATTAATTCTCAATTAAAAAAAAAAGAGATTTTAGAGAGCTTAGGTTTAGACTATTTAATTGACTTATATTTTAATAAAAAATTTACTCAACTAAATCATTTAGAATTCGAAGATAAAATTTTATTAGGAAAACTTAATGCTAAAAAAATTTTAATAGGAAGAGACTTCCAATATGGAAATCAAAGAAAAGGAAACATAGAGACTTTAAGAATATTTTGTGAGAAAAATAATATTCAACTAAACGAAATTGATCTCATTTTCGATGAGCAAAATAATAACAAAATATCTTCAAGTAAAATAAGAGAAAATCTTAATTCAGGAAATATTGAATTAGCAAATAAAGATTTAAATAGAAAATTTAGTATTTCTGGTGAAGTTATTAAAGGCGATCAGAGAGGTCGCTCAATTGGTATTCCCACAGCCAATATTGAGTACCCTCTAAATACAATTATCATTCCATATGGTGTCTATGCTGTAGAGACTAAGATTGATGGAAATACCTATTTTGGTATTGTTAATTTTGGTATAAGACCAACCTTTAATAAAGAAAAGCCAATTGTTGAGGCCTATTTGTTTGATTTTGACAATAATATTTATGATAAAAATATAGAATTATTTTTTTATAAACAAATTCGACAAGAGAAAAAATTTAATGGTATAAAAGAATTATTAAATCAAATCAATTTAGATATCACTGAAGCAAAAAAAATATTAAATTATGGAAATTAAAGACTCTATAACTCTTCCAAAGACTGGATTTTCTATGAAAGCTGACTTGCCTAAAAAAGAGCCAGGTATTCTTGATGAATGGCTTAAAAATGACATATATAAAAAATTAAGAGAACAATCAAATTCTAAAGAAAAATTTATTCTTCACGACGGACCTCCTTATGCAAATGGTCATCTTCATATGGGTCATGCCCTTAATAAAATTTTAAAAGATATAATTGTAAAATATCAACAACTTCTTAATAAAAACTCTATTTATGTTCCTGGATGGGATTGTCACGGACTACCTATTGAATGGAAAATAGAGGAGGAATACAGGGCCAAAAAGAAAAATAAAGATGATGTACCTGTAATTGAATTCAGAAAACAGTGTCGGGACTTTGCTAATAAGTGGATATCTATTCAAAAAAAAGAATTCCAAAGATTGGGAGTAATTGGCGATTGGGATAACCCTTACACAACCATGCATTTTCATGCAGAGGCACAAATAGTAAGAGAATTAGGAAAATTTCTCAAAAATGGGGGTATTTACAAAGGACACAGACCAGTTTTATGGTCTGTCATAGAAAAAACAGCACTTGCAGATGCAGAGGTTGAATATCATGATCATAAATCAACAACTATATATGCTTGTTTTCCAATTTCAAAAACTGATAACAATAAATTAAAAGATCACTCTATTGTTATTTGGACAACTACTCCTTGGACAATACCAGGTAATAGAGCTCTGGCAGTTCATGACGATATTGAATACAAATCCTTAAGTATAAAAATTAATGATGGAAACAAAAACGTTATTGTAGCTAGAGATTTGGTTGAGTCATTTATTAAAGAAAATAAAATTGAAGAATACAAAGTTAATTTTTCTATTGAAGGTCATGAATTAGTTAATACTTTTTGTAAACACACTTTATACGACTCTGGATATAATTTTGAAGTTCCTATTCTTTATGGTGATTTTGTAACTACTGAACAAGGTACGGGCATAGTTCATATTTGTCCAGTACATGGAATGGATGATTTTATTTTAGGTAAACAACATGATTTAGAATTACCCATGACAATAAATGAAAGTGGAATATATTATGATCATATTCCTGTATTTAATGGTCAACACATCTTTAAAGTTGATCAAAATGTTTGTGATGAAATAAAAAAAAACAAAAACCTTATATCACAAGGTATTTTAGTTCATAGCTATCCTCATTCATGGAGGTCTAAAGCACCCTTGGTATATAAAAATACATCACAATGGTTTATCTCAATGGATACGAACGATTTAAGAACAAAAGCACTTAAAGCTATTGATGAAACTGATTTTTTCCCAAAACAAGGACAAAAAAGATTAAGAAGTATGATACAGGACCGTCCGGATTGGTGTGTGTCGAGACAAAGAGTTTGGGGCGTGCCTTTACCAATATTTGTCAACAAAAAAACAGGTGAACCTCTACGCGATCAAAATATTATTGAAAAAATTGCAAAAATTTATGAATTAGAGGGTGGAGATGCTTGGTTTAATTCCAAACCCTCAAGATTTTTATCACCTGAATATGACCCAAATGATTTTGAACAAGTAAAAGATGTTGTTGAAGTTTGGTTTGATAGTGGTTCAACTCATTCTTATGTCTTAGAGGCCAGAGAAGATCTTCACTGGCCAGCATCGATGTATTTAGAGGGTTCAGACCAACATAGAGGTTGGTTTCACTCCTCATTACTTGAGTCGTGCGGTACAAGAGATAAAGCACCTTTTGAAAGTATTTTATCACATGGTTTTGTTGTTGATGGTAAAGGTAGAAAAATGTCTAAGTCAGTTGGAAACGTTATTTCCCCAGATGAAATAATCAATAAATACGGCGCTGATATATTGCGTATTTGGGTTGTTGCATCAGATTATTCTGAGGATTTAAAAATTGATAATCAGATAATCAACTACCAAATAGACTCTTACAGAAAAATAAGAAACACACTAAGATTCCTTTTAGGAAATCTTAATAACTTTAATAAACAAAATTTAGTTGTCCCAGAAGAAATGCCTGAATTAGAAAGGTATATCTTAACGCAAATTTCAAGACTTAATGAAAAACTTAAAGAATTAGTTTCAAAACATGATTACCATGCAATTTACACTGCTTTACTAAATTTCTGTACTCTTGAGCTATCAGCATTTTATTTTGATATTAGAAAGGACTCCTTATATTGTGATGACATTAAAAGTTTAAAAAGAAGATCAACTACAACATGTTTACACATAATATTTGAGTTTTTAACAAAATGGCTTTCACCCATAGTTTCATTTACATGTGAGGAAGCATGGAAGTCTAGGAGTTATAATAACGAAGAGAGTATTTTATTACAAAATGTTAGAGATGATGAATTTACTTATAAGGATATTTCGCTTGAAAAAGTTTTTGAAGAACTAAAAAGAGTAAGGAAAAGTGTCACCTCCGCCTTAGAGCTAAAAAGAAATGAAAAATTAATTGGCTCAAGCCTTCAAGCTAAAGTAATTTTATTTTTATCTAAAGATACACAAAAAATAATTACAGATTTAGATTTGGCTGAGATGTGCATAGTCAGCAATGTTGAAACACACGATATTTCAAATAGGTCCAAGGAATCAATCAGTATTGATTATGAGGAAATATATGTAGAGATAAAATTAGCTGATGGAAAAAAATGTGAGCGATGCTGGGCTGTATTGCAAGAAGTATCATCTAGTAAAAATAATTTATGCAAGCGATGTGATGATGTTTGGAAAACTTTTCAACAATAAGTTTAACTTAAATTTATTTTTTTTATTTTTATTCCTTGTTACTTTGGACCAAATCACTAAGGCTCTTGTTATCAATTTCTTTGATCTTTATGAGTCAGTCTCTTTATTACCAATTATAAATTTAACATTTGTTGTAAATTATGGTTTTGCATTTGGACTATTGAATGATCCATCTCTTAATCAAATAGTAGTTTCAATAGTAATATTGCTAATTATTTCATATTTTTTATATTTACTTTTAAAAACACAAGATAAGGTTTTTCAATTTACTTTGACTTTGATTTTGTCAGGTGCATTGGGTAATTTTATAGACCGAATATTCAGGGGTTTTGTTATTGACTTTATTGACATATATATAGGTACATATCATTGGCCAGCATTTAATATTGCTGATAGCTGTATTACCTTGGGATTTATAGTTTTGATGATAAATATATTATTTTTAAATAAAAAGTTATGAAAAGCATTTATATAATTTTACTAATAATTTTTACATTGTCCTGCCAGAGAGAAGAGAGAAATCAATTAGGAGTTGGATATAATAAAACACTTATCATACCACCAACAAATGATTTACCTACACCCACATCAATTAAAGAAGATAAGTCCAGTATTAAAAATAGTAATAACAATGTAATTAATTCAATTTTGGACCAATCAAATATGGAAGAGATAGATCCTTTAATAATTGACAAAATCGATGAAGAAAGTGGCTATAACTCAGATGAAAATTTTTTTCAATGGTTGTTTAAAGGTCAAAGTAAAAGATAATTTATAATTAATAGGCACAATATTTTGATTATTAAAAATAACTTTAAAGCTTTAAATTACGCTAAAAAACCAAACCTTGATTATTCAATAAATGAATTCTTGTCTTTAGACATGTTTAATCCAATTATAAAAAAAAATTATTTTAATAAATATGACTTAAGTATTTTTAAAAAAAAAAAATTTAGAACACATGTATTTGGAATGGGAGGATCATCTTTAAGTACTAAATTACTTAGTCAGTTCTTAAATCCTTACAATCTAGGAAAAAAATTATTTATTTACGAAAATCCATCACCAGTTGTAATAAGAAATGCTTTATCTGATTTAAATATAAACAAAAATGATAAATTTATTTTTATTTCAAAATCAGGTAACACAATAGAAATAAAATATTTTCTTGATTTAGTAATTAAAATATTAAAACAAAAAAAAATTTCCAAGTTTGTAAAAGATTTTATTTTTATTTCAGAGAATAAAAATAATTATTTAAGAAAATTTGCTAAAAAAAATAGTATTTTATGTTTTGATCACGATCCAAATATTGGTGGAAGATTTAGTATATTTTCAATAACTTCTCTCATTCCTTTAATATCAATAGGTTATTCATTACCTAAAATTTTAAAATCATTTTTAAAAGCTAAAAAATTATTTGAAAAAAGTCATACTAAAATAATGAAGAATATTTCTAAAATCATTTCATATGAAAAAAATTTTAATTTGAATATTCTTGTAGGACTCACCTATCACGATAAGATGAGTTCTATTAATGAGTGGTACAGACAAATTTTTGCAGAGAGTTTAGGCAAAAATAAAAATGCTATAAATTATATTTCATCTTACGGATCTATTGACCAACATAGTCAATTTCAACTTTATATTGATGGCCCACATGACAAACATTTTATTTTTTTTAAAATTGAAAATTCAAATAAATCAATAGACACCAAATATAGTTTAATTAAGGGTTACAATTTAATGAGCACTCTAGAGGAAGGGGCTATAAAAACCTTAAAACAAAAAAAATTTTTAGTAACACAAATTTTAATAAAAGATGATTTTGATAGTTATTGTTATTTGATATTTTATTTAATCTTTGACATCTATTTAAGAGCAAAATTTAATAAAATTAATTTTTTAGATCAACCGGCTGTTGAAATTCTTAAGAAAAATACGAGAATTTAAGTTGATAAATAGTTTAATAAATTTTTTTGGTGCTAATTCAAAATTTCATTTATTTAAAATATTTATTATCTTTGGACTGGCAGGATCTATTTCAGTTATTTTATCTGAACCATTATTACAATTAGTATCAATCGAAAACTTTATTTCAAATAAGTTTTTTTATTGGTTAATTAGATTAATATTAATTTTCCCAATATATCAATTTGTATTAATTTTTTTAGCTTTAGTCTTTGGAGAATTAAGATATTTCAAAAAATTTTTTATAAAATTTATAAATTATTTCAAAATTAATTAAGTTCTAAAAAAAAATAGATTTTTATTTTTGTATTGTTTTTTTAATATAAGATTATCTAAATTAATTGAATTAGAACTTTCCAATATGACTAAGATATTTGATCTGATATCAATTAATATTTTTTTTTGAATTGACTCAAAATTATGATTATACGGAGGATCGAGATAAATTACATTGCAGCAATTTAAAATATCAATTTTTTGTTCATAAGGATCAAAATTAGTTATTTCATAATTCACCTCATTAATTTTTTTTAAAAACTTTTCAATATTATTAGTATGATTTTTTTCAATATCGTTAAATATTACTTTTTTAACACCTCTAGATAACGCCTCTATACCAATTGAACCTGTTCCTGCAAACAAATCGCATAAAATTACCTCATTAAGGTCTATGTTCAGATCATTATTATGTGATAATAAATTAAATAAATCCTCTCTAATTCTTGTTAAGGTTGGCCTGTAATCACTTTCAGACTCAACTAGTATTTTCCGCCCTTTATATTTACCGCTAATAATTTTCATTAATCTGCATTTCTCTGTAATTACCATAGGTTATAGACTTTAATAGAAAACGACCGTAAGAGATCCTTTTTAGCTTTTCTACTTTTAAATTAAATAATGCACAAATATTTCTAATTTCTCTATTTTTTCC
This sequence comes from Pelagibacteraceae bacterium AG-404-P08, assembly GCA_003216195.1. Classification (GTDB taxonomy): domain Bacteria; phylum Pseudomonadota; class Alphaproteobacteria; order HIMB59; family HIMB59; genus HIMB59. The sequence continues at coordinate 22,834 of QCJF01000003.1, forward strand.
CTCAGTAAGACTAAATCTAAGTACATGTTTGTTTAGATTAGAGTGAACTAGTTTTACATAAGGCTTTTTATAAATTTCTTTTCCATAAATTTTTTTATTCATTGATTTAAGCTTATTTTGATCAAAGGCACCCATTACATTAACAAGATAAGATCTTTTAATATTTGATTTAGGAAGTTCCATATATCTTTTAAAAGATGTTTCTTTTGTAAATAGTAATAAACCCTCAGAATTGTAATCTAATCTACCAATATAGTGATACCGGTGATATTTCTTTGGTAGAAAATCATAAACAATTTTTCTATCTTTCTCATCTTTTTTGGAAGTGATACAACCTCGCGGTTTATGAAATAGTATAATATTAAGTTTATTTGATTTAATTTTTTCAATCTCAAAAATGTCTTTATCAGTTACTGATATAAACGGCCTTGTTTCAATATTACCATTTAAAGTAACTTTTTTATTTTTAATTAAATTTTCTGCTTGGTTTCTCGAAATTTTAAATTGAATGGATAATTTTTTACTAAACGTTATTTTTTGCATGATCTGTAAACAGCTTTATAATACTCTTATCAAACTCTGTTATTAAAAATTCAGGATGCCATTGAACACCCATACATAATGGATGTTGATTATGATGAAATGCTTCAATTAGATTATCAGGCGCATAAGCATCTACTATTAAATTTTGACCAATTTTTTTAATACCCTGATGATGTGCACTATTAACAAAAATTTTTTGACTATTTTTAAATATCTTTAGATTAGATGCATCATTTAAAACTAACTCATGACTAGTCTCATCTCTTGGATTGGGTTGTTCGTGCTCAATAAATGACTCAATATCTTGGATTAAACTACCACCAAAAAATACATTTAGAAGTTGGCAACCTCCACATATTCCCAAAATAGGCCTATTAAGGGGAAAATATTTTTCTAAGATTTTAAATTCAAATTTAGTCCTATCTTTAACGATTTGAATTTTATCTGATTGTATATTTTCACTGTAATATTTTGGATCAATATCAAAGTCCCCTCCAGAGATTAGTAAGCCATCTAAAAAATCTATATTTTCTATAGTTTCTGTTATAGGTAGTATTATTGGTGTACATCCAAACTGACATAAACAGTCTGAATAATGGCGTCTTAAAGCAAACCAAGGATACTTAGAATATGTGTTTTCTTTTTCCTTATAATCAGTTGTAATACCTATGACTGGGGATCTATTCACAATGAACAATCTAACAAATTTTATACGTATTGTACTTAGGCAATGTAAATTAGCTATGGAAAAAGGTGAGATTCCTATAGCATCCGTAATAGTCGATCCGATTGATGAGAGAATTATTGCTAGATCTTTCAATCAAGAAATTGCATCAAATGATCCAACAGCACATGCAGAGATTTTATGTATAAGAAAGGCATGTAAAAAATTAAATCAGAAGAGATTAGATGGTCTCATAATGATATCTTATTTAGAACCATGTCATATGTGCAAAGAGGTTATAAAATCCTCAAGATTATCTAAGGTTTACTATTTATTTAAAAATGAAAATCCCAGTAGAAAAACTATATCGAAGGTAAAGTATAAATTAATTAAAAATAATGAAGAAAATTTAATAAAAAAATTTTTTAAAAATAAGAGAACTAAACATTAGCACCAATATCAGATCTATAATATTTTTCAGGCCAGTCGATAATATCTGCTATTTCATATACTTTATTTCTACATTCAAGATAATTATCCCCACGTACAACGATTGATAGAACTCTACCTCCATTAGAAAAGACTTTATTATTAATTATTTTAGTTGCCGCATGAAAAATATAAAATTCATCATTATTTTTTAATTCACTCAAATTTCTGATTTCAGTATTTTTAGGATAATCCCCTGGATATCCTTTAGTTGCTAAAATTAAACAAATTGATTTTTTATTTTCAAACAATTCAATATTAGCATATTTTAAATTTTTTGTTGCAGTTGAATGAAGTAAAGATAAAAAATCCGACTTTATCCTAAGAGAAATACTTTGAATTTCAGGATCTCCAAATCTAGTATTGTATTCTAGTAAATATGGTTGATTGTGTTCATTGACGATTATCCCAAAAAATATTACACCTTGAAATGCTATGTTGTCGTGCTTTAAACCCTCTATAGTTTTTTTTACTATTTGATCCTGAATTATCATATCTAGATTATTATCTAAAATAGGGGCAGGGCTGATAGTACCCATTCCTCCAGTATTTGGTCCAGTATCATTATTTCCAATTCTTTTATAGTCTTGTGCGGAACCAATATTTAAATATTCGTTACCATCAGTAATTGTAAAAAAACTCAATTCTTTTCCCTCAATGAATTCTTCAATAACAACTTTATTGTTTTCTTGATTAAATTCTTTTTTTATAAATATCCTTTCACAGGCCTCTATTGCTTCATTTGTATTTGTGCATACAAATACTCCTTTACCAGCAGCTAATCCATCATATTTTACAACTATGGGCCCATTAAAACTTTCGAGATAGTCTTTTGCTTCATCAAAATCAACAAAAGTTTGAGACTTTGCAGTTGGGATATTGTGAGATTGACAAAATTCTTTCATGAACTCCTTGGAAGATTCAAGTTTTGCTCCCTCAGAGTCAGGTCCAAAAACATTTAAACCCTTATTTCTAAGTTCTCCCGCAAGATTTTCTGATAAATAGTTTTCCGGACCTACAACAACGAGGTCTGGATTAATTTTTATACATTCCTCAACAATATCCTCTTTGGTTGAGATATCTTTACACTCCGCAATTTGACTAATTCCATAATTTCCAGGAAAACAAAATACTTTTTCACAAAGATAGGACTTGTGAAGAATTCTACACAAAGCATGTTCTCGGGCACCAGATCCTACAACTATGACATTCATTTATATAACATAATAAAGTATATTTATTTTGTGAATAATATTCCTGAGTACACTGTATCACAACTGAATAAGTCAATAAAAGATTTATTGGAGGAAAACTATTCTTATTTAAAGTTAGTTGGAGAGACAGGATCAATAACTATAGCTAGTTCTGGACACGTATATTTTTCAATTAAAGAAGACGATGAGGTCATATCTTGCATATGCTGGAAAGGAAGCTATGAAAATTTACAAGTTCAAATTGAAGAGGGAACAGAATACAATTTTTATGGGAGGATCACATCTTATTCTAAATTTGGGAGATCTGTTTACCAACTCATTATTGATCAGGTTGAGTATAGTGGCACAGGATCAATATTAAAGCTTATTGAAGACAGGAAAAAAGAATTATCTTTACTGGGTTTGTTTGATGATGATAAGAAAAAAAAATTACCTAAGTATCCAAAATCTATTGGCGTGTTAACATCATCCTCTGGTTCAGTAATTCATGATATAATTCATAGAATTTCCGAGAGATTTCCAGTTACTCAAATAAAGGTTTTCCCTATTTCTGTTCAAGGTAAAAATTCTCATATTGAAATTATAGATTTTTTAGATCTTATTGAAAATCATGACTCAAAAGACTTTTTAAAGCCAGATTTAATCATATTTGCTAGAGGTGGAGGCTCTTTGGAAGAGTTAATGCCTTTTAACGAACCCGATTTGATAAAAAGAGTTTTTAAATTAAACATTCCTAATATTTCAGCTATCGGTCATGATACTGACTATACCTTGTTAGATTATGTCTCAGATTTGCGTGCACCAACACCTACTGCAGCAGCTGAAATTGCAGTTCCCGATAAAAATTATTTATTAAATCAAATACAGGATTTACAAGTAAAACTAAATCAATCTATCGAACTAAAATATTTATCAATAGAACAACTATTATTGAGATTCAAAAATTCTGTAAATTATTTTTCAAATTCAATCAAGGATGTTGAGAACAAATTAAGTAAAATAAACAGTGAGAATTTAAAGATAGTTAATGACTCCTTTTACGATAAATCAAGTTCCTTTAATGATATATTGATTAGATTACAAGACAATAGCCCAAAACAAAAAATATTAGAAATACAAAGTAAGATTGGATACATAAATAAAAATAACAAAACTTTAATATTAAATAAATTTAAGAATTTTTCTCAAAAAATATATTTACTAAATAAGATACTTAATACTTCTTCGATAGAAAAAAACTTAAAAAAAGGGTATGCAATATTGAAACAAGAAAATCAGATTATTAAAAGTATAAAAACTTTAAAAAAATTAAATAATTTTGATGTTACTTTGAAAGATGGTGTAATGAGTGTCAAAAAAAAATTATAATTTCCATCTTTTATGTACCCATAACCATTGAGATGGAGAGTGTCTAATCCATTTTTCAAAATATTTTTTGTGAATCATCTCAACTAGGCCTTTTACATCATAATTTTTATATTCTTCATAACGTAAAGGTTTTTCAAAAATTATTTGAAATTTGTTATTTTGATTTCTGATGGAGTATACTGGACATATCATTGTTTTGTATTTAATTGCCAAATTAGCAAAACCATCTGTTGCAAGTACTTTTTTTCCAAAAAAATCTATTTCTAAACCACTACTATCTCTTTGGTCAATTAGAAGAGCTAAGTCTTCATTTTGTTTAAGGGCCTTAATCATGGATTTAGCACTCTCAGAGCCTTTTTTATAAAAAAAAGCATTATTTTTCTTTCTATTTTTCTGAATGTAGTTATCGATCTTCTCATTATTTGCGTGTCTATAAACTGAATGTAATGTGAAACCATGACGCAAAATAAAATTTCTTGTTAGTTCCCAATTCCCAATATGTGCAGATATAAAGATTTTAGGACCTTTGTGAGATTTTATCTCGTCAATGATATGAGTATTATCAAAATCTATATTTTTCCAATCAAATTTATTTAAGTTAAAAAATTCAAAAAAAACTTTACCTGTCTCTTTTAAATTTTCCTTTGTTAATCTTGAACTCTTTTCATCATTAAGGTTTAATACTTTCAAATTATTTTTTATGATTTGTTCATATTTTGTAAATTTTCCAAAAAAACCAACTAAAATTCCTCCAACATTTGAGGCAAAATTAAAACTAAATATTCCTAATATATTTTTAAGTATAATAAAAAAAATAAACTCAATATAATTTCTAAAAACTTTAAATATATTTTTCAATTTCCGTAATAAATCCTAGATTGTTATCAGATACTATTTCTCCATGTATTATTCCAACAGAGCTTTTAAATTCATTAGGTATCCTTACATGATCTTTCTCTGTTGTTATTAGAAAAGCATCATTTTTATTAGCTTGATCAAGTAATAAAAATATATCATCGACAGTATATTGATGATGATCAGGAAACTCTTTTGTTAATACTAAATTTAAATTTTCAGATTTTAATTGGTCAAAAAATTTTTTATTAAAACCCAGACCTGCAAAAGCAATTAATTTTTTTTCTTTAAATTCTGGGTTGATTTCTATTTTATATTTCAAAATATGCTTAAAGTGACTATCATTTAAATCATTACATTCTTCTGTATTAATTAAAAAAAATATTTGTGATTTTCTAATTGCATTTTTTACTGACTCTCTTAGTGGTCCAGAGGGAACTAAAAGCCTATTACCAAATGATTGGATAGAGTCATAAACATAAATCGATATATTTTTATATACATTGTAAGATTGAAGTGCATCGTCTAGTACAAGTATATTTGCACCATCTTCCTTTGCTGAAATCATTGCGTGAAATTTATTTTTACTAACCCATGTTGTAAAATAATTTGACATCATTAAAGCCTCATCTCCTACAAAATTAAAGTCCATATGAGGTTTTACTTTTATAACTTCATTTAATGTAGTAGACCCACCATAACCTCTTGAGATAATATGAGGTATGTATCCCATCTTCTTTAATTCTCTACAGATGTACAAGACTGAAGGTGTTTTGCCTGAACCACCAATTATAGCACTTCCAACTGCTATTACTGGTAAGTCAATTTTTTGAACTTTTGATAGTTTTCTTTTGATTAAATTTCCCATAGACCAAATTATTGATAAAGGAGAGAGAAGAAGTGCGTTTAAAGAAATTGTTTTTTGATACCAAAATTTCGGAGCTTTTAACATTTATTAATCATTTCAGTAATATTTTTTAAACTATTTTTGTTATTGTTAATAAAATTTTCAATTACTTTAACATTATGAAATTCTTCTTCTATTTGTCTGTTAATTTCATTACTTATATCTTCTAAACTATCACTATTCATTGTTTTGCAAAGGCTAAGTTTTTCGAGATCAAGATAAATTTCCTCAAAATTTTTATTAAAATCTCCTGAAAGCACAAAGCAACCTCTTGAAATAGGTTCTAAAGGATTCTGTCCGCCATGTTTAATTAAAGAACCACCCATAAATACTATTTTTGAGCGCTCAAAAATTGACATAATATCCCCAAATTTATTATGCACTGTGATTTTTTCTAAATTTTCAGAAATAATTTTTTCACTTAAATTATCAGAGAATTGAATATGACGCGGTATGATAATTATTTCAAATATCTCACTTACATTTAATCTTTTTATTATATTTATAACTTTATCATATTCATTTAAGTGAATACTTGCAAAACAAACGATCTTTTTTTTTGAGTATGGAATATTTGGATTAATATTAAATTTCAAGTTTCCAAAAAAATAAACTTTTTTACCAAATAAATTATTTATGCTCGCTTGATCCTTTTTACTTTGTGCAAAAATTAAATCGTATTGTTCTCCAATTATTTTACTTAAATTTGGATATTTTGACCATCTGACATAACTTGTATCCGATACTCTTCCATTAACTAAAATATTTTTTAAATTTTTCTTTTTTGAAATCATTAGCCAATTAGGCCAAATTTCTGAGTCAATCCATAATATTTTTTTAAAATTTGTTTTAGATAAGAAAATATTTACATTCCAAAAAAAATCTAAAGGAAGAAATATACTAATAAGGTTGGGGTATAATTTTTTTGACAATTCAAAAGATGACAATGTAGAACATGATAAAACAATTTTTTTATTATTGAGCTTATCGACTAAAAATTTAATAGAATTCAATTCGCCTATGCTGGCAAAATGAATTAAAAAATCACTTTGTTTGATTTGTGTGTAATTTTGGTTTGCAAATATTTTTTGTTTATATGAAAAAAAGCTTTCTTTTTTATTGAATATTCTAATTAAACCAATGAATAAAATCACTGGAAAAAGCACAAGTTGTAATAATCTATAGCTAAAAATGAGCATCAATTATTTTTAAATTTTTATTCAAATTGTCTATTATGTATTTATTAAATGAATTTTCGTCGAACTGACTTGGATTTATTATTTCTTTACCCCAAAAAAAAATACCTTTACTGAAAGGTAATGGTATCTTTAATTTGTCCCAATTATTAAGACGAAAAAAACGATTGGTTTTGAAGGTTAGTAGAGCGATCTTTAAGTCAAACTTTTTGGCTAATTTGTAAATATTAGTGTTAATTTCATAAGGAGGTCCATGAGGTGCATCTGGTGTGATATAAATACACTCTCCATTTTCTACGGCTAAAGTGATTTCTTTTATTAAGACGGTCGGTTTATCTTTTTCACGTAAAAGAGGCTCTAAACCAAATTTTCTTTGAACTAAAGTGCTTATTTGACCATCTCTATGAGATGTTGCAACTGGTCTTAATTTTGGTTTAAATTTCCAACTAAATGTAGAACCCATAAGTTGATTATGCCAAATAAGTACAATGATTGATTTATTATCTCGTAATTGCTTTTCTATGACTTCTTCGTTTACACCTGACCAATTACTTGTTTTTTTTATAATTGATAATGACAGATAAATTAAATTTACAAAAATAATCTTAAAGAATTTATTCTTAGATAATTTTTTAAGCATTTTTTTTAATTTGTCTTTGATAAAGATTATAATAATGTTTTTTCTTTGCCATTAAGGTTTTATGAGTTCCCTTCTCAACAACCTCACCATTTTCTAAATAGTAAATTTCATCGAAATTTTTAATTGTACTTAATCTATGTGCAACTACGATCATTGTAATTTTAGGCAAATGATACAAATTATTGAATAGCTTAGACTCTGTTTTAAGATCTAAATTTGAAGTTGGTTCATCTAATAATACAACAGGGCTTTTTTGAGCAAGAGCTCTCGCTATTGAAATTCTTTGCCTTTGCCCCCCAGACAATTTAATTCCATTTTCTCCAATTTTAGTATCTAATTTTAAAGGTAGTTTATTTGCAAAATCATTCACACAAGCAATATTAGCAAAATGATTTATATTTGATTTGTTGTGACCAGAGTTATATTTTATATTTTCTGAAATAGTACCATCAAACAAAACTGTATCTTGGCTAACTAGGCTAAATATATTTCTTAGACAATTTAATTTTAATTTTTTTATATCAATTTCATTTATTATTATGTCACCTTTAGTGATATCAAATAATCTCAAAAATAAAGCCATAATTGTTGATTTACCCCCTCCAGACGGTCCCACAAATGCAACTTTTTTCCCTGCTTTGAGGTTAAAATTAACTCGGTTAATTATATTTTTATTTGTATTTTCGTATTTAAAAAAAACCTCTTTAAAACTCAAAGTCTTGAAATTTTTTATTATCTTAGATCCTCCAATTGTTTCGTTTTTAAAATCTATAAATTCAAATATTCTGGAGGCAGCACCAAGACCGCTTTGAAGTAAAACATTGACATTTATTAGGTTTTTAAGTGGTGCATAAGCTAACATGAGACTTACTAAAAAACTCATTAATTGCCCAGCTGTCATATTCTCGTTAATTACAAAAATACCCCCACCAAATATTGCTAAACCAGCTGCCATTGAACCCAATGTTTCAGTAAAAGGTCTGGATCTAGCAGTAATTTTTTCCTGTTTAAAATTCAATTCTCTAGCTTGCTCAATTTGTTTATTAACTCTTTTAATTTCAAAATTTTCTGCATTGAAAGATTTTACATTTTTGATACCTCTAAAGACCTCTTCTAAATTTGAAGCTAAAGTTCCAACTTGTTCTTGTAAGTTTTTTGTGACTCTTCTAATTTTTTTACCTAAAACTCTTATTGGAACAATGGCCAATGGAAAAATCACTATAGAAATGCATGCTAATTTCCAATTTTGATAAAACATATTTCCTATTAAAACAGTTAAAGTTAAAGAGTCTTTTATTAATGCGGTATATGTGTTGGCCATTGCCCCACTTAAGTAATAAGTATCTGTAGTAATTCTCGTAATTAATGATCCTATTTTATTTTTAACAAAAAACCCATAATGCACATTTATTATATTTTTAAAAACATCACGTCTGAGTTTTTCAATAATTCTATGACTCATAAATTGTAAAGAGGTAATTTGGATATAAGTTACAAACCCTTTTATTACCCCAGTAATTAATATAGCAATGGGTATAAAATATAAATAAAACCTATCAGCATTAATCAAAACATTGTCAAGAGCTGGTTTAACTAACCATGCATGAAAACCTGTGCATACAGCTGCAATAATCATACATAAAATAGCAACAAACATTCTTAATTTAAAATTAAGAAATAATTTAGAAATTCTTATAAAATGTTCTTTAGACTCAGACATTAAGGTGACTTCCGATTATTATACTAAAAAGTATGCTGATACCGTAATAGTTATTGCGATTAAAGTATGAGCCAGCCTTTTCAGGTACATTTTTCCACATAAAATTGAGATCTATAATGTTTATCAAGAAAATCGTTGTTAATAAGACATAGTATAAAAAACTGAAATTCAAGCCACTTCCAAAAACTGCTAATAAAAAATATTTAAAAAAAATCATTAAATTTATAATGATCATTCTACCGGCTCCAAAAAATAATGTGCTAGAGTATAATTTTAATTCTTTGTCTTCTTTTTCATCCTGAGTAGCATAAACAGTATCATAAGTAAGTGTCCAAAAAATTAGTGACACATATAAAATGAGAACAGATAAAAAGGGTACGTTTGAGCCCATTGCCACCCAGCCAATAAAACAGCCCCAATTATAAGTCAAAGCTAAAATTAATTGGGGTAAGAAAAAAAATCTTTTTGCTAATGGGTATAAAATTATCAAAGGAGTGATAACAAGCCCTAATACAATAGCTTCATAATTTAATTGTAATAAAATTATCAATCCTATTATTAAAAGAAAAAATAATAGTATAAGTGAGTTCTTTAAACTTATTTGTGATGAGGCTAAAGCTCTATTTTGTGTTCTACTAACTTTCCTATCAATGTCTTTATCAATAAAATCATTTACTATGCACCCAGCGGATCTCATAACCAATGAACCTAAAAAAAAAATTATAAACAAAATTAAAATGTTATTAGACGAAATATTTGTTGAGGATGCTAAAATGAAACTAATTGGGTAAAAAAGTAAAAGAAAACCAATAGGTTTATCTAATCTAACTAAAATAATGTATGGGTGTGTGAAAGGTGGAAATAATTTAAAAATTAAATTATTCTTATAATTGTTATTCATGAAGAGAGTTTATTGTAATTCAATTATAAAGCAGGGTAGCACTTATGAGCTAGAAAAAAAGTATTATATCCATCTTGTAAAAGTTATAAGGCTTAAAATAGGAGATGAGATCTCTTTGTTTAACAACATTTCTGGAGAATGGAAGTGCGAAATAATTGACATAAAAAAAAATTTTTTAAAAGCGAAATCGATAAGTCAAATCTCAGTACCTCGAGCAGAAACTTTGATAGACTTAATGTTTTCTCCCATAAAATACCAAAACAGTGAATTAATTATAAGACAATCAACTGAGATGGGTGTGAGGTGTATATTTCCAACATCATTTAATAGAACTATAAACACAAAGATTAATCTTGATAAGTTTAATACATATGCTCTAGGTGCTGCTCAACAAAGTGGAAGATTATCAATACCAAACATAGACAAGTTAATTGACCTTAAAGATAGGTCTAATATTATGTCTAGTAAAACAGTGCTGATGTTTGATGAAAATCTCAAAGGAATTCATCTATCACAAGCTAAAGTTAAACCAAATAGTGAAATTTTAGTTGTTATAGGACCTGAGGGAGGTTTTGAGGAGGAGGAAAGAGCATTTATTTCAGATAGCTCAAAAAATTTCTTTAATGTGAGCCTAGGCCCAAACATTTTGAAAGCTGACACAGCAGTTATTGCCGCACTTAGTTTAACATTTCACTATTTTTCATAATTATAGCGGGTTTAAGCGACATCCTGTCAATATACTGTACAAAAAAGATTACTAATATGTCTTAGATGAAGTCAATATTTTCGGTATTTTTTTTTCTTGTATCTTTTAAGGCGTTTGGAAAACAAGCCACTGACTGGCAGTTAAGTTTTCAAAATCCTGCCACAGATTTGATGGGCAGTGTAGTTGGACTCCATAACATAATTTTGATTGTAATGACTTTAGTTACTTTATTTGTCTTATTTCTTCTTTTTTACGTCTCTTTTCGTTTCAGTGCAAAAAGAAACCCAATTCCATCTACAAGAACTCACAACACAGTTGTTGAAGTTTTGTGGACTGCAATACCAATTGTAATTCTTGTAGTACTTGCGATACCATCTTTTAAGCTTTTATATCAACAAGAAAAAAGCGAAAACTATGATATGACTGTTAAAGTCATTGGTCATCAGTGGTATTGGGAATACGAATACCCCGATCACGGTGACTTTTATTTTGAAAGTTACATGGTTCAAGATGCAGATCTTCAAGAGGGAGACTTAAGACTCTTGACAGTTGACAATCCTCTTGTAATTCCTGCCAATAAAAATATTCAAATACTTATAACTGCTGGAGATGTTTTGCACAGCTGGGCTGTACCCTCAATGGGATTAAAGACTGATGCCGTCCCTGGAAGACTTAATGAAACGTGGGTCAATGTTAAAGAACCAGGAATATACAGAGGACAATGCTCTGAAATATGTGGTAGTGGTCATGGGTTTATGCCAGTTGTTGTAAAAGTATTACCTGAAAGCGAATTTAGTGCATGGGCTAATGAAGCCAAAAACAATTACGCAATCAATGAAGATATTAAAACTAACGAAACAAATGAGGAAATCATTACTTCACAAAATAATTTAATACAATTAGAGGAGAATAATTTATGAGTTCAGATTCATTAGCTATGGATGATCATCACGATCATAAGCCGGGTTTTTTCACAAGATGGTTTTTTTCCACAAACCACAAAGATATTGGAACATTATACTTAATTTATGCAATTGTAGCTGGTGTAGTGGGCGGTGCCCTTTCAGTTATTATGAGAATGGAATTATCTGAGCCCGGAATGCAGTTTGTGGCAGATGGACAAATGTGGAATGTAATTATCTCAGCTCATGGACTATTAATGATCTTTTTTGTCGTAATGCCTGCATTAATAGGAGGTTTCGGAAATTGGTTTATTCCACTAATGATTGGTGCACCTGATATGGCTTTTCCAAGATTGAATAATATTAGTTTTTGGTTATTGGTTCCTGCATTATTTTTGATTGCAGGTTCGATGTTTGTTGGGAGCGGTGCTGGAACTGGTTGGACTATTTACCCACCTTTAAGTTCGATTACAGGACACAGTAGTCCTGCTGTAGATATGGCCATTTTTTCACTTCATTTAGCAGGTGCCTCATCAATACTTGGTGCCGTCAACTTTATTACAACCATTTTGAATATGAGAGCACCCGGGATGACAATTCATAAAATGCCTCTTTTTGTTTGGGCAATGTTAGTTACAGCATTTCTTCTTTTACTTGCTGTCCCAGTTCTAGGTGGAGCTATTACAATGCTTTTAACAGATAGAAACTTTGGAACAACTTTTTTTGATCCTGCAGGTGGTGGGGACCCCGTTCTATTCCAGCATTTATTCTGGTTTTTCGGTCACCCAGAGGTTTACATTATGATTTTACCAGCTTTCGGTATCGTCTCACACATTGTATCCACATTTTCAAAAAAACCTGTATTTGGATATTTAGGTATGGCCTATGCAATGGTAGCTATTGGATTTATTGGTTTTGTTGTTTGGGCTCATCATATGTACACAGTAGGGTTTAGCGCAAATGTTAGAGCTTATTTTATGCTTGCTACAATCGTCATAGCTGTACCCACAGGTGTTAAGATTTTTAGTTGGATCGCTACAATGTGGGGTGGATCTATAACATTTACGACCCCTATGTTATTTGCTCTAGGATTTATTTTTCTTTTTACTCTCGGTGGAGTAACAGGTGTAATTTTAGCAAACGCAGGTATTGATGTCGTTTTACATGATACATACTACGTTGTTGCCCATTTCCATTACGTTTTAAGTATGGGAGCGGTGTTTGGTATTTTTGCCGGAATTTATTATTGGTTTGGTAAAATGAGTGGAAAAAATTACTCTGAGTTTTTTGGTAAATTACACTTTTGGTTATTCTTTTTAGGCGTTAACTTAACCTTTTTCCCACAACATTTTTTAGGATTAGCAGGCATGCCTAGACGTATTCCAGATTATCCAGATGCCTATGCTGGATGGAATATTATATCCTCAATTGGGTCATATATATCTTTTGCTTCATTTATTCTTTTTATTTTCATAATAATTTACGCATTATTTAAAGGCAAAAAAGCAGAAGCAAATCCATGGGGTGAGGGTGCGAAAACACTTGAGTGGACATTACCGTCTCCTCCACCTTATCACCAGTTTGATACACTACCAGAAGTGAAAAATTAATTTGTGTTAGAAAAAAAGCATCATCAAACCTTTGTGCAGACAGATCAAAACCTGTTCTTTTTGCAAGCTGTTAATTTTTTAAAACAACTTTATGTACTAATTAAACCTGGTGTAATCTCGCTTGTAATATTTACGGCTTTATGTGCGATGCTATTAGCACCATCTGATAAAAGTTTATTTATAAAAGGAATGGCTCTTACCCTTATAGCAATGGGAGCATCTGGTTCAGCTATTTTAAATATGTGGTTTGATCGAATAATTGACTCTAAAATGGATAGAACAAAGTTTAGACCTATTCCTTCAGGAAATATCTCAGCAAATACAGCACTTGGGACTGGATTAATTTTTTCTTTTTTTTCTGTGGTAGGTTTATTTTTCTTTGGAAATATTAAGGCCTCAATCTTATTGGCATTTACAATTCTTTATTACTCCGTTTTTTATACAATGTATCTCAAGCACAAAACTGCACAAAATATAGTGATTGGTGGTTTAGCTGGTGCTCTCCCTCCAGTGATTGCATGGATAAGTATTTCAAGTGAACAAATTTTCTACCCGTTAATATTATGCTTAATAATATTTTTATGGACACCTCCACACTCTTGGGCATTGGCTATATTTAGAAACCAAGATTACTCTGACGCTGATATACCCATGTACCCCGTTAAACATGGCATAAAAAAAACACTTTTTATGATGAATATTTATACTTTTTTAATGGTTGCATCAGTAAACTCTCTATATTTTTTTAAATACGCGGGAATGAGCTTTTTTTTAGGCTCCAATCTTCTCAATGCATATTTTATTTACAAACTTTTTAAACTCAATAAGTCACAAAATATTAAAAAAGACTCAATTAAACTTTTTGGATATTCAATTGTGTATCTTTTTCTTATTTTTACCCTAACAGTTATTGATAAATATTTATTCTAATGAAAAGAAAAAATAAAAACTTATTAGTCTTGGCTTTACTTTTCATGCTCGTAACAGCATTTTATTTCATTACAATATTTAGAATTAAATCTGGTATTTGAACGTAACAAATAAAAATAAAACATTAATTTTTTTAATGTTGATACTTGGATTTATGGTAAGTCTGGTAGTTTTTTCTGTTCCATTGTATAAGCTTTTTTGTGATCTGACTGGATTTCAAGGTTTTAATAAAGAAGTAAAAATTCAGGAACAACAACAAAATATCAATTTGGGAGAACTTGATATAAAAGTAATATTTTCAGCTCAGGTAAATGAAGGTTTGGACTGGATGTTCGAGGCTCCTCAAAAAATGAATATTACAGAAGGTGTAAAGTATGATGTTGTTTTTAAAGCTAAAAACAATACTGACGTTAGCTCAACAGGTACGTCTATATTTAACATTTTACCACCTAAAATTGGTCCATACCTATATAAGATAGAATGCTTTTGCTTCATTGATCAAACGATAAAACCAAATCAAGTTGTTGAGTTTCCTGTCACTTTCTATTTAGATCCATTGATACTTGACGATCCTGAGGCAAGTAGGACTAAGAATGTCACTTTGTCATATACCTTTTTTGAGAAAAAAGAATGAAATATTGTTTAAATGGTTGATTTAGTATTTAAAGACTCTGAAAAGAAACATAAATTTCATCTTGTAAATCCTAGTCCCTGGCCATTAGTTGGTGCTTTTTCTGCTCTTTTTCTAGTTTCAGGTGCTATTTTGTATATGCACTATGAGATGCTATGGCCTATGCTAGCAGGTCTTGTTCTAATACTTTTTACTATGTTTATGTGGTGGCGAGACATAATAAAAGAGAGTACTTTTTTGAAAGTACACAATTCAATCACTGAGATTGGTCTTAGGTGGGGTATGGCTCTGTTCATCACATCAGAAGTTATGTTTTTTGTTGCTTTCTTTTGGGCTTTTTTCGATGCAAGTCTATTACCTAAAACATTTTTAGATGAGTACAAAGAAGTTTTTACAGGTACTCTTGGAATAGGAGTTTGGCCTCCAAAAGGAATTGAAACTTTTGACCCACTAGATATCCCATACTTAAATACCTTAATTTTACTTTTATCAGGTACTACCTGTACATGGGCACACCATGAATTAAGAGAGGGTAATAATAAAGAGGCTCTTAAAGGTTTATATTACACGGTTTTTTTAGGTTTTATATTTTCACTTTTACAAATATATGAATACCAACATGCAACTTTTGGTTTCACTGAAGGTATATATCCTTCAACTTTTTTCATGGCAACCGGTTTTCACGGCTTTCATGTACTAATAGGTACTTTGTTTTTATTAGTATGTTTATTGAGAATAAGAAAAGGTCATTTAACCCCAAAAAGACATTTTGGTTTTGAAGCAGCTGCATGGTATTGGCATTTTGTTGATGTTGTTTGGTTGTTTTTATACATAAGTATCTATTGGTGGGGAAGATAAACCAAACATTTATATCTTTTACTTTTAATTCAATTTTTTATTTATGAATAAGTCATCATTAACATTTGTATTTATAGGAATTTCTATTTTAACCTTTATCTTAGGTTCGTGGCAACTTTACCGGCTAAATTGGAAAAATGATTTAATGGATAATATTCGTAATTCAATTCTCAATCCCACTTTGTTTTCAGATGTACTGAATTACAATAATTTAGTAACAGTAAAATTAGATGATAATTATACAATTCTTAACAAACCAATTTATTTAGAGTCAAAAACATTTAAAGGAAAAACAGGTTATCACCTAATACTTCCGGTAAAGTACAAAAATAGTATGTACAGTGTCATTAATTTTGGATGGTTTTTAGACAAAGATGTAGATCAAGTTCAAAATATCATTCAAAGATATCAATCAATTGACAACCCTAAGGTATACATTAGAGATTTTAATTCAGATAAACCTTTTTTTACCCCAGAGAATGATTTATCTAATAATACTTGGTACTCTATTAATAAAACTGATTTTAGTCAGTTTTATCAATATACATTCCTATCTAAATATTATTTTGTTCTGCTAGATGATAGGGTATCTAAATATACCTTTAATCCTCTTGTATTTTTGAGAAATAATCATTTGAATTATTCAATAACTTGGTTTTTGCTTAGCTTGTCAAGTATCGTTATGCTGTTAATTATAAGAAGAAAATATGAATAAACTTAAAGAGTATTTTAAAAGCTACTATGTTTTGAATGATGTCAGTGGTCTTTTATTTTGGGATAATGCAACTAATTTACCAAAAAAAAGTGTTGAGTCTAGATCAGAGCAAATGTCTATTTTATCTAACTTTACAGATAGAATATTTAGAAGCGAAGAGATTCAAGAAGAAATTCAAAAAGCTGAAAATACAAAATTAAGCGAAGCAGATAGTATGTGTTTAAAATTAATGAAGAGTATTATCGTTAAAGAAAATGCTATTGACCCAGATTTGAAATCTCTACTGATAAAAAAAAAACTAACTTGTGAGCATTTATGGAGAGAGGCTAGATCAAAAAATGATTCTTCGGTAATTGAAAAAGATTTCAATGATCTATTAGATTTAGTACATGAGGAAGCAAGTCAATTAGCTAAAGCTACTAATCTATCACCTTATGACTCATTAATTTCAAAATATGATATTGATTATGATTCATCAAAGATAGACAAATTTTTTTCAGTAATTGAGAGAGAAATAATACCTAAATATTTGGATATTAAAAAAATTAAATCACCTCATGTTTATAAATCAAATATTTCAGTCTCAGAAATATTAAAAATGGTGAAAGTAAAATTAGAACAACTCAACTTTGATTTTGACAGAGGTAGAATTGATCAATCTCATCACCCTTTTTGTGGAGGAGCTACAAATGATGTAAGGATAACAACCAGGTTTGAAGACAATATATTAGAGTCCTTATCAGCATTATTTCACGAGACAGGCCATGGAGTCTATGAGCAGAATCGACCTAATGAATATCTTTATGAGCCATTGGGTCAATCTCGTAGTTTAAGCGTCCATGAAAGCCAATCTCTTTTTTTTGAAAATCATATCTTTAAATCAAAGGTTTATTTTAAAATTATAAACAATATTTTTGATAACTCTAAAGACTTGGAAAAATCGTTTTTAGAGCACTATCATACTGTGAGAGTTAATCCTATAAGGGTTAGTGCTGATGAATTTTCTTACCCGATCCATGTTTACATCAGGTATAAAATTGAAAAAGAGATATTTAAAAATAAAATTTACTTTAAAGATATTAAAAATTTATGGAACGAAAACTATTTAAATAATTTGTCAATCAATCTAATTTCAGAAACAGAGGGGGTTCTCCAAGATATTCATTGGTATGAAGGTATCTTTGGTTATTTCCCTACTTATGCACTTGGTGCTATGATAGCCTCACAAATTAAATATAATTGCCCTTTATTTGATATTTTTTTAGACAACCCTAATGAAGAAAATATAAATAATTTAATCATTTGGTTAAATACTAATATCCACCAAAAAGCTTCTTTATATTCATCTGATGAAATGTTACAAAGCATTTCTGGCGAGAATTTAAACTCAAAATATTATTTAGATCATTTGGTTGATAGATTTGTTAAATGAAATACATAAGTACGCGAGATGATAAAAAAGAGTACTCTGCTGAGCAGGTACTCAATTTCGGTCTAGCACCAGATGGAGGTCTATTTATTCCAAATGAAATTCCGAAATTTAGTAGTAATCAAATAAATGCATTAAAAGGAAAAAATTATTTTGAAATAGCAAATTTTATTTTAACCCCTTTTTTATCAGATTTATTTGAAGCTCAAATAATTGAAAAGATTATCGAAGAGGCATATTGTAAATTTGATAAAGAAATTGTTTCAATATCTAACATAGGTGACAACGATCTATTAAATTTATTTCATGGCCCGACACTAGCTTTTAAAGATTATGCTATGTGTTTGTTAGCTAAGATATATGAATACTATTTAAAGAAACTAGATAGAAAATTAGTAGTTATCGGAGCAACTTCTGGCGATACCGGTTCTGCTGCAATTCAAGCCTTTAAAGATATTGAAAATATTAGTATTTTTATTTTACACCCTCATAACTCCACATCTCTCTTCCAAAGAAAACAAATGACAACTAGTGGAGGTAAAAATGTTTTTAATATTGCCCTAAATGGAAGTTTTGATGATTGCCAAAATTTAGTAAAAAAACTTTTTAGAGATAAAGATATAAATAATAAATATAGCTTTACTGCAGTGAATTCAATTAATTGGTTTAGGGTGCTACCACAATCAATTTATTATGCATGGTCATATCTTAATCATAATATTGATAATTTTGTTGTACCAAGTGGTAATTTTGGAAATATATATTCTGCTCATTTGCTAAAGTCAATGGGATTTCCAATAAATAAGTTAATTGTTGCGACAAATGAGAATAATATTTTACATCGAATTATAAGCAATAATGATCTACATCTTTACAATGTTGTAAAAACTAATAGCCCTAGCATGGATATAACAATATCAAGTAATTTTGAAAGACTTTTAGCAGAGCTTCTTGGACCAGGAGCAACAAATGAGCTTTTTCAAAATATACAAAACAATGAACATAATAAAAAATTAGAAAGTTCTATTCATAAGTCATTATCTGAGAAATTTTTATCTGAGAGTGCAACTTCTAAAGAGGTTGAAAATCAAATTAAAATCACATATGAAAATTACAAAATTTTATTAGACCCTCATACAGCTGTTGGCATAGTATGTGCGGAAAAATTAAATTTAAAAAAAGCAATGTGTCTTGCCTGTGCCCATCCAGTAAAATTTCAGGAAACTGTCCAAAAGGCATTAGGTAACAATGTAAAATATGATAAAAACATAGAATTTCTTAATGATGAAAAATTTGCAATTTTAGACAACAATTATAAGGAACTTGGAGATTATATAGAAGCACATGCCTAATATTCATAAGCTTAAAAATGGAATGACCTTGATAACAGATTATGTAAACACTGTAGAAACAGTAAGTGTAGGAATGTGGAACAAGGTCGGGGCAAGAAATGAGCGAAAAGAAATTAATGGTGTCGCTCACTTATTAGAGCACATGGCATTCAAAGGAACAAAAAATAGATCAGCTGCTCAAATAGCAAAAGAGGTTGAGCTAGTAGGTAATTCTCACAATGCCTATACTTCAAGAGAAATAACTGCTTATTACATGAGTGGTTTAAAGGAAAATGTTGAACTATCCATAGACGTAATTAGCGATATATTGCAGTTTTCAACTTTTGACTCTAAGGAACTCGATAAAGAGAGAGGCGTCATATTACAAGAGATTGGAATGTACGCTGATGAGCCAGATAGTATTGTTGCTGATAAATTCGACGAGTTAGCTTACCCGGACCAGCCCATGGGTAGGTCAATTTTAGGTACGGCTGAAATTATAAAGTCTATATCAAGGGATGAAGTAGAGGGTTTTATGAAAGGTTTCTATAACCCAAAAAAAATGGTGTTTTCCGTATCAGGAAATTTTGAAGAGGACAAAATAATTAAACTTGTTGAGGAGAAATTCCAAAACCTCCCTCTGGGTGACGACGATTATATTCCAAAATCTTCTTATGTTGGTGGAGAATACCGCCAAGAGAAAAATTTAGAACAGGTAAAGTTATTACTAGGTTTTGAGGGTGTAGATATTCATTCAGACCTTTACTATGCTACAAGAGTTTATTCGACACTTCTCGGCTCTGGTATGTCTTCAAGATTATTTCAAGAAATTCGAGAAAAAAGAGGATTGGTTTATAGCATATACAGCAGTGGTGATTTCTTTTCTGACTCAGGTATTTTTTATGTCTATGCTGGTACAGGACATAAGGAAGTAAAAGAATTAATACCCGTACTTTGCGATCAATTAAATATTAATGCTAATACCTTTACTGAGGAGGAATTAACGAAGACTAAAGCTAAATTTAAAGTGGGAATTCTAAAAGGAGAGGAAAGTATTTCAACAAGATGTAGATCCAACGCAACTAGCTATTTAATGCATAATAAGGTTAGATCTCCCGAGGAATTTATTGCTAAAATAGACGCTGTGCAATTAGAAGACTTGGAAAAAGCCAGAACAAAAATATTTGAGTCTAATTTAACAATTTCATCCATAGGTCCAATAGAATATCTTGAGTCCTCAGATTTAATTAAAAGAAGACTCAGTTAGTGTTTCAGCTGCTTTTCTGGCAAGTTCATCAACTTGATTATTGTATTTATTTTCATCATGCGCTTTAACCCAATTCCAATTAATATCTTTTCTTTCATTAAGATAATCTAATCTTTCCCAAAGCTCCTTATTTTTAACAAGTTGCTTGGTTGATGTTTTCCAAAAATTTTTTTTCCAATTTAATATCCAAGTCGTTATACCTTGTTTCACATAATTGCTGTCAGTATTTAAAGAAATTTTTTTATAATTATCTAAAAATTCTAATGCTTTAATAGCGGCCATAAGTTCCATTCGATTATTAGTGGAATTTTCTTCAAATCCAGCCCTAAAACTAATATCTTTTTCACTGACAACTAAAAAGGCCCAACCTCCATTACCTGGATTTCCAAGACACGAACCGTCTGTATATACACTAATCAAAAGAGGTCCTGTATGTTGTTTTTTTCATGAAATTTAAAAATTTCAAAAAATTCTATTGGATTTTTATGTTTTACATTCCCCTCTTTATTAAAATGTAAATCATAAAGTCTCGTTAAGAAAAAACGAATGGCACTTACTTTTAAATAAAAATTAAAATTATCCTTTTCCTCATTAGTTAATTTAAATTCTTGTAGGTAAGATTTTATAAAAATCAAATAATCATCCTCTACAAATTTATTACCTTCAAAAAACCAAGCATTGGTAAATGTAGCCAAATCGTAAATAACAGTATCTGTGCACGAAAAAAAGAAATCTATAAAACCTGAAACCTGATTATCTAAAAAAAATATATTGTCTTTAAATAAATCAGCATGAATATTTATTTGTCGCAAATTAATTGGAAATTTATCTTGAAGATTATTTATATTTTCTAAGATATATTTGTACTCCAAACTATTTATTTTAGGATTATTCTCTGAGAAACTTTCAGTAATATGTCTCCAAGACGGTATTAACATCATATTTTTTCTAAAAAGTTCTGAACTTTTACCAGATTGATGTAAGTGAGCCACTGATTTTCCTAATGAAACTAATTGTTCTTTGTTAGCATCTTCTATTGGCCTTCCTTCAACAAAAGTATAAATACAACATGGTTTATCCTTGATTTTGAATAAGTTATGATTATTGACTGTAACACTCAATGGACATGAGATACCGTTTTTGTGAAATAATTTCATGAGATTATTAAAATAAGGTAAATCTATTTCTTTGGTTCTCTTTTCAAAAATAGTAAGGATATATTTTTGAGAGTCATTTAAATAAATTAAATAATTTGTATTTTCTACTCCCTCCTTTATGCCTTCTAATCTCTTTATTTCTCCAATTGGTTTGAACAATTTTTGGGCTTCAATATGAGTTATTGGTGTATAGACTGCCATTTTATTATTTTTTAATTAATGTATATATGATGCATAATATTCAACAATGGCAAAAAATAAATTCATTATATGTTCTATTTTATCTTTTATTTTAGTTGCTTGTTCAATTCCTAATCCTATAAAAAAAAAAGAAGAAAAAATTACTTACAAAGAATGCCCTCAATCTCTTATTTTGTATAAGGCAAGATCAATTGATTTCGGCAATACCAACATTGAACTACAGAATGATTATAACTTAAGTTGTTATTTGTATGTAGATGAAGATTCGGTAGAAATTTCGACAGATTATAAATTGAATATATACTTATATGATGAAGATAAAAAAACTTACGAAGTAGAATTAATTGTTTTTGTAACAAATCTTGATGAGGACAATAAAATAGCTGAGTTTAAATACAAAAAAGAAATTAAACTCGATATGGAAATAAATAAAATAAACAGTATTGATTTAAATGATAAGTTTCAAATTGATTTGGATACTTATAATCAAGGTATAAAAATATTTTACGCAATCAATTGACTGATTTTAGATCAGTCACACTATTGTCCAATATTTTAGATTTATTATTCTCTGATAGATTAGAAAAATAGTTTTTTAAAATATTATTTAACTCTATAGAGGCTTGACTTTTGATAGATTGTATCGCAGATAATTCAATTTGTTTTATTCTATCTAAAGAATTTTTTTCTTTAGATTTAATAGTTTGATTTGTTTTATCAATGATATTTTTAGTAATTGACTCAGCTTGTGACTGAGCATTAGAGATGATTTCTTCAACTTTATTGGTTAAATCAATAGTTTGTTTTTCTGCTTCTCTGAGTTTTTCTTCTGCCTCATTAAAAGACTCTAGAGACTTATCAATATTCATCTTTATTTCTTCAATTTTGGAGTCTAAACCACCAATCATCATGCTTTTAAATGGTTTAATCATCAAAATTACAAATGTGATAAAAGAGATTAATAACCAAAACTTTGGATCTGAAAATAAATAGCTCATCTATAAATTGATATTCTCTTTCTCAATTTTAGATACCTTAGAGATGAAACTAGTAGCTGAGTCTTTCAGCTGTATGTTTAAATCAGATATTGCCTGGTCTTTTTCTTTGGCAACTCTTTCCTCAGTCATTTTTATTTCATTTTGTATTTTTTCTTCAGTAGATTTAATTAAGCTTTCACTTTCTTGCATTGCTTTATCTTTTGCATCATTAATAATTTGAGATGCTTGACTCTTTGCATCGTTAAGTTTTACCTCATAATTTTCGATTATTGACTCAGCTTTTTTGATTAGTTCATCTTGTTTTGAGATATGTGATTTAACAAAATCATCTCTTTGATTCAAAAAAGCTCTGATTTTAGGGAGTGTTGTATATGTTAGTACTGTAAAAAGTATTACAAAAAATACACCCAGCCAAAAAAGCTGAGAAACAAAAAATTCTACTTGCTCTAATTGAGGCATTCTTTATCCAGTTAATTTATGAAAATAATATAACTAGAGCTATAACTAATGCGAATAAAGCAATAGCTTCAACAAGTGCAAAACCCAACATTGTCATGGTAAAAACTTCATTTCTTGCAGCTGGGTTTCTTCCAACAGCAGTAATAAATGCAGCAAAAACATTACCAATACCAATACCAGCACCAATCACGCCGATAACAGCTAAACCTGCGCCTAAGTATTTAAGTCCTTCAACTAGTTCCATATTTACCTCCTTATGTTCATCTAGTGTAAGTGTAAAGCGTCGTTAATATACAAACATGTTAATATTGCAAAAACATATGCTTGCAAAAATGCAATTAATATCTCTAAACCTGTTAAGGCAATTATAAATACTAATGGCAGAATTCCAAAAAAACCTAGTGCAGAGACAAATCCTGCAAAAACTTTCAGTAAAGTATGACCAGCAAGCATGTTAGCAAAAAGTCTAACAGATAAGCTTATTGGTCTAGAGAGATAAGATATAATTTCAATTGGTATCAATAAAGGAAGCATATATACGGGCAAGCCAGGGATAACAAAAAAGCTAAAAAATTTTAAGCCATGTTTTACAAATCCTAAAACTGTAACGAAAATAAACACACCCATTGCAAGAGCTAAAGTCACTATGATATGACTAGTAAAAGTAAAGCTATAAGGAATCATACCAAAAAGATTTCCAAATAAAATAAACATGAACAAAGTAAAAACTAAAGGAAAGTATTTTTTGCCCTCTTTACCAACAGTGTCTGCTAATAAACTATTTATAAAATTAAAACCAAGCTCAGCAGCAACTTGCATTCTTGTCGGATAAAGGTCACTAACAGAGTTTGTTTTTTTTGCTTTTAAAAAAGGCACTGTAAAAAAAATTAAAATAAACGCTGTTGTAATAGTCATCCATAGAGCAGAATTAGTAAAAGAGATATCAAAACCTAAAAAGTTAATGTCAACGATGGGTTGTATTTCAAACTGTTTGAGAGGACTCTCACCCTTGGCCATGAGGTACTTAAACAGATTTATTTAGAGTTTTCTATGCGACGTATAAGCCTGTAAATATTCAATAAACCTGCAAAAAAACCAAGTATTATCAACGTTATTAAACCAATAGGTTTGCTGTCAAACATCTTATCAATCAACAATCCAATAACAACAGAAACAATTAAAGCGCCCAATAATTCAGTTGAGATTCTATAAGCAAAGCTAAGACCTTGCATACTTGGCTTTTTATTATCATTTTCTTCATCATTTACCATTATTCAGCGTACTTTACGGCTTCTTCTAATTCAACAGAGACTATTTGAGAAATTCCCTCCTCGGGCATTGTAACACCATAGAGTCTGTCTACTCTAGACATTGTCATTCGATTATGAGTAACAATAATAAATTTGGTTTGAACTTTTTCTGAAATTTCTTCGACCATACTACAAAATCTATCCACATTATTGTCATCTAGAGGAGCATCAACCTCATCCAATATACAAAAAGGTGATGGGTTCGCTATAAATACGGCAAATAATAATGAAATTGCAGTTAAAGCTTGCTCACCTCCAGATAATAAAGTTATATTTTGCATTTTCTTACCTGGAGGACTGGCAAATATCTCCAAACCAGAGTTTAAAGGATCTTCATCGTTTTGGATAAGTTTCAGGTAAGCTTTTCCTCCGCCAAATAACTTTGTAAATAGTCTTTCAAAATTTTCATTAACAATTTTAAAAGCCTCTTTTAGTCGCAATACACCTTCTTTATTAATTTTATTAATTGCCTCATGTAATTTTTCTATAGATTCTTGAATTTCATTTTTATCTTTAATTGTTTCATCAACTTTTTCTCTTAATTTTACATATTCATCCTCAGCAAGTAAGTTTACAGCACCAATTCTCTCCCTTTCAGCGTTTAATCTTAATACTCTTTTCTCTGCGGTCTCTAAATCTTCATCTCTTTTGAATTTATCTACCTCTTTTTCTAAATTTAATAAATCAACATTAATTTTTTCTCTACATGATTGAGCGAGCTGAGTTAAATTATGTGAATAATTTGAAATTTCTGACTCCTTTCGTATCAACTCCTCCTTTACAACAGAGTAATTTTGTTCTTTATTTCTCAACTCTTTTGAAAGGCTTTCTAAAAGATTTTCTTGCTCTTGTAACTTATCGTCAAAAAGTTTTTTTTCGTCATCTAGTTGCTTAATTTTATTTAGTAAAAATTGTCTTTTGCTATCAATATCTCCTGGATTGTTTTCAGAAATTTCTAACTCTTCTTTAGCAGTTTTTATTCTTTGATTTAAGTCCTCAGTTTTTTGAACAGTGACCTCTAAAATTCTTTCCCACTCAAGCACTTGCTTTTTAAGATCGTTTAGCCTCTTTTCTTTTAATTCTGACAGTATTGTTGAGATATTAGCCTCATAACTACTGGAAATAAAAAGTCCATCCCAACGCCACAAATTACCCTCAAGATCGACTATAGCCTGTCCAATACTTATTTTTGTATGATTTTCTAAACCTTCTTTTTTTGAAGACACAATAGCAACATTATTAAGCTTATTCATTACTTGGTTTGGAACTTTAATAACTTTAGAAGCTGGTTCACAATTAAAACTAAACTCTTTATTGGCTTGCTCAACTGAGTGCTCTCTCCAATAATAAACATCATCAGGTTCCAATGATGCTAAAAGTTCTTTACCAAAAATTGCAGCTACTGCATTTTCATATTTTTTATCAAAGGAAATATTGTTTAATAAACTTTTATCTGATTGATTTACGTTGCTGTCTCGATTTTCAGCTTCAAATTCCTTAGAGGATAAGTCTTCAATATCTTTCCTAATAGTTTTGATTTTACTGGTCGTTTCTTCAAATTGTGTTTGCTCAATTTGTAAGTCTTGATTAAGTTGTTTTACGCGATGCTCGAGGTTTATCTTGTGCTCTTCAAAACGTAATTCTTCCTGTTTAAGATTTTCTATAGTCATATTCAACCTATCAAGTTCACTGTTCAATGAGTATGATTTCTCTCTCATTGGTGGAATTTTAACTTTTAAATCTTCATAAGCTTGATCTTGAATTGATACATCGCCCTGGAAATCAGCAAGTTTTACTTTTATTTTATCTTTTTCTTCAGTAAGCCTCTCAAGAATAAGTTGAAGTTTGTTTCTTTTTACGAAAAATACAGACGCTTCCGCATTCTTGATTAAAGTTGATATATTTCTAAATCTTTCAGCTTCTTTAGCTTGTTTTTTAAGAATAGCTAATTGTTCTTCGTATGTTTGAATAACATCTTCTACTCTCAATAGATTATTATTGGCACCTTTCAACCTCAACTCTGCATCATGTCTTCTGGATTGCAGGCCAAGTATTCCAGCAGCTTCCTCTAAAACCATTTTTCTATCTTCTGGTTTCGCTTGGGTGATTGCTCCAATACGACCTTGACTAACTATCGAAGTTGATCTGGCTGATGTAGAGGCGTCGGCAAATAGCAATTGAATATCTTTCAATCTTACCTCTTTACCATTTATGAATGAATTCGTTCCTTCTCCTCTCCATATCTTTCTAGCAATTTCTAATTGTTTTGATTGAAATTTATTTTCTAAATCACTTCCATCAATATTTACAAACAAACCTACTTCAGCGATATTCCATGAGGGCCGATTATCAGTTCCATTGAAAATTAAATCATCAATCTCTTTGCCGCGAAGTTGTTTGGCAGAGACCTCCCCTAAACCAAACCTTATTGCTTCAACAATGTTTGATTTTCCGCAACCATTGGGACCAACTATACCAGTAAGACCATTTTTGATTTCAAAATCTGTTGGCTCTACAAAAGATTTAAAACCTTTAATTGAGAGTTTATCTAAAGATAACAAATTAATTATTCAATTTTTTATTAATTATTTTTATAAATTCTGATGCAGGCCGATTACCCTGAATTTTCTCACCATTAATTAAAAATGTTGGCGTGCTCTCAACACCAAAAATGTTTTGAGCATCAACTTGAAGAGATAAAAGTTCATTATGAGAATTTTCATCTTTTAAGCAAGATTGTAACTCTTCATCCCCAAGACCATGTTGCAATCCATAGCTATTAAGTAATTCAATAATTTCTTCTCCAGAACTTGCTTTTGTCCAAACATCATAGTTTTCATAGACAGAGTCAACATAGCTTGTACGAACGTTTTCACTACAATTTGCAATAATAGCCCCATAAAAAGCAGCTTGATTTAAGGGAAAATCTATTAAGTAAAAATTAATATTTTTATAAACACTACTTTCTTTTAATCCTATAAGCGTTTCATTGTGAAATGCAGCACAGTGTGAGCAACTGAATGATGAAAACTCAATAACATCAACTGAATTTTCCTCAGACGATTTAACAAGAGGTTGAATGTTGTTATCCTCTAAATAATTTTTGTATTCATAAATTTTTGATATTGCAGGATTTGTTGACAGTGCAACCAAAAAAAATATTAGACTAATTGTTTTCATGTAACTTTTTATTTATATTTTCAAAAATAGATCTTACTTCTTCGTCTTTTATATCATTAAATTTTTGTTTATTAAGAGTTTTTCCTTCTACTTTCATTGATAAATTTGAAATATTACTATTTTCTAAATTCTTATCAGAAAGATCTTGAAAAAATAGGATTTTATTTACTTTCACTCCAGTTACTTCCTCAATTTTTATGACAATTTCATTTGTACTTGAATGCATTTCGAAAGATTTTTCTGGGCTGACTCTTAATTCAAGAATTATAGATTCTGTTTTATTATTTATTATAGTTTTTTTTAATTGGACAAATTTATTGTTAATGCCAAAAATATACTCCCAGTTTTTTAAAATAAGAGTATTTATTTTTAGCTTTTTTTTATTTACCTTATTTACCAGATGAAAAGCAATATCATTGAGCTTGGAGAATTTTTTCATAAAGACAAATTTATCCCTTTAATCCTACATTGGTTTAAAAAAAATCAAAGAAACTTATATTGGAGAAGGAATAGAAATTTATACCTAACTTATTTATCAGAAATTATGCTTCAACAAACAACTGTTAAAACAGTAGAAAATAAAATATTAGAAATTATAAATATTTTTCCAAGTTTTAATTCCTATAAGAATAAAAGATTAGAACATTTATTAAAAGTTTGGTCAGGATTAGGCTATTACAAGAGGGCAGAGAATTTATTCAAAGCAGTAACAATTATTAACAATAGCTACAATGGTGAATTGCCAGATGATAGAGATAGTCTCATCTCTTTGCCTGGTGTTGGAAAATATACTTCAAGTGCGATACTAGCTATAGGCCATAATAAAAAATCATTCCCAGTTGATATCAATGTAAAAAGATTAATACAGAGAGTATCTGGTTTAAAACTCAATGATGACGAGATTGAAGAAATACTTAGTTCAGCTTGTAAAAAAAAGATTTCTTATAGGAGTTTAGCTGAGTCGATGATGGATTATAGTTCTATTATTTGCAAAAAAAATAGCCCCGAATGCTCCAAATGTATATTTTCCAGTTTCTGTAAATCAGCTTTCAAATCATTTAAAAATAATAAAAATATAAAAAAAAATAAAAAGGAAATAGATTTCTATTTAATAAACTCTCCTTTACATATTTGTTTTATAAAAAAACCAAAATTTCAATTTTACAAAAACTTTATCCATTTACCCTCAAATTTGGATAAAGAATTTATAGCAAATTTAAATTTAAAAAATAAAGAAAAAATCAAAAGTTTTAAATTTACAATCACAAATAACCTCTTCCAAATAAATGTTTATAAACTTAAGCTTAAAAAATTAAAAATTAATAATTCAGTATGGATAGAAAAATCAAAAACTAACCAGCTTGCATTACCAACACTCTTTAAAAGAATATTAAATTAACTCCTCATCTTCTTTCTAATTTCATCGATACATATTAAATTCTTTTTTTTATCCTCATAATGCCAATAATCCCATCCATTGAAACTCGATGTCTTATTTACTTTTGCAGCAATTTTATGAATTGATCCTCTCTCATTTTTATATGAAATACTCCCATCTGGTAAAATTGTGGCTTTATAGCTTTTCTTATTGTTATAGAGTTTAGCACCTGGCTTTAAATGTCCATTGTCAATTAAACTTGCAAAGGGTATTTTTTGTGTTGGTTTATCTTTTTCATTAATCTCTAATAAATTATTTTTCAAAGATTTAATTTTTTTTAATCTTTTAATAGCTAAATTAAAATAACCTTCATCTTTTTCAAAACCTATGTAATTTCTTCCCAAATATTTTGCTTCAGCACAGAAACTTGCTGTGCCTGCAAAAGGTTCTAGTACTAGATCTCCTTGTATCGATGACTGAATAATAATTTTTTTCATCAAAGCTAAGGGTTTTTGAGTTGGGTGAGCTGTTTGGTTTTTATTGTTTTTCAGCCTTTCTTTTCCTGAACAAATCGGGAAGTTCCAAATACTTCTCTCTTGTCTGTCTTCATTTGCAACCTTTAAAGTATGATAATTAAATTGATACTTAGATTTAGGTTTTTTTGAGCACCAAATAAGAGTTTCATGCGCATTAGTAAGTCTTGTTGCTCTAAAATTTGGTAACGGGTTAGATTTGGCCCAAATAACATCATTTAAAATCCAAAAGTTTAAATCTTGGAGAATTTTTCCAATTCTAAAAATATTATGATATGAACCAATAATCCATAACCCTCCATCAGGTTTAAGAACTCTTTTACACTCAGTTAAATAAGAAAAGGTAAAATCATCATAACTCGAGTAGCTATCAAATTTATCCCAATCCTGATTGACACCATTGACAATGGAATGATTTGGTCTAGTTAAGACTTTGTTTAATTGTAAATTATA
Source organism: Pelagibacteraceae bacterium AG-404-P08 (assembly GCA_003216195.1). Classification (GTDB taxonomy): domain Bacteria; phylum Pseudomonadota; class Alphaproteobacteria; order HIMB59; family HIMB59; genus HIMB59. The sequence continues at coordinate 53,379 of QCJF01000003.1, forward strand.
AGGAGGATCTAAGAAAACTAAATCAATTGTCTGATCTTCAATCTTAGCCAATAGATCAAGACAATCACCTAAATATAGGTTATTTGATTTCAACACGTATGAATCTTAATATTTATAAAGAATCTTGTGTAAAAAAAACTTACTCTACTGTTGATAACTAAGTAGATAACTTTTTGATAAGTTTACTTATAGGTTGATAAGTGGTCCTGTGATATTTGCTGACCCCATGTGTATAAATAGCACTTAAGTGAGACTTTGTACCGTAACCAGCATTTTTATTCCATTGATAATTACCATCTAAAGAGTGGAGTTTCAGAAGTAATTTGTCTCTGAAGACTTTTGCTATAATTGAAGCTGCTGACACCTGATTAATTTTGTCATCTGCTTTAATTAAAGATTTTACCTTATAACCTTTCATTTCGCCTGGAATAAATTTTCCATCTATGATGATTGTATCTGATTTTTTAGACAACAAAATTATCGATTGTTTCATGCTTTGCAAAACTACATTGTGAATATTAAACCTTTCAATAAACTTTTTTTTTCCAAAAATAATTTGATAATTATATTCGAAACCTTTATTTAATCTGAAATATTCATAAATTTCCTCTCTCTTTTTTTTATTTATTTTTTTTGAGTCAGTGACACTAAATGGAAGTTTATCAAATAAGGAATTTTGTGATCTAAAAGCACAAATTATTGCACTTCCAACAAGAGATCCTCTACCAACCTCATCGACTCCAACAACATATTCACTCATCAAGTCTAGGTATTAGCTCGACAAAATTACATGGCTTGTGTCTTATGTCTAATTGATGAAAAAGAATATCATTCCAAGCATCTCTAACAGCAGAAGTAGATCCAGGTAAACAAAAGATGTAAGTTTGATTTAATAAAAATGCACTTGCTCGAGATTGTATAGTTGAGGTTCCAATTTTTTTATAGCTTAATTGTCTAAACAATTCACCAAATCCCGGAATTTCAACTTGTGATATTTTTTTTAAGGCATCAATAGTGTTATCTCTCCCCGTCAGACCAGTCCCACCTGAAGTAATTATTACATCGTGTTCGATAGATGCTGTTAATTTCTGAATAATAGGAATAAAGAGCTTAGGTTCATCCTCAATAATCTGATAATGGGAAACAAAATGTCCTTTTTTGTGTATTAGTTCTTTTAATGTATTACCTGATTTATCATCACTTTCTTTTCTTGTATCCGATAAAGTGATTACGGCAATATTTATTTTTTTAAATATTATTTTTTCATCAATCATTAATCAAGATGGTATTAGTGGCTATGAGTTCATCAGCATAATTGAATGAATTATGATTTATTAATTCATAAATAACAAGATTAGTTAGAACTCTCTCAACAAACATTCTTGTTTCTCTTGATGGTATAGACTCAATTAAAAGAAAACTATCACTATTAAATGTAGTTTTTTTCATCCATTTTGAAAGATTTCCTGGCCCTGCATTATATGAGATTAAAGCCTTTAGCAAATCTCCATTGATATAATTAATAGATAATAAATTTTGAAGGTAGAGGCTACCTGTTTCAACATTAATTTCAGGATCATACAATATTCTCGGATTAGACTTAAATTTATGTTTTTTATTTACCATTCGAGCAGTTGATGGAAGAATTTGCATCAATCCATATGCACTTTTACCACTTTTTGCAAAAGCACTAAACTGCGACTCTTGTCTAATCATGCTAATAATAATAGTTGGGTCAATACTATTGAAATTGTAATCTTGGATCCATTTTGGAGTTGGATATAAAAAATCTATCGGGGCGTCATCTTTAAACAAGTATTTTGCTGTTTTAATTTGCAAGGAACTCAGATCATTTTTAATAGAAAAATTTAGGATTAGTCTTTTAAACCTGTCATTTGTAATTTTTTGAAGTCTATTTAATTCTATCTCAGCAATTGGAAGTTCATCGATTTCAATTAATGCCTGAATTCTCTCACCTAATTTGGTATTTAAAAATGACTCAAGATCTGAGCTCATTAATGAGGTATTAAATTCAAAGTCTTGAATGGTTTTATCTAAAATTCTACAAGATAAAATTGAGTATATATTAAAACTTGGTTTGCAAGATTTATTTAGAGCCTCTAAAGATGCTTTGAAAGTAATTTCATCATTAGCATCTTTTGTTGAGGATAAAAATGACCAATAAGCACCAGCATCCCTTAACCATTTGTTATCTGAAATTTTTGAGAGTATTAAAAATTGTCTCGAGGCTTTTTGGTATTTTCCTTTTCTATAATATGAGAGACCTTTGATCCATAAGCCCTCATCGTATGGTTGACTCAAGAAAGCTTCATCATTTAAAACATTTATAGCCTTATCGTCTAAATCTGCAAGGTAGTAGCCATTGGCAATTATGGAAAGTAGAAAAGATTTTTCTTTTTGATTAAAATATTTTATATGGTGGTTTAAATACTCTAATGCTCCAGTAGGCCATCCTCTTCCAACTCTTGATCTTACAGTATTATAGATACTAATTTTTTTTGAGTAATTTTTATTTGAAAATATTTTATTTGATTTAGTGGAGACAGTTTCTTGTGACTTATCTTTTTGAAAGATCTCATTAAAAAGTGGGTATGAATTTTTTTTTGGTTTTTTTACCCCTTCTGGCATTCTTCTTACTCCCAATTTATAAATCCTTCTAGCTTCGTAATGATCACTATATTCACTCAACCAATCTCGTAGCTCTAAAAAACTAGAGCGATGTGCTGTTGGATGAAGAAGTTTTAAAGCTTGTACATGACCCATAAGAATTAAATCATCTAGTTTTGCTATATCTTTATCACCTTTATCAAAATTTCCATTTCTGTAATCATTAAAAATACTTTTGTATAGGCCAATATCTTTAGAGCTAAGGGCGAAGATACTCTGTGAGTAAAAAAACGTTACAATTAATAAAACGATAATTCTCATTCTATCCACCAAGCTGTTTTTTAATTTCTTTTAAATCTTCCCAAGCATCTTTCTTAAGTTCTGGATTGTTTATTAATAAAGATGGCTCATAAAGCACACGGCATTTTTTGGGTACCACGTCATTCGGGGTGTTGAAATCAAACCATTTTCCACGAAGAGACATGGAAGACAAGTCTGCAGCCAATAACATTTTGATGCAATAATTTGACATAATTACTAAATATTTTGGGTTAATCAATTCAATCAACCGATAATTGATAAGTTGTAAAATTGAATTCATTTTGTGGTTACTATCAAACTCACTAAGTCCCCTTGGTATATAAGACACTAGGCTTATTTGTTTCCTATCTAATTTTATGGAGGAAAGCATTTTATCGAATAACTCACCATTTGCTTTATCTATTATCTTTTCATCAGTAATGTCGCATTTACCGTAAAAAAATAAAATCTTCGATTTTTTATCACCTTCTACAAGATTGATTGGTTGATTAATATTTAACTTTAATAATTCATTTTTTAAAAAATCCTCTATTTGATCAATACTGGTGGCTTTGCTAGGACTATTGATAATATCTACATTTATTTGGTTATCGGAATCATTTTGAGATTTTTTTACCTGAAATTCCTCCAGATTCATCAATTCCAAAAGAATATTTTTTTGGTAGTCTTGGTTATTCATGATTAAAAAATTATCTTTTAGTATATATTTTATATGTTTTTTTGAATTTATTGTATATGCATATGGGTCTCAATTAAAAAATACTTTCGAAAACCAACTTCTAAGTTCAATTTATTCTGAATACAATAATGATTATTTAATTTGGGAAAAATTACCTAAATATAATTTTTCAAATGACCATACTTCAAACTTACTAAGTAATATTATTATAGGAAACTATACTTTTGATAATATTAGTGAAATTAAAAGTGGATTTATTCATGAAATTGTTCTTTTTCTAAAGAATCTAGGTGATGAAAAATGCTTAAATATTCCTGACAAAAAACAAATTTATATTTTTGAAGAGGCTATATTGAAAAGCATAAATTTTTGGATGACTTTTTGTAATAAACACAATCTTCAAAATAATTTAGAAAATTTGAATGATATTGATAGTCGCTTTACAAATTTAAGATATATCAATACTATTTATTATTATCATCATCAAAAAGACTTCAACAGTTTAAAAAAAATTAATGAAGAAATAACATCAAATATAGAAACACTCTCTATCTTTAATTCTAAAGAATTAAATGTAATGGACAATATTTTCAATTATCATAACATCAATTTTCCACTATCAGATTTTATTCAGTCATCAACTACTTTTAATAATTTATCTATTGAATTAGATAAAAATTACGTAGTTAAGGATTATGAAGACATAATATATCTTCAACTATTTCAAACTAGCACTTATTACTTTTATGCGCGTGAATATAAAAAAGCACTTGCTTTATTATCTTATTTAATCGAAATAAATCCAGATAATAGGGATTATTATCTTTATAAAAAAATTTCATTTTTAGCAGAATTAAATCCAAGTAAAGAAATATTAAAATTAATTAAAAATTTTAATCCAACTGACAAAAATTTTAATTTTTTTAAAAACTACCTTTATATCTCAACATCATTTGAATTAGACACTGATATGAGTGACTTAGTATATTTTATAAATAATAGCGATCATCAAACTGATTGGATAAATTTAGAGTTATCATTTCTTGTTGCGATGGAAATGTACTTTTTAAATGATAATAGTGGTGCTTTAGATTTTATAAACGAGTGTTGCATGAGTATTATAGATAATTCTGATGATGCAATTCATCTTTTTAAATATGGTATTTTGTTAGAGAGAAATAATGAAATTAAAAAAGCTGAAGAAATTATCCAAAAAAGTATTGATATATCTAAAAGTTCATATCCTTACATATTAAATTATTTAGCATATTTATGGGTTGAGAATGATAGAAAATTAGATCTTGCAGAAAGTATGCTTCAAAAAGCAGTAAAAGACTCAAATTATAATGATGGCGCTATACTTGATAGTTTGGGATGGCTTTATTATAAGAAAGATAATTTAGATTTGGCAGAAAAATGGATTTACGATGCTTATCAACTTGAACCTTCAGAGCCAGAAATAATAGATCATTTATCTCAAATTTATTATGAATTAGGCAGATACAAAGAATCAAAATTTTTAGACAATAAAATTTTACTATTTCATAAAGATTATTTTAAATACGAGGAAGTTTTAAGCAGAAATGAAAATAAGTAAATTAACAAGCTATGCTAAAATAAATCTTGATTTAAAAATTAAATATTATGATAAAATTATCAAAAAACATAAGATTTCTTCTAAAGTAGTTCTTTTAAAATTAAATGATTTAATTACGGTATCTAATTCTACAAAGTTGCAAATTACTTATTACGATCAAAATAAAAAATTAATCAAATTGAAAAATGATATTATAAAAAAATCAATTCTATTTTTCGATAGAAAATACAAAACCAAAACTAAATTAAAATTTTTAGTTTACAAAAAAATACCAGTTGGTTATGGATTAGGAGGCGGATCCTCAAATGCAGCCTCAATTTTAAAATTTCTATATAAATATCATCAAATTTCCTCAAAAAACTTTGAAAAAGATGCACCATTAATTGGTTCAGATGTAATTATTTTTAAAGATAAATATCCAAAAATAATTGATGGATTAAATCAATATAAATATCTCAAGGCAAAAAAATATTATTGGAGGAAAGTTTACCTAATTATTCCTTCACATAAAAATTTAACTAAAAAAATTTATAATTATTTTAAAAATCATAATATGGGGGCAAAAAAACAACTAATATCTCAAAATAATTTAACTAGTTCATCTATGTTGTTAAATAAAGAGTTTAAAGAATTATTTATGTTCCTTTTGAGTTATAGGAGAGATTTCTTAAAATTTGGTATGAGTGGCAGTGGATCTTCAATTTTTGTATCTTTTAAGAAAATTGCAAAAGAAAAGTTGATTTTTAGGGAGATTAATAAACTTTATCCTTCAGTTAGAATTGAAAAATCCCTTTATTTCGGATAAGTTCTTTAAATCCTGATGGGGCGTAGCCAAGCGGTAAGGCACCGGTTTTTGGTATCGGCATGCGTAGGTTCGAATCCTACCGCCCCAGCCATATCTAAGTTATAAATTAGAATAATATGAAACAGCTTTTATTTTCACTTAAAGAGGGATCAGTTAGTTATCATAAAAAAGAAATTTTAAAGGAACTTGATATTAATATTCATCGAAAAGATTTTATTGCGCTTGTTGGTAAAAATGGGGCAGGTAAATCAACCCTAATGAATGTTATATCAGGTCAACATGATATTGATGCTGGTGAAAAATGGAGTATTGATAATTTTGCTGTAAATTATTTCAACCAAAATTTTGTATTAAATAATGATAATAACACCGTTGAGCAAGAAATTTTATCTGTAATCAAAAATCAAGATAATAATTATGAGATAGATATATTTTGCAAAAATTTAAGCATTGATAAAAATAGTTTAATTAAACATTTATCGGGGGGGCAAAAAAGGAGAGTAGGGCTAATCAAAAATTTAATCAAACCTTCTGATCTTTTACTATTAGATGAACCAACCAATCATCTAGACTTGGATACAATTGTTTGGCTAGAAAACTATTTAAAAAAACTAGATTGTGCAATTTTATGTGTAAGTCATGATCGACAATTTCTAAAAAACTTTACAAATAAAATACTATGGATAGATCGATCTAAAATAAAAATAAATTACAAAGGATATAGTGATTTTGATAATTGGTCTGAGACTCTTTTATCACAAGAAGAGAGAGAACTACAAAATAGGAAGCAATTTGTAAATTTAGAGGTAAATTGGGCTAATAAAGGAGTTAAAGCAAGAGTAAAAAGAAATACCAGAAGGTTAGAACAAGCTAAAGACTTAAAGGAAAATTTAGACAAAGATATTAGCGAATTTAAAAAAGCCACAAAAAAGATTGAAATTAATCAAATTTATGAGGATTCAAAGAATTTTAAAAATGTTGCAGAGTTTCACAATGCAGAATTTTACTATGAAGAAAATAATAAAAATTTTATTTTAAAAAACTTTTATTTAAAAATAAGCAAAAAAGATAGAATTGGTCTTTTGGGAGGTAATGGCTCTGGAAAAACAACTTTTTTAAAAATTTTGCTCAATGAACTGAATTTAAAATCGGGAACTTTAAAATTAAGAAAAGAGTTAGAGTTTTCATATTTTGATCAATTAAGAAATGATTTAAAAGACAATTTACCAATAAAGAAGGTCTTAGTCCCCTCTGGTGGCGATTACTTAAAAACGCAAGGTAAAGAGAGACATGTATGCAGTTATTTAAAAGATTTCCATTTTGATCCATCTAAAGCAAATGATCCTGTCGGGAGTTTATCTGGTGGAATGAAAAATCGATTACTTTTATCAAAAGTCTTATCAAATCCTAAAAGTGGCTTAATCTTAGATGAGCCTACTAATGACCTTGATATTGATACTTTAGATTTAGTAGAGTCTGTACTTTCTAATTACAACGGGACTCTCGTAGTTGTTTCACACAATAGAGATTTTTTAGACAAATTAGTAAATAAAATATTATTTTTTAAAGGAAATGGTGATGTTTTGTTATTTAATGGCGGCTATCATGACTTCTTAAAAAACAAAGTTCTTCTTGAAAATGATATAAATAACTTATCTCAAACTAAAAATAAATCTCTAAAGAAAAATATAAATATAAAAAAATCACATAAAAAGAAGTTAACCTTTAAATTACAATATGAGCTTAATAATTTACCTAAGCAAATAGACCTTCTGAAAGAGGAAATTGCTCATTTTGAAAAAATTATAGAGGCACCGGATCTTTATAAAAAGGACTATGAGTTATTTATTAGCACAACTAAAAAATTAGGCTCCCTCCAAATAGAATTGGAAAATAAAGAGCAAAGATGGCTAGAACTCATGGAATTAAATTAGAAAATGAATTTAAAAAAAAAAGTGGAAGAAATTTCTAATATTTCTCATTTTGATGAAATCTGCAGTATGCTTCCATTTGAAAAAAAGGATATTTATCTTATTGGAGGAGCCACTAGGTCTTTATTGTCAGATAATTACGAAAATAAAGATATTGATGTAGTTGTTCCAAAATTAGATGATCGAACGGTCGATAAAATTTTAGATAAATATGATAGCGCAAAATATTATCAAGCTTATAAAAGTATATCATTTGAATTAGGTGATTTTGAGTTCCAGATAAATTCATTTAGAAAAGATGTAGCCCCATCTGGAAGACATTCAAAAATTGCTAATGCCTTGAGTATAAAAGAGGACTCTTTAAGAAGAGATTTTACATTTAATAGCATATATATAAATTTAATTGGGGAGGTGTTTGATTTTTATTCAGGTGTTGAGCATTTTAAAAATAATTACTTGAAGTTTATTTTTGACCCAATTGTACAAATCCAAAAAGATTACTTAAGGGCAATAAGATATATAAGGTTTCTATCATTATTTGAAAATACAAAAACCTTTCCAGCTGATTTGGAAGCTATAATGTTACTCTCAAAAAACATTACAGATTTTGTAAAAGAAAAAAAAATATCACAAGAACTTAATAAGATTTACAAGATGCCATTTCCAAAAAATACCATTTCTTTTTTAAAAGAGAATAATGAGCTGAGGCAATTTTTAGATTTTTTAACTTAAAAACCAGCTTTAATAGATGAAACTACAATTGCAACAGAGGTAGCAAGATTTAATGATCTTGTTTTGCTGTTTATCGGTATCGTTATTTTGTTATTGACAGTATTATGAATTGTTTCTGGCACACCTGCTGTTTCTTTTCCAAATAAAATAATATCATTATCTTCAAACTTAAACTCGTAAAGGTTATTGTCGGTTTTAGTAGTGGCTAAGATTACTCTGTTGTTATTTTTTTTTGAATATAAATAAAAATTATCCCAATTTTCGTGATTTACAATTTCACAATGGTCTATGTAATCCATCACAGCGCCTTTGAATCTTTTATCTGTCATGGAGAAAGGCAAAGGTTTGATTATGTGAAGGGGAAACTCTAAACAAGCAGCAGTTCTGATAATCACGCCAAGATTTTGAGGCATATCGGGCTGATAGAGACAAATTGCAAATTTATGCGTCATGATGACTACTACTTATGCTACATCTTACCAATAAAATCTACTTAGATTTAAATCCAAATGTCAGATAATAAAAAACCAAGAAGAGATTTTATTAAATTATCAGCAATGACTCTAGGAGGGGTTGGGGCTGCTAGTTTACTTATTCCTTTTATATCAAGCATGAATCCAGGCAAAGATACTCTAGCCTTGGCATCAACTGAAATAGATTTATCTCCCTTGGAAGAGGGCCAGAGTTTGACAGTAATATGGAGAGGTAAACCTGTTTTTATAAAGCATCGAACAAAAAGTGAAATAGACAGTGCTAGAAATATTTCTTTAGAGGATCTACCAGATGCAGAGGAGGACTCTGCTAGAGTTCAAAAAGATAATTGGTTAGTTGTATTAGGTGTTTGTACTCATTTAGGGTGCGTACCTCTTGGACAAAAAGCTTCGGATACAAAAGGAGACTATGGCGGATGGTTTTGCCCTTGTCATGGTTCACATTATGACACTTCTGGCAGGATAAGAAAAGGACCAGCTCCGACTAACTTACCTGTTCCCCCTTACGTATTTTTAACTGATAACAGAATAAAGATAGGATAATTTAATGAGTTCAAACGAATTACAAGGTTATAAAAAAACACTAAATTCACCATACACTGGTATAAAAGGTTGGATTGACTCTAGACTTCCTCTAATAAGAATGATGGAAGCAGAATATTTGAAGTTTCCTGTTCCAAAATCACTCAATTACTTTTGGTCATTTGGTGGTATAGCTATGTTCTGTCTTATAGGACTAATTTTAACTGGAATTTTTTTAGGATTTCATTACAAACCCTCAGCAGATGATGCCTTTGACTCTGTTGAAAGGATCATGAGGGACGTTAGTTTTGGTTGGTTAATTAGATATTTGCATGCCAACTTAGTGTCCTTTTTCTTTATAGCTACTTTTATTCACATTTTTAGAGCTCTTTATTTTGGATCATACAAGGCACCCAGAGAGTTAGTCTACATTTTCGGTTTGACCATGTTCATGCTGATGATGGCAACTGCATTTCTAGGATATACACTTCCATGGGGCCAGATGTCTTATTGGGGAGCAACAGTTATAACTAATCTTTTTTCAGCCATTCCTGTTGTAGGGGATGCTATACTCACATTACTTCTTGGTGACTTCACTGTTGGTGACTCAGCAGTTAATCGTTTTTATGTTCTTCACTGGTTATTAGCTTTCGCAATTGTCGGTTTAGTTGTCTTTCACGTAATTACGTTGCACATGACTGGTTCTAATAATCCGACTGGTACAGAGCCACAAAGCTGGGATGAAACAGTGAGTTTTCATCCATACGTAACTATTAAAGATCTAAATGCCACAATATTTTTCTTTATCATTTTGGCATTTATTCTCTTCTATTACCCAAATATTTTAGGTCACTCCGATAATTACATTAAAGCTAACCCTATGGTAACTCCTGCACATATTGTGCCTGAGTGGTACTTTCTACCTTTCTATGCAATACTTAGAGCTATTCCAGATAAACTAGGTGGTGTGATAGCTATGTTTAGCTCCATTCTAGCATTAGGCTTATTACCATGGCTTGACACTTCTAAAGTTAGATCATGTTTATTTAGACCTATCTGGAGATACTGTGTTCTTTTGTTTGCAGTAAACTTTTTGGTTCTTATGTATGTTGGAGGTAAACCTGCTGAGGGTCTTTATGTACTTATTTCAAGGATTGGAACTGCTTATTGGTTTTTGTTTATATTTGTTTTGGCCCCACTTGTAGGATTTTTAGAAACACCACGACAACCTCTAACTATTACAAATTATTTGCAAAGTAAAAAAGCCTAATATGAGAAAAGCTCTACTGGCTATTTTTTTACTTTTTAGTTTCAATTTGAATGGTGCTGGAGCAAAAATTGATATTCCAAAATATGATTGGTCTTGGAAAGGATTTTTTGGAACATATGATCGTGCCTCAGCTCAAAGAGGTTTAAAAGTTTATAGAGAAGTTTGTGCGGGATGCCATTCTATGAATTATCTATCTTATAGAAATTTAGCAGATCTTGGTTTTAGTCAAGATCACATTAAAGCCATTGCAGCCGAACATTTAGTGTTAGATGGGCCAAATGACGAAGGAGAAATGTTTGAAAGAGACGGTATTCCTTCAGATCAGTTTGTTAATCCATATTTAAATGAAAAGGCTGCTAGAGCAGCGAATAACGGCGCTTACCCGCCTGATTTGTCTTTAATAGTTAAAGCAAGACCTAAGGGTGCTGATTATATAAAAGCATTATTGCTTGGTTATGTTGATCCACCAGAAGATATGAAAGTTCCAAAAGGTCAACATTACAATAAATATATGGCAGGTAATTTAATTGCCATGACATCGCCATTATCAGATGGTCTTGTTGATTACGATGATGGAACTGAAAGCACAATGGATCAAATGACAACAGATGTTACAACTTTTTTAGCTTGGGCTGCTGAGCCTAGTTTAGAGGACCGAAAGAGAATGGGTTTAAAAGTAATACTATTTTTATTGGTATTGTTCGTCTTAGCTTATATTTCTAAACAACAAATTTGGAGAGATATTAAATATTAAATAAGAAGTGGATGATATCGCCATCTTTGACTACATATTCTTTTCCCTCTAACCTTAACTTTCCCTTTTCTTTCGCGCCACTTTCTCCTTTGAATTGAATATAATCTTCATATGAAATCGTTTCAGCTCTTATGAAACCTTTTTCCATATCACTATGAATTTCTCCAGCAGCATTGGGTGCTAACGTACCTCTAATAATCGTCCATGCTCTTAGCTCTCTCTCGCCAGCAGTAAAAAAATTTATATAATTTAAAAGTTCATAACCTTTTTTAATAACTCTTTTAAGACCAGTTTCTTTAAGGCCTATACTATCAAGAAACATTTTTTTTTCTTCATGATCGTTGATTTGTGAAATTTCAGACTCGATTTTAGCACTTACAAGCAGTGTCTCTGAATTATTCAATTTAGAATATTCTTCAATAGACTTTGTGTATGCGTTTCCATTTACAGATGAATTTTCATCAACATTGCAAACATATACAACAGGTTTAATAGATATAAGTTGAAAGATATTCAAATATTCAATCTCATCTTTATTTAAGTTGTTCAAAATTCCTTTTTCTTTAGAAATAAGATCTATTGCTTTTTCAATTATCAATATCTTTTTTTTATCATCATCTGTTTTTTGAGTTTTTTTTTGTTTCTGATAATTTTTTTCCAAAATCTCTAGATCAGATAATGCCAATTCTGCATTAATAATTTTGATATCCTCGAGAGGATTAATTCTATTTTCAACGTGTTGTATATCATCATCTTCAAAACATCTTACAATATGAAATAACGCATTTACTGAGCGTATATGAGATAAAAAAGCATTACCCAGACCCTCTCCTTTAGAGGCTCCTTTTACTAGACCTGCAATATCAACTATTTCAAAAGCTGCAGGAATTATTTTTTGTGGATTGCATATTTCAGCTAGTTTTTTAATTCTATCATCTGGCACTCTTACTAAAGAACTATTTGGGTCAATTGTTGCAAAAGGATAATTGGCTGCTAATGCTTGCTCATTTTCACATAAAGCATTAAATAAAGTTGACTTGCCAACATTTGGTAGGCCTATAATTCCACACTTCATTTATATGCCTAGATTAGATAAATGTTTTGATACAAATATCTGTGATAGGTTTAAGTATATAACTTCAAATAATAAAACGAGCTGTTTCTTCTCTTCTGTATTAAAGTTACCCAGTACATGTTTTGTCACCTTATCTTTAACACCAGGATGACCAATTCCAATTCTGAGCTTCCAATAGTTATCTCCAATTTTACTACTGATACTTCTTAGCCCATTATGGCCAGCGTTTCCGCCAGCATATTTAATTTTTATTTCCCCTAAGTCCAAATCTAGTTCGTCATATAGAACAAATATTTCATCTGACTTACTGAGTTTATTTGTTTTGAGGCTCAGTACACCGTCTCCGGATTCATTCATATAATTTTTAGATAAAACGATTTGACATTTTTGGCCATCAAGAAGGAAAGAATTAGAAAGTTTAAAGTTCTTAAATTTTTTTAGTTTAAGTTCTAATTTATCGACTAGAAATTCTCCAAGTAATAGACCAGCGTTATGCCTATTATTTTTATGTTTAACTGTTGGATTGCCTAAGCAATATAAAGTAAGCATATAGATAGACTATATTATTCGGCTGCTTTTTCTTCTTCTTTCTTATCTTCGGTTTTTTCTGTTGTTTCTTCTGTTGTCTCTTCGGTTTCTTCTGGTTCTGGTTCTTTTTCAACCTTTGGAGCCTGAACTGTAGCTAACATAAAATCTCTACCCTGAATAGTGGGCTTCATTCCCTCACCCAAAGTCACAGAACTTAATCTGATATCGTCACCAATTTCTTTACCCTCAAGAGAGATAACAAATTTTTCTGGTATATTATTAGCAAGGCAAGATAACTCTATTTCTCTTCGAACGACGTTTAAGATACCGCCTTGTTTTAGTCCAGGTGACAATTCTTGATTTGTAAATTCAACAGGAACAGAAATTACTATTCTTGTTTTTTCGTCCACTCTTTGAAAATCTACATGTATAGGGTTGTGTTTAACTTTATGTCTTTGAATACTTTTGACAATGACTGCTTCTTTTTTATGGCCAAATTCGACTTCAAATATTTTTGAGTAGAAGCCACCCTCATCAAATCTTTTTTTTAGCTGAATAGTGTCGACAGCGACCATTACAGGGTCAGTGTTACCACCATAAATAATAGAGGGTATCAAACCTTCTTTTAAATATGGGTTAGTATTTCCTTTTTTTCTCTCTTTAGCTGGGATATTTCCACTGATTTTCATAGGCTGAGTTTATACAACAAAATCCCAGATTAATCAAACAGAGAAGATATAGATGTTTCGTTATTAATACGCTTTATAGCCTCACCAAAAAGTGGAGCCACAGATAAATACCTCATTGATGAGGGTACTTCAAAAGTGGGTTTGATTGTATTGGTACAAACCATTTCCTCTAAAACTGAGTTATTTATGTTGTCTAAAGCCTTTCCAGAGTAAACACCATGAGAACAGTATCCATAAACCTCTGTCGCACCGTTCTCTTTAAGAGCTTTAGCCGCATTGCAAATTGTTCCTCCTGAGTCAACCAAATCGTCAACAATTATACATTTTTTTCCATTAACCGAGCCTATGACATTCATGGCATTAGATACACCTGGAGCGTCTCTACGTTTATCAATTATAGCTAAATCAGCGTCGAGTTTCTTTGCAAATGCTCTAGCTCTTAAAACACCTCCGACGTCTGGAGAAACAAATACAAGATTCTCATCTCTTTTATTTGATTTAATGTCGTTAATGAACATATTAGTTGCATATAGGTTGTCTAAGGGGATATCAAAAAAACCTTGAATTTGACCTGCGTGAAGATCCATTGTTAAAACTCTATTTGCACCAGCTGTGGTAATTAGATTGGCTACTAATTTTGCCGATATAGGAGTTCTTGGTCCAGTTTTTCTATCCTGTCTTGCATAACCAAAATATGGCAAAACAGCAGTGATTCTTTTTGCAGATCCACGTTTTAGAGCATCAATTGCTACCAACAATTCCATTAAATTGTCATTAGCAGGGAAAGAAGTTGATTGAACTAAAAAAACATCTTCTCCTCGAACATTTTCACCAATTTCAACAAATATCTCTTTATCAGAAAACCTTGTCATAGTTGCTTTAGATAATTGAATTTTTAGATATTCTGAAATCTCTCTAGATAACTCAATGTTACTATTTCCAGAAATAATTTTCATTAATTAGCTTGGTTATATAGTAAAATGTATATCCATACAAAGTTAAATTATAGATACCAAGCTTAAATTTCTCCCATAATCTTTATATTTGAGATGAATACTTCTTCGATAGCTAAAATATTTTATGTTTTTAAAAGTATCCATTTTGGAGTCTACAATTTCAGAAATACCTAAACCATTCAATTTACCTTTAGCAAGTTTAGGAAGGTCAAAATAATATTTATCATCTTTTTTAGTCCATAAACCTTTAAAGTTAAATTTCATATCATTTATGAATTCTCGAGATACCTCGTAAGAGTTCTTTCTTATACAAGGCCCAATAAAGGCCCTTATATTTGATTTTTTGGAGCCAATTTGAAGCATTTTTTTTATGGTATTTTCTATAATATTTCTTTTTAAACCCCTCCATCCTGCATGGCAAATTCCTATGATTTTATTTTGGTAATCAATAAATATTATTGGCAAACAATCAGCTGTCGTAATACCAAGAATAAATTTATCATCTCGTGTTACTACACCATCACAATTGTAAATAGATTTATTTTTTCTTACTATAAGACATTTGCTTGAATGTGATTGGTTAGGAATAATTAATACTTTTTTTTCTTTAGATATGAGATTTTTAGCAATTTCAATATTTTCTTTTACATTAATTTTATTATCTCTAGACTTTAATCCGCAATTAAGAGAATAATAAATTCCCTTTGATCTTCCATTTTTATTATTAAAAAACTTAAATTTAACTGATTGTTTCATCTTTTTTAAAAGAGAGATTCAAAAATACTTGACCCATATCATTAAATTTTTCTCCACTAATTAACTCAATAATTTCTCTAATATTCTTGTTACTTGATTTTAGGTATTCGTTTGGGAGATTATTACAAATTAAATCTTTTTGGTTTGTGATTTGTGGATTTTTACTAATAAAAAAATCCTTTAATAATTCGAAATTAACCCCGAAAGAATAATCTACGTTTTCAAATTTATCAAATAAGTCTAATTTTTTATGGCTCGATAATAATCTAAGAGTACTTTTTAATGGCAATTTCGTGTAGCCATAATCAGTTGTAGTAAAAAAATAATTTTTGCAATTTAAGTTTTGAATATCACTTAGTATATTCAAAATTAAATTTGAATGCTCAAGTATATCATTATTTTTAAATTTGTATTTTGAATAGTGATCTATTAATTCTCCAGATATCGCCACATTATCTTGAATTAAAAAATATTTATTATTTTTTTTTGATATTTTTATTTCATTAAAGTTACCGTTATTAAATATAAATTGCTTAGACCCAAAGGTGTCAAAAAATTCGTTAGAGTAAATAAAAACAGTATCTTCGTTATCTATTTTATAATCATAGATATTTTCTATAAAATTAACTTTTACATCTGATCTTTCAAAAATTTTTCCTTTAAAATAATCACTTCTTTCTAATAAAGTAATGTTATTAACATTGATATTCTTTGATTTAAGATAATGATAAATATCTAATGTAAGTATCCCATTACCAGGTCCTAACTCCAATAAATTTACATTTTTTACCTTTGGAAATTCTTTTAAAAACTGATTAGAAAGGGCTATGCTAAATAAAGAGGATATCTCAGGAGATGTTATAAACTGACCATCTTTGCCAATCTTTTCGATATTTGGTTTATTATAGAAGCCTGAGTCTTTATCAAAATTTGATATTTCTATAAAATCTTGAATGTTGATTGAACCAACTGATTTGATGATGGTATCTATCTTTGTTTGTATTGACATAAATATAGAAAATAAAAACCAAGTATTACAATTGGGATTGATAATAGTTGACCCTGAGATAATAAATTAAACTTTAAGCCTACTTGAATGTCCGGCATTCTAAAATTTTCAATTATAATTCTAGATATTCCATAATTAATTAAAAAGAAAGATGTTATAATCCCATTTTTTACTTTAAATTTATAATAGAATAATAGTAGTAAAATAGCTGGTATTAATCCTTCAAATACTGATTCATATATTTGGGATATATGTCTATAAAAATCCTCATTTGGGTAACGAACGCTTAAAAAAAATTCTGTCGGCTTTCCTATTAATTCTTTATTTAGAAAATTAGAAATTCTACCTAAAAAAATTCCAAATGGAGCAGTTATACTTAAAAGATCAGAAAGTTTAAAAATAGAAATATTTTTTTTAATTGAAAATATTATAATTGTTAAGATAATACCAATTAAAGCTCCGTGAAATGACATCCCCCCCTGCCAAACCTTAAATATTTCAAAAGGGTTTTGAATATAAAAATTCAAATTATAAAAAATTACATAGCCTAATCTCCCACCAATTATTACAGAAATAAATAAATAAAAAAATAAGTCTTCAAGTTTTTTTTTATCCAAACTAAATTGCTTTAAATTGTTATATGCAAAAAAATAAAAGTAAATAAATCCAATAATATAAGATATGCTGTACCATCTTATGGTTAAACCGAATAGCTCAAAAGCTACTGGCGATAGAAAACTAGGATATTCAAACACTGTAAAAACTAATAATACAACTTACGTTTCACACAAAGATAAACTTTATCTTAAGTTATCAAAAATACTTTATAATTCAGTTGAAGTTGCCCAAATTTTTAACGATTTCAAATCAGATTTTAAAAAATTAAAGAAATATTTAATCAACAGAAAAGATTAAATTTATCCGATATTAAGCAATTTAATACTATATATAGTATTTACTAAGATAAGTAATGTGATACATATTGTGTATGTCACAAAAAAACATTGATTCTGGCCCCATTTCTATTCTCGAAGATATTTTCAATGTTAAACAGTTATCTAAAAACAACGTAAACAACGATATTTCTCTTTTAACGGAGATCCATGAACAAAAAGTAATAATGGATTTTCAATGGATTGATGATTTAAAAGTTCTTATATCATCATTTAGCATTGATAATTATGAATATAGTTTTCTTACCAATCATATTAATAAAATTAACAATAATCTGGTTATTGGTACACTTAAACAAAATAATAATAATAAAATTGTTTATAGACATAGTCTGCCAATTTCAGGAAAAGTAACAACAGAAGATATTAGAAGTTATTTAGAAAATATATTATCTGAATTTAATCACCTTGTTTCAGTGTTACTAAAAGGCGATAAAGTTGTTGAGACTACTCAAATTTTAATTAATCAAAAAATTGTCGGCCACGCTTAAGCCAAAAATACTTTTTATAGGTTTTGGACACTTAGCCAAATCCTTAATATCAAAAAGATTACTGAATCATGCAAATATCCATGCTTTAAATTCAAAGGGTTTGATTAAAAATATTAATTTGAAAAAAAAAATATCAAGATTCAATAATGACTATAATTACATCTTTCTTCTTATTCGACCAAATACCTTCATATCTTTTGGTAGTCAATTCCAAAAATATCTTTCAAAAAACACATGTGTAATTTCATGTATAGCTGGTGTTAAATTATCAACAATTGAAAAAACCCTAAAAACAAAAAAAGTTGTAAGAATAATGCCAAACGTAATGGCATCAAATGCTAAATCTCATACTCATATTTATATGAAAAATAAAAATTTATTTGATAGTAAGCTTAAAAAAACATTATCCTCATTTGGTACTACTATTAATGTAAGAAATGAAGATCAAATTAATTTTGCCACATCAGTTTTTGGCAGTGGACCAGCATTTATAGCATACTTAGTGAATATCTTTGTAAAAGCTTCAAAAAAACTTTCTGAGCCCTACAATATGAATGAAAAAAATATAATTGAATTATTTAAAAATGTTTTGGAAAATAATAGTTCATCAAAAATGTTGGACTCTTTTGTAAGTTCTATTTCTAGTAAAAAAGGTACAACTCAGGCAGGAGTAAATTATTTAATGTCGCAAAAAATTGATAAAATAATATACACTACACTATATAAGGCTTATAAACGAGCTAAGGAAATTGATAGTGAACAAAAAAAAACAAAAACTTAATAAAACGAATTTAAAAAAACTTGACTCTTTTGCTCATTTAAAAAGCTTTTATATAAAAATCAAATCAGTTAACTCAGAATATCAAGACTTCAATATTTTTATAAAAGATTTTGAACATTTTATTTCCACAGAGTTAAAAACTCCCTCTAATGATCTTTCATTACAAGACAAGATTTTTGAAGGTATAGTCAATAGATTAGACCTCCTAAATAATTATAAAAACATAACATTAAGAATTTATTTGGAGTCCCAAAAAAAACCAAAATACTTTTTAAATTTATCTAAAAATATTCATAATTATTTTGACTTATTCTTAAATAATCAACTTGAAAAAATAATAAGTCAAATAATTTATATTTATACTTTTAATGTTTGGATAGAAGATAATAATAGTATGGATAAAACTATGGCGGCGATAGGTCATGCATTTGAAAACATAAACAGAATAAAGTCATTTGTTAGATATTCATGATTGATTATTCTGAATTCGAAAAAGTTGACATCAGAGTTGGTACAATATTAGAGGCTAAACTAAACGATAAATCTAATAAACCCAGTATATATCTAGTCATTGACTTTGGTAATGTAATTGGTAAAAAAAAAACATCAGCTCAGCTTACAAAAAATTATTTACCAAATGAATTAATTGGTTATCAAGTAGCTGCAGTTATTAATTTTCAACCTAAACAAATTGGTAAAATGATTTCCGAGGTATTAGTATTGGGTTTTCCTGATGATGATAATAATCCTGTGTTAGTAACTCCATCATTTAAAATATCAAATGGAGGAAAACTTTTTTAGGTCTAAACCTTTAAAATTATTGATACTTTTAAACCACCATATGACGATTTTTGGAAATTCAATTCCCCGTTATTTAGCTTAATTAATTTTTGAACTATTGATAATCCTAGTCCAGTACCCTGATTCAGTTGTTCAGAGCCCTTTACAAAAGGTCTAATAAGCTGTTCTTGAGATAATGTTGTTCCTGGACCATCATCTTCTACCTCTAATATCCATCTGTTGTTTACAAAATAAGATCTCAAATAAACTTTTTTGGCAAATTTATCGGCATTATCTAATATATTCATTACAGCTCTTGTAATTTGATTTTTTCTAATAAATATTTCATTCTCATGATTACTTAAAACTTCAAGTTTTTCATAATTTTGAGATATTTTAGATATAAAACTTTCAGTATTTATTTCATCTAAATTTTCATTCTTTTCATTTTTAATAAAGTCTAAATAATGATTTAACATTATATTCATCTCAGAAATATTTTGAGAAATTGAGTCTTTTAAAACTTCATTGTTAATTTCTTCAATCATTAAATTGATTCTTGTTAGGGGAGTTTTCAAATCATGACTAATTCCTGCTAGCATATTTCTCTGGTTATCTAAAGTGCTATTAATATTATTATGCATGTTATTAAAATCTTTAATTAATCCTCGTACTTCAGAGGAACCTGTTGGTTTTAAATTTGGTGTTTCAATACCTCTACCAAAACTTCTTGTTATAATACCTAGTCTTTTAAGAGGCTGTATCTGCTTTTTAATAAATAAATATGAAATTATTGATAAAATTATGCTTACAGCAATTGTCCATAAGAAAAATCCACTAACAGTCTTGGTTTCAACTCTTTTTCTTGGGATTAGATAGAAGTATTCAGAATTTTTTTTATCAAAAAATATAAAGTAATTTTTATCTTGTAAGACCTCATAATTTTTAGATATTTGTCTTAGTGAATTTCTCATTCTTTTTTTAAATATCCAATTCGACACTTCCTTTGCTTTAGCAATATCTACATTATCAGTTCTTATGATTTGTAAAGTATTTGCATAATTATTTAAAGAAGGTGAATCCTTCTGCATTTCAAGAATTTTAATCTCGTTAGATATGGATTGGGCACTTCTTTTTAAAACTAAATCCCAATGTAATTCAAAAAATATTATTATTCCAATAATTTGAACTAATACTATTGGTATTGTTATTAAATAAACAGACCTGACTAAGAGACTTTCTGAGAAATTACTCCACTTTATCATTAAATAAAAATTTTATATCCTTTACCATGCACTGATCTAATAACATCTTTCAAATCACATTCTTTTTTAAGTTTTAAACGTAATCTAGATATTTGCATATCGCCACTTCTTGACAAATAGTCTAAACCTAACTCTGTATTCAATAAATCTCTTGTTAAATATTGGTCAGAGTTATTAATAAGTAATTTAAGTATTTTAATTTCATTACTAGAGAGATTAATGACTTGTTTTTTATATTGAAGTTTTTCGTTTTTTAAATCAAATTCTGTTTCATTACCAAAGTTAATGACGTCACGAGATAGTTTTTTTGATATATTTTTTTTTATTTTTAGTAATAATTCTCTTGTATCGAATGGTTTACCTATGTAATCGTCTGCGCCAAGCTCGAGTCCAGTTACTCTGTCATCAACATTACTCAATGCAGACAGAAATATAACAGGTGTATTCACCCTATTTTTAATTGTTTTTTCATAAAAATTTAAACCTGTGCTATCAGGTAACATTACATCTAAAATTATTAGATCAAATAAAAATAAGTTTACTAATTTTTTGGCCTCATCAATATTTATTGCTTTTGAAACAACATAGTTATTATTAATAAGTAATTTTTCTATGAGTGATTGGAGAGTTTCATCATCCTCAACTAACAGTATGTGCTTATTATTCATTACAATGACTCAATTATATTAATAAAACCAGACATATTTTTGGGATCGATTTTTTTAAAAATCTTTATAATTTTTTCATTTATTCTATTAGTTGTCTTTTCGATTAATTCTTCGCCATTTTTTGTTATTGAAATATTCTTATTATCTAGATTTAGTATTTTTTTTTCTCGTAAGTTACTAAGAATTAAATTTAAATTTTGTTTTTTTATAAAAACTTTATTTGCTATGTCTATTTTTTTTTTGAATCCCTTTTTTATTTCTAAAATCACAATCAACTCATTAAAAGTCAAATCATACAATTCACAGCAAATTTGGATTTCTCTTTGAAGAGATTTGTATGACCTATGTAAACCTAAAATTAATTCTAGGGTATTTTCTTTTTTAAAGTATAAAGTATCTGCAAAACTTAAGTTCATAAGAAATAAAGATAATTATATTGTGAATTTTAACAAATAATATTACATTATTTTCGATTATGGAAATTATTCCCTTTGATAAAAGAATTGGATTTATTTGGTATAACGGAGAATTCGTTGAATGGCAAAATGCTACCACCCATGTATTAAATCATGGACTCCATTATGGTAGTTGTGTATTCGAGGGCTTAAGAGTTTACGGCGAAAAAATATATAAATTAGAGCAACATACAGATAGACTTTTCTTCTCTGCTCAAAGAATGGGTATAGACGTACCTTATTCCAAAGATGAATTAAATGATGCTCAAGAGAAAACTATTAAAAAAATGAATATTAAATATGGTTATGTTCGTCCTGTTATTTGGAGGGGTAGTGAAATGATGGCTATCTCTGCACAAAAAAATAAAATAAATGTTGCTGTAGCTACCTGGGAATGGCCAAGTTATTTCTCTAAAGAAGATCGATTGAAAGGCATTTCTCTTCAAACTGCTGTATGGAAAAGACCTCCTCCAGACTGTATACCTACTGACACCAAAGCAGCAGGTCTTTATATGATTTGTACTCTAAGTAAACATGAAGCAGAAAAAAATGGCTATACTGATGCTTTGATGTTGGATTATAAAGGCAGAATAAGCGAGTCTACTGGTTCAAATATTTTTTTAGTAATTAATGGAGAAATTCATACTCCAACTCCAGACTGTTTTTTAAATGGTATTACACGACAGGCTGTTATAAAAATTGCAAAAAAAGAAGGAATTAAAGTCATTGAAAGAGATATATACCCTAATGAAATTGCAAAAGCTGAGGAAATTTTTTTAACAGGTTCTGCGGTTGAAGTAACTCCTGTTGGTAAAATAGACGATCAAACTTTTAAGGTTGGTGATATAACTACAAAAATTTCAAGTTTATATATGAAAGAGGTAGACCCAAATTATAAAGATAGCTAATTTATAATCTCTCTCCATTTTAAAATTTTCTCTTTGTCTTTTTTTTTTTGAGGAACTATTTCTTTTTCCCCATTATCTAATAAATGAAATTTCCAAAATGCTACATCTATTTTCAGACTATCAATTACAAATTCACATGCTTCAATAGAGTCTGTCCGATGAGACGAGGAGGTAATAATCAATACTATTTTTTCTCCTAAATTTAATTTACCTATTCTGTGAATTATCAAGCATTCACTTAGTTTCCATTTTTTTAAAGCTATATTTCTTATTTTATCAAGCTGAGTATAAGCTAATTCCTCGTAGCACTCTAAAAATATTCCCTTGATATTCTTATTTAAAGATCTTATTTCAGATCTAACAGTTCCCAAAAAGAAACTATATGCACCGTTCTCACTTGAGTTTAATCTTTTGAATTCATTTTCTAAATCAAAACTCTCATTAATAATTTTTATCATTATCCACCTGTTACGGGAGGTAAAAAAGCTAATACATCGCCATTATTTAAAATTTTATTTTCGTCTTCTAATTCATTCAAGTTTAGAAAATATTTTACACTTTTGTCACTAAAAATTTCTTGAAAAATTGGATCTTTAGAGATGAGATTGCTTTTCAGTTTTTTAAAACTTGTTGTCTGATTTAATTCAATAAAATCATGACTTTTTTTTAGTTTCACTCTTATCCAAGAAAAATATTTGAGAGTAATATTCAAATATATTTTAAACCTTTTGCAACATAATTATATCCAGATAACAAGGTAATAATAGCAGCTAGCCATAGAGTAACTAGCCCTAAATTCCATAGGAAATCATTTAATTCAAAACCTAAACTTATTATAAGAATAGATAAGCTAACCATTTGAAATGTTGTTTTATATTTAGCAAGTTTGCTAACTGGCATATCAGTATTCAATTTAGCTAAAAATTCTCTTAAACCTGATATGGCTATTTCTCTTAATAAAATAATTATAGCTGGAATGACATGAACGTCAGCAATTACTCTTGTGTCTATTAAAACTATAATGACTGCAGCAATTAAAAGTTTATCTGCGATAGGATCAAGTAAAGTACCAAGTTTAGAGGATTGATTTAAAGTTCTTGCTAAGTACCCATCAAAATAATCAGAAATAGAAGATATTACAAAAAGTAAGCCTGCAATAAGAACTACTTTAGAATTATCAGAGAACAGTAAATATAAAATTATGGGAATTAAAATAATTCTTACAAAGGTAATAATATTTGGAATAGTATAAATTTTAGCCATTTATCTTATCCAATATAGCCTTAATATTTTTCGAATTTAATCCTTTTATTTGAGTTAACTCATCTCTGTTAGCTTTCTTAAGATTTTGAACACTTCCAAAAAAATTAATGACCCTCATCTTTTTTATTTTCCCAATGCCTGATATATCATCTAAAAAACTTGTTTTAAGTGAGTCTGACATCCTTTTCATACTATTTTTTTTTGATAATTTATGAGCCTGATCTCTCATTTTTTGGATAAAACCCTCTATTTGAGGGCTATCCTTCAAAGATAGATTTTTTTCACTTAAAGTGTGATATTTGTCGAATCTAAAATCTCGTTTAAAACCTTTAGATACTCCAATTAACTTTATGCTTTCACTAATACCGCTTTCATCAATAATTTCTTGGCAAATCTTTAAATAAGGTTGACCACCATCAATTATTATTAAATCTGGTAAAATTTTATCATCTTTGGAGAAACGGGATTTAAATACCTTTCGCATTAAATCTGCATCACCAAATTTTTTTAAATCATAATCTTTAAATTTATATGTTCTAGAGTCTTTAATACTGAAACCCTCTTCATTAAATACTACATAGGATGCCACAGCATAATTGTTACCAAAAAAACTATTATCGTAAGCTTCAATACGTTCAATTTTATTATTAATATTAAACCTATTTTTCATTAAAGTTAAAATTTCTTGATTATTAATAAACTTTTGTTTTTGAAGATTTACTTCTTTATCATTTTTTTTTGCAGTAAGTTTCGAAATTTTCTGAACACCATTTATTTTGCTACTTTTTAGAAATACATCTATCGTATAATTATCTCTCATAATTGACTTTAATTCATTATATCCGTGAATTTTTTTTGAAATTATTATTTTACTAGGTCTGAAATTTTTTAAATAAAATTGTATTATTAAAGAGGTAAGGTCTATGTCATCTTCAAACTTTTCAGAATAGTAAATTAAATTTCCGCCAAGATATCGCCCATACCTAATGAAACCAATGTAAATTGAGAAATGTTTTTTATCATCAATGTGGATATAGTCATAATTTGTATCTTGAGTACTGATTTTCACTTCCTCTCTGATGATAAAATTTAAAGATTGTATACTATCTCTTAACTCTGCTGCCTTTTCATAGTTTTGACTTTCACTAAAATAAACCATTTGTTTTTCTAATTTATCAAATATTTTTTTTTGGCCTCCTTGAAAGAATTTAACTGTATCATCAACTTGATTTTTGTATTCATTTTGACTAACTTTATTTACGCATGGAGCGGAGCATTGTTTTAAGTCATAAAGTAGGCATGCCCGTTTTCTATTTTTAAACTCTAAGTCACTACAACTCCTTAACTTAAAAGATTTCTGCAAGATTTTTATGACTTTGTCTGTTTTTAACGCAGAGGTAAATGGACCAAATACTTTATCTTCATTAGAAAATTCATTTCTAAATCTTGTCAGTCTTGGAAAGTCACCTTTAGTAATTTTAATTAATGGAAAGCTCTTATCATCTTTTAAACGAATATTATATCTAGGTGAAAATTTCTTGATAAGTAAAGCTTCTAATAATAATGCATTTCTCTCAGACTCTGTTAGCTCAAAATCAATATTTACTGTTTGTGAAACCATTTTTTGAAGTCTTCTTGGAAGTTTTGGTAGATTACCGTAATTAGATAATCTCCTTTTGATATTAATAGCTTTTCCTATATAAATTGGGTTATCTTTTTTATTTTTAAAAAGGTAAACCCCTGAACTTTGAGGTGCGTTTTTTATTCTGTTTTTTAGAATTTCAAGTCCAATCATAAGTCTATATTACAGACATTTTATGAATCACAAAAAAAATTAATGAGTATATAATCAAAAAATAGATAGTATAAATAACTAAATTATCAAATTAAAACATGGACTGGGATAAACTTAAAATTTTTCATAATGTTGCGCTAGATCTTAATATCTCAGAAGCAGCTAATAAAATGAATATAAGCCATTCATCCATCAGTAGACAGATAAGCTCACTAGAGAGAGATTTGAAAGTATCACTATTTAAAAGACATGCCAGAGGACTAACATTGACTGAACAAGGTAAAATTTTATTCAAAACAGCACATGATATATTTGGAAAGATAGCTCTAACTGAGTCTCAATTAACTTCTTCTAAGGAAAAACCTACAGGCTCACTACACATAGCTGCCACTGTTGCCTTTGGTACCACATGGCTTGCACCAAGAATAGCAAAGTTTTCAAACTCATATCCTGATATTGATATTTCCATAAGAATTGAAAATAAATATACAGATCTCTCCTTAGGTGAGGCTGATGTAGCTTTAAGATTAAAAGAGCCCACACAAATGGATTTAATTCGTTTTCCTTTGTATGAGTTTCAATTTAAAATTTACTCCTCACCAGAGTACATTGAAAAATTTGGTATACCAAAAAGTGTGAGTGATTTATCAAAACATACAATAATTGCTTTTGGGCATGATGTTGAGCCATCTATACCCGATGTAAACTGTATTTTGGATTTAATTCACAAATCAAAAAAACCTAAGACTATTTATATATCTAATATGTATGGAGTTATGCGAGCTATTGGAGGAGGAGCGGGCATTGGTGCCTTACCAGAATATATGAAAATATCTAATAACAATCTTGTTCCTATTTTACCTAATGCAAATACTCCAAAGACAATCATTTATTTTACTTATCCTCCTGAATTGAAGGGATCAAAAAAAATTGAAGCCCTCAGGGATTTTTTAGTGAGAGAAGTAAATAAAGAAAAAAAAGTTTAGTCTTTTTTTATAAATTTTTTATTACAATAGTTACACACAATTTCTTTTTTTTTACCAAATTTAAAATAAACAGCTGGATGACCTAAATCACCGCTTCCACCATCGCACATTACTATATCAGTATTTTTTGAAACATATTCGATGGATTCTGCTATTTTGTTTTGATCGCTCATAAGGAAACAAGTTCTGAGACTAAATTCGTATATTTTTTTGGGTCGTCAAGGCTTTCACCTTCCATAAGCTTTGCATGATCATAAAGAATTTCACAGAATTTGTCTTTTTGATTTTTATCTAAAGATTTTAATTTATTAACTAATTCATGATTAATATTTATTTCTAAAATTCTTTTTTCATCAGAAATATTTTGATTGTTAGCGGCCATCAGTTTTTTTAAATGCATATCCATATCATTCTCATCAGCTACTAAACATGAAGCACTTGTAGTTAATCTTTTCGAAATTTTTACATCTTTAACTTTATCTTTCAGATTGTCTTTTAAAAATCCAACAAAATCTTTGTCTTCCTTTGGATCTTCTTTGTCTTTTTTTGACTCTTTTTTATCTTCAATATCAATTTCACCTTTAGTGATAGATGTAAATTCATAATCTTTGAATTTCATTTTCATTGGCATCCAGAATTCGTCAACTGGATCCGTAATTAACAAAACATTTATTTTTTTATTCTTAAATAGTTCCATTTGAGGACTATTAATGAGGTTTTCCTTGTTTTCACCTGATATATAATAGATTTTCTTTTTATCATTTGAAAAATCAGTTACGTATTGATCTAAAGTTATCATTTCCTCTTTCTCAGAGCAGTTAAATGTTGAAAACTCAAATATTTGATCATGAAAGTCATTAAATTCATAAAGTCCCTCTTTTACAACAGGTCCAAAATTCTTCCAAAAATCTTTAAATTCATCTGGTTTCTTTTTTTGTAATTCTAGAATTTCTTTGAGAACTCTTTTTGTAATAGCATTAGATATTTTATTAATTACGGCATTATTTTGTAAAATTTCTCTTGAGATATTTAAACTAAGATCTTCTGTGTCTACCACACCTGGCACAAATCTAAGCCAAGCTGGAATTAATGCATCTAACTTATCAGAAATAAATACTTTATTCACATATAGCTTTAACTTGTTTTTGCGATCTGGATGGTAAAGATCTTGAGGCTGCGATTTTGGTAAATATAAAAGGGCAGTATAATTTACAACTCCCTCAGCTTTAAAGTGAATAGTTGTTAAAGGCTCATCATAATAGTTTGAAACTTGATTATAAAAAGATTTGTAGTCATCTTTTTTAATTTTTGATTTATCTTTTAGCCAAATGGCTTCAGCAGAATTTACTTGTTCTTCAGTTTTATCATCTTTTTTCTTTTCATTTTTATCTTCTTCGGATGTTACAAAAATGGGGAAAGGAACAAAATCAGAATACTTTTTTATTATTTCCTCTATTTTATATTTATTTAAAAACTCTTTCTCATCCTTCTTAATTGATAACGTAATTTCAGTTCCAATTTCATTGTATTCCATTTCCTCAATTGAAAATGTACCTTTACCATCTGAAGTCCAAAGGTAACCACTGGATGAGTCATATTTTTTTGATCTAACTACTACTTGATCGGAGACCATAAATGATGAATAGAAACCAACTCCAAATTTACCAATTTGATTTATATCTCCCTTTTTATCACCCATCTTTTTAATAAACTCTTCCGTGCCAGATTTAGCTATTGTGCCTAAATTTGATTGCATATCTTTATCATCCATGCCAATCCCATTATCTTTAATTGAGATAGTTTTATTTTTTTCATTAAGATGAATTCGAATTTGGAATTTATTTGTTTTAGGAGCTTTGGAGTCAGTCTGACTAACATATCTAAGCTTTTCGCAAGCATCTGATGAATTTGATATTAATTCACGTAAAAATATTTCCTTTTCGGTATAGAGTGAATTAGCAACTATATCTAGGAGCTTCGATACTTCAGTTTCAAATTTTACAGTTTTCTTTTCCGCTTGTTGTTTAGTCATTTTTTTTTAATATCCTTATTATAAGTAATGTTTACCAATGATAATACTGAGTGTTCTACAAAAATTTCTGTCATTTCACAAAGTAAATTTGATAAATGGTTGTTAACACAATCATCTTTTACTAAAAATTGGGCTTTATCTAATAATTTCAAGGCAGAATCAGGAAAAATTCTCAAAATTCCCTATGAAGACGGAAGATTGAAAGAGGTCATATTAGGAGAGGGCGCAGATAAAAACTTAGAAGCAATTAGTGCTTTTTCTGCGTCTAACATCGGTAACTATTATATTTCTACTAAATTTGCCAAATCAAAGGAGTCTGAAATATACAAAGCATGGGCTTGGGGCAACTATAAGTATCAGTCTAAATCCAAAAAAAATTTATTATACGTAAAGGAACAGAAGGTATTAGAGTTTTTAACTTTTTACTCAGATTGTATTAATTTTTCAAGAGACTTGATAAATAGCCCTGCAAATAAATTAAACCCATCAACTTATTACTCAAAAATTAAAAATAATAATTTGTTTAAAAGTTTTAATTTTATCGATTACACTGAAAAAGAAATAAATTCGAATTTTCCTTTGACATGTGCTGTTGGTAAATCTTCCTCTTCAAAACCAAAAGTGATTGAAATAACAAATCGAAAACTTTCAAAAAAAGATAAACCATTGGTTATTATTGGAAAAGGCGTTACATTTGACACAGGTGGTGTAAACATAAAACCAGGTACCTCAATGAGAAATATGAAAAAAGACATGGGAGGATCTGCTATAGCTATATCATTATTTTTGTTAGCAAATTATTTTTTAAAAAAAACTAAAATTGTTTTAATTGCCCCAATCGCTGAAAATGCAATATCATCAAAATCAATGAGACCTGGTGATGTATATTCATCTGTATCAGGGAAGTCTGTGGAAATTGCCCATACAGATGCTGAGGGAAGACTTTTGTTAGCAGATGCAATAGAAAAAGCTTCTTCTTATAACCCATGTATGATTATTGATTTTGCAACACTTACTGGAGCAGCAAGAGTAGCTCTGGGTGAAGACCTTCCTGCTTATTTTTGTAATAATGAAACATTTGCAAAAAAAATCGATAATTTAAATAAAGAAAAATTGAGATGTTGGAGATTACCCTTGTACTCTCCTTACTTGTTTAAAATCAAATCTCAAGTAGCAGATCTTAGTAATGCATCTTTAGATGGTATGGCTGGTTCTATTACGGCAGCACTTTTTCTTCAAGAATTTTTAAAATCGCCCAATATACCTTGGTTTCACTTTGACACCTTTGCTTGGTCTCAAGACTCCAAAGGAGCTGCATTACAGGGATTAGATATAATGAGTGATTTTTTAAGGAAAAATTTTAATTAGTGAAGTACTTACTGATATTTTTTCTATTATTATCAGGTTGTATTACAACCGATAGGTCTTTTAACACAGCAAACATTTGCGATATTTTCAAAACAAATCCTAAATGGAAATCATATGCAGAAAAAACAAAAGAAAAATGGGGAGTTCCAGTTAGTTTGCAATTAAGCTTTATTAAACAAGAGTCCTCTTTTGAAAGAACTGCAAGGCCTCCGAGGAAAAAGGTATTGGGTTTTATACCTGGTTTAAGGCCTTCAAGCGCTTATGGTTACAGTCAGGCCTTAGATGGAACATGGGAGGAGTATAAAGTTTCAACAAAAAACTTTAGTGCCGATAGAAAAAATTTTAGAGATGCTAGTGATTTTATAGGTTGGTATGTTGATGGAAGTTACCGTCTGTTGAAAATTGATAAAAGTGATGTTTACAATCATTACCTTGCTTATCATGAGGGTATGGGTGGGTATCAAAAAAAATCTTATAACAAAAAAAAATGGCTTTTAGAGGTGGCAAAAAAAGTAGAACGTCAAGCTAAAGATTATTCTAATCAAATAACAAAATGTAATTTTCATAAAAATAGTGTGTTTTAATTGTTACAAAAATCAGATCTTATAAATTATTTCTACTCCAATTTTACTGATCCTGAGTATAAAGGCATTGGAACTGAACATGAGAAATTTATCTTTTATAAAGATAATAAAAGATTTCAATTTGATGGAGAGGTAAGTATACAAAATTTATTTCAATTTTTCTTATCAAAGGGTTGGCAAAAAAAAGAATACAATAGTTTCAATCAATTAATATCTTTGTCTAAAAATGGTGCTAGCATTACTTTAGAGCCAGGGTGTCAGCTAGAATTATCTGGTAAAATTTTAAAGAATGTTCATCAAACATGTACGGAGTCTTATGAACATTTAGGAGAATTAAAAGAATATGCCGAATTGAATGAATTATGCATTTTAGGACTGGGATTTGATCCAATAAGTAAATTAGAGGATTTAACTTTTATTCCAAAAGAGCGTTATAAAATTATGAGTGAATATATGCCTAAAGTTGGCTCAAGAGGCTTAGATATGATGACTCGAACATGTACTGTTCAAGCAAATTTAGATTATTTTAATGAAACAGATCTAATTAAAAAATTTGTTGTATCTAATAGAATTCAACCAATAGTTATGGGTATATTTTGTAATTCGCCCTTTCGTGAGTCGAAATATAATAATTTACTGAGTAATCGAATTTATACATGGCAAGACACTGATGATCAAAGATGTGGAATAAAAAGATCATTTCTGAACAAGAATTTTTCTATTGAGGAATATGTTGACTTTGTTTTGGAAGTAAAAAATTATTTTTTAAAGATAAATGGAAAACAATTTGACACAACAGATTATACTTTTAATGAATTGTTAACTAAAAACACCGCAAATAAAGACCTTTCAAATTACAACATATCAATTCAAGATTGGATAAATCATCTCTCCACAATTTTTACAGAGGTAAGATTAAAGTCATATATAGAACTTAGAGGTGCAGACGCTGGGAAATGGGAAATGATTTGCGCTCTTCCAGCATTTTGGGTTGGAATACTTTATGATGATGAAAATCTTGAACATCTTTGGAAAGAAACTAGTTCGTGGCAAGAGAATGATATTTTAAATTTATATCTAGAGGTTCCTTATAAAGGACTTAACAGTAACTTTATTAATTCGCCCTTATATGAGCATGGTAAAAACCTTCTTAACCTCGCTAACAAGGGATTAGAAAAAAGAGGTTATCTAAATTCTGAAGGAAGAGATGAAAGTATTCATCTTGAAAAATTATATAATATTATTGAAAAACAAAAAAATCCTGCAGATTTGTTAATTGAAGAGTTTAAGGCTAAAAAAGGTATATTATCATTATTAAATAATACTTATTATTAAATTTGCAATGAAATTTCTTTTTCAAATGGATGATCCCAAAAAAATAAATATTAACGAAGACTCTACTTATATGTTAATCAAGGAGTCTTTAAATAGAGGTATAGATTGTTATTACAATGATCCAAGATGGGTATTTAGTGAGATTAATAAATTTAATAAAATTAAATCTCACGTTTCTAGATTAAGTTTAAAAAAAAATAATCAGCTTTCCTATCAAAGAAAGATCCTAAAAGAAATTGATTTAGAACATATGAATGCCATTTTTATTCGACAAGATCCACCCTTCGATTTAAATTATATTTCTAATACCTATTTATTAGATCACTTAAAAAAAACCTTTAATTTTAAATAATTCAAAGGCGATTAGGAACTTCCCAGAAAAACATATTATGATGAACTTCCCAGAATTAACTCCCCCGACGTTAATATCATCAAATATAGAAGCCATCATAAAGTTTATAAAGAAGAATAAAGAGGTTATTATAAAACCTGCTTATGGAAATGGAGGATTAGGAATTCAAAAAATTAGCCATAATAAGATTAATCTCAGTACGTTCTTAAAAAATTACATAAAAAAATTTTCGAATTGCCCAGTAATTATTCAAAGATTCCTTAAAAATTTCAAAAAAGGAGACAAAAGAATTATTCTCATAAACGGGGACATTGCTGGAGCTGTATTAAGAGTGCCTAGAACTAATAGCATAAAGGCAAATTTTCATGCAGGTGGAAGGGCAGTAAAAACCAATATCACTGACAAAGATAAGTACATTTGTAAAAAAATAAAATCATTTTTGGTGAAAAAAAAATTATTTTTTGTTGGTATTGATGTGATAGATGGCTATTTAACAGAGATAAATATTACATCTCCTACTGGAATTCAAGAAATCAACAGATTAAATAAAAGTAAGATTGAAAAAGATATTATTGATTTTGTTTTAAGATCACTGAAATAAATTTTCAAAAAGCTTATTTATATTTTTTTGAATTAAATCTTCTATAGGTTTTTTTACAGTCCCATCAGGTATGACTCTTTCATAGGAATAATTTCCATTTTGATATTTTATAACAAAATCCTCATTGTCAATAATATCAAAAATTTTAATTTTAAAATTATTCAAAGCTAATTCTAATTCTGCCTCTAAAGTCTCTCCGTCTGGTGATATTAAAATTAAGTTTTTAATTTTCAATTCATTCAATTTATTATTGGAAATTTGTCCAGAAATAGAACTACTTTGATTAATAAAAGAATTTGCTAATGTGTTTAATAATTCATTAATTTGTTCAAAATCCTCAATGTCTTGAGATAGAGATTGAATAAATAAAACTAGTGCAAATTCCTCTTCAGTAATATTAACATTAATATCACCATCTATGTTTCCAGATATATTTTTAATATTTTTAAGATTAACAGGTTCAGAAACATCTAAAGATAGATTAATTTTTCCTTTAATACGAGATGTATTTAAAAATAAACGATCAAAATTAGATAAATTTAAATCATTTAATTTGACTGTACCAGTAAACATCTGATTTTTAATTGATCCAGAAATATTTGAAATTTTATCTTTATTTATTAGATCTAAATTTTCTATCAAAAATAGATCACTGACTGGATCAACGTATAAGTTTGACTCTAAATAATCAAAGTCAACAAGATCCACAATATTCGCAAAATCTTCATCAGTTAATTCAGAGATGATATTTAATAGTTCTGTTTTATTTAAATTTTCAATTCCAATATTCAAAGAGGAATTATTAAAATTATTAAGATCTAAATTACCGTCAATTAATAAATTCGAACCTTCCAAATTAATAAATTGAAGATCTTCAATAGCTAAATTTGAGCCATTTATAAGGCCTCTCGCGTTGATATGTTCCGTATTTAATGTTTTTAATAATCTAATTAATGAGTTAGATGGAATTAACTCAAATTGTCTAAACCGGTTTAATTGAATATCTAATTGTAGACTATTGATATCATCAAGCCCATAAGAGCCGCTAATTTGAATAATATTTTCATCATTATTAGTTATATTTATTTGATCAATTGTAAAAATATTATTTGCGAAATTGCTGGATAATTCAATTTCATCAAATTCAAATTGCTTTACTAATTCCGAATGAGGTAAAAATTCTAATAATACTGATAAGTCATCTTTGGAACTAGAGTTAATATTAGCATTAAAGTTAGCATTATAAAAATCAAGATTTTCAATAGTTCCGTTTAAATCTAAGTTTGTTCCTTGATCAGAGACATACAAGATTTTATTTATAGTTAAATTATTTGAATTGTAGTTTAAATCAAAAGTTTCAATTATTCCTTTAGGAATGTCTATAATTTCATTGAAAATATTTATATTACTAATCATTTGAAATAAATTATCTGAAGAGATATTTTGACCACTAATTGATAAATCAGAACTAATGAAATTGCTTAAATTGATATTCCCCTCAATATTAATTTGTGATTTGTCAGCTAATGTAATAACTAGGTCTTCAATATTTAAATTTTCTTTTAAATATTCACCTTTTATGTCAAGACTTTGAAAATTTATTTTTTTTAAAACCTCCTGGTAATTTTCCCCTAAAAGTAATACTAGTTCATCTATTTCCAGATTTTCTATGGAAAAATCAATTTTATTTATTTCTGAGTCAGTTGTATAAATATCAAAATATAAATCAGAGCCTTTATATTTAAATTTATTTGATATTATTCTTGTTTTATTGCCCTCATTAGAGATCTTTAATTTTAAATTATCGATATCACCCTCTAGTAAAATCGCATTATTAACAAAATTTGAATTTATATTTTCTATTCTTGCTTGGTTGAGTGTAATTGAAATATCATCTGCGTTAAAAATAGATCTAGAAATTTTAATATTAGAAGCTGCAAAATCAGTTTGGATTAAATAATGATTAATTTTGAAATTTGAATTATCTATAGAGAGAATTGGTTTAGGCATAATTTTTAAAGTTTGATTTGATAAACTGTTTAATGTAACAAAACCTTTAGTTTCTCTTTCGACCATTTCTTGAGATAAAATATTAATAGGCAATCTTAGAAAACTAAGTCCAAATAAAATCACTAAAATTAAAAGTATTGCTATGGGTATTAGGACTTTTAATTTTTTCATTTATTCATTCTACAAGTATAGGAACACAAAATAGATCATATAGGCTAATATAAAGCCAAGAGAAATTAATTTTCCAGCTAATTTTAATGAAATAATTATAAAAAATAATAAAGAAGTTACTAAAAATAGCCATTTATCAATTTGACTAAGTAATTCATAAAAATTTATACTTCCATTGATTAGCACAGCAATAATCGTTATTCCAAATATGTTGGCTATATTTGATCCGAGAATATTGCCAATTGCCAAATTATTTTGTTTTTTCACAATTGATAAAATTGTTGCAATTACCTCAGGTAAAGAAGTACCAAAAGCAACAATTGTTATTCCAATCGTAGTTTCTGCAACACCAAATATGCTAGTTAAATCTTTTGCATAAATAATAAAATACTTAGAACTAAAAAATAAAGCTATAAATGCTAATATTATTTTTAAAATAATAAAAAAAGATGAAGAATGTGTTATCTCGGATATTGTGTTAGTTTCATCAATTGGTTTTTTTAATTCAAAATAAATAAAAAAACAAAGTAATCCAAAAAGTAAAGCGCCGTACATGTAGCCAATATTAAAATTAAATATTATGAAAATAAAAAAAACGATTGAAAAAATTAAAAAAAATAAAAAAGTACTTTTATCCATTTTATCAGTTACTAACCTAGTAATGGGATATAACATGATACCCCCTACCAATAAAATATTTGCAATATTACTTCCAACAAGATTACCTGCTACTATCCCCACAGAATTTAACTTTAATGCTTGAAAAGTTGCTGCAAACTCAGGGAGGGAAGTGCCAATAGCTATAATAAATATTCCAACAAGGATTGGCCTAATTTTATAAACGTGTGAAACTAATATTGAATTTTTTATTGCAAAATCGCATGACCATATTAATAGAGAAAGACTTATTAATACTCCTAATAAACTCTCAATCAATTCACACCCATTTGATCTTTTTTAAGTTTCCTTATCTCATCTCTGAACATTGCAGCTTTTTCAAAATCTAAATTTTCAGCTGCAGATAACATTTTTTTCTCTAATTTTTGAACATGTTTTTCAAATTTATTAGGACTCAATTTATCAATTTCAGATGTACCCACAGTATAGCTATCTTTTTCATAGATGCTCTCGATAATTTCACCAATATTTCTTTTCACTGATTGAGGGGTAATGTTATTTTTCTTATTAAATTCAATTTGTTTATTTTTTCTGTATTTTGTTTCCTCAAGAGCTGCTTTAATACTTTTAGTTAATACATCTGCATATAAAATCACCTTTCCATCTATATTTCTGGCTGCACGACCTATAGTTTGGACCAAACTAGTTTTTGACCTTAAATAACCCTCTTTGTCAGCGTCAAGAATGGCGACTAAACCACACTCAGGAATATCTAGTCCTTCTCTGAGTAAATTAATACCAATTAAAATATCAATCTCCCCAATTCTTAAAGAGCGAATAAGTTTTATTCTATCAATAGTCTCAACATCAGAGTGCATATATTCAGCCTTTAAATTATGTTCTTTTAAGTAATTGGTTAAGTCCTCGGCATTTTTTTTTGTAAGAGTTGTAATCAATACTCTATTTTTATTATTGAGTGTTATTTTAATTTCACCCATCAAATCTTCCACTTGATTAACAGTTGTTTTGATCACACACTCAGGATCAATTAGACCTGTGGGTCGTATGATTTGTTCAACATACTTATTTTCGACTTCATTCAATTCCCATGGGCCAGGAGTTGCAGATAAAAAAATAGTGGGGGGGCGCATCATATTCCATTCTTCAAAAGTTAAAGGTCGATTATCCAATGCAGATGGAAGTCTAAATCCATAATCTGATAAAGTTTTTTTTCTAGATCGGTCACCTTTATACATTCCATTGATTTGAGGCACGGATACATGAGACTCATCAATTATAAGAAGTGAGTTTTCTGGAATAAACTCGTATAGAGTAGGTGGTGCTTCACCAGGTTGTCTTCCACTTAAATATCTCGAATAATTCTCAATTCCTGAACATGTTCCCGTTGCCTGTATCATTTCCAAATCAAAATTAGTTCTCTCTTTTAATCTTTGAAATTCAAGCAACTTTTTTTCCTTATCAAACTCTTCTAGTCTTATTTTTAAATCTTTCTTAATTTCTTTAATAGCATTCTCTAATCGAGGTTTTGGAGTAATGTAATGACTATTTGCAAAGATTTTTACTTCTTCGAAGCTTTGAATGAATTCACCTGTGAGAGGATCAAACTCTTTAATATCTTCCACCTCGTCTCCAAAAAAACTTATCCTCCAAGCTATATCCTCTAAATGCGCAGGAAAAACATCAACCCGATCTCCAGTTACTCGAAACATACCTCTTCTAAAATCAATATTATTTCTTTTATACTGTAACTCTACTAATTCTCTCAGGAACTCCATTAAATTAATGTTCTGTCCTTTTTTTATTTCTAAAGTCATTTTAGAATAAGAGTCAACAGACCCGATGCCGTATATACATGAAACACTTGCTACAATAATTACATCTTCTCTTTCTACTAATGATCTAGTTGCTGAGTGTCTAAAACGATCTATTTGCTCATTTATAGAGGACTCTTTCTCTATGAATGTATCTGATCGAGGTACATAAGCTTCTGGTTGATAATAATCATAATAACTCACAAAATACTCAACTGCATTTTTAGGAAACAATACTTTTAACTCTTCATACAATTGCGCAGCTAAGGTCTTATTTGGAGCCATAATCAATGTTGGTCTGTTATATTTTTCAATAACATTTGCAATTGTAAATGTTTTTCCAGAGCCGGTTACACCCAATAATACTTGGCTTTGTTTCCTTTTTTCTAAACCATCAATCAATTTTTTAATTGCTTGAGGCTGGTCTCCTTTAGGTTTATTTTCACTTACTATTTTAAATGGCATACTTGTAGAAATTTATAAATAAGTTTATAGATAACTAAATAAAAAAAATGATTTCAAATAGAGTAAATAACATAAAACCATCATTAACAATAGCCACCAATATGAAGGCCCAGGAACTGAAAAGAGCTGGTAAGGATGTGATTGTTTTAGCAGCTGGAGAACCAGATTTTGATACACCTGATCACATTAAAAGCGCAGCTATTGAGGCCATAAATAAGGGTTTTACAAAGTATGTACCAGGTAAAGGAACACCAGACTTGCAGGTCGCAATTCAAAAAAAATTTCAAAGAGATAATAACTTAGATTATGATCTTGGTAATATTACAGTTGGAGTTGGTGGAAAGCATATAATTTATAATGCTTTCTCAGCAACAATTAATCAAGGTGATGAAGTTATAATCCCTGCTCCATATTGGGTGAGTTACCCCGATATTGTAATTTTAAATGATGGAAAACCTATCATAGTTCAGTGTGGTGAGCAAAATGGTTTTAAAATCACACCTGAGGATTTGGAGAAAAATATATCTTCAAAAACAAAATGGTTGATGCTAAACAGCCCAAGTAATCCGACTGGATCTATGTATACCAAAGAGGAATTGGTAGCTATAGGAGATGTTCTTAAAAGTTACGAAAATATTTATATTTTATCAGATGATATTTATGAAAAGATCGTTTACGACACCAATGAGTTCAAAACAATAGCTGAAGTTTGCCCATTTTTAAAAGAAAGAACGTTAACGATGAATGGATTATCCAAGTCTTATTGTATGACAGGCTGGAGAGTAGGCTACGCAGCAGGTCCAGTCAGTCTCATCAATGCAATGAACAAAGTTCAATCACAAAACGTATCTTCTACAGCATCAATATCAATGGCAGCTTCTGTTGAGGCATTAAATGGTGATCAAAGTTTTATCATATCAAACAATGAATCTTTTCTTAGAAGGCGTAATTTAGTTGTAAAACATTTAAATGAAACACCTGGATTGTCTTGCAGAAATCCAGAGGGTGCTTTTTATGTTTTTGCTTCATGTAAAGGAGTTTTAGGTAAGACAACGGAGTCTGGTAAAAAACTCTTAACTGATGGTGACTTTATGGATTATCTTCTTGAAGAGGTTGGTGTTGCAGGTGTACAAGGTTCTGCATTTGGATTAGAGGGTTTCTTTAGAATTTCTTATGCAACTTCTGACTCAATATTAGAGGATGCCTGCCAAAGAATTAAAACTGCTTGTTCTAAATTAAGTTAATTTACTATTAGAAATAATTTTAGCTATTCGAAGAATATTTGTATTTCCAACTTTTCCAAAAGGTACTCCAGCTGTGATTATTATTTTTTCACCATGTTTTAAAATTTTTCTTACCTTTGCTATTTTACAGGCACGGTCAACCATCTCAGTTGACGATGAAATTTCATCCACAACATCCATAAAAGTACCCCAAGTTAAAGCATTTTGACGAGCAACTTTTTTATTTGTTGTTAATCCTATTAATGTCACATCAGGCCTCATCCTTGCAACTCTTAAAACAGATCTTCCTGATTGAGAAAATGTTGCGATACAATTGCATTCAGCAATGGTAGCTACTTCAAGTGCTGCGGTAGCAATAGCCTCTGTAGATGTTTTTACAATATTTAAATTGTAATTTTGAATATTTGCTAAATATTTAGGATCACTTTCAACACGTTTAATTATTTTATCCATCATTTCTACAGACTCTTTTGGATAATTACCAGCAGCTGACTCTGCAGATAACATTACAGCGTCTACCCCTTGAAATACTGCTGTAGCAACATCAGAGGCCTCTGCTCTTGTTGGAGTAGGTGAGTCAATCATACTCTCAAGCATTTGGGTTGCAACAATACAAGGCTTTCCATATTTTCTACATGCAGCTACCATTGTTCTTTGATGAATTGGCACATCTTCTGGATTTGTTTCTACACCTAGATCTCCTCTAGCAACCATAATTCCATCAGAATTTTCAGTTATCGAATCAATTTCTTCCATTGCAGACGGTTTTTCTACTTTAACCATTACTTTAAATTTCGCAGGAATAAGTTTTTTTGCTGTTAATAAATCTTTTGTAGTTTGAATAAATGAAAGAGCAATCCAATCAACATCAAGTTTAATAGCTAGCTCTAAATCTTTTTTATCTTTTGGAGTAATTATTTTTAAATCAAGCTTTGTATCTGGAATATTTAATCCTTTGTTATTAGAAATTTCTCCACCATCTGTTACAACGCATTTAATTGCAGAAGCAGATTTTGATTTTACTTTTAACCTTACCTTACCATCATTAATTAACAGCCTTTGCCCTATTGCTATAGATTTGAAAATTTCTTTATGTGGTAAGTAGACCCTGGAACTATCACCATCTTTTTTATTTTGATCAAAAGTAAATATTTGGTTTTTTTTTAGTTGTTCTTTAACATTTATAAATCTACCAACTCTGAATTTTGGACCCTGCAAGTCACCTAAAATACAAATATAACGATTATGTTTTTTTTCTAAATTTCGAATAATTTTAACTTTTTTTTTGTGATCCTCATGGTCACCATGACTAAAATTTAGACGAAATACGTCAGCACCAGATAAAAATAATTTCTCAATAGCTTTTTCAGTCTCACAGGCTGGTCCTAAAGTTGCAACAATTTTGGCTTTACGGTTTCTAAGTTTCATTTGATTTGTTTAGAAATTAATAAATAACATGATATTAGTAAATTACCATGAGTAAAATATCAAAAGAGCAAGAGTACAAAATTAAAGCTAACGTGCTTGATCATTTAATTAATCATTTAAGAGAAAGGACTGATGTACAAAATATTGACCTGATGAATCTGAGTGGATTTTGCAGAAATTGTTTATCAAAATGGTATGTAAAATATGCAAAAGAGGAAAACTATGATCTAGACTATGAGGAATCAAGAAAGATTATTTATGGAATGGCTTACTCTGAATGGAAAAGTAAATATCAATCAGAGGCAACAAAAGAACAAGTAGAACAATTTAAAAAAAAATAGTTTTGATGACCGAGAAATTGCCGAACTGGAATTTAGGAGATTTTTACTCCTCTATCAAAGATAAAGGAATAGATCTTGATCTCGAAAAATATACAAATTTTTCTAAATCTTTTAACAAAAAATATAAAGGTCAATTAGTTAATCAAGTTCAAAACCTCGAAAGTATCATAAAAGAGTATGAAGACGGTAATGAACTTGGTGACAAGCTTGGCAATTTTGCTTTTTTGATATACGC
The DNA here is from genome assembly GCA_003216195.1 of Pelagibacteraceae bacterium AG-404-P08. Taxonomy (GTDB): domain Bacteria; phylum Pseudomonadota; class Alphaproteobacteria; order HIMB59; family HIMB59; genus HIMB59. The sequence goes on from QCJF01000003.1 coordinate 95,083, forward strand.
AACAAATATGAACGACCAAGAGACGGTTCAATTTTATCAAGGTATAAATGAAAAACTTACAGAGATATCATCAAACTTGATTTTTTTTACAAACGAAATAAACGCTACAAATGACCATGAATTTGAAAAATTTTTATTAAATGCTGGCAAATATAAAAATTGGTTAACTAACATTCGTCGATATAAACAACATCAACTTGATGAAAAGAGTGAGATGATTTTCCTTGATAAGAATTTAACCTCTAACTCTTCATGGGTGAGATTTTTTGAAGAACAAATAAATGATTTAAAATTTAAAATCGATAATAAAGATTTAAATAGTTCAGAAGCTTTAAATTTATTATCTGATCATAAAGCAACAACCAGAAAAAAAGCAGCAAATAGTATTGAAGATGTTTTTAAATCGAATGTAAAAACTTTTTCTTTTATTACAAACACTCTCGCAAAAGATAAAATTACAAATGATAAGTGGAGAAAATACAAATTTCCAACAGACGCAAGAAATTTAGCAAACAATGTTGAAAATGAGGTTGTCGAGGCACTAACTGAGAGTGTTACTTCTAATTACAAGAATATTTCACATCGATACTATAAAATTAAGGCCAAACTTTTTAATCAAGAAAAACTTAATTATTGGGATAGAAATGCGCCTTATCCTGACTCACCTAATAAAAAGATAAATTGGTCTGAGGCAAAAGATATTGTAATACGCTCATATGCTAACTTTGATAAAAGTTTTAAAGATATTGTATTATTATTTTTTAATAACAGTTGGATTGATGCAGAATTAAAATCAGGTAAATCTCCAGGAGCATTTGCAGCTTCTACAATTCCCTCAATACACCCTTACATTTTGACAAACTTCCACGGTAAAACCAGAGATGTAATGACATTAGCTCATGAACTTGGACATGGATGTCACCAATATTTGTCTGCTAAACAAGGTTTGCTGTTATCCAGTACTCCACTTACTCTAGCAGAGACTGCAAGTGTCTTTGGAGAGATGATGACTTTTCGAACATTACTTGAAGACAGTGATAAGAGTGCCAGAAAATATCTTTTAGCATCAAAAATAGAAGACATGATTAACACTGTTGTCAGGCAAATATCATTTTTTGAATTTGAAAAGTTAGTTCACAATGAGAGAAAAAATGGAGAGTTATCATCTGATCAACTTTGTAATTTTTGGATGAAAACACAATCTGAAAGTCTTGGGCCTAATATTGAATTAACAGATGGATATAGATATTTTTGGACATACATACCTCATTTTATTCATACTCCCTTTTATGTATATGCTTATGCTTTTGGAGATTGTTTAGTAAACATTTTGATTCAACTTTATGATGAGGACCTTCCTAATTTTAAGGAAAGTTATATTAATCTTTTAAAAAGTGGTGGATCGAAACACTACAGTGAAGTTTTAAAACCATTTAATGTGGATCTAAAACAAAAAAATAGTTGGGAAAAAGGCCTCTCAATGATTTCAGGTCTAATAGATGAGTTTGAAAAAAGTCTTTAGTTTAAAATGAAAGAAGAAAATAATTTAGTATCAAGAGTAAAAAGGTACTCAAAAGTCACAACTTCCATGACTTCTTTAGCTACGAAATTTGCAGGTAAAAAATATTTAAATTTTGATTTAAGTGATCAAAAGTATGCGGCTCAAATTACAGAGATTTTAGGTAATTTAAAAGGACCTTTGATGAAGGTGGCACAACTAAGCGCTACTATTCCTGATTTACTGCCTGAAGAGTATGCTAGAAAATTAGCTGAATTACAGTCAAATGCACCTCCAATGTCTTGGGTGTTTGTAAAAAGAAGAATGAAAGCTGAATTAGGTGAAAATTGGCAAAATAACTTCAAAGAATTCAATCAAGAGGCAAGTTTTGCTGCCTCTTTAGGTCAGGTTCACAAGGCCAAATTGAAAACCAATGATTATGTTGCGTGTAAGCTCCAATATCCTGATATGTCCTCAGCAGTAGAGGCTGACTTAAACCAATTAAAAATAATATTTAAAATTTACTCTAGTTATAATAAATCAATACAAATTAGAGAGATCTATAAAGAAATAGAAGCAAGACTAAAAGAAGAATTAAATTATAGTTTAGAAAACAAACATTTAAAAATTTTTAAATTTATTCATAAAAATAACTCTTATATCAAAATTCCAAATGTTTACGAAAAAATATCTACAAACAGGCTTTTAGTGATGGAATTTCTTAACGGTAAAAAATTAATCGAATATAAAAATGCACCACAAAAAACTAGAAATGAATTAGCAAAAAAACTATTCATGGCATGGTACTTACCCTTTTATAAATACGGTATAATTCATGGAGATCCACACTTAGGTAATTACTCAGTAGATAATAAAAATAATATTAATCTATTTGATTATGGCTGTGTAAGAATATTTCCACCTAAGTTTGTAAAGGGCGTAATTGACCTTTATTTTGCTCTGAAAGAAAAAGACAACAAAAAGATAAAAACTGCTTATCAAGTATGGGGGTTTAAAGACATTGATGATAAATTAATGAATGTTTTAAATAAATGGGCTTTATTCTTGTATGATCCAATCTTAAAAAATGAGGTTCGAAAAATACAAGACTCAGATAGTGGTATTTATGGAGCTAAAATAGCTAGCGAAGTCCATAAAGAGCTCAAAAAATATGGAGGAGTTAAACCTCCAAGAGAGTTTGTATTTATGGATCGAGCAGCTGTTGGTTTGGGGTCAATCTTTATTCATTTGAAAGCTGAAATAAATTGGTACAAGCTTTTTCATGACTTAATTAAAGATTTTTCAGTTAAAAATGTTGAGTCCAATCAAAAAAAAGCATTCAAATTTGCCGGTTTATAATGACTTTCAACATATGTTTAATAAATTTTATAAATCTTAGACTTAACAAATTAGATTTATCTGATATACAACATATCTTCTAAAAGGAACAAGTTAATGATAATAGGCGCAGTTAAAGAAAAAAAAAAGTTTGAGAATAGAGTTTCTATTTCTCCTGATGATGTAAAAAACTATGTAAAAGCTGGTCATCAAGTATTTATTGAAAAGGGAGCAGGTTCACTTTCAGGTTTTAATGATAAATCGTATAAAGAGTCTGGAGCGACTCTATCTACTTCAAAAGAAGTTTTTAAGAATTCTGATATTATTTTAAAAATAAATTGCCCAACCCCAGATGAATCTAAATTAATAAAAAATAATTCTATGGTTATTTCTCAAATCAGTATACAGAACAACCAAGACAGTATTAAAATTTTAAATTCTAAAAAAATATCAGCGTTTGCTTTAGAACTAGTCCCTAGAATTACTCGAGCTCAAGATATGGATATTTTGTCCTCTCAAGCAAATTTAGCAGGATATCATGCGGTTATAGATGCTGCTCAAGAATTTAACAGAGTATTACCATTATTTATGACTGCTGCTGGTAAAGTTACTCCGGCAAATGTTTTAGTCATAGGTGCAGGTGTTGCAGGTTTACAAGCTATAGCAACTGCTAAACGATTAGGTGCTATTGTTTTTGCTACAGACGTAAGAATAGCCTCAAAAGAGCAAGTTGAGAGTCTTGGTGGTAAATTTGTTATGGTCGAGGATGATGAGTCTAAGAACGCTGAAACGAAGGGTGGTTATGCAAAAGAAATGAGTGCAGAGTACCAAAAAAAACAAGAGGCTTTGTTGGCAGAAACTTTAAAGACAATGGATATTGTAATATGTACTGCTCAAATACCAGGAAGAAAAGCACCTTTAATTTTGAAAAAAGAAATGTTGGAGAACATGCAAAATGGTTCAGTTATTGTTGATCTAGCTGTAGAGTCAGGAGGGAACTGCGAATTTAGCCAAGTTGGAAAAGTCGTTTCAAAAAATGGTCTTAAGATTGTAGGTCATGCCAACGTTCCTGGTAGAGTAGCAAATAATGCCTCAAGCCTTTTTTCAAAAAATATTTCTAACTTTTTAAAATTAATGAACTTTGAAGATAAGAAAAAATCTATGATTAATAAAAGTGATGAAATTATTAAAGCTACAATGATTTGCTCAGCTGGAAAGATTTTAATAAAATAAAAAGGAGTTACTATGTCAGAAATTTCAAATCAATTAGAAAGTTTATCATACAAAGCACAACAAATTGCAAATGAAGCAAGCCAGTTAGCATCTAGTGTGGCCGAAACATCTGGAGGCCATAGTGACTTTATTATTTTTGGTATAACTGTTTTGGTATTGGCTTGTTTTGTAGGTTATTATGTAGTTTGGTCGGTTACCCCAGCTTTACATAGTCCTTTAATGGGTGTCACAAACGCTATTTCGTCCGTAATTATTGTTGGAGCTTTATTGGCCGCAGGTCCTGTTGATAGTAACATTTCTAAATATTTTGGTTTAGTTGCTGTAACTCTTGCTGCTGTTAATATATTTGGGGGGTTCGTTGTAACAAATCGAATGCTCTCTATGTTTAAAAAGAAACAATAGGTAAAAAATGTCAACTTTAACAACTGCAGCATATTTAGTTTCATCGGTTTTATTTATACTTTCTCTTAGAGGGTTATCACATCCCTCAACTGCAAGGAGAGGAAATTTTTTAGGAATTTTAGGAATGACTATAGCCATAGTCACAACACTGTCCAATCCTGGTGTACTTAGCTATAAAGAAATTGGAATAGCTTTTTTAATAGGTGGTTTGATTGGAACATCAATCGCAGTTAAAATTCAAATGACTGCACTACCACAATTAGTTGCTGCTTTCCATAGCTTGGTAGGATTAGCTGCTGTGTTTGTTGCTGCCTCTGCTTATTACAATCCTAGTGCCTTTAATATAGGTACTGTTGGATCTATTCCGATAGGAAGTTTAATAGAAATGTCAATTGGAACTGCAATAGGTGCTGTGACTTTTACAGGATCTATTATAGCTTTTGGAAAACTCCAAGGTTTTGTCTCAGGAAATCCTTTAGTTTTCAAAGGTCAACATTTTATTAATTTACTTTTGGGTTTAGGAATTATTGCTTTAATTGTTAAGTTTTGCATCGATCAAAACCAAGAATTATTTTGGCTTATCGTTTTTGCCTCATTTGTTATCGGGGTACTTTTAATTGTTCCAATTGGAGGAGCAGATATGCCAGTTATTGTCTCAATGTTAAATTCATATTCCGGATGGGCCGCTGCTGGAATTGGTTTCACTCTATCTAATAACTTATTGATTATTACTGGCGCACTGGTTGGTTCCTCAGGAGCTATCTTGAGTTACATAATGTGCAAGGGAATGAATAGATCTTTCTTAAACGTTTTACTTGGAGGATTTGGTGGTGAACAAGCAGCTAGTGCTGGCGGGGTAAAAGATGATCGTCAAGCAAAACAAGGTAACGCTGCTGATGCTGCTTTTATGATGAAAAATAGCAAAACAATAATCATTGTTCCTGGTTACGGAATGGCTGTTGCTCAAGCACAACACGCGCTTAGAGAGATGGGTGATTTACTTAAAGCAGCAGGTGCAGAAGTGAGATATGCAATCCATCCTGTAGCTGGAAGAATGCCGGGACACATGAACGTGTTACTTGCAGAAGCAAATGTTCCTTATGATGAAGTCCTAGAACTTGATGAAATTAACAGAGATTTCTCTGAGACTGATGTTGCATTTGTGATTGGTGCTAATGATGTAACAAACCCAGCTGCAAAAACTGATAAGACTAGTGCAATTTATGGTATGCCTATTTTAGATGTGGAAAATGCTGGTCAAGTATTTTTCGTTAAAAGAGGTATGGCTAGTGGATATGCAGGTGTTCAAAATGAACTATTTTTCAGAGACAATACCTTAATGCTATTTGGAGATGCTAAGAAAGTTTGTGAAGATATAATTAAAGGACTTGAGAACTAGTCGAATTTCTTCTTACGCATAAGTTTTTTAAATCTTTTAATTGATTCGGCTTTTTCGCGAAGCTTTCTTTCTGATGGTTTTTCATAATTTTTTCTTAACTTTAATTCTTTGAAAATACCCTCTCTTAAAAGCTTTTTTTTGAGTACGCGTATAGCAGCCTCAACATTATTATCTCTGACTTGAACTTCTATTGCCAATCTAGTAACCTCATAAAGGCGTAATTTATATATAAATATGAAGTCAAAGCAAGAAAAATTAGCTAACTTATTTATTAACGAAGTACCCAAATTTGGTTGGTCTAGAGAAACTCTGTTACAATGTGCAAAAAAGCAAAGAATTTCAACATCTGTTCTAGCAAAATTATTTCCATCTTTTGAATATGATGTCTTAAAATTCATAATTGCTCAGAATAACATTCAAGTTGAGAAGAATTACAACTCCTTCAACAACTCACGATTGAAAACTAGAGATAAAATTAAAACAATCATGGAGTTGAAATTTGAAAATAACAGTCATCTAAAAAAAGCATTGCCTGAAATGCTAAAATTTCTTTTAAGACCTGGTAACATATTAATGTCTATTAAAATGCTTCATGAAAATAGTGACTTTATATGGAGTTTATCAGGTGATAAATCAAATGATTTTAGTTACTACTCAAAGCGAGGTTTGCTTTCAATGATTTATCTTGCCACATTAATTTATTGGCTTAACGATAAGTCAGAAAAAGACATTGCTACCAAAAACTTTATCAGCAAATCAGTTGATGGAATAGTTGATGGGGTTTCAAGACTCAAACAATTAAGCATACTAAAGAATTTAGCTGAAAACTTCATGTCAAGATACGCATCAAAAAGAACGTCTTAAACTAATAAATTTTCTTCATCTAATATATTAATTCATTATAATAGTTTCACAACTTAGGAGGATTGATGAATTTGCAAAAAACTATAACGCCTATTGATAATTCTATCTACCTAGAGAGAGAATTAGCCTCAGATAGTAAAATTAATTCAGTCATAGATAAAGCCTCAACAAGTTTTGAAATTTGGAAAAACACATCTCTCGGTGACCGAATTAATATTGTCAATAAATTTATTGATAACTTAATCGATCTCAAAGATGAAATATCAAAGGAAATTTGTTGGCAAATTGGAAGGCCCATATCTCAATGTGCAGGAGAATTAAGAGGCTTTGAAGAGCGCTCAAGACACATGGTAGATATTGCGAAAGACTCATTACAAAATCTTCCAGCCACTCAAAACGAAGAATTTGACAACTATATATACAAAACACCTCTTGGGGTGATTTTTGTAATGGCCCCATGGAATTATCCGATTATTACTGCAACTAACACAATTGTTCCTGCTATAATTTCAGGTAATAGTTTAATTTTAAAACATTCATCTCAAACACCAAGATGTGCAGAACTAATTTTTCAAGCTTTTGAAAATACGGGGATACCTGAAGGTGTTTTCCAATTTATTCATACTGATCATAAAGCTTGTGAAAAAATAATCTCTGACTCAAGAATAGCTCACGTTGTTTTTACTGGCTCTGTAAGAGGTGGTCAGGAGGTAAAAAAATATATAGGAACACGATTTATTAATGCTGGTCTAGAATTAGGAGGGAAAGATCCTGCCTACGTTAGAGCAGATGCTGATTTAAAACACGCAATTGAAAACCTTGCAGACGGTGCACTATTTAATTCTGGTCAATCTTGTTGTGGTATTGAAAGAATTTATGTAGATAAAAAAATTTATAAAGAATTTATAGATGGCTTCAAAAGCATTACTGAAAATTATAATTTAAACGATCCCTCAAAACCTGACACAAATTTAGGCCCTGTAGTAAGACAATCAGCAGCTAATTTTATTAGAGCTCAAATATATGAAGCGGAGAGCAGCGGAGCAAAACGTCTTATTGATGAGAGTAAATTTACAATATCAAGAGAAGATAATTGTTATGTTAGCCCTCAAGTAATGGTTGATGTCAATCATGATATGAGATTCATGATGGAGGAAACTTTTGGTCCTGCTGTTGGTATTATGCCCGTAGATGATGATAAAGAAGCAAAAAAATTGATGAATGATAGCCCTTATGGACTAACTGCATCCATTTGGACAAAAGATTTGGAGTTTGCTAAAGAATTTGGAAAAAATGTTCAAACAGGAACTTTCTTCATGAATAGATGTGATTACTTAGATCCGGCACTTGCATGGACTGGCGTAAAAGACACTGGTATCGGTTGCTCACTTTCAGTATTAGCATTTGATCAATTTACAAGACCACAGAGTTTTCATATGCGCAAAGTAGTTTAGAGCATTGGTCTACATAGTTATTCAATGTTAAAATATTTCATTATTTAGTTTTCGATTATGAGCATTACTTTTAAAGAATTAGAAAAAAAAATAAAATCAAAAGAGATTGATACTGTTTTAGTATCTCTATCCGATATGCAAGGTCGACTAGTGGGAAAAAGAGTAACAGGTAGAGCTTTTTTAGACTACGTTCACAAAGAAACTCATTTTTGTGATTATCTTTATACGGTTGATATGGATATGTATACAGTTCCAGGATTTAAATCATCCTCTTGGGAGACTGGGTACGGAGATATGACTGTTAAGCCTGACCAAAGAACCATCAAAGTTTTACCATGGTTAGAGAAAACAGCTTTAGTTCTCGGCGATGCTTTTCAACATGATGGAAAGACACCTGTTTCGCATTCCACAAGACAAGTCTTAAGAGAGGCAATTATAAAAGCAAATAAAATGGGATTTGAGCCGATGTTAGGTTCAGAATTAGAATTCTTTCTTTTCAAACAAACTTATGAAGATATACATTCTAGTAATTATAAAAATTTAAAAGAAACATCATGGTACATAGAGGATTATATGATATTTCAAACTTCAAAAGAGGAGCCTTTTAATCAAGAGTTAAGAAATAGTTTATTAGACTCTGGTATATATGTTGAGTGCACTAAAGGGGAAGCCTCACCTGGCCAACAAGAAATTAATGTAGTTTTTACTGATGCTCTTAGTATGGCAGATAATCATATATTAATTAAAAATGCTGCAAAAGAGATTGCTTTTAAACATAATCGTGCTGTTAGTTTTATGGCAAAATACAAACAAGATTTCTGTGGAAGCTCCTGCCATATTCATAATTCTTTATTCGATAAAAAAACAAAAAAAAATATTTTCTCTGATACCAAAGACAAATATGGAATGTCTAAAATTTTTAAAAGCTATGTAGCTGGACAAATTTTATTTTTGAGGGATCTATCAATTTTTTTAGCTCCAAACGTAAATTCTTATAAAAGATTTCAAGAGTCCTCTTTTGCTCCTACTTCTGCAGCCTGGGGAATTGATAATAGGACTGCTGGATTTAGATTAGCAGGACATGGAAATTCAATAAGAATTGAATGCAGAGTTCCTGGGGCAGATGTTAATCCCTACCTTGCTTTTGCTGGATTGATTCAAGCAGGTCTGTATGGAATTGAGAATAAAATAGAACTTGAAGAGCCATTATCTGGAAATATATATCAAAATAGAAAGGCAAAAAATGTTCCAGGTACACTTTATGAAGCAATTGAACTTGCTAAGAAATCAAAATTATTACCAAAGATTTTCCATTCAGATGTTTTAGACCACTATATTCATGCTGCAAAATGGGAGCAGAGTGAATATGATAAGTCTGTAAATGATTGGGAACACCGTCGTTATTTTGAGAGAGGATAAATAGGGTTATAAATGCAAAATATGAATTGGAATTATCCAACAAATGTTTGGTTTGGAGTTGATAGATCAAAAGAAATACAAAAAGCTTGTAATACTTTAGGTATTAAAAACCCTTTAATTGTTACAGATCCTGGATTATTACAAACATCAATTATTGATGAAATCAATAGTAGTCTGTCATCAAATACACAAATTTACAGTGATGTTCAAGGAAACCCAACTGGTTCAAATGTAACTAATGGTGTAAAAGCTTTTTTAGAGGGTGATCACGATGGTGTCATAGCCATAGGTGGCGGATCTGCAATGGATGCTGGCAAAGGGATAGCATTCTTAGCTCATCAATCTAAACCACTCTGGGATTTTGAAGATATTGGAGATTGGTGGACAAGAGCAGACTCAAGTGTAATCAAACCTATAATAGCTATACCTACGACTGCAGGAACAGGTTCCGAAGTGGGTAGAGCAGCTGTTTTTTTAAATGAAGAAAATTATAAAAAGAAAATAATTTTTCACCCAAAAATGTTACCACAGATTGCCATACTAGACCCATCTTTGACATTAAATTTACCAAAAAGCATTACTGCTGGAACAGGAATGGATGCATTGGCACACTGTATTGAAGCCTATTCATCTCCTTTTTATCATCCAATGGCAGAGGGCACAGCTTTAGAGGGTTTAAGACTGGTCAAAGAAAATATTCAAGAGGTTTATCATAATGGAAATAATGTTGAGGCAAGATCGCATATGCTAGTTGCATCTATGATGGGTGCGGCTGCATTTCAAAAGGGTCTAGGAGCTATTCACTCTGTTACACACCCAGTAAATTCCTTATACAAGACTCATCATGGAACAACAAATGGTACAGTTATGCCATTTGTTTTGAATTATAACCGTAGCACTATTGAAGAAAAATTTACTAGATTGGCAAATTTTCTAGATATTAAAAATGGCTTCGAGGGCATCGTTGATTGGATTATTGAATTAAAAAAAGATATGGAGATACCTGAAACACTTAAAGATATGGGAGTTAATGAGGGAGATGAGATTAAATTGGCGCCATTAGCGCAAGAGGATCCAAGCACTGGTGCAAACCCACTAGAGATGACAGTAGAAAGATTTCAAGAATTAATATTAAATTGTATTTCCGGAAAATATTAAATTTTTAAAAATTGTTGGTGCGCTTTTTTTGAAATTGATGCAACAACATCACCATTTGATTGAAAATTTAGAGGATTTCCTCTCCAATCACTTATTATACCACCGCTCTCTTCTACAATATTAACTAAAGGGATATAATCATAAGGTTTTAAGAAAGACTCTACTACTAAGGGTATTCTTTTTTCAGCCAAAAGTCCGTATTGCACACAATCACCACCAAAGGTTGCATATTTAGTTTTTTTAATCAGAGCATTATATTTTTTATTCTTATTATTTGATTTGAAAGCTGTCATTCCAGAGGTACTAAAATATAATTTAGATAAGTTTAAATTATTTTGAGATTTCTTAATTTTTTTTCCATTACAATAAGCACCATTGTCTCTAATTCCAATCCATGTTTTGTTTATATCAGGACAGTTAATAATTCCAATCACGGGTATTTTATCAATACACAAAGAAATTAATGTGCCAAAATTACCATTTCCATTAATAAAATTTTTTGTTCCATCTATTGGATCGATTACCCATACAAATGGAGAGTTATTTGATTTATTTTGGTATTCCTCTCCGTATATATCGTGACTAGGATATTTTTTAATGATCATTGATCGCAATTCTTTTTCAATTTTCATGTCTATTTTAGTTACGGGTGATTTATCTGATTTGAAATCTATTTTTAGTCGATGAGATGGTGTTTTCTTTATTATTCTTTCTGATGCATTAACAAGTTTTTTAGCAAAGTTTAAATATTGAGATAAATCTTTAAGTTTTAAAGGCATTTACAAAATATATAGAAAAAAAGCATTACTACTAATTATTTTTAATTTAAGCTATTTTTAAGCTTCTGAAAAATAATCTCAAAATTTTCTGAAGTCTGAGCGCCATTTATAACAATTTGTTTATTTATTATAAATGTAGGAACACTATTTATACCCATCTTTCTAGCTTGAATTTCTTCATTAGCGAGTGGCTCAATATTTCCTTGATCTGACAAATAACTTTTAAAATCTTCAGCGTCAATTTTATGTTTTATAGCTATATCCAACAATACATTGGGGTCACCTATGTCTTCACCATTTAAGAAATAAGACTCAAACAAACTATCTAAAACATTTTCCTGCACACCCTGTTTATATGCTAAAGCTAAAAGTCTATGCGAATTAAAGGAATTAGGGGTTGTCATAATAGAGTCAAAGTTAAAATTAATTCCTTCTATAAGTCCTTCATCATAAATATTATCATAAATAGTCTTTGCTGCATCAGAACTTCCAAATTTAGAAATTAAATATTCTTGCCTATCCATACCATCAGGTGGCATTCCAGGATTTAATTGAAAAGGCCTCCATGTTTGTTTGAATTTTGTATCTTTGTGATTACTAATAGCTTTTACTAATCTTTTTTTACCAATATAGCACCACGGGCAAACAGTATCTGAAAATATATCAAGTTCGATCATAAATTTATTTCAATATTCATGACATAAAAAAATAATAATTCATAGTCATTAAAATTAAAAAATCTGATAGGATCTAATATGGGAGATTCATATGATAGGAAATTTTAACGGAATATTTTATTTTGTAATTTTTTTAATTATTTTAGTGATGAATGCTTTTTATGGTTATAACTGTTTGTTTAATACCAAAAACTTCATAAGCAAATATGGAGTTGATGTGACAGCTGCATTTTTTGCTAGGTTTGCTGGAGCTGTAATTGTAGGTGCTGTTTTAATGCAGTTATATATTTTATTTAGGGGCACAGAGGCTACATGGGCATTCTTTAATTTTATGTTTATAATAATGACCATTATAGCAATATCTGCTTTTTACACTGGTGAGATAGACAAATTAGGAAGAACTGACCAGTATTCAAGAGAGGGATGGCTATCAACAGGAGGTCTAGCAATAGGTTGGGCTATTCTTTGTTTTGGATTAGCAGATAAAATTTACATTTAACGATTTCTTATAAAATAAATAAAAATTAAAGACGTTAAATACATTATGACGCTGTATGTGGCAGCTGGTATGATATACAGCCCACCACCAAAAACACTTGTGCCTACAAAAATAGCTAAAGTTCCGTTTTGAAGACCACACTCTATTGAAATAGCTTTTTGTTGTGAGGTTCCTGTTCCAAAAAACTTTGCCCAATAAAAAGCAATTATCATCATTAAAAGATTGAGAGAAAAGACTACCAATCCAGTTTGAGCAAAATACTCAATTAAATTTTCCCTCTCAGCTAAAATAGCTCCAATCAATACTAAAACAAATAAAGCAGTTGAAAGTATTTTAGCAAACTTCTCAATTCTCTTCGTAAAAAAGGACAAGCTAGCTCTGAAAGTCATTCCAATTAAAACAGGCAATGTCACTATTAAAAACATACTTATAGCTATTCCTGTAAGTGAGATTGAGCCTAAAGAATTGTCAGAAATTAATCCCATTGATATACCCAAAACTATTGGCACAGAAATTACACTTAAAAGGCTCATCACTGCAGTTAAAGATATTGATAAAGCAACATCCCCTTTAGCAAAAGATGTAAGAATATTTGAAGTTACTCCACCTGGAGCAGCAGCGATTAATATTAAACCTATAGCTAATTCAGGTTGAAGTGGCCAAACCCAAACAATTATTAAAGCAACTATTGGAAGAAAAATTAATTGACTAATTAAACCTATAATAAAATTTTTAGGTGCCTTTACTACTCTAGCAAAATCTGAAAACGTCAAACCTAAGCCTAAAGTGAACATAATAAAAGCTAAGGCTAAAGGTAGAATTACATCAGTTATGAAATTCATAGATAGATATTAACAAAAACTCAAAATAATCATATCTCATAACCAAGTTGTTTTTCCTCTAAGTCTAACAATTCTTCAGGATATCCCTTAGCTCTGAATGCAGTATTGTATTTATTTTCAAGCCTTTTAACTACCATTGAGGACCATGCACGATCACCAAAAGTTTTTTTTGCATCTTTGATAATATCAAGAACTAAAGGTGAAATTTCTAATTCGACCCCAAGTTTTAAGGCGAGATCCTGAAAAAGCCCTACATCTTTCTCAACTAAGTCCATCGTAAAATTTATATTATATGAACCGTTCAATATTACTTGACTCTCAGTCTCATGGACAAATGAGTTACCTGAGGAAGCGGCAATACCTTTAAATGTTTTGTTCAAATCAAGATTTGATTTACTCGCAATAGTCCAAGCTTCTCCTAATGCAACTAAGTGAACAGTAGCTAAATAATTTGTAATAACTTTAAGAATAGATGCACTTCCAAAGTCTCCCGTATACAAAATTTTTCTACCAAGACATTTTAATACTGGCATTGCTTTATCAAATCCCTCTCTACTTCCTCCAACAAAGATAGAAATGTTACCAGTTGCTGCCCTATGACAACCCCCACTTACTGGAGCTTCTAAAGCTATTGCATTTTTTTGCTGAATTAATGATGCATGTTTTTTTAGTTGTTCATCTTCAGTTGTGCTCATCTCAATCCAAATTTGATCTTTTTGTATAGTATCAATAATACCATCTTTGGACTCTAAAACTTCTGCACATATCTTGGGAGAGGGAAGACAAGTAATTAAAATATCAGAATTCATCACAAGATCTTTTATTGATTTAGCTGTCTTAGCACCTTTTGATTTAAACTTATCCATTAATATGTGATTTTTATCTAAAACTGATATTTGAAAATTATTTTCAAGAAGATTATTTGCCAGTTTTCCACCTACATTACCTAGTCCAACAAAACCTATTTTCATTACAACCCCCTATGTGTTTAATAAAAATACTATTAATTTATTTTTCAATGTTAATATTAAATAATTCTTATAAAATTAGATAATGTCAATTTACCTTAGAACAGAAAAAATTATTCCAGATTGGACAGATTATAATGGTCATATGAATTTAGCATTTTATATCCACTTATTCGATCAAGGGTGGGATGTGCTTCTTGATAGATTTCAAATGGGAGGAGAGTCAGCTAAAAATGAAAAAAGATCAACATTTGCTGTGGAGTCCCACACTAAATATATTCAAGAGGTTAAAGAGGGAGATGAAGTCGATATAAACTTACTATTCTTGGACCGTGATAAAAAAAGATTTGTATATCAATTGGAAATTGTTAGTAAAAGTGGGAATTTTAGAGCTGCCACATCCGAAGTTTGCTCTCTTTATGTTGACTTGAGTATTCGCAAAGTTATTGAAATGGAAGACTATAAATTAAAGCTAGTAGACGATTTCATCGTTGAAAATAAAAATCAATTTTCACCTATAGAATTTTACCTTTTAGATAAATTAAAAAAGTAAATGAAAGTTGCTATCATTGGGTCGGGCATTGTTGGTCTTACAATTGCATATAACTTAAGTAAAGAAAATATCGATATAACTATTTTTGAGAAAGAGAGAAACTCACTATCACATGGAACTGGAAGAAATAGTGGAGTCATTCACTCTGGAATTTACTATCAACCTAAAACTTTAAGGTCAACTCTCTGCATTAGAGGTTCAAAGCTAATGAAAAAATTTATTAGTGAGAACAATCTTTATATCAATAATTGTGGCAAGTTATTACTTCCAAAAACAAAAAAAGATATCGAAACACTTAATTTATTATATGAGAGATCAAAGGAGGTGGGAGTCGAAACAATCAAGTTAAATAATTTCGATGAGATTTTAAAAATAGAGCCAAACTGCAATCCCTTATTTAATGAAGCTCTTTTTATCAAGGAAACAGGCATTGCTGACCCAAGAGAGGTATCAAACAAATTGATTGAAATTTTAAAAAAAAGAGGCGTGATAATTAAATACAATACAAAAGTGGACTCAATTTCATCTGACAATACAACTATTATATCAAATAATAAAATTCATAATTTCGATCTTATTATTAACTCTGCAGGTTTACATGCAGACTATTTGGCAGATAAATCAAATTTAAAAACTAGATACACATCTTTACCTTTTAAAGGTAAATATTGGAAAATTAGTTTTGGAGATAAAAATGAAATTCCAAATAGATTAATTTATCCAGTGCCAAATTTAGACCAACCTTTTTTAGGAGTCCACACTGTATACGATAAAGATGGAAACTTTTATTTAGGACCTAGTAGTACCCCTGTGTTTGGAAGAGAAGCCTATAGGCCTTTTAGAAAATTTAATTTTTTAGAGTTTTGTTCATTAAGTTATAAATTCATTTTGAAAATAATTTTTAATGAGAATAACCTTAGAAATTTAGCTATTAGTGAGTTTAAAAATCTATTTTTGTCTAGTGTGATGAAATCATCTAATGTTTACTTTAAGCATAAACCAGTAAAAATTGAATTAAGTAGTAAAGTGGGCATTAGATCTCAAATGTTTGATAAAAATAGTAAAAAACTATTTAATGATTTTGTAGTTATTAAGCAAAATAACATTATACATATTCTTAATGCTATATCTCCAGCATGGACATCTTCTTTTGCTATGGCCGAATTTATATGTGAAAAATATACTAAAAAAAAATAGGAATAATAATGAAAGCGCCTAATTTTAAGTTGCCAAGCACATCTGGAATATTTCAATTAAGTGATTATTTAGGGAAAAACATAATTTTGTATTTTTACCCAAGAGATAATACAAAAGGATGTTCTTTAGAGGCAATTGATTTTAATAATTCTCTTAAAACTATAAATAAATATAATTGTATTGTAGTAGGTGTTTCAAAAGACTCAATTGAAAGTCATCAAAAATTTAAAAAAAAAAATAAATTAAAATTTGATTTATTATTTGATGAAAAAATAAAGGTTTTAAAAAAGTACAAAGCTTGGGGACTTAAGAAATTTTTAGGAAAAGAATATTATGGTATAATTAGGACTACAGTACTTATTAATAAAAAAGGCAAAATTGTAAAAATTTGGAGTAATGTTAGAGTGAAAGATCATGTTAAAAATGTAATTAGCGAACTATCTAATATTTAATTTAATCCAAAATACTTATTCACAAATTATAAACAGAAAAATTTATTTTTTTATCTTTTGTAATTGTAAAAAAAAATAATTTATTTTAAATTAATAAATGTAGAGGGTAGGAAACTTCCCAAAACAAAGAAAAGGACCAAAGTAGTAGAGGCTACGAAGAGGGAAACCAAATCGCAGTCGAGACAACAGAGGTCCTTTTCTACTTATAATTTTTTTTTATAATCAATATCATCAAATTAACTTAATGTTTATCAAGCAATGAAGGGTTATAAACAGCATTGTAAATTAATATTTTTTTTTTGAGAATTGGATCTTTTTGAATAAATTTTCTAAACAATTTCCAAAAACTTTTTTGTTTGTGATATTTATCCTCCAATTTAAGATTGTTTTGAACATATTTAAGCATATCACTAACAAACATTTTAATTTCTAAACTTGATAAATCCATAAGAGTAATTTTTTTTTCATTAAATTCACTTGTCTTAAATAAATCGTGACACTCAATGTTAAATATTTCAGAAATAGGTAAAATTTTCTCATTTTTTAGATGATGTTTTGTTGTTAACATAAATCTCTTACTACTTGTTTGAAAAACTGAAATTGGTACAGCTAAATAAGCTATAGGTTTTCTAAAAACATAAGGTATAGCATCAAATCCTGATTGGGTTGATATACAAAAATAGCAATGTGACCCAACATAAACATCAAATAAATCTGGAAGTGTATTATTTGTCACATCAATATAATACTTACTTTTAATATTTAATTTTTTATTTGATCTTTTTCCTACTCTTATCACATATATTTTTTCATGAATTAAATATTTAATTGCTTCTTCAAAATTACTTATATTCCAATTTCGATATTTATGATAACTAAAATCTTTATTTGGAAAATTTTCTCTTAAATAAGCATCATCTCTAATATTTAGACAAACAAATTTAGAATTTTTAGGTATACCTATTTTAGATAAAATTTCTTCACCTTTATTTTTTTCTTCCTCATTAATGTATAACTGTGGAGGATACATATCATATAATCCCATTGGATCTGTTCCCGGTGATATAATCTTAGCTATAAATTTATCTTTATCTGGGAATAAATTATTAAAATAATATAAAGGGTATACCAAAAAGTTGGGCATTATAAAAATTACTCTTCTAATCATATTATCAACTTGGTGATTGCATATATGTTGAGTTGAATTAGGATCAGAAAGATAAAAGTGAATAAATATATTTATTTTCTTTACTCTTTTTTTTTTTGAGTTGTGTTTTTGCTCTAATAAAAAAGACTCAACATCAGCCAAAAAATGACCTAATCTCTGTGAATTAATTGGGTGTAGCTTAATTGAAACTAGAGGGTTAATTAACCTCATTAAAATTAATATCGGCGAATAAAGAAAAAAAATAAATATTTTTATAATTATCATTTGAGTATTACTTTAATAAAAATAAAATTTTTAAGAATGGTAGTGTAATATATTTTTAAATTATTTAAAGAATTGGTGCCGCCCCATGCATGTGCCATAGGGCTTAGTGCTGCAAGTGAATTATTTATTGATTATATAGATGTTTCAATTTTTGAGGAAATATTGAGCTATTAAACTTATCAGTATTTTTATAAATAATTTAATGCTGATAGCTATCTAATTAAACTTCTAAATCCATATTACAAATCATAGGTAATACTTTATTTTGTAAAGATAATTGAAAAGTATAATAATTAATTAATGAAAAATAAACCATCTAAAGAACAAGTAGATAATTTAATATACTTACTTAAACAAAACTCTTTTGATCTTTTAGTATCAAAAACAGCAGATTTAATAAATCAATTCCCTGACTCAATCTTATTATTAAATCTTAGTGGTATAGCAAATGCAAATTTAGAAAATTACAAAAAATCTATAGAATGTTTCGAGAAAATATTGTCCATAGATAACAACTCGACAGATGCATATTATAATTTAGGTAATTTAAAACAAAAAACTGGTGATATGAAGTCAGCTAAGTTTTTTTTTAATAAGACAATTGAATTAAATAAAAATTTTTATCAAGCATACAATAGTTTAGGAATAATATACAAATTCGAAAAAAATTTTAAACAAGCAAAATACTTTTTTAAATACGCACATAATATAAATCAAAAACATTATCAATCATTAATAAATTTAGGTTTATTATCACAACTTCAAAATAATAATTTAGAGGCTATTAATTATTTTGTTCAATCATATATGATAAAATCAAATAAATTTTCTTTAATCTATTTAGGGAATTCTCTTGCGCAATATAGATTTATCGAGCGTAGACCTGATCTTTATCTAATTATTTATGATTTAATAACTACAAATAATCTTGTTTCTCCAACTAGTATTATCAAATCAGTAATTAGCCTTATTGTTCAAGAGGATGAAATTAACAAAATTCTTAACACAAATATAAATTTAACTTCAGTCGATGACTTTAACCATATCATTAATGAAATTTCAAAGTATCCTTTTTTTATTGAAATTATAAAGTTATGTCCTTTAACAGATTTTAAATTTGAAAAACTATTTATAAAAATTAGATACTATTTATTATTAAATATTTCAAAGATAAAACTTTCAGAACAGAGTCAAAAATTTCTTTATGCATTGGCATTGCAGTGTTTTGTCAACGAATTTGTTTACAATGAGACTGAAATAGAAACTGAAAAAATAGAAGAATACGAGGAATTAATAAATAAAAATCTTTCGTTACAAATTCAACCAAATACCATTACATTGCTTTGTTTTTGTTTATATAGAAATTTAAATAATTACAAGTGGTCTGCCAAATTAAAATTCTCAGATAATTTAATTTATTTAAAAAAAACATTAATTGTTGATGATATTATCGAAAAAGAAAATATATCAAATATTGAAAAATTTAAAAAAGTTACTGACCACATATCTCTAAAAGTACAAAATCAGTATGAAGAAAATCCTTATCCTAGATGGATTAAAATGAGAACTGAGTTCGATGATTTATCAATCAAAGATTTAATAGAAAATAATGAATTAAAAATTATTAAATCCGATATTAGAGAGGTATTAAAGCCAGATATTTTGATTGCTGGGTGTGGTACTGGACAACATGCTATATATACAGCACTAAATTATAAAAATTCAAACGTTTTAGCACTAGATTTAAGTCTTTCAAGTCTAGCTTATGCTAAAAGAAAAGTTGATGAGTATGAAATCAAAAATATAAATTTTATTCATTCTGATCTCTCAGATATTAAAAACTTTAATAAAAAATTTGACATAATTGAGAGCGTTGGTGTTTTGCATCATATGAACAATCCCTATGAAGGTATGAGATGTTTAGTGGATGTTTTAAAAGATTTTGGCCTAATTAACTTAGGCCTTTATAGTAAGTATGCCAGGAAACACATATCTAAAATAAGGCAAGATATACAATCAAAAAACATCGTTCCTTCAAACATTGAGATAAAAAAGTATAGAAACTATATTTTTAATTCTAATAATAATGAAAATATAATGATCAAAAATTCAAAGGATTTTTACACTACGAGTTCAGCTAGAGACTTATTATTTCATGTTCAGGAGCATCAATTCGATTTAATAGAAATAAAAAATTATTTAAAAAAATTAAATTTATTTTTTTGTGGATTTGATAATGTAAATTTAAAAACAAAGTTTAAATCAATCTATAATTTTGATGATATATACGATTTAGAAAAATGGGATGAATTTGAAAGGAAAAATCCCAATTCTTTTGATGGGATGTATCAGTTTTATTGCCAAAAGATATAATCCTCTTATGTTTTTTATTTTGGAGACTGTAATAATGGTGCCGCCGAGAAGAATTGAACTTCCGACCCCACCCTTACCAAGGGTGTGCTCTACCACTGAGCTACGGCGGCATTTTTAAAATTATAGACTATTAATACATATTAAAAAACATTATCAAAAGACACCCAGCTGTCAGGTATTTAGAGATTTCATAAATAATTTTCCATTTATTATTATTTTGACTCACACGCCATGTAGTAAATGTAATTGCCAAAAAAACAAATGATACAAACCACATTAAATTGGGGTTTTTTGTTAATTCAATAATAACTGACATGATTAATTCACAAGGTAAAATGTATCTACTAGGTAGTTTATTAACAAGACTAATACAATCATAAATGCCCAATATAGTTTTTTGTTGTTTCTAATAAAGGGTATCCCTAAAGCACTGTATCTAAATAATTTATGAAGTCCCCATATAATTAAGGGGATTAAAAACAACCAAAAAATAATCTCCCAAATCATTTTCTAACTTTAATTATTTCTTTTTTAATAAGACTATCCTAATTTTAATATTTGAACCAAAATCTTTATTGTTTGGAAGATAATTTAAAGGTCTTGATATATAGATTGAGTTAAAATCAGTTAATTTTTCTAAGATTTTATCAAATTTTAATTCTTTCCATAAATCTACTCTATGTGTAAATATAAAATAACCATTTTTTGCAAGATAATAATAAACCAATTTAAAAAGAGATTGATGATTTTTACAATATGTCATTGCACCAATAAGACTTACCACACTGTACTTATTTACTATTTGAATTTTATTCTCAAAACTCTTTTTATAAAGATATCTATATTTTCCATTTCTTTTAGATATATCTAATATTTTTTTAGAAATATCAGATCCATCACAAATACAGTCAGGGTAAACTCGTAAAAATTCATCAACAAAAAGTCCTGTGCCACATGCTAAATCTAAAATAAATTTTGGTTTTGATTTGATATATTTCTTTAAAATTTTAACTGATTGTAATGGCGCTTTGTAGTTCCATTTATACAATGTCTCATCATATGAACTAGACCAATTATCATAATAATTTTCAACGTCTTTTTTGTTACCAATACCTTTACGAAGAGATTTCATTTATATTTAAAAACTCGCTAATTTAATATTATTTAACAATTAATCTTCATCATATTGTAATTTTTGTAAAATGATGATATTTAAATTTTATGGATAATAATAAACCAAAACCTGATTGTGGTTGTTCTTGCTCATGCTGTTGCACTTGTGGTGACGGTTGTTGTCAGTAAATAATTTTAATAAGAACAATTATTCCTAAAATAAAACCGAATATTACGTCTACGTATTTTCCTTTTTTTCTGGCCATTAGATAAAAAGAGATTAAAGCTAGAGTAATTACTACGATACTCGATAAGTTTGTTACAAAAGAAGATGGTTCCATTTATTATTCTTCCCATTTAAAACGATCGAAAGATTTAAAAATTTCAAATATTCCTTTTTCCCATTGTTTAGATATGTATTGATAATCATCATCATTAATTTCAAGAGATTGTTGGTAAACTATTTTTGATAAGTTATTTTTATATACAACTAAGTCGATTGGCGGACCAACAGATAAATCTGCTTTCATTGTACTGTCCATGCTTATTAATGCACATCTTGCTGCATCCCCAAGATAAGTATCTGACTTTACAACCCTATCTAATATAGGCTTACCATACTTTATTTCTCCAATGACAAGGTAAGGTTTGAATTCACTTGATTTGATAAAGTTTCCTTGTGGATACACTAAATACAAATCTGACTCTTGATCTTTTATATGCCCGCCAACTATAAAAGTTGAACCTAATTCAATAGTCTCTTGATTAATACCATCTGGTGAGGAATGTTTAACCGTCAACCTTCCAATGTACTTAGCAATTTCATTTAAATTATATAAGTTATTTAAATTATTTCCGTTTTTATCATCCTCTAGATCTTTTCCAATTGAATTAAATACTGCTTGAGAAGTAGCTAAATTACCTGATGTTAAAATTATAATATTTCTATCAATGCCGTTATGAACATACATTTTTGAGTAAGAATTAAAGTTATCTAAGCCCGCATTTGTTCTCCTATCTGATGCAAAAACCATCCCTTCATTTACTTTTATTCCTACACAATAAGTCATATTTTAATTAAATAGCTAATTTTTTAAAAATACAAACGAATATTTACATACCTTCAATCTAAACTATGCATAACTACTAATAGGCATTTATAGTATTTTTAAAAAGTGAGTATAAATTGGAAAAATTACAATTCAGATAATAGCTATGATGAATATTTAACTACTGCAAAAAGTCTCAGAAAAGAAGCTAAAGTAATTTCTAAAATATTAAACAGCTACTCAATCAAAGATTTAGAAAAAATTGAACAAAATTGTCAAAGCACAATAAGTTCAAGAGGTATTAATTTTAAAGTTTACTCAGCAGATAAAAAAGCTGCAGAGGAAAAAAAATGGCCATTAGATATTATTCCAAGAATCATATTGAAATCTCAATGGTTGAGGGTAAGAAAAGGGCTAATACAAAGGTGTAAAGCACTTAATTTATTTATAAACGATGTCTATAACCAAAAAAGAATATTTAAAGACAACATTGTTCCAAAAGATTTAGTATTTAAATCTCAAAATTATTTAAAACAATGCGAAGAATTTCAGCCTAAAAGAAAAATTTGGTCTCATATTTCTGGAATAGATTTAATAAGAAATATTGATGGAAAATTTTTGGTATTGGAAGATAATCTTCGAGTCCCTTCAGGTGTTTCATACATGCTTGAAAATAGAATGGTAATGGGGGAGGTGTTCCCTGAATTATTTACACGTTATAGAGTTTCACCAATAAATCATTATTGCAATAGACTTTATCATTGTATGTTAGATGCAATACCTTATAAAAAAAACAATCCAACTATGGTTGTTTTGACACCGGGGATTTATAATTCTGCTTACTTTGAGCATTCATTTTTAGCACAGCAAATGGGAATTGCTCTTGTTGAGGGAAAAGATCTTTATGTTGAGAATGATAAAGTTTATGTAAAGACGGTTAAAGGGGGTTTAAGAGTTGATTGTATATATAGAAGGATTGATGATACTTTTTTAGATCCCAAAACTTTTTTTAAAGGATCTTTGTTGGGTGTTGCAGGTTTATACAAATCTTACAGAAAAGGTAATGTTGGACTTTTAAATGCCCCTGGTAGTGGTGTAGCTGACGACAAAGTCATTTACTCATATGTTCCTAAAATAATTAAATATTATTTAGATGAAGAGCCTAAACTGGACCAAGTAAAGACATATTTATGTCACAATAAATCCGAGAGAGATCACGTAATATCAAATATTTCAAAAATGATAGTAAAACCAGCCGATGGATCTGGTGGTTATGGAATTATAGTAGGACCTAAATCCTCTAAATCTGAGAGAGAGGCTTATATTAGGAAAATTTTACACAACCCAAGAAACTTTATAGCTCAACCTTTAGAAATATTATCAACCACACCGACTTTGCAGGGGAATTTAATTGAACCTCGACATCAAGATTTACGACCATTTATTCTTTCTGGAAGGGAGACATATGTAACTATGGGTGGTTTGACTAGAGTTGCTCTTAAAAAAGGAAGTACGATAGTTAATAGTTCACAGGGTGGAGGTTCAAAAGATACTATGATTGTAGAAGATTAAATTTTATATCTTCTGCTTCAAAACTATAGTCTGATTTAAATTTTCAACCTCTAATAATTCCTCATCCCCATTAGTCCATTTAATTTTAATCTTAAACTCATTTTCATTATCTCTAATTCCATAGTGAGCAACAGGCTCCATTTGACATAGATAACCTGATCCTGCATCGATTGTTTTAGAATGTGTTCTTTCATTTGTGTATAAAGTTACAGTTGCACCCCTTGCAGGTGCCCCATGTATATTTAATGGCCTAACTCTTAAAAAAGATCTTTTTTCATCACTGTTATATTTAAATAATGTGAGTGGTTGTAATCCTGACTCGCCATGAGAAATCAGGAGTTCAAGTATTCCATCATTATCTATATCTGCTACTGCCGCTCCTGTTCCAAGACCATTTGGCTCTAGAGCCTGCTCTAGTTTAATTTCTTTAAAAACACCATTTTCAACTATTTTATAAAGTCTATTTGGTTCACCAATGTTATTTAAAAAAACTTCATCGTAACCATCATTATCAAAGTCTGCTGAGATAACTGTCCTAATTTTGGACGGCTCGTCAAAAGAGGAAACAGCTATATTTCTAAATTTAATGTCTTCATAAACATAAGCTCTGTGATAGCCTCCCCAATTTCCATTAAGTATGTCAAGTCTTCCTCTATAGAGTATGTCGGATAAAGCAGTACCCCTTCCATTTTGATAAATATCTCTGACATTCATTTGTCCTGCAACATCTAAAAATTTTCCATTTTTATTAAAATATAAGAAATTTGGACCTCTCTCATTTGCTGCGAATATATCCATTTGATCTGTCAATATGTGCCCAGCAACTACAGCTCTTCCACCAGTTATTTCATCTAAGTTAAGACTTACAGCTAAGTCTACAACTCTATCATCAATATATTCGTAAAATCTAGTAGGACCTCCATAGTTAGCAACATATACCCCATAATTGCCTTTACCTTCTCTATCGACACATACGACTGATCTTCCCGCAGTTAAATTTAACTCGTCTTGGTTAATATCTTTTTCAAACAAATCGACTATTTTTTTATTTTCAATGTTTAATAATCTATCAGAGTACATTTTTTGACCACTGTATGTATCCGTGTTTAAAAAATAAATTTCTTCATGACCGTCTTTGTCTATATCACATGCAGCTACACCTATTGTGGATCTATTAAAATCACTAAAAATGTTTTCTTTGATTTTATTTTTGAGACTTTTGCCATCAAAACCTAAAGCAAGATTTTCATAACCAAAACCTGTGACTATAAACTCATCTAAACCATCCTTATCAAAATCAGTAACTGCAACACCATAGCTCAGTCTTGGTTTTTGATCTGGTAGAAGGTTACTAATATCTTTAAAAAAGCTTTTATCAGCAAATGAAGTCATAGAATAAAAAACAAAAAATATTAGACATGAAAAATTGATAAGTTTCATACAATTATTACTTATTATTCAATGATCTAGATTTCTATGAGCTGTGTAATTAAGAGAAATGTATTTGAAACAGCTCTCATTTAGAATCAATAAATATCTAGTAATTTTTCTTATCCTGTTATTATTTTTGTTTTTACATAAAACATTAAATTCATCAGAAAATACTATAAAAAATGAAGAATATTATTATGAAACTTTGCGAGTTAATTGGAGTGATATATTCCCTGATGGAAATAGAAATGCAGCAGGGCCAAAATTTTTTAAGTATTTAATTGATCAAGATCTCAGTTTTGATGATTTTGTTGAATTCAACAAAAGATATTGTCCTGTATCTGGATCTCTTATTCGACCAGGATCCGTGCCTGATTTTATCAGTATGACTGAAGATACTACTAATAATAAAACTTGTGGTTATATGTATCGTTGTTGTTGGCCGTGTACATGTGACTCAATGAAATATGCTAAGACTATGAATATTTCACATAAATTTAAGGGGATTGAAGAGCAATTTACTGCTATGACTATTGATAATCCCTGTGGTAAAGAGGAATTTCCGCTAGAGGTAAATCGAGATTATTTTTGTGATGGTAATGAAATGAATTTAGATCAGGTTTTTGCAGTTGACCAAAAAATGATAATTGGCTTTTTGCATAATCCAACTACTTGTAATGGTAACGACCTTTTAGCTATTAATAGCCATCCTGTCGTCGGAGAACAATGTAAGATAAGGAATTCTACCAAAGAAGAGGAACTAATATCAGGTATGGGAGATATTTTTATAAAATTATCAAATTAATATTTATTTCATAATTTTGTAGTCAGCATAAATAATAGTATTCGCCTCTTGAGCTCTGTATTTTTTCAAGAATTTTATTCTTTTATATTTTAATCTTAACTCCCTCAATTCCTTAGCTGCTTCTCTTCTATATTTTCTATTTTTCCACCATGATGTATTTCCTACTTCTAAGGTAACAGTTTTCATTTAAATGACAGTTTCTGCCTTCAGGATATCTAGAATTAACATAAAGGTAAAATAACCAGCATTTATAAAAACAATAAAACTGAACATATAAATAATTTCTTTTGATATATTTTCGCCAACAAAATTTGGAAAAAAGTATTTACCTAAAAGAAAGCTAATCTCAGAATAAATTACTGTAATTGTAGCAGCAATAAACAATACATAAGTAAATTTTCCAAAAAAATTTACAACTAATAAACTTGCAATAGTAATCAATAATAAGAAAAGTGATGAATAAATCGATAAATTTGAAATAGTTAATTTTTTCTTATAAATTTTTCTTGTTAATAGAAGTAAAAAGAAGATTGTAGTTAAAATAGAAGAAACTAAAATAATTTTAGTATTATATAGAGAGTCTGAAAAAAAAATGTCCAAAAACTATTTTTTTCTAATTTTTCTGATAGTCATCACTGAAAGGAACAATACAAAGAATATTAAAGCAAACGCCCCAATTAAAAATATCCATTTCATAAGTTAATTATACAAATTTTGCTTTAAGTTGGAAGTTATGATCTCAAAACCCTAAGGTTTTTATTAGCAATTTTTAATCCGTACTTATCTTTGGTAAAAATTAATTTATCTTCAATATTTTCACCGATATCTAATATTACCTCTGATAAGGGGTTTAAAACTTCATCTTGCAATAATCTTTTCAAAGGTCTGGCCCCAAATAAAGGATCAAAACCTTTTTCTTTCAAATAGTTAAAGGCTTCATCAGTAAAGCCAATTGAAATACCTTTTGAGGAGATTCTTTGTTCAATTAATTGAATTTGATTATTTAAAATCACACTAATATTTTCTTTTGATAATTTGTTAAAGAGTATTATGTCATCAATTCTATTTAAAAACTCCAGTCGAAAATGATTTTTTAATTCTTCAAGAGCTAGGTTCTTTTTTGTTGTATAGTCAAAATTATCATCAATTGGGATTTGTGAGCCAATGTTTGAAGTCATAATGATAAGGGTATTTTTAAAATTAACTATTTTTCCTTTTGAATCTGTCAACCTACCATCATCTAAAATTTGTAGTAGAATATTAAATACGTCAGGGTGTGCTTTTTCAATTTCATCAAACAAAATTACTTGGTAGGGGCGTCTGCGAACAGAGTCAGTTAACTTCCCACCATCATCGTAACCAACATAACCTGGAGGAGATCCTATAAGCTTACTAACTGAGTGTTTTTCCATATACTCGGACATGTCAAGTCTTAGCATTTGCTTTTCGTTATCAAAAACATACTCTGCTAGTGCTTTTGATAATTCAGTTTTTCCTACACCAGTTGGGCCTAAAAAAAGGAAGGACCCCAGAGGTTTATCAGGATCTTGAAGACCTGCTTTTGAAATCTTAATTGCCTTAGATACTTTCTCAATAGCATCTTGTTGGCCAATAACTCTTTTTTCTAACAGTTTTTCTATGTTTATTAACTTATCTTTTTCGCCTCCGATAAGTTTTTCTAAAGGTATACCCGTCCACTTTGATACCACACTTGCGATATCTTCAGCATTAATCACTTCATTTATTATTGTAGCCTGCTCTTTTCTATTCAATTCTTCATACTCTTTTTGAAGACTAGGGAGCAAGCCATACATGATTTCACTTGCTTTTGTTAAATCACCACTTCTTTGAGCACCCTCGAGGTCTTCTTTTGCTTGATCAATTCGTTCATTTAAATTTCTTTTTGTATCTAGTATCTTTTTTTCTGACTCCCAAGTGCTATTGAGTATATTTAGTTTTTCTTGAATATCTGATATTTGACTTTCAATTTTTTCATTTTTTTTCTCATCTTTTTCATTATCTTTTAAAAGAACGTTTTTTTCCATCTGTAGTTTAATAAGATCTCTGTCAAGCTGGTCTATTTCTTCAGGTTTACTGTCAATTTCCATTTTAACTTTACTCGCAGCCTCATCCATTAAATCAATCGCTTTATCAGGCAAAAAACGATCAGTTATATATCGATCTGATAATTGAACTGATGATAAAATAGCCTCATCGCTAATTCTTATTCCGTGATGAATTTCGTATTTTTCTTTTAGACCTCTTAAAATAGCAACAGCATCCGTTGAAGAGGGCTCATTAACAAAAACTGGTTGAAAACGTCTTGTTAAGGCTGCATCTTTCTCAAAATATTTTTTATATTCATCTAAAGTGGTTGCACCAACGCAATGTAATTCACCTCTAGCTAATGCTGGTTTTAGCATGTTAGATGCATCCATCGCTCCATCTGTTTTTCCAGCACCAACAAGAGTATGTATCTCATCTATAAATAAAATTATTGAACCGTTTTGTTTGTGAATTTCTTTTAAAACATTTTGAAGTCTTTCTTCAAATTCTCCACGATACTTGGCACCGGCTAGCAATAATCCCAGATCAAGTATTCGAATAACTTTATTTTCTAATGAGCGTGGAACATCTTTATTTACGATTCTTTGCGCTAAACCTTCTATCAATGCAGTTTTTCCAACACCAGGGTCTCCAATTAATATTGGATTATTTTTAGTTCTCCTTGATAAAACTTGAATAGTTCTTCTAATTTCCTCATCTCTTCCAATAACCGGATCTAACTCTCTTTTTTGTGCCTTTTGAGTAACATTGATTGTATACTTTTCTAAAGCGTTAAAATTATCATCAGAATTTTCGCTTTCAGATTTTCCGTCTTTTCTAAACTCTTGGATTTTTGTTTTAACTAATCCAAGACTTAGCTCATTTTTTTTTAATATTTTTTCAATTTGTTCATCTGATTTTATGCAACTTAAAAATAAAGAGTCGATCGATACAAAACTATCTTGATTAGACTTAGCAATTTTTTCTGCATTTTCAAAAAGACTCAATAATTTAGGATCAGCATAAATTTGACTACTGTTTGAGTTATTTACTTGTTCTTTAGATAATATTTCAGAAACAGTTGTTTTAATTATACCGGTGTTAATTTTCTCAAAAATTTTATTAATCAATTCATGATTGGAATTTAATAATTCATTAAAAATATGAATAGGGGCAATTTTTTGATGTTTTTTACTTAATGCTAAATTTTGTGCAGAATTAATAATTTTTTTTGAACTATTAGTATATTTTTCAAAATTCATCATATAATTTATTTGGTAATAATTTATGAAGAAACAAGACCTAAAAAAAAAATTTTTTGAACAACAAAAAAAAGATAAATTAGCCCAAAAGTTAAGAGAAAATCTAAAAAAAAGAAAAAAAATTAAGAAATAAATAATGCAAACGGTAGTTATAAAAGGTCCTTCAACCTTGAAAGGGCAAATAAAAATCTCTGGTTCAAAAAATGCTTCTTTGCCAATTATCATTTCGACTCTGTTGGCAAAAGGTGAGTGTCTTATTCATAACGTACCTAACCTTAGAGATACAAGATTTTTAATCTCAATTTTAAAAGATTTAGGTTGTGATGTTGATTTTCAAAAAAATACTCTATTTGTTAGAAGTTCTGCTATTACAAAAAAATCAGCTGATTACGAATATGTTCGTCAAATGAGAGCATCTATTGTTATTTTAGGTCCTGCGATTTCAAGATATAAAAAATTTAAAATAGCTCTTCCTGGTGGTTGCTCAATTGGCACTAGAGGAATTGATTTGCACTTAAATGCTCTAAAGTTAATGGGTGTAAAAATCTCAATAAAAAATGGTTATGTAATAGCTGAGAGAAAAAAAAATAATTTAAATGCAATTGACCATAAATTTCCAAAAATTAGTGTAGGTGCAACACAAAATATTTTAATGGCAGCTAGTCTTGCAAGTGGAAAAAGTACATTAAAAAATTGTGCTATCGAGCCCGAAGTCATGGATTTAATTAATTTTTTAAATAAATGTGGTGCACTTATAAAAGTAAAAAACAGGACAATTACAGTTAGAGGAGTAGAAGATCTAAAACTTCAAGATTACAAAGTAATACCTGACAGGATAGAAGCTGGTTCGTATATTTTAGCAACTATGGCAACAAAAGGTAGACTCAAATTGAATAACTTCAATCCAAAAGACCTAGCTCTTCCTTTGAAACTTTTCAAAGGAATGGGTCTAAAAATAAAAAAGCTATCTAATTCCTCTTATGAAATTTATTGCAAAACACTTAAACCAATAAAAAAAATTTCTACTAAAGAATTTCCAGGATACCCTACAGATTTGCAGGCTCAGCTAATAGCAACACAACTTAAGTCTGGTTTAAAGTCGAAAGTGGTCGAAAATATATTTGAAAATAGATTTATCCATATTCCTGAGCTGAGAAGATTTGGTGCCAATTTATCAATTAAAGGAAAAACAGTAACAATAGATAAAACATCTAATTTACAGGGCGCAGAGGTCATGGCTACAGATATAAGGGCTAGTTTTTCCCTTATAATCGCAGCAATGATGTCCAAGGGTAAAACTGTAATAAATAGAATTTATCACCTTGATAGGGGATATGAAGATTTTGATTTAAAATTAAAAAAATGTGGCGTAAACATTAGTAGAAAAAAATGAAAAATCAAAATTTAATAATTGCCTGCCCAAAAGGTAGGCTTGAAGAAAAAGTTGTAAAATTTTTATCTGAAAGGGGTTTAAGAATAGAAGAGGCTTTCTTCAATGATAGTGTTAGAAAATTAACTTTTGATACAAATCTTAAAGAGATAAAAGTAATTAAGTTAAAACCATCTGATATTCGATCATATATTATGTTAGGTGCAGCTGATATTGGATTTGTTGGATATGACGAAATTCTTGAAAATAGCTCTGAAAATATTGTTCTTTTAAAAAAGACTAAAATAGGAAAGTGTAGAATATCTATAGCTTCAAATAAAAAAAAAATAAATTTTTCGGAAAAGAAAATTTTTAAAGTTGCAACAAAATTTAAAAATATCTCTGAAAATTATTTTAAAGATTTAAATATACAGACTGAAACAATAAAATTAAATGGTTCTATTGAGCTTGCAGTAAAATATGGAATAGCTGATTTTATCTTAGATTTAGTTCAATCAGGCAAGACATTAAAAGACAATCAGCTTTATGAAAATGTAATAATAAATAATGATATCTCAACTGTAATAATTAGTAGCTATTTTGCATACGATTTAAAAAAAAAATTTATTAAAAAATTTTTAACGCAAGGCTTACAGTGAGAGTTGTAAATAAAAAATGGATTTTTGATAATCTCAACTTATCTGTCAATACAAATTCTAATGTAAGCTTTACTGTAAAAAAAATTATACAGGACATCAAAAAAAATAAGGATATAGCATTATTAAAGTATGTTAAAAAGTTTGAGAATAAAAAAGCAAATTTAAAAAATATAATTATTCCAAAAAAAGCTTTAAAGGAAGCTTATAATTCTCTTTCAAATGAAAGTAAAAAGTCTCTTAAATTAGCTTACAAAAGAATTTTTTATTATCACTCAAAACAAAAAAAAATATCATATTCTTTCAAAGATCAACTCGACTCGAAGTTTTATATTGAATGGAAACCAATTGAAAATGTTGGTTTATATATCCCTGGTGGGTTAGCTTCTTATCCTTCAACTGTGTTAATGACAGCTATACCTGCAAAAATAGCCGAAGTCCCTAATATTATGATTTGTGTTCCTTCTCAAAATGGTCAAACATCAAAACTAACTTTAGCTGCTGCATATTTATGTGGAGTAAATGTTGTTTACAACATTGGTGGTGCTCAAGCAATTGCAGCTCTCGCTTTTGGTACAAAAATTATAAAAAAGGCTGATAAAATATTTGGCCCAGGAAACCAATACGTAGCTGAAGCAAAAAAACAATTATTTGGAGTTATAGGAATAGATTTACCAGCTGGTCCATCTGAAGTCTTAGTAATAGCAAACAATAATTCTAATCCTACTTGGATAGCCTACGATGTTCTTGCCCAAGGCGAACATGACCCTAATGCAAAAACGTATGTTTTATCTAGATCCAAAAACATCTTAATTAAAGTTAAAAATGAACTTAAAAGAATTATGGAAGAGACAAAATTTAAAAATGTTGATCAATCTATTAAAAATAATTGCAATTTAATTTTAGCTAAGAGTCAAAGAGAGATATATGAAATTTCAAATTTTATTGCTCCTGAACATCTTCATATTCATGAAAAATTTAATAAAAATATATTAAAAAATATTAAAAATGCTGGATCTGTATTTTTAGGTGAAAAATCCCCTGTTGCTTTGGGAGATTATACAATTGGAACTAATCACGTATTACCCACAGATCAAACTGCAAAATTTTCATCTGGATTAGGTGTTGAGGATTTCACTAAAAAAACAGTTTTCATCGATCCCAGAAAAAAAACTCTCAAGAAAATAGCAAATCATACAATTAATCTTGCAAGACAAGAGGGTTTAGAAGCACACGCTTTATCAGTTGAAATTAGAAAGATCAAAACATAATATACAACAGTATGTCCAAAGAAGATGCAATAGAATTTCAAGGTGTAGTTTCAGAGCTTCTTCCAAATGCTATGTTTAAAGTTAAGCTAGATAATGACCATGAAGTCATAGCCCATACATCTGGAAAAATGAGGAAAAATAGAATTAGAGTACTCGCAGGAGACCGAGTAACAGTTGAAATGACACCATATGATTTAACTAAGGGCAGAATAACATTTAGGTCGAAGAATTAATGATTAATTTTTTAAAAGGAGCAGTGCCATGTCTACAAAACTTATTGTTACAAACTACAAAAATTTTAAATGCGGAGTCAAACTAAATGAAGGGGAGTTGGTTAATATTCGCTTTCAACCCAACGAAGATGTTCAAATTGGTGATATTTATAAAGTAAAAGTAATAGAAATTTTACCTAATGATAGTGGAGCATTCGTCACTTACGGTAGTGGAGATCAAAGAGGTTTTTTTAAAAGAATAAACTTTCCCAATGGAGATAAGGCGCATGAAGGACAATCTTTATTACTCCAAGTAAGAAGCATAGGCTCTAAAGATAAAGTTCATCTTTTTACAAATAATGTTATTTTAACTGGTAAGTTTATAAATTTATTGCCATATGGTGACGAAATAATTCTAAGTAGGAGAACTAGAAAAAATTTAGATACGAATCAACAAGATAAAATAATGGATGCTCTAAGTGAGTCTGAAGTGGGATTGATAGCTCGACATAATCTTACTCCTGAAAACATCGAAATAGCTCAATCTGAGTTAAATGATTTAAATAACCAATGGAAAGAGATAGAGTTAAACGCAAAAGAACTAAGCGATGAAGGTCTTGTTTTTCAAAATACGTATTTTGATCAAAATTTTGTTTGCGATTACTCTGATAAAAATACCGATCAAATCATTTTTAGTGAGAATGATCGATTTGAAAGAGTAAAAAACTGGGATGAAAAATTAGACTCTACTTTCGCAAATCTATGTGAAGAGATGTCCAATGAACAAGTTGAAGAAGTCTTTAATTTAGGAGAAAAAATTGATTATTTAATTGGTAATAATTACGATTTGCCAAGTGGAGGTAATATCATGATTGGCAAAACAGATGCTCTTACAGCTATTGATGTTAATACTGGTTCAGCAAAAAGATTTGATACAAATAGGGAAGCCATTCAATTAATTTCTAAGCTCATAAAATTAAAAAATATATCTGGAAAGGTAGTTATTGACCCTGTAGCAAGTGATCAAAATACACTTAGAAAACTTGTGGGTATGTTAAAAAATGAATTTAGAGATGATTTAAGTATCACAAATGTTTATGGCTATACAAGGGGTGGGCTTTTAGAATTAAGTAGATCAAGAAATGATCGCTCTATTGATGAATTAAACCTTCAATAGTCTCTAAGTGGTGGCCAGAGACGGAATCGAACCGCCGACACGAGGATTTTCAGTCCTCTGCTCTACCGACTGAGCTATCTGGCCATTGCGAATAATTTCTATTACAAATAAATTCTTTTTACTAGTAAAAATTGGTTATTATATAAAAGAGGAGTTTTATATGACAAATTTTGAAAAAGTGAAGTTATTTATGAAAACGTATGGTCAAGAAGTAAAAGATAAAGCTGGACTCAGTGACGCTATGACTAACAAGTTAAGAATTGACCTTATCAAAGAGGAATTAGAAGAATTAACTGAAGCAATGAAGGATGAAAATTTACTTGAGGTAGCAGATGCATTAACCGACATACTTTATGTCACTTATGGAGCCGGTCATGCTTTTGGTATTGATTTAGATAAGTGTTTTGAGGAAGTTCAAAACTCCAATATGAGCAAATTAGGTGAGGATGGAAAACCTATATATAATGAGGCTGGAAAAGTAATGAAAGGCCCAAATTATTTTAAACCAGACCTTTCAAAATATTTAAATTAATTACTTTGGCATATTTGTGGCACCAGTTTCTAAAGAAAAGATTTTACCATCCTTGAAAGTGAATACTGCCATAACTGCTTGTGTGTTACCATCTGAAAAAGTTACAAATGAGTGCTCAATCCCAATTTCATTATTTTCATAAATAATTCGAACCTTGTCTCTATTAATATCATCGCTCATTGCCCACTGTATAACATCTTGTTTAGTTAAAACTTTTCCAGAAGCATGCATTGTAAATTTATAATCATCATGAAGCACTTCATTCATTCCAGCTTCATCTTTATTCATAAAGACCTCATCATATTTTTTTAATATTGACATTTTTAATCCTTTTTATTCGTCTAATGAGACTTGTGATAATTCGAACAATTCAATGCTTTGTATACATTCATCATAAATAGGTTTCATAACAGGATTTGTTCCTTTAACTATCCCCATCATTTCTTCTTCATTATGAACATGAACTTTAAACATGATACCACTCTTATCAGGCAAAATTCCAGGCACTGTTTTTTCTACATGTGCTGCAGCTTTCCTCATGGCCATCCCTTCATCAGATTGAAAAAAAGCCATAAATTTTTCAAATTTTCCTTCACCCTCTTTAAATCTACCAATAGCTAACATCATTTTTTCCATGATTACACTCTCCTTAATTAGGTATACTTTAGCTTATTATTTAAAAAAAATATTAATTATTTATTAACTCATTATGCAAATAAATCATAATTTACTTTCATCCAGCATTATCCAAAGTCGTAGTTGATATTATGAAAACTATTTTTAAAATTGGATCCAAAAGTCACACACTTAAATATCAAAGAAAAATGTCAGAGGGTGAAGTTAAAAAAATGAAATCCTTTGTTACATCAAAAGGCGTAAAGATAGAAAAAACAGGTAAGTTTAAGATAATTGATATCAGTGATCAGAAAGACTCTAGGACATACAAAATTATTTTATAAAAATTACAAATTTAATGAAAGGGGCGTTCTGTTGCCCGCTGAACCCTTCCATGCGCAGATTAAATTAGTAATTTGCGCGAAAAGGTATTCATAATTAAAGCAAATAACCTTAATTAACATTAACACATATTTTTAAATTTGTAGAAAATTATCTCTGACTGTGTTCTCATTGTGTTCCGCATATGCTAAATTTCTCTTGTGAAAACCCTCTTAACCCTATTGTTATTAATCCCTAGTTTGAGTTGGGGAAACAATATGAAGTTCTTGCTTTGTAATAATGAATTATATGAATTACAAAGTATTGGTTTAAAACTTAACACAAACACTAAATTGTTTACTTCTTATCAAATTAAAAATGCTGATGGGGAGTATTTCTTAAATAGTTATACAAGTTCAGATAATAGATACTCCGAGTCTGCTGATTATCTTAGATTAAAAATAAAAAGTTTTTGGGGTTTTAGAACATGGGGTGTGAACAGAAAAGACTTAACTTGGGGTGAAATTCCTAGCGGTTCAATCAGACCAATGAATGAAGGTAAATGTAAACTAATTGATACTGAACAAAATTTAATTAATAGTCTGGAAACAATTATAGAAGAAAACTTAAAAAGAAATAAAATATGAATATATGACTAAAATAATTCAATTTAAAAAACCAGAACCTAAGAAAGAGAAATCAAGAAAACATGGCCCAAGAGAGCTTTCTCTTACTAAGAAATTTGAGGAGTTAAATAAACAATGGCACAAAAATGAAAGAGCATTTACTGATTTATTTCTTGAGTATGTACCACATGAAAAAAAATACTTTAAGGAAGCTTTTAGAATATACAAAGAACAGAATAAGTTATTAAAAAAAGTAGCAACTAAAACAGAATTAAAAAGAGAAATTCAACAAGATATTGCCAAATATGAGAAGGCTTATAAAAAGCAAACTAAAGCATTTCTTAGATTCATAGAGTCAATAAAGAAATTAGATAAGTAATGAATAAAAACTTTTATGTAGGTGTAGCTTTTTTTGTAGCTGGTTGCGTTTTATACTCATGCGTAAAGTTAGTAATTCTTTTTTTGGAAATTTATACAGATTTATACCCTGACACTATAATGACAGTTAGTTTCATAGTTGGTATGAGTTTAGGATTTTTAATTATAAAAATTGTATATGAGGGTATTTTAAAAGAAGGAGAAGAGAATGCATATTATAATGAAAAATATCCAGACCCCTATGTAAGAAAATTTGTAAGAGAGCAAGACGAATTAGTGAGCAGGTTAAAAAAACCAAAAAAAACAACTGTTAAGAAAACTATTAAGAAAAAAACTACTAAAAAAAGAAAATGAAAACCCTCTTAGCTCTATTGATATTAATCCCTAGTATTAGTTTTGCAGAAACATGGTGTAGATATAAAGAATATAAACATCATGTTTGGAAACAAACAAGTAGTTGGTGTGGCTGGGATGCAGAAAAAACTGAGAGACCTTCCGACATTGACTATGAAAAAGGCCCTGTTTCAGTCAGAGACGGAAAATATTATTATGATAAAATTGAAAAAAAAGAAATACTTAGCACAAATAATAATTCATCTTCAAAGGTTTCAAACACAAATAAACAAGAACCAAAGGCTAAATTAATACATAATGAAATTGATAAAAACGAATTAAAAGAGCAATTAAAATATTGGAAATCTCTCCTAGATGATGAACTTATTACTCAAGAAGATTATAATTCAAAAAAAAATGAACTTCTTAAAATAAGTTCTACTACAACTAAAACTTCAGTTAATAATTCAAATGAGAATGATAAAGAAATATCAAATCTTAATAATGAAATTCAAAAATTAAAAAACACACTTTCTAAAACAAGTAAGAAAAATTGTAAAAAAGAAAGTGCTGCAATGCAGTACTACAAAGATAAAAAATGTAAAACAGAAAAGTGTAAGAATGACCAAATTAAAAATTTGAGAGCGGAATTAAATAGATGTGGAGGTTATGGCAAGTCTGATGAAGATATATTTTATGAGGCTGTTGGTGGAGCTATAATGAGTATATTTGATTAACAGTATTTAGATAAATTCCTACTGTGTTCTTGCTGTGTTCTACAAAAAAACACTCTAATAAAAAAGCTGAAAACAAATAAAAATAACTTATATGAAGAGGGGCGTTCTGTTGCCCGGCCGCCCCAAAGCCGCGCTTACCTAATTAGATTAAGCAGCGAGTGCTAATTCATTATCGTTAGCAATTATTTTAAGTTTCTATGTCGAAGAAACGCTTACAACGAGCAAAAACTATATCCTTCAGAGCACGTCAAACCTATATCACCCCCATAAAAAATTTTATGGTGGAGGTGTCGGGTACCGCCCCCGAGTCCGATACACCTATTACATATAGCGTTTATTGCTATAGTTGATAAACAACGAAGATAATATAGTCTAATAAATGAATCCTTTAAACACCTATGAAGAAAAAAATCACTAAAGTGCCAAAATTTAAAGATTTTAAAACTACAAGAGCTACTTCATCTGCTTTAGAAAAAATACTATATAAACAAATCCCAATTTTAGACCATGGTTTCATAAGGGTTATTGATTACATGGGAACAGATCAGTCAATAGTCCAAGCAGCCAGAGTCTCCTATGGTGAGGGAACAAAAAAATTACGTGAGGACCGTGGTCTTATTAGATATCTTTTAAGTCACTGGCATACAACTCCGTTTGAGATGTGTGAAATTAAGTTTCATATTAAACTTCCTATTTTTGTTGCTAGACAATGGATTAGACACAGAACTGCAAATGTAAATGAATACTCTGCGAGATATTCAGTATTAGATAAAGAGTTTTATGTTCCAGAAATGGATCAACTTGGATCTCAATCCACTACAAACAAGCAAGGGAGATCAAATACTTTAGATAAAAAGTTTGCAAAACAAGCCCAAGATTTAATTCAAAAGAATTCCGAACAACTCTATGATGACTACCAAAATTTATTGAATGGTAAGCTTTTGAATAACGATGAATACGTTGAAGGGGAGGGTCTAGCTAGAGAACTAGCTCGAACAACTCTTCCATTAAACTATTACACACAATGGTATTGGAAGGTAGACCTTCATAATCTTATGCATTTTTTAAGATTACGAGCAGATAGCCATGCTCAGTATGAAATACAAATTTATGCTGAAAAAATGGTTGAAATTTTAAAAAAGTGGGTACCCTTAACATACGAGGCTTTTGAAGATTACCGTTCGGACTCATTCCAACTCTCAAAAGAGGCTTTGAAAATTGTTAAAGATAAATTAGCGAATAAAAAAATTAAGAAATCCAATTATAAACTATCACCAAGAGAACTTAGAGAATTAGAAGTAAAATTTAATATTAAATTATCTTAACTTTGAAATTTTTTTGTAATTGCGTTTGTTATATTTTCAAATTTTAGAGAATAATCGTCTTTAAAGTCAAAACAATAGGGTTTTCCGTCATCACAACTTTTAGGGATATTTAAATTAAAAGGAAGTTCTTCAATTAAATTTATATTTTCTTTTAGTATTAGAGACTTGGTCTTGGACTTACCAAAAATATATTTTTTTTCATTTTGTTCTTCTAAATAAGACATATTTTCAACTATACCAAGTATTGGCACATTAACTTTGATAAACATATTAATACCTCTAATGACATCTTTTAAACATAGAAGTTGTGGAGTTGTTATAATAAGTGTTCCATCCAGTTTGAGCTTTTGGGACATTGATATTTGTACATCTCCAGTACCAGGGGGAAAATCAACAATTAAATAGTCTAAATCACCCCAAATTGTTTTGTTAATAAGTCCATCAAGCCCTTTCGCTAACATTGGCCCTCTCCAAACAATTGCTTGTTCTTCATTGACAAGAAAACCTATCGACATTGCCTTTATCCCAAATACTTCAAAGGGTAAAAATTTCCCATCTTCAACTTTAGGTTCCTTATCTCCTATGCCAAGTAATGTTGGAACACTTGGTCCATAAATGTCTGCGTCTAAAAGGCCAACTTTGTATCCTTGGTTTGCTAAAGTTATAGCGATATTGCAAGCTATAGTTGATTTACCAACACCACCTTTACAGCTTGATATTCCAAAACAAGTCTTGATATTCATATATTAAACACTACATATAATGTATCGTGAACAAAAACAAATTTAAAATTTTCGCACTTGACGGCCCTTGGGGACCCTCATCTGGAAATAATAATAGAGGTTCTGGAGGTTTCTCCGGTGGAAACAACGACTCAATTGATGATCTTCTAAAAGACTTAAAGAATAAATATAAAATTAAAATGCCTTTCAAGGGCGGTTTCAAGGGAGTTTCATTTTTAATTTTAATAGCTTTTGTAATTTGGCTTGCAACAGGTTTTTACAGAGTTGAGCCTGACGAACAAGGAGTTGAACTACTATTTGGTAAATGGAACGAAAGCACAACAGATCCAGGTCTTCATTACTTTTTCCCTACTCCGATTGGAAAGGTTTTAACACCAAAAGTTGAAGCTATAAGAAAAATTAATGTTGGTTTTAGATCTAATGGTAATTCCACTAGAGATGTCCTCGAAGAAAGTATGATGCTTACTTCTGATCAAAATATATCTGATTTAGATTATACTGTACTTTACAGAATTAAAGATGCAGGACAATTTTTATTTAACTTAAGAGATCCAGAAGAAACTGTAAAAGTTATATCAGAAAGCGTGTTAAGAGAGGTTGTCGGTCAAACTAACCTTGAGGGATTATTAACTGTCTCTAGACAATCAGTTGAGAGAGACTCAAGATCTTTATTACAAGAACTCTTAGATGAATATGAAGTTGGAATATTAATTCAATCAATACAATTACAAGACGTTAACCCCCCAAGAGAGGTTATAGATGCATTTGATGATGTTCAAAAAGCAAGACAGGATAAAGAGAGAACAGTCAACCAAGCAGAGGCTTATAGTAACAGAATTGTGCCTGAGGCGAGAGGTGAGGCTGAAAAAATCCTCCAAGAAGCTGAGGGTTATAAAAATAAATTAATTAAACAAGCCGAAGGTGAAGCAAGTAGATTTCTTCAGGTTTTGGAGACTTATGAGCAATCTAAAGAGACAACTAAAAAAAGAATTTATTTAGAGACATTAAGAGATGTCTTATCAGGATCTAGTAAGATAATGATTGATCAAAATTCTGGTAACGGAGTTGTTCCATATTTACCTTTAAACGAGTTAAACAAAAACAAGCAGACAGGTAACAACTAATGAAAATGAGAAACTATATTATTGTTGGATTATCTTTCTTTTTTATTTTGTTTGCATCAGGTTTTTTCTTTGTTGTTGATCAAACAAAACAAGTAATTGTTTTACAATTTGGTGAACCTCGTGCGGTACATCAATCACCTGGTTTAAAATTTAAATTACCATTTATTCAAAATGTTGTTTACTACGATAGCAGGGTGTTAAACTTAGATCCCGCTCAAGAAGAAGTGATACTAAGAGACCAAAAGCGTATTGTGGTTGACTCAATTGTTAGATACATGATTAAAGATCCTCTAAAGTTTTTTCAAACGACTAGAACAGAGTTAGCTCTTAATGATCGTTTGGGGAGAATAGTAAACTCATCTGTAAGAGGTGTAATAGCTCAGTATCAATTAAATGATTTGCTATCTGATGATCGAGAAAAAATTATGGCTGAGATTTTTGAAAACGTTCGTGAAGATCAAGATACCTTTGGTATAGAGATCGTTGATCTGAGGTTAAAAAGAACTGAACTTACTCCAGAAGTTCAATCAAATGTGTTTGACAGGATGAGAACAGAAAGAGAAAGAGAAGCAAATCTTTTGAGAGCGGAGGGTCAAGAAATCTCACAAAAAATTAAAGCAACTGCTGATAGAGAGAAAATTGAAATAATTGCTGAAGCTGAAAAACAATCCAATATTTTAAAAGGTGAAGGTGAAGCTGCAAGAAATGAAATTTTAAATGAGGCTTTTGGAAAAGACCCAGAGTTTTTTGAATTTATAAGATCAATGGAAGCATATGCAGACACTTTTAAAGATGGAACAACTACCATGGTCATTTCTCCTGATAGTGATTTCTTCGAGTACTTTGAAAACTCCGAGGGCGCAAACTAAATAAAATTCCCAAAATGAAAAGACATTTAGTTTTATTTCTTTTCAGTATATTTTTAATAACTAAAAGTGCATCAGCACAATTTGAAAGAGGTTATGCAGATTTAGTTGATGAACTTTTACCTTCAGTTGTAAGTATTGCCACTAGTCAAACCGTAGAGAGACAAACTAGGCAATTACCTGAATTACCAGAAGACCACCCTTTCAATGATATGTTTGATGATTTTTTTGGTAATCAAATGCCAAAACGTGAAAATCTAACTGGTCTTGGGTCAGGATTTATTATTAGTGATGAGGGTTATGTAGTTACAAATAATCACGTAATAAGCGGGGCAGATCAAATAACTGTTATTTTTAACAATGGAATTGATGAAGTTCCTGCTGAGCTTGTTGGAACTGATCCTAAAACTGACATAGCTGTTTTAAAAATTGATCCCTCATCTGTTAGTATACAAAGCGTTAATTGGGGAGACTCAGACTTAT
This sequence comes from Pelagibacteraceae bacterium AG-404-P08, assembly GCA_003216195.1. Taxonomy (GTDB): domain Bacteria; phylum Pseudomonadota; class Alphaproteobacteria; order HIMB59; family HIMB59; genus HIMB59. Next base: position 137,666 of record QCJF01000003.1, read on the forward strand.
CAAGAGTTGGAGATATTGTACTAGCTATTGGTAACCCTCTGGGTTTAGGTGGAACTGTAACTTCAGGAATAATATCTTCAATAAATAGAGACATAGGCGGAGGCCCATATGTTGACTTTATACAAACTGATGCACCAATCAATAGAGGCAACTCCGGCGGACCATTATTTAATTTAGATGGAGAGGTAATTGGAATTAATTCAATGATAATTTCCCAAACAGGTGGAAGTGTTGGCTTAGGTTTTTCTATTCCCTCTCAAACAGCAAAATTAATTGTTGAACAGATAATATTATTTGGTCAGGCAAAAAGGGGAAGGCTCGGTGTTCAAATACAAGATTTAACTGAAGAGTTTTCCGAGAGTTTAGGCTATGACTCAACTGAGGGAGCATTTGTTGCCTCTGTTGAACCAAATAGCCCTGCTGCGCTATCAAACATTCAAGCTGGAGATATAATAATTGAGTTTAATAATCAAAAAATTACATCATATAAAGACTTACCTAAAGTTGTCGCTGAAACTCCAATAGATAGTGAAGTAATTGTTAAAGTTTGGAGAAATGGAGAAATTATAGATATACAGGTAAAGGTTGGTGAATTAGAAGAGGGCCGCAAACTTGCTAAAAATAATGGAGTCTATTTAGAAGAGTTAGATATTACTGTTCTTGAATTGACAATTGATGCTATAAGCTCTTTAGGATTAGACTCAAAAACTAAAGGTATTTTGGTTACAGAAGTAGGTGATAAAAACGAAAATCTTTTAAAGAATGATGTTATTATCCAAGTATCCAGTGAAAAAATTATAGATATTAGTTCTTTTGAAATGATTATATCTAATAATATTAATTTGAATCGAGATAAATTATTATTAAGAGTTATTAGAGATGGTAATGAATTTTGGTTAATAAACCCATTCGTTATTGAATAAATTTCTTTTTGTAGTAGGCCCCACTTGTTCAGGTAAAAATGAATACACATATGAATTATCAAAATTAATAGACATAGAAGTTATTAATGCTGATAGTATACAAGTTTATAAACAACTAAAGATTTTATCAAATAGACCTACAGAGCAAGAATTAAAGATAGTCCCACATCACCTTTATGGGCATGTCAATAATAAAGAATATTCAGTTAATCATTGGATAGATGAAGTAAAACAAGTAATTAAGAATATTCAAAGTAGAAATAAAATACCTGTGTTTGTTGGTGGTACTGGGTTTTATATTCAATCACTAATAGAGGGATTATCAGTGATGCCTTCAATTAGTCACAAATTTAAAAAAAAAGCAGAAGATTTATTTTTGGACAAAGGCCCAGATCATTGTTTGAATATTTTAGAAAAATATTATAAAGAAAAAATTTTCCCAAAAGATAAACAAAGATTATTAAGCCGTTTGGCTTTTTGCTTGGAGTATAATGATATAATGGAAAATAATTATGGTAGTAAAGTACCAATCACTCCTAATTCACTTGTTATCCAAGTTACAAAACCTAAGAAAGATCTTTACGAAAAAGCAGAATTAAGATTTCATCAAATGATAAACAAGGGTGCTTTAGAAGAGGTCAAATCACTTTATGAAAATAAAAAAATATCAAAAACTCTCTTTAAAGCACATGGTTTACCAGAGTTATTATCTTGTGTTAGAAATAAATTAAGTTTAGATGAGGCTATTTATTTAGGAATTAAAAATACTAAGAGGTATATCAAAAGACAGTTTACATGGTGGAATAACCAAAAATTTAGCCATCTTAATTTGAGAATAAACTATAAAAAAAGCTTCCCTAAAGATTCAATTGAAAATATAAGTATATACCTAAATGAATAATGAAAACGAATTCACTGGAGCAGATATTTTACTCAAAGCCCTTAAAGACCAAGAGGTTGATACAATCTTTGGTTATCCAGGTGGAGCTGTTCTTCCAATTTACGATGCTATATTTGGCCAAAACTTTTTAAAACATGTTTTAGTAAGGCAAGAGGCTGGTGCAGTTCATGCTGCAGAGGGGTATGCAAGATCAAGTGGTAAAGTAGGTGTGTTGTTAGTAACATCTGGCCCCGGTGTAACCAATGTTGTTACTGGATTAACTGATGCATTGATGGATAGCATTCCAATTGTCTGTATTAGTGGACAAGTTCCATCACATTTAATTGGAACAGATGCATTTCAGGAATGTGATACTACTGGAATTACAAGACCTTGCACCAAGCACAATTATTTAGTGAAGGACGTTAGTAAACTCTCTGAGACTATCCATGAGGCATTTAAAATTGCTAGCTCTGGTAGACCTGGTCCTGTTTTAATTGATATTCCTAAAGATGTTCAGTTTGCAAAGTCAAAATATATATCAAAGAAAGATATTAGTTTTAGAGAGCACAGAATTAAAGCTGGCTCCAAAAATGTTGATAAAAATTTTATCGAAGAACTAGTAAATCATATTAAAAAATCTGAAAGACCTATATTTTATGTTGGAGGTGGTTGTTTAAACTCAGGCCATCAAGCTAGCCAAGAGCTTATTAAACTTGTAAACAAAACAAATATTCCAATTACAACAACTCTCCATGGATTGGGATGCTTTCCAGGTGAAGATAAAAGTTCACTTGGGATGTTAGGTATGCATGGAAATTACGAAGCTAACTTGGCTATGAACAAATGTGATTTGATGATTAATGTTGGAGCAAGATTTGATGACCGTGTTACTGGCAGATTAGATGCTTTTTCTCCAGACTCTATAAAATTTCATATAGATATTGATCAAAGTTCAATCAATAAAAACGTTAAAGTTAATTTTCACACAAATACTGACATTACTTTGACACTTAAAGAAATTAACTCTTTTATAGACTCCAATAACATTGATTTTGGCCATAAAGATTATAATAATTGGTGGGGCCAAATTAATGAATGGAGAAAAAAGGAATGTCTCCACTACGAACAAGGTGATGAAGTGATCAAACCGCAACATGCTATTTCTAGACTTTATGAATTAACAAAACAAAAAGATACTTTTGTTACTACAGAAGTTGGTCAGCATCAAATGTGGGCAGCTCAATACTATAAGTTTTCAAAACCAAACAGATGGATTACATCAGGTGGTTTAGGCACAATGGGTTTCGGTATGCCTGC
>QCJF01000004.1 GCA_003216195.1 Pelagibacteraceae bacterium AG-404-P08
GAAAATAAAGATTTTAATGGCACAATAAGTTTTATCATAACTGGTGATGAAGAAGCAGACTCCGTAAATGGTGTAAAGAAAGTCGTAAAATGGTTGAAAGAAAATAATATAAGAATAGACGGGTCAATAGCCACTGAGTCATCCTCTGAGAAAATAATCGGTGATCAGATCAAAGTTGGAAGAAAAGGAGCTGTGGATGTTCAAGTTGAAATTATTGGTAAGCAAGGGCATGCTGCGTATCCTCAGCTAGCTCAAAACCCTCTACATTGTTTGTCTAGGGTTATCTCATTTTTTGATGAACAAAAACTTGATGATGGTGCAGATTACTTTGAACCATCCACTCTGCAATTCACTCAAATCAATTTAAATAACAAGGCAAAGAATGTAATACCAGAAAAATTGATTACTGTTGGTGATATGCGCTTTAATGACAACTGGGATCAAGAAAAAATACAAAACTATTTTGATGAACACTTGACTAAGATTTGCTCAGAAAATAATTGTACGTATAAATTGAAATTAACTTTTAGAGGTATGCCTTTCCAATCTTTTGATAATCCATTTACAAAACATTGTATTAAAGCAATTAAAGATGTTACGGGATTAGAAGCTAGCCAAGATACTGGAGGTGGAACATCAGATGCTAGATTTATGCAAGAGGTCTGTCCTGTCTTCGAATTTGGAACGATTAACAAAACCCTGCACAAAGTTAATGAGTGTGTTTCTATTGAGGATCTCAAAACGACCGAACAAATCTATTTCAAAACTTTAGAAAACTTTTTTGATAATTGAAACAAGGTGATTTAATTCCTGATATTACTTTAAGATCTGTTTCGGCAGATGGTACAAAAAATTTTGGATTACACGACAACTTCAAATTTAAAAGGGCAATGATAATTTGTGTCCCAGGAGCATTCACTTCAACATGTCACATACAACATCTTCCTCCATTTATTAAAGGTGCAAAAAAGTTGATGTCTGAAAAGCAAATTGATCAACTTTGTTGTGTGACAACCAATGATCCTTATGTACTTGATTTGTGGAGAAAAGAGTTAGGTGAATCAGAAATTTTATTTTTATCAGATGGAAATAATGAATTTTTAGTATCTTCTCAATTAATTAGAAATCATGAAAAAAGCTTTATGGGTCAAAGACTTATTCGTTCAATTATCCTAATAAATAATCTTAAAGTTGAGAAATTAATTTGCGATAAGCCTGGTGAGCTAAAAGAAACAAGCTATGAGGCAATTTTAGCTAGCATCTAAATACTCTTTTATTTTTTTATTTGACTCGAAATTTCTTGCAAATTTATAACTTTTTCTACTATAACTTTTGTACTTTTTAAAAATACTTATAATTGATTTTACAAGATATTTAGGGTCATTTTCTTTTACAATTATACCGTTGTCCCCAATTGACTCCGGAGTCCCACCACTATTACTAACTATACAAGGTAATCCAAAAGATGCAGCCTCAACATTGGATATTCCAAAACCCTCAATACTGTCAGGTGTTGTTAATGTTGGCATAATGTGGATTGAAGAAATTTTAAAAATTTTTTCACTTGGGTAATCATGGTTTATGAAATCTACTTGCCTCTGCAGCGAAAATTTAATAACTAAATCTTTTAATCTCGATAATTCAGGTCCATCTCCTAAAATCACATATTTAAGTAAAATATTATATTCACTTCTTAGTATAGACATCGCTTCAAATACTAAATGATGACCTTTTCTGTATTCTAGTCTAGCTACTGTACATAGATCATATTTTTTTTTTAATTTATTTTTTGAAATCTTAATAAATGCTGGGTGGATAATTTTACAATCTACTTTTTTTAAACTTTTAAAATTTTTGATAGATTTATTTTTAGTAAATTTAGAGTTATATATTATTAAATCTGCTTTATTTAAAGAATTTAAAATTCTATCTTCATAATTTGTTTTTAATATTTCATTTCCATGAACTAAACAAATTTTTTTTGCATCTGTGTTGTGGTTAAATGGCTCTAATGATTTCCAACTATCAAAAAAAATAATATCAATTTTATTATCGTCTAAAAAACTCTGGGCAAAATTTGATTTTATTCTTTTTCTAAGAAATTTGATTTGATCAAATCTAAAAATATCAAACTTACATTTGTTGTCAAAATCTGAAGATGAAAGTTTAGACCCATCAGACAAAACTATTACTTTATTTTGTTTCGTAAATGCATGTTGTGCTATATTTGTCATTACAGATTCTATGCCTCCTACTTTTGGAGCAAAACATTGTGTATATATGAGAATATTAATAAAAAATCTCCTTTAAAATCAGTCCTTTTGCGGGAACAGTTGGTCCAGCTAATTTTCTATTTTTAACTTCGATTAATTCTTTTATCCAGTCAATATTTTTATTTTTTAGTCCAACTTCTAGCAAAGATCCAACCATAATTCTTATTTGTTGATAAAGGAAAGACTTTGCCTTAAATGTAAAAATAATTTTTTTATCTTTAACATCAATATATGCATCATCTATAGTTCTAAGTGGTTTACTAGCTTGACATCCTTGTGCTCTAAATGAAGAAAAATCGTGATTACCTATAAATAGCTTAATGGCGTTTTGCATTGCGTCTAAATCTAAAGGTTGACGAATATGTATACTAAAATCATCCTCAATGACTGATGGTGCTTGACTATTAAAAACTTGATAATTATAAATTTTGCTCTTGGCAGTAAAACGTGCATTAAAATCTTGATCTACATTTTCTACTTTACTAATTCTAATCTTTTCAGTTCCAAGGTGAAAATTAATTCCGTTCAAAATTTGATAATCATCAAATTGTTTTTCTAACTCAAAATTAGCACATTGTCCAATAGCATGTACTCCTGCATCAGTCCTACCAGCACCTTGAATAGTTTTTTTTTCGCCAGAAAATTTAAATATTGCCTTTTCTATTTCACCTTGCACAGTTTTCTCATTTTTCTGATATTGCCAACCACAATATGGTAAACCATGATATTCAATTGTAAGTTTTATATTATTCATCATCGATTAAATCATTTATTTGAAATTGATTATTTCCTAAAATAAATTCGTTTATATCTAATGGTTTCTTACCTTCTGCTTGAATTTCTAAAATATCCAGACTGTTCTTACTGCATGCTATAGTAAGAGGTAAATTAATGATCTTACCTTTTACATCTTGTTTATTAGCAATTCTAACTTTCAAAATTTTAAATCTCTGTCCTTTGAATCTAAACCACATTGCTGGTGATGGGTAAAATGCTCTTACTTTTTTTTCAATAATATCTGCAGATAATCCCCAATCTACTTGAGTTTCAGCTTTATCTATTTTTTTAGCATATGTAGATTGTGAGTGGTCTTGTTCTTTTAATTGGATTTGACCAAGAAAGTACTTCTTCAAAGTGTTGTATAATAATGAGCAAGAGTCATTACTAATTTGATCAATTAATTTTTTTCCATTAGTTGTTTTTTTAATTTCAATACTATGCTGGGCTAAAATTGGTCCTTCATCGACTCGATCATTCATTTTCATAATAGTAACGCCTGTAGTTTTGTCATTATTTTCAATGGCTCTTTGAACAGGCGCTGCACCTCTCCATCTTGGTAGAAGCGAGGCATGGATATTAATAAATCCATGTAAAGGTGTGTTTAACCAACTAAGTGGGACTATCTTTCCATAGGCGAAAAGTATTCCAACATCTGGCTTTAACGATTGAAATTCTTTTAAAGATTTATCGTCAAGTATTTTGGGAGTAAAAACTGGAAGGAGTTGACTCTCTGCCCATTCCTGAACAGGTGTATTATATTTTTTTTGTCCTCTATGTTTTTTTTTTGGCTCTTGTGTATAAATTCCCACTATTTCATACCCGCCAAGATAAAGCGTCTTTAGAGGAGGTAGTGAAAATTCTGGTGAACCAAAATAAACAACACGTTGTTTTTTCATTTAGATTAAATCTTTTTCTTTTTTATATTTTCTCATCTTTCTAATAATAACATCTCTTTTTAATCGACTTAAATGATCAACAAATAAAATACCATTCAAATGGTCTAATTCATGTTGTATTATCCTTGACTCAAAACCTTTAAATGTTGAGATTTTTTTTGAGTTTTTTTCATCAAGATATTCTATTTTAATTTTTTCAGGACGGACTATTTCTGCAAAATGTTCAGGGAAAGATAAACAACCCTCCTCATATGGTACTTTATTTTCCTCTAATGATATGATTTTAGGATTTATCATTGTAATTGGCTTTTTTTCTTCATCTCTAGAACCAGCATCAAGAACAAATACTCTAATATTTAGGCCTATTTGTGGTGCAGCTAAACCTACACCATTTGCGGAATACATAATTTCATACATTTGTTTTATTAATTTTCTATGGTGATCGTCAACCTGAGGTAAAGATACACTCTCTTTTTTCAAAATGGGATCAGGTGCATATATTAGCTTCAACATAAAATTAAATATAGTTTAATTTATACAGTTATTAGAGACAATAAATCAAACTTTTACAATGCTACCCAAAGATAATTTAACTTAGGTTTTTGCGAGACTCTAGAGCCGCTCCTATAGTATTGTCATCAAGATAATGAATTTCACTTCCTACGGGAACGCCATACGCCAATTGAGTAATCTTGATGTTATAATTTTCTAGTTTGTCCTTTATTACCAGAGCTGTGGTTTGTCCCTCAATTGTTGCGCTTAATGCCAAAATAATTTCTTGTACTTCATTATTTGTAATTCTTTCTATAAGTTTATTTAGATTTAAATCCTGTTCTGTGAAATTCTTTGAAGCAGATAGGAGCCCGCCAATAACATGATAAAGGCCTTTATGGTATCCAGATCTCTCAAATGCCCATACATCAGCCATATCTTCGACAATACATATGGTAGTTTTAAATCTATTATCTGAGGAACAAATTTTACACGGATCTTTAACATCTAATATTCCACAATTACTACATTTTTTTACAGCCGATACAGTTTCTTTGATACTCTCTCCTAAAGGCAACATCAATTCTTGTTTATTTTTAATTAGATATAAGGCTATTCTTTGTGCAGAACGCTGGCCGATACCGGGCAGTCTAGAGATAAGATTAATTAATTTTTGAAGTGCGTCTTGTGACAATTTTAAAACGGCATTTTCATTCCTGGAGGTAAAGGTAATCCTCCAGTTATTTTTTTCATTTCTTCAGCTGACATTTCCTCAACTTTTTCTTTTGCTTGATTAAGTGCTGCTTTAATTAAATCCTCCAATACCTCCTTTTCATCAGAAGACAAAAGTGAAGGATCAATATCAATAGATTGAACAATTTGTTTACCGTTCATTATCACTTTGACCAATCCTCCTCCAGACTCAGCTTCAACAGTTTTATTTTCTAGCTCCTTTTGCATTTCTTGCATTTTTGTTTGCATTTCCTGAACTTTTTTCATCATACCGCCCATATTGCCCATCATTTTTCATCACCTCTTTCTAATTCTTCAATGTCTATAATCTTTGCATTAGGAAATTTAGCAAGAACTTTTTTAAATTCTTCGGTTTTCATCTCCTGGTTTATTAATTCTTTTTTATAAAGAGTCTTAATTGTCTCTAAAGTTGTTATTTCTGTTTTCACAATAACTTCAAAATTATAATCAGTTTTCAAGTTTTTAAGCAGTTCTTCACTTCCATTAAAGTTTTTGTCTGTTACATGTATTCGTAGTACTTTCTTTTCCTCTGAAAATTCAACTATTTCAATATTTTCAATAATAATTCCTGCCATTAAAGGAGAAAAGTTTTTTCCATAAAATTCAAAAAATAATTGGTGCATATCAATTCTATCTTTTAAAGATCTCTCTGATATTTGATTAACTCTGTTTTGAATTACTTTATCGAGGTTTGGAGAGGCTTGAATAATATTTTGATTTGTTTCAGACTTTTTTTTTTCTTCTAAAGGTGTTGGTTGATTATCGTTTATTAAAAACGCGCACCTGAGAAGTACCATTTCTAGTGTTGAGTGTGGTTGCGGAGAAATTTTAATTTCGTTATAACCTTTCATTAAACTTTGCCAGAAAATATTTAATTTTCCATGATCAAATTGAATAACATATTTGCCAAAATTCTTATCATCCTCAGTTAAAAATTCATCTTTTAGAAGCTCATAATCAATTTTTAATTTACATGACCAATTCATAATATTCATCATATCTTCAATGATTTTAGAGGTCTCTGATCCTCTTTTATACATTTCATCTAATATGGATATTAATTCAGTAAGATTGTTATCTAATATACATTTAGATAATTCATATAAATCACTTTGCTTTGCAAACCCTAACATATTGACAATTTCCTCAACTTGAATTTCTTTTTTTGATTTAAAAACATTAGCTTGATCTAATATGCTCAGTGAGTCTCTGACTGAACCTTCACTAGCCTTAACTATTAAATTTAATGCTTCCTTAGAAATTGATATGTCCTCTTTTTCAGCTATATCTCTGAGAAAGTTTAAAAGAGTCTTATTTTCGATACGTCTTAGATCAAATCTTTGGCATCTTGAAAGAATAGTAATTGGGACTTTGGATATTTCTGTAGTTGCGAATATAAATTTTGAGTGGGGTGGGGGTTCCTCAAGAGTTTTAAGAAGCGCGTTAAAAGCACTTTTAGATAACATATGAACTTCATCGACAATATATACCTTATATTTCCCAAGCACTGGATTATATTTAATGTTCTCTATTATCTCTCTAGCATTTTCAACACTTGTATTAGACGCAGCATCAATTTCTATGACATCTGGGTGTCTATCCTCGGTAATAGCTTTTGCTTGTTCACAATTATCTAAATCAGGATTATTATTTTTATCAAACACGGAACAGTTCAACATTTTGGCAACAATTCTTGCTGTTGTTGTTTTGCCTACACCGCGAATACCTGTAAAGATATATGCATTAGGAATTTTATTAAGTTCAATTGACTTTTGTATTGTTTCAACCAAATACTCTTGACCAATCAAATCTTGGAAGTTAGAAGGTCTATATTTTAATGCTAATATATTTGATTGGTGTTTCATAATACTCTCTAAGGAGAATTACACGACCCAACTTTCAGTGTTACAGCTGCTTTCTTTCGAACCTGACCGGATTGGCACAAAAAATTGCCCATGTAATTCTCAAATAATCTTATAACAGTATTAAAAGGAAATATGAAGTTATTGTCTTACCCGATATGGAGATTTTTCAAAAACTCCTAATTTTCTAACCTTTGAACAATAATGATACATATCGTCCAATGCAAATTTGGTATTTTCTTGATCAGGATGTCCTTCGATTTCACAATAAAATTGAGTAATTACAAAATCTGCACCATAATTATAACTTTCAAGTTTGATCATATTTACATTGTTAGTTGCAAATCCGCCCATAACTTTGAACAAAGACCCAGGTGTGTTTTTTACAGAAAATAAAAAAGAAGATATATAGATCTTATTTTTGTCAAACTCTAAATTTTCATTTTTGGACATTACATAAAATCTAGTTATATTATTTAAAGAATTTGCAAAATTTTCATCAATTACTTTTAAACCATAAATATTTCCTGCTAAACTTGATGCGATTGCAGCAGTATCATATAATCTTTCTTCAGAAATGGTTTTAGCAGAACCCGCTGTATCAGCGCCAATTAAAATGTTTAAATCTAATTTTTGTATTTTATCACTACATTGTGCTAAAGCCTGTTCGTGACTTAAAATATTTTTAATATTTTCTATTTTGCTATCTGGATGAATTAAAAGCTTGTGTTCAACTTTTTGAAAATGTTCAAAGTTTATGTGCAAATTAGACTTGGGTATCAAGCGATGGATATCAGCAACTCTTCCTGCGGCAGAATTCTCAATCGGTATCATAGCATAATCAACATTTCCCACCTCAGCTTCATTTAAAGCTATCTCAAATGTTTTACAAGGTAGTGTTATTGAACCTGGAAAAAAATCTTGGGCAGCCAAATGACTATAGGCCCCATCAACGCCTTGAAAAGATATATTTTTACTCATTTTTTAGAATTAACCGGTTTACTCTATCTAAATCCTCTTTTGTATCAACTCCCAATATCTCTTCTTTAATTATGGAAATCCCAATTTTATTAATATTTATTACACGAAGTTGCTCCAATTTCTCATCAAGCTCTCTTTGAGTTGGAGACAAAGAAACAAAATCTAATAAGAATTGTTTATGATAAGCATAAACTCCAATGTGATGAAAGACATTTTTATTTATTTTTAGTTTGCTTTGAAGCATTCTAGAAAAATCTAAAGCATAATTATTATCTTCTATTGTTACTTTTACTTTGGAACTATTTTTTGCCTCATCAAGACTTATGAAAGGACAAGCTAATGTAGCAATTTGAAATTGTAACAATTTTTTTTTTAACAAGTTTATATGATGTTTATTTATGAAAGGCATGTCTCCCTGAACATTAATAACAAATTTAAAATTGGTTATATCTTCAAGTTTTTTTACTGCTTCTCCTATTCTGTCACTGCCGGACTTGTGATTAGGGTCTGTCATTATGAATTTGAGATTCATTTCTTTACAGTATTCTTTTACCTCTTGATCGCAGATAGCTAAAAATAAATTACTTGTTATAGCCGATACACGCTTATATACATAATGAAGCATGGGCAGATCTCCAATCTTAGCAAAGGGTTTATTTGGAAATCGAGAGGCCTTTAATCTTATTGGTATAATTACTACAGTATCGTTCATTAATGCGACAAATATTTGTTTTAAGTGATATATTTTTAAACATAGACTTCTCTATCAAATATGGAAACTAATAAAATTTTAGGGGCAATAATTCTTGCCCTTTTGTTGGCTGCAGTTTTCTCAAAAGTAGCTGATATGGCTATACATCCAGAGTTTCCTGACGAACTTGCCTATAAAATTGAAGTCCCTGAGGGTGGTGTTTCTTCGGAAACGAAGGAAGAAATAAATATATTCGAGGTTCTTCCAGAAATTACACCTCTGTTAGCTTCAGCAAGTATGGAAAATGGTGAAAAGATTTTTAAAAAATGTGCATCTTGTCATACTCAAGTCAAAGGTGGAGAAAACAAAGTAGGTCCTGCAATGTGGGGTATAGTAAACAGGTCAAAGGGATCTATGGAAGGATTTGCTTATTCAGGTGCTTTAGTAGAATTTGGCGGTGATTGGAATGTCGAAGAGCTAAACAAATTTTTGTTGAAACCTAAAAAGTACATAGTTGGAACAAAAATGAACTACAATGGTATTAAAAAAGACCAAGATAGAGCAGATTTAATTAAATGGCTAAGTAGTCTTAGCGATTAGAGTTTTCATTTATAATATTTTCAATATCATCTGAATTATGAGTTCTGTGTCATTAGATTCTAGTAAATTAAAATCATTATTTGGGGCCTACTATGATAGAAGAATGATAAGAATACTTCTTTTAGGAATAATAAGTGGCTTCCCTTGGGTGTTAATTGCAAGTGCGCTTTCTTTGTGGTTGAAAGAAGAAGGCTTAAGTAGGAGTACTATAGGTTGGGCTGGACTTATTTTTGGTGTTTACGCATTCAATTTTTTATGGGCACCTATCATTGATCGATTGAGACTACCTTTCCTAACTAATAAAATAGGACATAGAAAATCTATAATCATTTTAATGCAAACAATAATTTTAATTTGTCTTGTTATATGGAGTGTATTAGAACCAACTCAAAACTTAGCTTTAATTATTGGAGTTGGTTTAGCAATAGCCATTTCATCTGCAACTCAAGATATAACAATTGATGCTTTAAGAATTGAACAAATAAAAAAAGATGAAACCTCAAGTATGGCCGCTGGTGCAGCAATGGCAGTTGTGGGATGGTGGACTGGTTTTAAACTTGGTGGTTATATTTGTTTAGAAATAGCTGAAAGACTTGAAATATCAGGTGTAGAACAGTATTGGCAAGTAACTTTTATATTTTTAATGGCTATAATAGTTTTTTGTAATGTAGGTTTAACATTTATTCCTGAGTCTAATAAAGAAAGATTTCAAGAAATAACAAAAACAGACTATTCAAATTCTAATTTTAATAGTGTAAAGAATGCTGGATATTTATTTGGATCAATAGGAATTTTATGTTTTTTGACTGGCAAATTTTTTGAAAAGATATGGTTTACTAATGGAGGAATAACATTTGTCATTTTAGGTGTGCTTTTTTACATATTTTCACTTTATATACAAAAATTCGGTGAAGATAATCCCATTTCGCAGACTCTATATTACTTAAACAATGTGATAGCAAACCCGTTAAATAGTTTTTTTAATATCAATGGTGTTAAGATAGGTATTACAATTCTTGCTTTTGTATTTTTATTTAAAATAGGTGAAGCTTTTTTGGGAAGAATGAGCTTAGTATTTTATAAAGAAATTGGTTTTTCAAAGAGTGATATAGCTATATTTTCAAAGGCTTTAGGTTGGATTACAACTATTGTATTTACACTTATTGGAGGAGCAATTGCAATGAGGTCTGGAATTTTCAAAACTTTAATTCTTGCTGGAATTGCAATGGCTGCAACAAATATTTTATTTTCAATACTTGCTTGGGTTGGACCATCTAAAGCTCTTTTTGCTTTCGCAGTTATTTTAGATGATCTTGCAGCTGCGTTTGCAACTGTTGCTTTTGTGGCATTTATCTCACTTCTAGTGGATCGTAGTTTTACTGCTACTCAATATGCTTTATTAGCTTCTGTGGGAACGGCAGGAAGGACCCTATTAGCATCCTCCTCTGGAGCATTAGTTGATGGACTTGGTGGTGACTGGGGATTATTTTTTATTATTACCTCTTTAATGGTAGTTCCCTCTTTGATTTGTCTAATTTTTATAAAAAATAAAATTAATTTAGTTAAAGTTAATTAGTTACAGTTGAATATAACTTATTATATCCTGCTGTAAAACCAGCAAGTGAATAAGTAATAGTTGCTTCTCTATTATCTAAAAGAAGAACTTTGATAATAATTTGATTTCCAGCTTTAAAAAAATTAATAAAATTCTCTCCGATAATTTCAGCAACAAAACAGGCACTTTGGTTACAGTATGCATAATTAAGTTCTAATGGATCTTTTTCATCGATTTGTAATGAAACTGGGTTTTTTAAATTTACCGCATGAGGAAAAGCAATTTGCATTTGAGTTAAATTTTCAGGATTTATAGTAATAGAAATATAACTCACTACTTCTTCCGTATTTGGGTCTACTACTAGTTCTCTTAAATCACAAATTTTTTGAGATTTTTCATCGACACATGTAAATTGCCAAGCATCATAATATTCCTGTTCTAAAACATGATTTTCAGCAAATAGTGTTCCCATGAGGCATAAATAAATTAGTAAAATTCTCATAAAAAAAGCATACATAATGTCAATTTTAATCCAATAAGGAAATTTTTAATTTTTTAGTTCTATATGTATTATTTCGTTGTTGGATCCAATTCTTATTTTTGGCCCCCAAGTAGCAGCCCCAGAGCTAACATACAAAAAATTATTTATATTCTTATATAGTCCATAAATTTCAGGGAATTTAAGCTTAACAATTAGGTTAAAGGGGAAAATTTGTCCATTATGAGTGTGACCGGATAACATTAAATTTACGTTATTACTTACTTTTTTCCAAATTGACGGTTTATGAACTATTAATAAATTAAATAAATCATTTTGAGAAAGCTTCTTCACACGGTCTATTTTTGATTTATTAGTAATATCATCTGAAAGACCAATCAGATTTAAACCCTGGAATTTTATCGACTCATTATTCAAAGTTCTAATACCAACTGTTTTTAAATCTTGAAGATGTTTTTGATAGTTTTGAATATAATATTCATGATTACCAGTCACAAAAAATATGGGTTTATCTATTTTTTTTAACTCATATAAGTCTTCAATTTGAAATGCACTACTATCAATTAAATCACCCCCTATTATTAAGAAATTAAAGTCTTGTAAATTGATTTTGGATACTAGCTTAGTTAATGAAGAAGGATGATTTGAGCCTATATGTACATCACTAATGAATATAAATTTAATGTTTTTTTTTATAAGTGTTGACTCTATTGAAAGTTTTTTAATTTTAAGATTTTTAGAATTAATATACCCATAAAAAATGACTGGAATTTGTATGAAGAAAAATAAAATAACTAGTTGATACTCAATTATAATTTTAAAATAATTAAATATACATAAAGGTAGAATTATGAAAAAAGATACAGTTCCAATACCAAACCCCTCATAAACAAAAAACTTTATGATCTTATTTGTGCTTTTGGATCTAAAATAATAAAGACATAACGCAAAAACTATGGTGGTGCATATTAAAACCTCTGATAGTGATGTTGGTTTTCCCAGCCATGATGATAATACATCAAATGGAAAAATAAAAATTAAATAAGAAACAACATATAAGACTATAAGAGAGATCATTAGCTAATTATCATTTTCACTTTTATCAAAATAAAAAAGTATAAAACCTGCTGCTATGACTATTGTTATCCCTATATAATTATAAAAGGTAGGTAGCTGACTAAAAATAATCCATCCTAACAATACACCAAAAATTATTTGGACATAACTTGTAAGGCCAAATACTGAAGAAGGAAGTGTTCTAGATCCATAAATTACCGCGCTAATACCAAGACCTGCAAATACACCACCAAGAATAGAGAGCAATAAGTCGCTTAAAGTCATATACTCAAAATGAAAATTAATTGAAAATAAAAATACAAAAACACTCACAATCATACTAAAAAAAGCAGCTGAATATGAGGATGTTAAATAATTATATTTCCTAGTTATCAAATGAGTAATCGCAATACAAAAAGCGCCTAAAAAGACAAACACTACTCCTAAGATAGAAACAATGTTAGTGCCAAATGGTTCTGCTGAAATCACCACACCTAAAAAACCAGTTAAAATGGCTAATACTCTTACTATATTTATATTGTCACTTAAGAAAAAATGGGACATTACTAATAACATTAAAGGTGAAGTGAATAAAACTGGGTAAACCACTGAAAGTGGAAGTAGTAAAACTCCTTTTAAAACAAAAAGAAAGCCGATCGTGTGAACTATGCCTCTGATAAATTGGAAAGTATAATTTTGGTTTTTATAAAAGTGTATGCCATGTTTTTTATAAATAAAAAAGAATAGAGGTATAAGGGAAAATAATGCATTTAAAAATAATAATTGTAAGACAGAATAAGTTTCACCTAAAATCTTTATAACTGAATCCATTGATACCAAAAATAAAAAACCACTAAATGATATTGCGGACGGAAGAATAAATTTTTTATTTAACATTTTGAATAAGATGAAACTTTAGTCTTTTTTTAGTGAAACACACTTTAAATCGTATGCCCATTTTTTATTATATTTTTTATAAGATATAGAAAAAATTAGATCTAGATTTTTTTTGATCAAAATGGAGGAAATATAATCTCGCGTATCATATTCAAATATTAAATTTTTTTGATCTTTATTTACTAATTGATATTTTTTTTCATCAAAACTACTAAATATAAAAATATTTTTGTTATCTTGGCTATCGATGACATTTAATTGTGTTCCGGAAAATTTTTGTTTACAATCAAAGTACTTTAGTGCATTTATGCTTTTATCACAAATACAAGCAAGAGGAAAATTTTCTAAATTATCAGCAAATGTCAAATTAAAGAGAAATAAACATAAAATAATGCTAATGTATCTCATTATAATTAATTTTATACATCATGATAAATAAACAGTTAATCACAATTATTATATTTTGTGGAATTGGTTTTGCACTTATAAGGCTATTGTTAGACTCTTTTTTTCCAGGTGGTCTGTCATTGTGAATGAATTAAATAAAAAAAGAGTTTGGAAGAAAATTCAATTTACTGGCGAAAAACTTCAACCACTTTTGAAACCGTCTCATAACCACCCTGATGGAAGGAATGCATATGCACACATAGCTCTTAGTATTAAAGAAAAATTTGGTAAAAGTTACAAAGACATTTCTGATGATAAGTTAGATGAAGTATTCATACACATAGAATATTTATTAGAGAAACCAAATTAAATTATCTTGATTTTTTTTTAATAAATAATAATTGTATTTCTAAATATATGCCAAGAACAAAAAGTTTAGCTACACTTATTCAGCACTATGGGAGTGAGAGAGTATTTAAACCTAAAGCTAATAAAATACCTGCAATATATAAAATATTAAACAGAGAGATTTTTAATAATCGTTTAAAAACACCTTGTGTCAAGATAAGAAGAATACGAGGTGCACTAGGTTTATTTGAATTTAACCCCTATGCCACAAAGCACTGCTATAGAATTACTCTTCATAATAAATTCAAGAATTTCCAGGAATTTGTTGAGATTTTAGGACATGAAATGGTTCATTATTATCAAAAACTAGTTTTGAAACAAAATTCAGCAAAACATAATAAAGAATTCTATAGTTTTAGAAAAAGATTTTCAAAAATGGGTTTAGAATTAAAAAGAATTTACCGTTAGTTACTATATTTTTTTTATTTTAAAGAACACTTCATTTCAATAAGTCAATGATAAATTCAAAAATATTGTTTTAAAAAACAAAAAATAAGTTTGCCCTATCTTTACTTTTTAAATTTTTTATAAGAGGTTAGTAACTGTGTATGATTTAATTATTATTGGTGGTGGTATTAATGGTGTAGGTACAGCAAGAGATGCTGTAGGCAGAGGTTTAAATACTTGTCTAATTGAAAAAGGTGATATTGCATCCCAAACTTCTTCATGGTCCACAAAATTAATTCACGGAGGGATAAGGTATTTAGAAAATTACGACTTTAAACTAGTAAGGGAGTCTCTGAAAGAAAGAGACGTTATAAAGAAGATCGCACCTCACATTACTAAACCAATAAAATTTGTTCTACCTCACGTTCCTAGTTTACGTCCGAGCTGGATGATAAGAATTGGATTATTTTTGTATGATAGATTGGGTGGTAAGTCATCATTTGAAAAATCAAGATTTATTAATTTAAATGACCAGTTTGAAGAAAATCCAATCAAAGAAAAGTACATTAGTGGTTATATTTACTCTGATTTATATGTTGATGACTCTAGACTAGCTTTACTAAATGCAGAGGATGCTATAAATAGAGGAGCAAAAATATATCTAAACACAAAAATTGTTAAGGTATTAAGAGATAAGAACTTTTGGCTTATAACTTTAGATAGTGGTGAGGTTTTAAAATCAAAAGTGGTGGTTAATGCAACAGGTCCATTTGCAATATCAGTTTTAAATAATATTTTTAAATTAAAATCTAATAAAAAATTAAGGTTAGTGCAGGGGAGTCATTTAGTTGTAAAAAAAATTTATGAGGGAGATCAAGCATATATTCTTCAGTTAGATGATAAACGGATAATATTTATGATCCCATATCAAAATAAATATACTTTAATAGGAACTACAGATCATGAGGTTGATAATTTTGAAAATCCCAAAATCACTGATGAAGAAAAAGATTATCTTATAAAATCAGTCAATTCTTTTATTAAAAAAGAAATTGGTGAGAGTGATATTTTATGGACATATTCAGGAATAAGACCATTAATTGAAGATAATAATCAAAAAGCATCTAAAGTATCAAGAGACTATTCTTTTGAGGTTGATGATAAAGATGGAGCACCCATAATCACTATTTTAGGTGGAAAACTTACAACATATAGAAAACTCTCTGAACAAATTTTGAAAGAGTTAAACAAGTACCTTGTGTTTTCAAAAAAAAAATGGACATCTGAAGAGGCCTTACCAGGAGCTCATAATAAAATAATAAATAATAGAAATATCCCTCAACGAATTTTTAAGCGTCTTATCAAGACTTATGGAGATAAAATATCTAAACTAAATGAATTTTATGATGAATTTGACTCTGGTGGGGAGTTAATTTTTGATGATTTTTATGAGTTTGAAGTAAAATATCTCATTAAAGAAGAAATGGCTCAAAATTCTGAAGACATTTTATTTAGGAGAACAAAGCTTGGAATTAATTTCCCTAAAGAAGCGAGGGATAAATTGGAAATTATTTTAAAAAGACACCTTTAGTTCTTATGATATTATAAATTTGTGCAAAAATTTATTTTATCAATTGATCAGGGTACAACTTCAACACGTTCAATAATTTTTAACGATAATTTTGAAATTGTTTCTAGTGATCAACTGGAATTTAAACAATACTTTCCAAAAGATGGTTGCGTAGAACACGATCCTCAAGAGATATTTAATACTGTTTTGCAAACAGCACAAAATGTAATTAAAAAAGCAAAAATTAATTCAAGCCAAATATTAAGTATAGGAATAACTAATCAAAGAGAAACAGTAGTCATTTGGGACAAACAAACAGGTAAACCTATTTACAGAGCTATTGTTTGGCAAGATAGAAGAACAGTAAATTATTGCAAAGATTTAACTAGGAAAGGATTTTCAAAAAAAATACAAAAAATTACAGGACTTGTAATTGACTCATATTTTTCAGCGACTAAAATTAAATGGATACTTGACAACATAGAGTCATCAAAAAAACTTTTAAAAGAGAATAGGCTTTTATTTGGAACTATTGATACTTGGCTTCTTTGGAAGTTAACAGAAGGGAGGTCTTTTTTCACTGAAGCTACGAATGCTTCAAGAACCATGTTATATGACATCAAAAAAAATTGTTGGTCTAAAGAATTATTAAAATTATTTAATATATCTCATAAAATTCTCCCAGATGTAAAAGATAGTGCAGATGATTTTGGACATACAACACTTTTTGGAGATAAGATTAAAATAGGAGGCATGGCTGGTGATCAACAAGCAGCAACAATTGGTCAGGCCTGTTTTAAACCAGGGTCTATCAAATCTACGTATGGGACTGGTTGCTTTATGATCATGAATATTGGACAAAAACTTAAAATATCTAAAAATAATTTGCTTACGACGATTGCATATAAAATTAACAATAAAACTACTTATGCCTTGGAAGGGTCAATTTTTATTGCAGGGGCTGCTGTTCAGTGGTTAAGAGACTCACTTAAAGTAATCAAAACAGCACAAGAGACAGAGAATTTTTACTCAAAGAGTGATCAAAGTCAAAAAATTTACTTTGTTCCAGCATTTGTTGGTTTAGGAGCTCCATATTGGGACGGGGAAGCTAGAGGTGCAATTTTTGGAATGACAAGGAATACTGGGATTGCAGAATTTGTAAAAGCCGCAATAGATAGTGTTGCATACCAGACTAAAGACTTAGTCATTGCAATGCAAAAGGATAGTGGTGTTCCTATTAAACAACTTAAAGTTGATGGTGGAATGGTTGCAAATGAAGATTTCCTACAATTTTTGTCAAATATTTTAATTTTAAATTGTGATAGACCAAAAATAACTGAAACAACTGCATTGGGGGCAGCCTATCTAGCTGGACTTTCTTCAGGATTTATTAAAAATACCGAGGAAATCGCCAAAAAATGGCAAAGCGATAAAATATTTAAACCGAAACTTCATAAAAAAGAGGTTAAATATCTTTACCAAGGATGGCTAAAAGCTGTAAAGAAAACTACAACAAAAAAGAATAGCAAATAAAAAAATTTTTGATATTTATGTTGTATGCGCATTAATATTGAAATTGGTGATATTGAAGCATTTATTGAATTAACAGAGACTAACTCTTTTGCTAAAGCTGCAAATAATTTAAATTTATCTCAACCCGCTCTCTCAAGAAGAATTCAAAAATTAGAGCACGAATTAGGAACTACTCTTTTTGATAGGACTACTAGAAAAGTTCAACTTTCTTATTCCGGGAGAAATTTTTATGATCGAGCAAGAGGAATAATAGAAGCAGTCAAAACTGCAACAAAAACTCTTAATGAAAAGTATAGTTTTCCTTCAATAATTAAAATTGGTGTCGTTCATTCAGCGTTAAGAAATATTTTGTTTTCATCACTCAAACAATTCAAAGAAATTGAACCAAGGTGTAAAGTTCAAATCATTGAAAGGTCATCTAATAATGTTGTTGATAGTGTTTTGGGAGGTGAATGTGATTTTGGTATTAATTTTACTGGTAAACAAGAACCTGGAATTAGCTTTGAGAATTTATTTGTGGAAGATTACGTCGTTGTATTTCCTAAAGGAGACAAGTTAGAGAAAAAAAGAAAAATAAAGATATCTGAAATTAAAGGTAGGAATTTTATTTCAATATGGAAAGGTTCTGGGAGTAGAATTTATATTGAGAATGCACTTGCTCTCCAAGAAGAAGATATCGATTGGGCGTATGAAGTAAGGCACATACCAACTGCATTAAATATGGTTGAGCAAGGTCTTGGAATAACTCTAGCCCCAAAATTGGCTATTTCAAAGGATTATTCTTCTCTGTCATATAGGCCTTTAATTGATCCCTCTGTAACTAGGACAATTGGATTAATAAAAAGATCTGGAAGAGATTTAAGCTATGATTCTCAAAAATTATATGACCTTTTAAAAGAAAAATTCAAAAAATAATTAATTAGTATAATGCATAAATAAATTTACTAATTAATGTTTATAATAAAAATATGTTGTCAGTAAATAGTTTTAAAACACTTGATCAATTCTCAAATAATGGAAAAAAGTACATTTTCTATAACCTATCTAAATTGGAAGATAATTTCCCTAAAATAAAGAATTTACCTAAATCAAAAAAGATACTCATTGAAAATTTACTTAGATTAGAAGATGGCAAAGATGTAAATAAAGACCTTATCGAAAATGTATTAGAAAATCCTGAGAAAAAACATGAAATATTTTTTCTTCCTTCAAGAGTGTTAATGCAAGACTTTACTGGCGTGCCTGCTGTTGCAGATTTAGCAGCAATGCGTGATGCTGTTTCAAAAAAAGGAGGTAATCCATCAAAAGTTAATCCTATGTCCCAAGTTGATTTAGTAATAGATCATTCTGTAATGGTTGATTATTTTGCTAGCCCAAATGCATTTCAAAAAAATGTAGATATCGAATTTGGAAGAAATGCAGAGAGATATGAGTTTTTAAAATGGGGACAACAAGCTTTTAAAAATTTTAGGGTTATTCCACCTGGCACAGGAATATGCCATCAAGTAAATTTAGAGTATTTAGCTCAAGTAGTCTGGAGCAAGGAACTTGGTGACAAAGATTTGTTATATCCTGACACATTAGTTGGAACAGACAGTCATACGACAATGGTAAATGCACTTGGTGTTCTAGGTTGGGGTGTAGGAGGAATTGAGGCTGAGGCTGCTATGCTTGGCCAATCTGTATCAATGCTTTTACCAGAAGTTGTTGGTTTTGAAGTATCGGGGAAAATGAAAGAGGGTGTTACAGCAACAGATCTAGTTTTAACAATTGTACAAATGCTTCGAGAAAAAGGAGTAGTTGGAAAATTTGTTGAATTCTACGGTGATGGTTTAAAGAATTTATCCCTCGCTGACAGAGCAACTATTGCTAATATGGCTCCAGAATATGGAGCAACTTGTGGTTTTTTCGCAGTTGATGAAGAAACTATCAAGTACTTGAAGTTGACATCTAGAGGCTCCGATCTGATAAATACTGTTGAAAAATATAACAGAATTCAAGGTTTGTGGGCCGATGACAAATGTAATTATAATGATACCGTTCATTTAAAACTAGAAAATGTTCAAGCATCATTAGCAGGGCCTAAAAGACCTCAAGATAGAATTAATCTTGAAAGCGTGAATTTAAATTTTAAAGAATTTTCAAAAAACAAACCTGTTGATAAAGAAATTAAAAATCACAATTATAAAATGCAAGACGGTAACGTCGTAATTGCTGCTATTACTTCATGCACTAATACCTCTAATCCAGATGTTTTAATTGCAGCAGGCTTAGTCGCAAAAAAGGCTTGTAAATTAGGTCTACAAGTAAAACCTTGGGTTAAGACTTCTTTAGCACCTGGTTCAAAAGTTGTTACTGATTATTTGGCTAAATCGGGTTTGAATAAATATTTAGACCAACTTGGTTTTCATCTAGTTGGTTATGGATGCACTACGTGTATAGGAAACTCAGGGCCACTTGATAAAGATATTGCCGAGTGTATCTCAAAACATGATTTAACAGTTGCTTCTGTACTTTCAGGTAATAGAAATTTTGAAGGCAGAGTTAACCCACATGTAAAAGCTAATTATCTTGCCTCACCGCCTTTAGTTGTAGCATATGCTTTAGCAGGGTCTGTTCGCATAAATTTAATAAGCGATCCAATTGGTATTGACACAAATGGTAATGAAGTATTTTTAAAAGACATTTGGCCTAACAATAGCGAAATCCGAAATGTTGTTGAAAAAAATGTATCACCTGAAATGTTTAAAAGACAATACTCTAATGCTTTAGATGGGCCAAAAGAATGGCAAAAAATTAATACTTCTACAGGAGATCTGTATAATTGGAATCCTTCATCAACTTACGTACAAAAACCTCCATTTTTTGATAATCAATCAAATGATGATAAAAAGATTAATCTAATTGAGAATGCAAGACCTTTATTACTTCTAGGCAATAGTGTTACTACAGATCACATTTCACCTGCAGGGGCTATTAAAGTTGATAGTCCTGCTGGCAACTACTTCATGGAACGGCAAATACGTCAAAATGATTTTAATTCATATGGTGCTAGAAGGGGTAATCATGAAGTAATGGTCAGAGGTACTTTTGCCAATATAAGAATTAAAAACCAACTGCTATCAAACGTTGAGGGCGGATACTCAATTTTAGAACCTGATAAGAAAAAAATGAGTGTTTATGATGTTGCTATGGAGTATGCAAAAAGGTCTGAAAATGTTGTAGTTTTTGCAGGAGAAGAATACGGAACTGGATCATCGCGTGATTGGGCTGCAAAAGGTACGAAGTTATTAGGGATTAAGGCAGTTATTGCTGAAAGTTTTGAAAGAATACACCGATCAAATTTGGTTGGAATGGGAGTTCTGCCTATACAACTTAAAAGTCACACAATAAATGATTTAAATATTCAATCGTCTGATTTGATAAATATAAAACTTACTGAAGACCTGAAGCCTTTACAAGAATTAGAAGTCTTTATTCAAAATGATATGAGAAATATAAAAATAGATTGTATTTTAAGAATTGATACTATCAATGAGCTACAATATTATAAAGCGGACGGCATATTAAATTTTGTTTTAAAAAATATTCTTAAAAATTAAGTAATTTTTGGATTTTCTAACAGTTCTTTCAATCTAACTAAAAAGGTTACCGCTTGCTTACCATCTATTAATCTGTGGTCGTAACTTAATGCAATATACATCATTGGTTTTATAACAATCTTCTTTTTTACAGCGATAGGTCTATCAATTATTGAGTGCATACCTAATATAGCACTTTGAGGTGGGTTGATAATTGGAGTGCTCATCATAGAGCCATATATTCCTCCATTTGTAATTGAGAATGTTCCGCCCGATAAATCACTCATGGCAAGTTTATTTGAATTTGCTTTCTCAGATAACTCAGTAATATACTTTTCAATTTCTGCGTTTGATAAATCTCCAGCATTTCTAATTATTGGAACAACAAGCCCCTTTTCAGATCCAATTGCAATACCTATATCAAAGTAGTTTTTATAAATTATTTTATCTTCGTGAATTTCTGAATTAATCTCTGGTATTTCTTTTAGAACTTCTGTGCAGGCTTTAACAAAAAAAGACATAATGCCAAGTTTCACACTATGTTTTTTTTGAAAACTCGTTTGTTCTTTTTTTCTAAGAGACATAATTGCTGACATATCAACTTCGTTAAATGTTGTGAGAATGGCAGCTGTATTTTGAGCTTCTTTTAACCTTCTGGCAATTGTTTGCCTTAACTTTGACATTGGGATAGTTTTTTCATCTAACGTAGAGTCATCCTTGTCGAAGTTTGGGAGATCAATTACTTCAGCTGGAGTTTTTGTTTGATTTTCCGTAACTTTGGAAACATTAGGTGGGTCTATTGCTTGTTTTTCTTCATTTATTTCTTCGATTTGACTTGCCTCTGGTTTGGGCTTTTGTTCTGTAGTCGTATTTTCTGATATTTCAGCAATAGATTGACCAACATTCACAGTAGATCCCTCTGGGGTTATTATCTTTGTTAATTTTCCAGAGGTCTGAGCAGGAATTTCAATTGTTATTTTCTCTGTTTCAATTTCAGCTAAATTATCGCCAGACTCAAAGCTATCTCCCTCTTTGATCAACCAAGATGTAAGCGTGCCTTCAATGATCGACTCTCCAAGCTCAGGTACTGTTATGTTTTTCATTACTCTTTGGGTAAGTTTTTAAATTTCATAAAACTGACACCACTTCTCTCTTTTATAACACGTTTTAGTGATGATTTAAGAGCTAATTCTTTGATTAGTTGCTGATTAGTAATATGTCTTTTTGATATACCTGTAGCAGGAGCTGCTGCAGGGCGCCTTCCAACATAATGAACTTTTTTGGTTAAATTATTTTTTACTAAAACATGTCTAATACGACTTTTAACAAAACTCCATGCTCCCATATTTTTTGGCTCCTCTTGAACCCATAAAATCTCACTTTCTTTATGTTTTAATATAACTTCTCCTATGGCATCAAATGGAAATGGATAAATTTGCTCAATACGAACTATTTTTACATCTTTAATATTATTCTTTGTTCTAAAGTCATCTAATTCATAAAATATTTTTCCAGAGCAGAAAATTATTCTTTTTGGGTTTTTGATTTCATCTTCAATAAGGCGATGAAATGATGAGCGTCCAGTAAATTCACTAATAAAGGATACATTATTTGGGTGTCGCAGTGTGGATTTTGGAGTAAATACTATTAGCGGTTTTCTAAAATTTCTATGTATTTGTCTTCTCAAAGCATGAAAGTAGCTCGCAGGAGTAGTGCAATTTACAATCTGAACGTTATCTTCTGCTGCCATTTGAAGAAATCTTTCTATTCTTGCACTGGAGTGTTCAGGGCCCATACCCTCATGACCATGGGGTAATAGCATAACTAATCCACTCATTTGCATCCATTTTCTCTCACTTGAAGCAATAAACTGGTCAATAATAATTTGGGCACCGTTGGCAAAATCTCCAAATTGGGCCTCCCATAAAACCAAAGTATTTGGGTCTGCTAATGAGTACCCATATTCAAAACCTAAGACACCTAATTCAGAGAGAAAACTATCAATTACTTCAAACTGTTTTTGATTTTTAGCAATGTGATTGAGTGGAATATATCTCTCTTCTGATTTTTGATCATAAAAAACTGAGTGTCTCTGACTGAAGGTTCCCCTTCCAGAATCTTGACCTGCAAGTCTGACTCTATATCCTTCCTTTAACAATGATCCAAATGCTAAAGCCTCAGCAAAAGACCAGTCAATATTCTTACCTGATTTTATTGAAGATAATCGAGATTTATTAAACTTTTCTAATTTCGGATGAAGATTAAACCCTTTAGGTATTTGTGAAATTTTTGTGCCAATTTCCTTTAAGGATTTTTCTGACTCAGCTGTTCTACCTCTTCTAAGTGGGTCTTTTGGTGCAAGACTTAATCCACTCCATTGTCCACCCATCCAAGATTTTGTTTTTAATTTATAGTTTTTTGCTTTTTCAAATTTCTTCTCGAGATCAGACCATATTCTGTCTTTGATGAAGTCTACCTGTTTTGTATTTACTACTTCTTGGCTTATAAGTTTATTTGCATAAATACTAGCCACTGTTTTTTTCTTTTTTATAGTTTGATACATCAATGGTTGAGTAAAAGAGGGCTCGTCACCCTCGTTGTGTCCATGTTTTCTGTAACAAAACATATCGACAAGTGTATCTTTTTTGAATGTGTTTCTAAATTCTGTTGCAGCTCTTGAGGCTAAAACAACAGCCTCTGGGTCATCTCCATTTACATGAAATATTGGGGATTGAACAATTTTTCCTATCTCTGAGGAGTAAGGCGCAGATCTGCTATATTGAGGACTAGTTGTAAATCCAATTTGATTATTAATAATAAAGTGAATTAGTCCACCAATTCTGTAGCCATTTAATTGTGACATAGTAAAGGTTTCAGCAACAATTCCTTGTCCTGCAATTGCTGCGTCTCCGTGAATAAGTAGACCTGAAACTTTCGTATTATTTTTGTCTTGAATGATTGTTTGTTTTGCTCTTATTTTGCCGGCTACAACTGGATTTACCGCCTCTAAGTGAGAGGGATTAGCTGCCATACTCACATGAATAATCTTACCTCCAAAACTTCTATCAGAGCTTGCACCTAAATGATATTTAACATCACCAGAGCCCTGGTCACTAAGGGCATTTTCTCCTCCATGGATAAATTCTCCAAAAATTTGAACATGAGGTTTTTTTACTATGTTAGCTAATATATTTAGTCTTCCTCTGTGGGCGCATGCAAAGGAAAAATCTTCTACACCATATTCTGAGGATCTTTTTAAAATCTGTTCAAGTGCTGGTATAGTAGACTCAGCTCCTTCAAGTCCAAATCTTTTGGTGCCTCTATACTTTGTATCTAGAAACTTTTCAAAATATTCAGCTGTAATTAGTCTCTCCAAGATTGTTCTTTTACCCTTAGGGGTTAATTGCATATCTTTTTTTTCTTCTATTCTATCCTTAAGCCATTTGTATTCTTCGGCGGACTGAATATGTTTATATTCAATTGCTAAGGTGCCAGAATAGATACTCTGAAGTTTTTCAAAAACTTCGCGAACAGTAGCTTTCTGAAATCCTAAATATCCAAATAAAAAAATTTTTCGATCATAATCTTTTTTTTGGAAACCGTAATACTCGGGATCTAAACCTGATGGATTGTTCTTTGCCATTAAACCTAAAGGATCAAGATCAGCTATAAGGTGCCCTATCTCTCTGTAAGCTCTTATCATCATTACAAGGCGAAGAGAGTCAGTAATTGCCTGATCAAGAGAAATCTGATTGAAATCAATGTCTCTTGAGGTCTGTGACCAATTTATTTTTTGATAGTCAGCTAGAATAGAGATTTCCTCAGGAGCGAGAGCTTTAAAGAATTCATGCCAGCTCTTATCAACAAGACTTGGGTCTTTAATATAATCTCTATATATCGCTATTACTTGAGAGGCATTATTAGTAGTGAGAAATGAATTATAAGATCTCATTAATAGGTTTATGTATACGCCTATCTAATAAAGATGTCATTCGATTTTTGATCATAAAAGCTTATCAACAGCTGATACTAAACCCTGCACAGATTTGACAGATTTTTTTAACATTAATTTCTCTTTGGCTGTAAGTTTTACCTCAATAATTTTTTCAATTCCTTTATTTCCAATAATTGTAGGTACTCCCATATACATATTTTTAAGGCCATATTGGCCATTGATATAAGCAGCACAAGGTAAAAGTTTTTTTTGATTTAATAAAAAAGCCTCTGCCATCTGAATTGCCGAACTAGCAGGTGCGTAGAAAGCTGATCCATTTTTTAATAATTTTACGATTTCACCACCGCCCATTCTTGTTCGATCGACTATTTTTTTAATTTTTGAATAAGAAAATTTTTTAAGCTTTATAAAATCGATTAAAGGGACACCTCCTATTGTTGTGTAATTAATTAGAGGCACCATGTCATCTCCATGGCCTCCTAATACAAATGTTTCAACATCATTCACGGATACCTTCAAAGCATCTGATAAGAAGTATTTCATTCGGGAGGAGTCCAATACTCCCGCCATGCCCACACACATGTTTTTGGGTAGTTTAGAATATTTCTGGAGAACGTATACCATCGCATCTAGTGGGTTTGTAATACAAATAACAAATGCTTTTGGAGCATATTTTTTTATATCTAGTGCAATTTTTTTTATTATTTTTCCATTGATCTCAAGTAAATCATCTCTACTCATTCCAGGTTTACGGGGTAAACCAGCAGTTATGATGATAACGTCAGATCCCTTCATTTTTGAAAAATCATTGGTGCCCTCTATTGACCCTGTGAAACCTTCGACTGCTGATGATTGACTAAGATCTAAAGCTTTTCCTTGAGGCATCCCGGTAACAACATCAATAAGTGTTATATTACCGAGTTTTTTTAAAGCTAATAAATGTGCGAGTGTGCCTCCAATATTTCCAGCACCAATTAATGATATTTTATTCACTTATTATCCATTTTGGATATTTCATGTTTTATTTCAGCTATCGCTTTAGCTGGATTTAATCCTTTCGGACAAGAGTTCGTGCAATTCATAATCGAATGACATCTATATAGTTTAAAACTATCATCTAATTCATTCAACCTTTCTTTTTTTTCTTCATCTCTACTATCTTGTATCCAGCGATTTGCTTGAAGCAATACAGCTGGTCCTAAATATTTATCCTCGTTCCACCAATAACTAGGACAAGAAGTGCTACATGAGAAACACATAACACATTCCCATTTACCATCTAACTTATCTCTGTTTTCGACTGATTGTAAGTTTTCACGTTTATTATTTGGGGACTTTTTATTTAACCATGGTTTTATAGATTTAAATTGTTCAAATGCTTTTTTTAAATCAACCACTAGATCTTTTAAAACCTTCATATGAGGAAGAGGATAAATATTTATTTCATCCGAACACTCTTCTATATGTTTTTGACATGCAAGTGTATTTACTCCATCTATGTTCATTGCACATGATCCACAAACACCTTCTCTACAAGATTTTCTAAAAGTTAAACTTGGATCAACTTCAGCTTTAATTTTATTTAATATATCTAGAACCATTGTTCCTGCTTTAGCTACATCAATTTCAAATCGATCGATTTGAGGAGGGGTATTTTCATCACCAGACCACCTATAAACATTTATAATTCGGATATCATGATTTTGTTGAGATTGCTCGTCAATGAGATCAACATTGGAATAAGATTTTCCTTTAACTGGGACTGAGTTTTTTGGAAGAGTAAGTTGTACCATTTAATAAACCCTTACTTGTGGTTGGATGACAGAGATTTGATTACTCAGTGTAGTCATTCTCACTGGTCTATGGGTGACTTTATAATCAGTGACATCACCCCAAAAAAGAGTGTGTTTTAACCAATTGTCATCATCTCTGTCTGGAAAGTCCTCTCTAGCGTGAGCACCTCTACTTTCAGTTCTTTGCTCAGCAGAAACACCAACACTTCCAGCAACCTGCATTAAATTATGTAGCTCTAAAGCTTCAACTAAATCTGTATTAAAAACATCTGACTGATCTTTAACTTTAATATGTTTTAAATCTTGTGACATCGAGGCTAATTCATCATTGCCTAATTTCAAAGTTTCACTTTCTCTGTAAACACCAAATCTTTTTTGAACAGTCTTTTGCATCCTCTCTCTTAGCTCACCGACTGAAACATCTCCTTTGTTACTTTTAATGGACTCTAATCTCTCTATGATAGAATTTGTTTGCGACACAGATGGGGTTCTCAATGACTCTTTGGTATCAATAACTTGGCCGGCCTGAATTGCTGCACCCCTTCCAAAAACTACGAGCTCAGCTAAAGCATTTGTTCCAAGTCGATTAGCTCCATGAACTGAAGCGCATGCAGCTTCTCCGATAGCCATTAGTCCCTCACAGACTTCTTCTGTATTAGAGTCATTTGGTTTCAAAACCTCTGCTTTAAAGTTTGTAGGAATTCCGCCCATACAATAATGAACAGTTGGAATTACTGGGATTGGCTCTTTTGAAATATCTCTTCCACAAAAGGCTTTAACTGACTCAGAAATACCAGGTAATCTTTTTGCAAGCATATCAGCATCAAGATGTTCCAAATGGAGATTTATATAATCTTTGTTAGGTCCACATCCTCTACCTGCACTAATCTCTTTACTTATGTATCTTGATATAACATCTCTAGCAGCAAGATCTTTTGCATTAGGAGCATATTCTAACATAAACCTTTTGCCTTCGTTGTTCTTAAGAATACCTCCTTCACCTCTAGCTGCTTCTGAAATTAAAACACCCACACCATATATTCCTGTTGGATGGAATTGAATAAACTCCATATCAGATAGAGGAAGGCCGGCTCTCAGCGCTATGCCTGCTCCATCACCAGTGCAAATATGGGCACTTGTTGAGGATTGAAAAATTCTTCCATAACCCCCAGTTGCAAGAATTGTCATTTTTGCAATAAAACGATGCAACGATCCATCTTCTATACTAATTGCTAGAAGACCACAAATTGTATCATTGTCATCTTTTAGTAAGTCTATAGCGAAATATTCATTATAAAAATCAACGTTATTTTTGAGGCTTTGTTGATACAGAGTATGGAGTAATGCATGGCCAGTCCTGTCAGCTGCAGCGCAAGCTCGGCTTGCTGGCTCGCCCTTACCATTTTTTGTCATATGGCCACCAAAAGGTCTTTGATAAATCTTACCATCATCTGTTCTTGAAAATGGCATACCATAATGTTCAAGCTCAACAATTGAGTCAACTGCATTTGAGCATAAATATTCAATACTGTCTTGATCACCCAGCCAGTCTGAGCCTTTTACAGTGTCAAACATATGCCACTGCCAGCTATCCTCGCCCATATTAGCTAGGGCAGCTCCAATTCCACCTTGGGCAGCAACAGTATGACTTCTTGTAGGGTAAACTTTTGAGACACATGCAGTTTTAAGGCCCTGTTCAGAGCACCCTAAAGCTGCTCTCAAGCCCGCTCCACCAGCACCTAATACAACTACATCTAATTTATGATCTGTATAATTCATATTAAATAAATAACACCGGTAAAAAGAAGAGAAAAGAAATAACAATAATGCCGTCTGTTATTAAAGAATAAAGTTTCATTTTATTTAATTGAAAATAATCCTCATAAACTTTGCCCAGTTGAATTCTAATATGAAGCATTGATATGATAAAAAAAATTAATAATAAAATCTTATTAGCGGAAGCTGATAATGAGATATTAAAAGAATTTACATCGGAGTAAGAACTTAAAAAAAATAAAATAAACCAATAGCTAATAGGAATTAACACTAGATATAAAACTCTCTCTATTTTCCACTTTTGAGAAGCTTTCATTAAAATATCATCCAAGTAAAAATCAAAGTCATTATAATATTTGCTACTAGAATAAGATATGTCACTAAGTAGACATTTTTAAGATCCATTCCAATTGAAAATGACCATAAGAAATATTTTAAACCATTTAACAAATGATGATTGAAGATAAAAAACCAAAAGACAAATATTAGCTTTATAGGTAACAAGTTTATCAACAATGTTAATACTTGATTAAGTTGAGGGAGAAAATTTAAGCTTCCTAACCAAATTGCAAAAAAAGGTAAAGAAAATGCAAATGCAATTACTCCTATTCTGCTGGAGATAGAAAATACCATTGTCAAAAAAGGCCTATAAATTTGCAAATGGGGTGATATTGGAGCCATAGAAAGGCAATATATTTAAAAATGTCTTATAGTAAAAAACTATTATTTTATTAATTCATGCGTAACATGAATAAATAAGGCTGTGGAAAAAATGTTAATCAAATTGCCCATTCATTAAAATTAAGGTTCTGAAAATGCCCTATATTCAATTAAAATTCAATTAGGTCGTGAACATTTTTGTTTAAATGTGCCGAATCTCACCCCGCATGAGAAAGCTTTATTCTTATAAAGTTGGCACCACGACCTATCAATATACTCTCTTTAATATGTTTATTGTCTATATATAATCTGCTGCTATGTCTGCTTTGGCACAATTATCCAAGTTTATTGATCGATTTAATACATTCATAGGATATCTATGTGCTTTTTTTGTTTTCTCTATGGTCATAGTTGTATTCACTGTTGTTGTCTTAAGATATGGGTTCAATATTGGATTTATATGGATGCAAGAGGTTTATGTTTGGCTTCATAGTTTTGTTTTTATGTTGGGTGCTGGTTTTACTTATTTAGCAAATGAGCATGTCAGAATAGACGTCTTTTACCGAGAGGCATCAAAAAAGTATAAAGCTATCGTTGACCTGTTAGGAAATATTTTTTTACTTCTCCCATTTTTGTATATTATCTGGAAATACAGCTATCATTTTGTCTATAGATCTTTTTTAATGAATGAAGTATCCAGAGAAGCCGGGGGTATGCCAGCTTTATATATTTTAAAAAGTGCAATTTTATGGTTTTGTATAGTTTTATTTCTTCAATTAATTTCAAATGTAATTAAATCAATATTAACACTCACAAATCATCAAGGGTCTGGTGAGAAAAAATGATTAGCCCTGAAATTTTAGCGATCATAATGTTCTTAACAACATTGGGGTTATTACTTTTTGGTTTTCCTGTAGCCTTCACACTTGCAGGAACAGCTCTTTTATTTGGATTTTTGGGTGATTTTTTAGAAATCTTTAATTTTAGAATGCTAGGATTTTTTCCTCAGCGCATATTTGGAACAATGATCAATGAACCCCTTGTAGCGGTGCCTCTTTTTATTTTTATGGGAATTATGCTGGAAAAAACAAAAATTGCAGCTGGTCTTTTACAATCTATTGGTGAGCTTTTTGGGGCTACAAAAGGAGGTCTAGGTATTGGTGTTGTGATAGTAGGTATGCTACTTGCTGCATCAACAGGAATTGTTGGGGCAACGGTTGTTACAATGGGAATGCTCTCTTTGCCATCTATGATGAAAGCTGGATATGATCAAAAAATAGCTACTGGCACTATTTGTGCTGCTGGAACATTGGGACAAATAATTCCACCTTCAATTGTTTTAGTTTTATTAGCAACAATTTTACAAGGAGCAAATGAAGAAGCGGCAATGTTAGTTGGTAATTTAGCTCCTGATCCAGTAACTGCAATTGATTTGTTTGCAGGCGCAATATTGCCTGGACTAATGTTGGTAGTATTATTCATTATATTCATTTTTTTTTACGCAAGAATAAATCCGCTATCCTGTCCTCCGGTAGAAACGACAAGGTCAAGAGGGGAGATTTATATTGAAGCAGCTAAATCTGTTATTCCTCCAATAACTCTCATTGTATTAGTTTTAGGGTCCATACTTTTTGGCATTGCAACACCTACAGAGTCTGCTTCAGTTGGTGCAGTAGGTGCAGCAATGATAGCACTTTTAAAAGGTGAATTGAATTTTAAGAACCTCAAGGAAACAGCAATAGGAACAGTAAAGCTTAGTTCATTTGTGTTTGTAATATTAATTGGAGCGTCAATGTTTTCATTAGTTTTTCGTGCTTTTGGTGGTGATGAAATGATTGAACATTTTCTCGGTAATTTGCCAGGTGGACTTTACGCAGCTCTAATTTTAGTTATGGTAGTTATATTTCTTTTGGGTTTCTTTCTAGATTATATAGAGATAATTTTTGTCATTGTACCATTAGTGGGTCCAATATTAATTGCAAATGGAGCTGATCCATTGTGGCTTGGTATTCTCATATCGTTGAATCTACAAACAAGTTTCCTAACTCCACCATTTGGTTTTTCCTTATTTTTTTTAAGAGGAGTAGCTCCAGACAATATTCAAACTAGAAACATGTATAAAGGTGTAATTCCATTTATTGGAATTCAAATATTAGCAATATTAATTGTTGGTTTTTATCCAGAAATTGCAACTTGGTTACCAAGTAAAATGTTTTAATGAAATAATCACCCCCGAATATTTCGGGGATGATATTAATATTATGAATTTATGCTGATGGGTAAGTAAATGGGAGACTTCTAACTCTCATGTACTCTTTCTCAGACGTATTTGTCCATCTTAGAATTGAGGATCTAAATTCAACAATATGTGAAAAAAGAGCCTGTGAAACTGGGTCTTCAGCAGCAATAGCGCTACAAACCTCACCTGCTCTTTGACCTAGAGCATTCATAACAGGATCTGGAAGTTGTCTCATTTGAACACCGTGTTCGTTAATAAGTTTTTGGTATGAACTATCATTAACAGCTTGGAAAAAAGATAGCACTTCCATATTGACAGCTTTTGAAGCAACAGTAATTAGTTCTCTTGTTGCATCATCTAGCTTCTCCCACTCAAACATATCTATTGAACAGTCTAGGATTGTTGCTGGCTCATGCCATCCAGGATTGTAGTAATATTTAGCTGCTTGATGTAAACCTTTACCTAAGTCAGCTGCTGGACCAATCCATTCTGTAGCATCGATAGCACCAGAAGCAAGTGAAGGAAGCACATCCGCACCTGCTAAAAGAACAGTGTTAGCACCAAATGATTTTAATACTTCACCGCCAAGACCAGGCATTCTTATTTTTAAACCTTCAAAATCTGCGAGTGAGTTAATTTCTTTATTAAACCAACCACCCATCTGGTTACCCGTATTTCCCATTGGAAGAAACTTTACACCAATAGCATTGTATGCTTTGTCTGCTGCTTCAATTCCTCCACCATAATAACACCATGCATTTTGTTCTTGAGCTGTAAGACCAAAAGGTAAAGCCGCAGAAAACGAAGGTGCCATACTGATGTTAGTCCAATAGTAACCAGCGCCATAAGCCATTTGAGCAGCACCAGATCTAACTGCATCTAGTGACTCAAGAGGTGGCACTAATTCCCCGCCATGATATACAGTGACTTTTAACTTATCAGATGCATTATTGATATAACTAGCAAATCTATCTATTGCTTTGCCAAGACCACTTGCTTTGCCAAAAGCAGAACATGCAATCCATTCCATGTGTCCACCTGATATTGCTGGTGCTGGAAATGAAGAAACTGCTGCGGCACCCAGTGCTGCAGCACCTGCACCTTTAAGGAAATTTCTTCTTTTCATGGTCTTATTATTAGTCTTTTTTTTTGCCATAAATATTCCCCTCCTAAATTAAGAAATAATTAATTATTTTTTATTAGCTATCATTATACCAACAATCACAGATAAAATTCCAGCGTAATGATAACTCTGTAATGTTTCTTGAAAGACTAAATATGCAAGAATTCCGCCAAAAATAGGCATTAAGTGAAGAAAAGGGCCTGATTTATTTGGGCCAATTAAAGCCACTCCAGTATTCCAACAAATATATGACAAGATGCTAGGAAAAGTTCCGGTATAGCCAATTACTAATAAGGTTTTGTGGTCAAATGTTATGAAATTATTTTGAATTATAATGTCATACAAATAAACAGGTAGGAGTAAGATTACTGTAAATACGAATGATAAATATAAAAAACTAAATCCTGAAACACCTGTTTCATTTTTTTTTAGAAATATTGAATATAATGCCCAAGATATAACAGCTAGTAAGATGAATAAATCTCCAGAATAAAATTTTGAATCAAATATATTTTGATAGTTACCTTTTGTTATAACATAACTAACACCAATAAGAGATAAAATGACACCTAACATTTGAAACAAGTTTGTTTGATTTTTATAAATCAATTTGTTTAAAAGGATTATCAACATGGGGGTTGTCGAAATAACCAATAAAGAATTAATAACAGTTGTCGCTGTTAGACCAATATAAGTTAAGGTGTTAAAAAGTGTCGGACCAGTTAAAATGATCAAAAAAACCATTCCTGGTTGTTTTTTTAAAAGGGGTAAGTCAACTAAAGCATTTTTTAAACAAAAGGGAGTTAAAATTATTAAAGCAATTACCCATCTGTAAAAAGATAAAGATAGCGGTGAT
Organism: Pelagibacteraceae bacterium AG-404-P08; assembly: GCA_003216195.1. Classification (GTDB taxonomy): domain Bacteria; phylum Pseudomonadota; class Alphaproteobacteria; order HIMB59; family HIMB59; genus HIMB59. The sequence goes on from QCJF01000004.1 coordinate 33,604, forward strand.
ACTAATTCCTCAACTGAGGATAATCTTCCTACTATAAAATTGCCTGACCAAAATAAGGAGGCAAAACATAAAAATATGGCTGCTTTAAGAGAAACACTCACTATGATTTTTTATATTAAGTTTTCAATGGCAATTGCTAGGCCCTGACCACCACCGATACACATACTTGCAACACCAAACTTTTGTTTTGTTCTTCTGAGTTGATGAGACAAGGTTGTAATAATTCTTGCACCTGAACAGCCAATAGGGTGTCCTAATGCAATAGCGCCCCCAGCAATATTTAATTTACTTGGATCAATCTTTAAAGATCTTTGGACTGCAACTGAAGTTGCAGCAAACGCCTCATTGACCTCAACCAAATTAAAATAATTAATATTTACACTCATTTTCTTCATTAATTTCTGTATAGCTGTAATTGGAGTAACACCCATATAATCGGGATTACCGGCTGAGGACGCCCAAGATAGTACTTTTGCTATTGGTTTAATTTTGTTTGAAGTTATATATTTTTCAGAAGCTAAAGCCAAAAAACTAGCTCCATCATTTAATGAAGAAGCATTTCCAGCAGTAACTGTTCCAGATTTTTTAAAAACAGCTTTTAATTGTCTTAATTTTGGCAAAGTTGTGTCTTTTCGAACTTCATCTTTGAGAGGTGTTTTGATCAATTCGTTTTTGAAGTAATTATTTTTAATTGCCTTATAAGTTTTTAGATAAGACTGATAAGCAAATTGATCTTGGTCTTGTCTTGTAACATTGTATTTTCTTGAAACGTTTTCAGCTGTTATGCCCATATGTTCTTTTGAAAAAGCATCTGTTAGGCCATCATTAACTAAAGTGTCTATAAAGATATTGTTTCCTAATTTTTTTTCTCCAGTTCTACTCAGATACGCATGGCGTGCCCTTGACATACTTTCTTGACCACCAACAATTAATAAATTTGACTCACCAGAATAAATTTTAGATGAACCATCTATTGTAGCTCTCATACCACTTCCACAAACTTGATTTACTACATAAGCAAAGGATGTCTGTTGCATTCCGGAACCTAATGCAACTTGCCTTGCTGTATTCATTCCTAGTCCACTAGTTAATACTTGTCCTAAAATTAATCCTTCAACTTCTTTAGTATTGATTGTTTTATTTCTATCAAATAATTCTTTGAGACAAGAGGTTCCTAATTCTACTGATTCAGTTTTTTTGTAATTACCTAGATAAGCTCCTATTGGTGTTCTAACTGCATCAATTATAAAAACATCACTCATTAATATTTATCTTTCTGTATTCAATTACTGACTCAGGATTTGCCAACGATCCCAAGTTTTGCACTTTATCATTATTGATAATTTTTTTGACAAGTATTTCAGAGTTTTTACCACTTTTTGTTCTTGGAATGTCTTTGACTATAAATATTTTCCAAGGAACATGCCTTGGACTAAGCGATGTCTTGAGGTGTTTTTTCAATATTGTATTAAAATCAACATTAATTTTTGTGTTTAACAATTTCAAAAAAAGGACAATTTTTTCATCATTTTTAGTCAAATAACCTGTTGCCAAACAGTCCTCGATCCAATGAAATTTTTGCAAGCAACTATATATTTCACCTGTTCCTATTCTGACACCACCTGGATTTAAAGTAGCATCTGATCTTCCAAAGATTACATAACCTCCATTTTTGGTTTTTTTCACATAATCTCCATGAGACCATATGTTTGGAAATTTTTTAAAGTATGCGGATTTATACTTATCATTCAATCTGTCATTCCAAAAGTAGATAGGCTTAGAGGGGAAAGGGGTCTTGCAGACTAGCTCTCCTGTCTTTTTGGTTGGCTTGCCATTATCATTGAAAACATCAATATCCATGCCCAAGCCCGGTCCTTGAATTTCACCTGAATAGACAGGTAAAGTTGGTATTCCTAACATAAAACACGAGACTATATCTGTACCGCCACTCACCGAATGTATAAAAGATTTTGAATTTAAACTTTTATTAATAAACTTAAAAGTGTCTGGGCTTAAAGGAGAGCCAGTTGATATAAAACAATTAATTTTTTTTAAAATATCTTTTTTATTAGATTTATAATTATTTTGGATAGTTTCATAAACTTTTGCTCCCGCACCTAGCATTGTTGAATTAGTATCTTTTGTAATATTGATAACTCGATTTATATTTGGATAAAATGGGGAGCCATCATAAAGAACGATTGAGGAACCTAAAAGTAAATTTGAAACTGTCCAGTTCCACATCATCCACCCGCAAGTAGTTAAGAAAAGCATTTTATCTTCAGATTTGACATTTGTGTGCAATGCTAATTCTTTTAAATGTTGCAGGAGTGAGCCACCGTGGCCGTGCGTGATACACTTGGGGAGCCCTGTAGTTCCACTAGAAAATAAAACATATAGCGGATGATTAAAGCTCAATGATATACTCTTATTTAGTTTTGAATATTTTTTTTGATTGTAAATTTTTTTTAATTCAGATGTGTTATTTTTTGAAGGATAGCTAGTTTTTAAAATTAGTGGGTTATTTAAATTTGCTTTTAATGTTCTTATGTTTTTTGAATATTGAAATTTCTTACCGTTATAAAAATAATAGTCAGCAACAATTAAAAGCTTAGGCTTAAGCTGGGAAAATCTGTCAATCACTGCTTGTGTTCCAAAGTCAGCAGAGCAAGAAGACCAAACTGCACCAATTTTTGCCGCAGAAAGGAAGCTTATTACTGTATCAGGTATATTTGGCAGATATCCAACAATTACATCGCCTTTTTTAATGCCTTTATCTCTAAAGAAATTGCTTAAAGCATTAATTCTTTTATTTAAATCACTATAAATAATTTTTTCGCTGAATTTGTTTTCTCCAATAAATTCAATGGCCAAATCTGATGAATTATTTTTAGAAATTAAATTGTAATAATTGAGATTACTGTTGTAAAAAAAAATTGAATTCCAAAAAGATTTTTTTTTGTAAGCTTTAAAAAATCTTTTCCTCTCAAGATCAATGTTAAAATACTCAACTATAGACTCCCAAAACTCACCAGGGTTCTTATTAGTCCATAACCAAAGCTTGTTATAATTTAAAAATTTCTTAGAAAGTTTTTGTTCTAAATATGACTGAAATTTATAAAGATTTGTAGTTTTAATAAATTTTCTACTTGGCTCAAATAACTTATCCATCTTTATTTTTCATTAATTGTTGAAGATCATCTGGTATTTTACTTGGAGCCCCTTGAGAATTGACGCAAACCATCAAAATCTTTGATTTAAAAATAATATTATTTTGTTTGTAAATATTTTGTTCGAGCTCAAATGATGCATTTTTAAGAGACAAAATATTGCTTTTAACAGTTAATTGATCCTCTAGTTTGCATGATTCAATATAATCACATTCAATCTTTTTTACTAAAAAAAGTCGATCATGATCTTTCAATAGAGAATTAAGTGTAAATCCCAATTCATTGATGATTTCAGTACGGGCTCTTTCAATAAATTTTAAATAATTTGCGTAATATACAACTCCACCAGAGTCTGTGTCTTCATAATATATTTTGAAGTTGTATTGGAACATTAAGTAGTCAGACCTAAATACAATATATAAGTTATAATAATTATAACTATTCCAAATATTAAATATCTATATTCATTCATTAAATTAAATACCTATTATAGAAATTTTTAAGATATTTTTTCTCTCTTAAAATAATAAATCATTTTGTGTTTTGAAGGGATATCAGATTTGTCCTTAATTACATTGACCAGCTCCCAACCTTCTTTGCCCCCCTTATTAAGCCAGTCATTTTCGGATTTTAATTCTTCATCATCCAAATATTGAGTGTAAATTCTATACTCCCACTTTGAATTTTCTTTTTTCTCGAAAGTTGGATTAATCATTTATTTTAAACTTACACATTTAAATTATAGAAAAACCAAGCTGCAGATAGACACCAAAGTGTTAAAAAGATCTTCCCTAGTTTATCTGCCTTTTTAAAATGTGATTTCATTTCAATTAGTTGGTCCTCATTTTGCTGATCAGAGCTTTGAGAAAAGTCTTTCAATTTTTTTTGGTAAAAAAATTTGTATATATTTATCGCACAAGTCCATCCAGTTAAAATATAGAAGATAGAACTGGATAGCGTACTCATAGTATTACTTTAAAGAAATAAAATATTAATAAAATCAATAAATATATAACTCTTTCTGAGCTTTTATATTTTTAATAAAATCACAATTTATTTCATTTTTTATTATCAAAAATTTCATTCTAACAAAATTTAAAATTACTTGCTCATATCCCAGTCAGTGATTATGGATTTATTTACAAAATCTGCTAGTGAATTGTTATTGTTTTGGTCGTTAAATTTCTGATTACTTCTTGTTCTTGAATTATTATCAGAGTAACTAAGTTCAGCACAAAAAGCTAAATTGGTTCCTGCAATAATTTTAAACCTTGATTGGGATAGAAAATATGATGGTAAAACTCTATCATGTTCTGACCATGTTTTCATATTGTTAAATAATGATAGATCTTGCTTTTTAAAATTAATTGCGAAATGTCCTAATATACCAGGAACAACTGCTAAATGGTTATCATTTATTTTTCTCCAGGAAATACCATTATGCGTCTTATTTTTATCTAAATTATCATTCATTAATTTAAAATCATTAATGAAGTATAATACTGATAATTTAGCAAGATTTCTTGATGAGATTTTAATAAATCCCTTTTTATTTTTATATTTATTTATTTCGTTTATAAATTTTTTTGCTTTGACTCTTGAACTAATATGAGTAAAACAAAAATTTTTACCATAGGCAATTAAGCATAAATTTTTCAAATAATTATCTGGGTATACTAAATCTGGAGATATTTGAATACTCAATGCCTCGTCTAAAATAGAAATACCTGCGTGGTGTTTCAAAGCTTCAATATTTATATCTGTATCTTTTTTGAAGGATTTTTTCTTTAGATCCTGATTTTTATAAACAACAAAATTAAATTTATCAAAATAGTTTGAAATTCTTGGATATAAACTTTGATAATATTCAATGTCTCTCTCTAAATAAAGAAATATCTTTAAATTATAATTTTTATTTATATATGGAATATTATTAGGTGCTAGAAGAGTAGGTAGACAGTAATCAAAAAATAGTTTGTTATATTTTTTCCCCCAAATTGGCACGCAGAATAAATAAACATTTTTATTATTATTTTTTCTATATAATTTATTTTTTTTAAACAAAAAGTTAATTGAATATGAATTTAGGTAATTGGCTATAATTTTAGTAAAAAAAAATTTTGATAAATATTGCTTTAAATAAAAATGAGATGTGATCTTATTTAAAAAAGTCATTTTTATTAAAATTTTTTTCTGAACATTTTTGTTAAATTAATGATATTTTGATATTAAACAATATTCATAAAAACTATATCAATCTGGATTAAACAGTATAGACGAATTATACGCATGCCCTTGAGGATATTTTGAGTCAAAGATATCTTCATAAAATTTAGCATGTTTAGCAATTTTTTGATTTGGTGTCCATTTGATTGAATGAAAATGATGAATTGTCAAAAACTTTGCATAATCATAGTGACTTGTATTTGATATTTTTTTTAAAATCTTTGATGATTTTTTTAATAAATGAAGTGATAGATCTGGAGCATTATTTTTAAATAAGAAGTTAATGAGTTTTATTAAAATAATTGGGTCCTTAGTCTTTAGTATTATATTTGGGTCTTTAATCCATACAGCATCAGTTTGTTGACACACACCATACTTCTGTTTTGAGTCTATAAATTCAGAGAAATAATCGCCTCTCCCCTCGTAGTCAAGGTTTAGAAGAATGAAGTTATGTTTCCTAAGCAAACTGTGAATGGCACCAAATGATCCCTCTTTGGCAAGATTTTTTTTATATGCAGAGTCAAAACTAATCTCTGATCTTATACCTATGACTTCATCAAAATAATTATAATTTTTTAAAATTGAATACTCTGATCCCTCAACATCAATTTTATAAAAATCTACTCTTTTTTTTATAGACTTTCTTAAGTCATTTAAAGACTGTGAATAAACTTTAGAAACTTTAGATTTAAGTTGGCTTTTTCTGTCACCTTTAAAAAGAGGAGAGATATTTTTTCTCTCATAAATTCCACTCATTGCAGGATTTGAGAGATTAAAGAAGTTTACTTTTCCTTTAATATCAGAAATAGCAGTATTAATGTATTCAATTTTTTTAATTTTATCTTTATATTTTTTTTTTAGTCTTTTTATTTCATTTAAATCAGGTTCAATTAAATAAAAAAATGTATCAGACTTGTAATTTTTCCAAGTGGAATGAAGTCCAAATCTTGCACCTATATCAACTACTACATTTGGAGTATTTCGAAAATTTTTTTTCACTTTAATTTTATCAAGTTAAATATCTTTATAAAATATACATTTAATTTGATGATTGTACGAACTTTTAAGTACAATTAAATTTCCCCAACCTAGAGAGGGAGTTAATAACAGTGAAGCGAGTCTCATCAGTTTTGAAATTTAATGAAATAAGGATTTATAACTTGGTTGTCTTTATCTCCCAGTAAGTCACAAGAGTACCCTAAGTCATGTAACAATTCAGAAAAATTTTTATCTGTACATTTTTTTGCTCTGGCAATACCATCATACCAAGCTGTGATTTTACCATTAAAACTTTTAGGAGCATTATTTTGATATATACCATATCGAAAAGAAGGTCCGTAAGATTTACCATTGTAAGAATAAATATTAGTTATAAATCCCTCTTCAACATATTTTAAATCACCATTTATATAAAGTTTTAGAAATCCATCATTGCCCCAACTTGCATGAATAATTACATCATGCCATTGATTAAATAAAATATTTTCTGGAATTACCGTTGCAGTCTCATTAGTCTCTACAACAGTTTTTTTTGTACAGTGCGTTCTATTAATGGCTAACCCTTTATATCTCTTCTTATATTGAAAAATGAAAACGTTTTCAGAACCATTATCTCTGCAGTGTGAAAAAACTTTATTTTCATATGATAATTTCATTTGTCCAAACTGAATTAAATGATTGTCAATTTCTTTATGCGAAATTGACGAATAAGTAAGCTCAGAATTATCTATAAAAAATGACCATGCATACCAATTTTCTCCTCTCTCTTTTGTATTTATATAAGTCTCAGTTCTTCCAAAAGAACCTTTAAATTTTCCCCTATCACAATCAAAGCCTTTACAGTCAAGTGCTCTAAACTCAAATTTATGTGATGACTCACCAAGTCTAGAAAATTCAGTATCGACACTTTGACTCCAATCTTTACCAGCATCTAATCCATGTTTTTCAATAGTTGGCCAACCAATACCCTTGTAACTTCCAACTTGTTCTCCATTTTTAAATGTTAAGCCCAAACAGAAACTAGGAATAAATAACAACAAGGTTAAGAGAGTTTTCATCAGTAAAACTATATCTTTAGTGTCCCATATTTGTCCCTTAAAAAAATATATCCTCTATGAATTAATTAAAAAGTTAATAAAATCAATAATTGGTTCCGTGGTGTAACGGATAGCACAAATGACTTCGGAAATTCTAGTAGTCGTTCACCTTTCTTGTCTTCTTTTACTTTAGGGACTTTTTTTTTCTATGTTAGTTAAATTTGATTAATTTTTATTAGTACTGTCGGATAAGTGTCGGACAAGGTTAAAAATCATACCAAGTTAAACTAGGGATACATAACAATAGTGCTAAGAGGGTTTTAATTAGTCTACAGCCTGTTTACTAGCAGTTATATCTACTTCTTCTCTAGTACTACCTAGTCTTATCTCATCAAAGTAAATTACTCTTTTTGGAATTTCTACACCCCAATCATACTTAAAAGGTTCATTGGTCTTACTTGTATGTATAGTTCCTGTTTTTTCATCAACATCTTTCCACTCACCTACATCAACTTCCTTTGTTTTGTTTTTATCAAGCCATTTACTTATAAAACCATTATAAAGTCCGTAGTTTAAAAAAAACTCTTCTTGATCTCTAGGACGATTTTCATAGGACTCTTTTGTAAAAATAGGATACCTCCGCGAGCACTCATTTACCTTTTTTCCATTCAAATATAATTCCGTATAACTCTCGCCTATTTCTTTTCTTCCACCTTCGTAGGCAAGCTCAGTTTTTATAATTATGTCATTCCACTTTCCTTTAAAGCTTTTAGCAGACCCTACATAGCAGTTATTTGTACCAGCACCTAAAATATTAAACTCCAAAATAATAGATACGTTTATTTGTCGGAGCATCCAAATTGCATCCCGCCAACCATTTACTTTCATCTGCACAAGAGAGGTTGTTAAATCTTTATCAGATATTGACTCTTCCACATATAAACTAAAACCTAACCATTTTGTTTGATTAACACCATTCCAACCATAATTTCTCTCAACTCTTTGCCTATCATTTTCACAATCATTCCAGTCTTTGTATGCTCCACACTCCCCATGATTTAATTCAAACCTTTGTGAATATTCACCAGCTCTGACAATATTCTTATTTAATTGATAATTATGTTTTTCTTTTGATGAAGAACCACCCAAATCAGTCGTTTCTTTGTTAAGACTAATAGTTGAACTCCAACTCAAACTAGGAATTAATAACAACAGGGTTAGAAGGATTTTCACCTATTTAATTTATCATATCTGTCGGAAATTTGTCGGATGATTTTTGAAAAGTTGTATTAATTATTTAAAAAGCAAATAAAATCAACATTCGGTTCCGTAGTGTAATGGATAGCACAAATGACTTCGGAAATTCTTGTAGTCTTTCATCTTGCCTATCTTCATTTACTTTAGCGACTTTATTTTCTGATATTAATTGAATTTGGTTAAAATTTGTTTCGTTGTGTCCCATATTTGTCCCATATAATTTTATTCATATGCATCTGGTTCCATATCAAATACATCTTTATTTGGAGCATTTTTATCTAGTAAATATTTTTTAAAATTATTTGTAATTTTCTTTTGCATATAGACAGATATATCTGTGCACCCCCATGGAAGTCTGTAGGCAACGTTAAATAAAGACATTATAGTGAAGTTTTTTTTGCCAAAGCCTTTTACTTCGAAATTATCTACCAAATCTACTTTTGCAGAGTATTTTTCTATAAGATATTTAGCTGTATGTTCGTCTCTTGCAGCAATAGACATAAATAATGGAGTACAAGAAAAATCCTCATCATTAATATTTGCTTGTTCTAGGTTAACTCCTGCGTCTACTAACAAATCAATTATTTCGAAAAGAGGTTTTAAGTATATTTTTCTGATTAGATTTGAGTCTTTTTCCTTTCTGTGCATAAGGTGGTAGTAATTTGGCGTCATACCCCTAGTGATTTGTTTTGGAAGCATTTGTTTTTTGAAAAAACCTCCAAGGGTATGACCACTAAAATTGAAATGATTCACAGCATAGTGGAGAGGATTTTGGTCATATTCATCTAATTGATGCACTAGTTTTCTTCTATGTAATAAAATCTCTTTAACTAATTCGACTCTATAAAAATAACAAGCATAATGAAGTGAGTAGGGATAAGTTCTAACAACCTCTTTATCATGGAACATTCTAATTGCTTTTTCATCTTCTCCATATTGTAGGTGTTCAAAAAAAAGTTTTACATAATTTTTTGTAATTCTAAAATCTAATAAACCCATATCAAATATTTCACTCTGCAAACATTATTCATTAACCAGAAAAGAAATTCATATAGACATAGATTATACCACCCAAGGGGAGCCAAATAATCCCCATAATTGTTTCCATAAATGGAATTTCTTTAAGTTCATCATTAAAAATAATTGTTATAGCTAAGCAAAAAAAATAAATTAGAACCCAATCAAAAATTTTTTCAAATAGGTTTTTAGGTGGGGGTGGCTCATTTAATTTGTGGTAGATTTTTTTTATTAACTTCCATAAAAAAATACCAACAAATCCAACAACTATAATTGCTGTTGCATTAAAAGCTCCGCCCAATGCCGCTTCAATATATTCCCATCTAGCATTTGACCATGCGAAACTAGGAATTAATAACAATAGGGCTAAGAGGGTTTTCATTGATAAAATTATATCTTTAGTGTCCCATATTTGTCCCTTAAAAAAATATATCCTCTATGAATTAATAAAAAAGTTAATAAAATCAGGACAGGGTTCCGTGGTGTAACGGATAGCACAAATGACTTCGGATCATTTAGTCAGGGTTCGAATCCTTGCGGAACCGCCAATTTAATTTATAAAAAATTCCCTAAACCTTGGAGTTTATTTATGAAGTCTCTAATTTGTTCGTTAATTTTTTGATTATCAATTTCTATTTGATCATTTTCACTGAAATCTAAATCAAATAGACCCTCTCTATCTTGAAGTATTTCTTCTAGTGTGAGATCTGCGCTGTTGTCAAAATCAAAATTATTTAAAATAACTTTAGTAAGCAAAGGGGTGATAGCATAACTAGAAATTATTCCAAACAGACCTGCCTCATCAAATTCTTGCCCATTTATTGTGCTAAAAAAAACTAAAAGTTTAGAAGCTCGATTAATCTCAGCATTTGAAAGTGCATTATTTCTAGAGACATCTAAAAAACTAAAAACATCTTCAAAGCACTCTCCCTTATTCTTGGAGAAATTTGAGCAAGATAAAGATGCCTTTGAATTCATATATGATAATACCTCTCCAAATAATAGAGTTAAACTAGCAGGCGTGTTATCACATTTAGCATATGTAAAAGTGTTGTTTGTATTATTTAAAAAATCATAGGATCCATCAAGATTATCTTGCTCTTCAAATACAACCTCTAAAATATCGTCATTCAGTTTCATAAAAATATTTTTAAATTCAAATATTTCTCCATCTAGATAAATCCAATCTTTATATGTCTTTGAGTCAGAAAACTGAAGATAGAAATACGCATACTCGTCAATTTCATCCTGACTTTCATAGAGATTGAAGTAGCTACTTTCAGTAATAATAAAAACATCTTGTTCTTTTGAACAATCATTGCTCCAAGTACCATGGAATTTTTCGGGAATTAAATCCTCTGCAAATAATAAAAATGGGTAAAATAAAATAACTACAAATAGACTAAAAAAAAATCTCACAATATAAAGTAGCATATAAATCTATAGTTATGAAATTATAATAAATTTTAATTAGAATTTTTTCGAGATAGCCAAGAGGGTTTTTTTAATTGATTTAAATTTAGATCCTCTGGAAAATTCTTAAAAATATCATTGAGCCCCTTAATTATTACATATGTAATTATAAAACTCATAATCGTATCACTCAAAAAATGATCACCCTCCATGATTCTTAATAATGATATTAGAAGAATTGAAGCATATGCAAATGTGTTCCAAGATGTTTTGTTGAATATAATTAGTAAAGCTAAAGATAACGTAAAAAAAGATACGTCACCTGAAACGAAACTACAATTGGTGCTACAATAATCAACATTTAACCATGGAATGGTAAATGGCTCTTCTCCTCCAAATTGAATGGTATCATTTGGCCTTGCACGACCCCACAAATTTTTAAAAATAGAGTTTACAACAATACCTGTTCCAATAGTAAGACAAGAAAACAAGTAAACCCACTCTCTGACTGCAATATTTAAAATTTTTTCTTTATAATAAATTTGTTTGAAAACAGCAGCTATGGGGACAAAGAAAACTAATAAAGCCATAAGAGGTAAGAGCATTTTACGGACAAAATAGATAAACCAGTCAGACTCTGAAGCAATAAATTTACCGTCTTGTCCAAAAAATAGACCACTAACAGTTATATCTAAAGTGGGAAATATAAAAAATACAATAGAAAGTAGGAGTGTTATAGTGAGGGTTTTAAAATAAAAATTAAAATTCAAGTAAAGAGAGAAAATGTTTTGATAAAAATTGGCAATATTACTTGAAATTATTTCAACGTTATTGTTTGGGATTAATTTGTCATTTTCAGATGTAAATAGCTTGTTTTTATCTTTTAGTTTTTTTGAAATAAATATTGTTGAAAGATATGCAACAAGTGTGCCACCAAAGATATCACTAATAAAGTGGGCACCAACTATAACTCTGGTGGATGCAATAATAATTGCCATGGTTATCAATGCATTTTTAATTTTCGGAAAGAGAAATATCATACAAAAGATAAAAGCAAAAATAGTTGCGGTATGACCTGATGGGAATGAATGCCATTTGGAGTCAAATTGTATTATATCTAAAGATTTTAATTCAAAGCCATTATATAAAACTGGTCGTGGTCTTCCAATTATATGTTTTAAAATTTGTGTAACTATACCACTTAATAAGATATTTAAAAAAATAAATAGACTAATGTCACTTATAGTTTCCATAATTTGATTTTTACTTTTAATAATTTTTATTAACCCCCAGATTAAAATAGTAGGTACAAAAAAATATAAAGAGTCACCAAAGTGAGTAAGTGTTCCAAAAAGAGACTTTGTTTGATGATTAATACTGTCAAAAAAAGAAGCTACTGAATAATCAAATAATAAGAAAAAAAAAGCTCCAATTAAAAGATAAATACTTATTCTTTTTTCTTGCGAGTTTAACTGATTGAAGAAAGTCATAATTTATTAAAGTTGATATTAATGAATGATTTTGTTGTCATATCGAGTATGGTTTTATTTATTGAGTCACCATCTTCTATTGGCATTGTATCAAGGGAACTAAATTTTAATTCTATTTGGCAATCTGAAAAATAGTCTGGTTTCACTTTGTCACTAAAAAACAACATTAAATCTAGTGGATAATTTTCTTCCAATATAAATTCGGATTTTTTTATATCACAATTTAAATCATTTTTTAAAGTATCATAGATAACAGGACTCAATGTTTTATTCTTATATTGTGAATAAAAAAAGACTGAAGTGAAAAATACAACTAAAATCAAAGAAAATGAGATAGTTTTATATACTGTAGTTAAGGATTTTTCTTGCAGAGAAAAAACTGGATTAATTAATGATACTAAAATTATCATTAAATAAAAAATATAATTCATCTGTGGTATCTCTGAAGTACTTTGATAAAGGGAGGTATCAAAATAAATTATGCTTGCTGGTATAAAAAAAAGGGTTACTAAAACTATTTTCGACCATTTTAATTCAACGAATTCTAGTGTTCTAAAAATATAAATAGACATTATTGGTAATAAAAAGATTAAAATTGATATATTTGATTTATTAGAAAAAATAAATATAAACCAACAAAGAATTATTGAAAAAAGGAATATAATCAATTCTTTATTCCAGTTAATTCTTTTTATGCCATTGTAAAAAATAGAAATAATTAGCAAACTTAATAAAGGTAGTAAAAAAATAACACTCTTTAAAAGTTTCTTTAATAAAATATTTGGATCAAAATTAAGTATGGAATAGTAATCCGTATTATTAATACCCTGAATAATCAGAAAAACTAAAAAAGATATATAAATAAAACTTAGATAAGAAATTAAGTTAAGACGTTTTTTTTTCTCTAGCTTTAAATTAAATAATTTTATGAATATCAAAAATGTTATTAATATAACAAAATAGAAATTATTGAGAATTAATGCAATTAAACTAAATAATATAAAAAAAAATACATTATAAAAATTTTCATCATCAAAAATTTTTAATAAATAATAGAAAATTAATAAAGTCACCAAGCCTGAAATAAGAGAACCTTCAATAGTTGTCATTGAAATTATAATTGTGCCACTCAACATCACTGCTGTAAGAGGCATTAAGTAATTGAGGTCATAAAATTTTAATTTAATAATTTTATATGAGACAAAAATTAATAATCCTAAGTATATAAAATTCGGTAGTCTAAATAGAAAGTAATTGTTAAAACCAAAAAAATTTGTGAGCTTTGATACGATATTTAGAAATATCAAATGTGGATTGAAAAACTTTGAAAAATTTGAAACTAATTCATTATCTTTAATTGTGATAAGAATTTTTATGTCTTCAATAGAAATATATGGTGCACCTAAAGTTATTGCACCGAGTAATCCAATCCAAATGATTGTGAAAAGAACAGTCGGAATATTATCTAGGAATCTAAAGATACTCATTTTCTGATTTAACTAAGTTTAGTAGCATATAGATCTAATTTATTCTATATATTGTGGTTATTTCAATTTTCTTGAAGTTATTTTTACCCCTAATTATAATCAAAAATAAGAGATTAATCTCTTTTTACAGCCTTATAGAAGCGGCTTTTTTCTTAGTGGGCCACTTCTTTCTTAAAGGGTTAGGACAAATTGTTCTAACCCTTTTTTGATTTCTATATTATCTTTTTTAAAGATGTTGAAGTTAATTTTCATGATACTCTTCTTTTTTATTGGATATTTTCTTGCTGATACAGGATTAGTGGATATTCCATTTAGAAATATTCCAATTTTAGAAAGTTTATATGAGGTTGTAGATTAAATGATTAATACAGATAAAGTTTTGCATGGTTTTACCGATCTTAAAAATTTAAATGTGCTTGGTCCTATTGTTTTAAACCAAGCGAAGGGAATATATGTTTACGATCAAGATGGAAAAAAATATTTAGATGCCAATTCAGGATTATGGAATTCTGTGGTTGGTTTCGATCATCCCAGAATGGTTGAAACAGCAAAAAAACAATATGAAAAATTTTCTGGTTACCACGCTTTTTTTGGAAGAATATCTGAACCAGCTGTAGAACTTGCAGATAAGTTAATTGAAATATCTCCTTTCACGGATGGTAAAGTTTTTTTTACAAACTCAGGATCTGAAGCTAATGACACTACTGTAAAATTATTATGGTTTATTAATAAAAGAAAAGGGCATCCCAATCGAAGGAAAATAATTACTCGAATAAATTCATATCATGGTGTAACGGCTGTTTCTGCTTCGATGACAGGAAAACCATACAATAGTGAATTTGGATTACCCTTAGATGGTTTTTTACATTCAGCTTGTCCTCATTATTGGAAATATGGCTTAGAAAAAGAGAGTGAGGAAATGTTTACCAAAAGAATGGGTGAAGATTTAGAAAATTTAATTTTAAGAGAGGGACCTGATACCATTGCAGGTTTTTTTGCAGAACCTGTTATGGGGGCAGGTGGTGTAATACCTCCTTCAAAGGGATATTTTGAGATAGTTCAAAAAATTTTAAAAAAATACAATATTCCATTTATTGCTGATGAGGTAATTTGTGGTTTTGGTAGAACTGGTAACTTATGGGGATCTCAAACATACAATATTGATCCCGATGTTATTATTGCCTCTAAATGTATCACATCAGGTTTCTTTCCACTTGGTGCAGTTATTTTGGGAGAAAAAATGACAAAAGAAATGATGGAGGCTTCTTATGAGGCAGAGGAATTTTTTCATGGCTTCACAGCCGGTGGACACCCTGTAGGTTGTGCCCTAGCACTAGAAGCAATTGATATTATCATTAATGAGAAAATGATTGAAAATGTTAGACACCTTGAGCCAATTTTTATGGGTGGTTTAAAGAACTTTGAAGATTTAGAGTTTATAGGTGAGTCTCGCGGCATTGGACTTATGGGTGCTTTAGAGATGGTTCAAGATAAAAAAAATAAACTACCCTTCGATGGTTCTATATCCATTGGCGAGCGTGTTGCTAATAAGTGTATTGAAAATGGTTTGATATGTAGACCTCTTGGCCCATCAATTGTGTTATGTCCCCCCTTTATTACATCAGAGGAGGAGATGGGTATAATATTTGATACTCTAGAGAAAACTCTTAAAGAAGTATTTAGTGAAGTTAAATCTTTAGGACAATAGATCCCGAAGTTTTTCTATTTTCCATATCTGTGTGAGCATCAGCAACATTATTAAGATCATATTTTGTAATTTTATCCAATTTAATTTTATCTTTTACAATCATCTCAAATAATTTATGGCTTGCAATTTCAAGCCACTCTCTATTAGCGTAAAAATGGAAAAGTGTAGGTCGAGTTAAATAAAAAGAACCAAATGCTAGATCTGTCATTTGAATGTCTTTATATGGTCCAGATGATTGACCAAAGCTAACTAACATCCCATGTTTTTTTAAACATTTAAATGATTGAAACATTGTATCTTTACCTACGCTGTCATAAACCACGTCAAGACCTTTGTTATTTGTAATTTTTAATACTTCATCTAAAAAATTTTTTTCAGAGTAGTTTATAACCTCGTCAAAGCCTCTTTGTTTTGCTAACTCACATTTATCTGAATTACCAGCTGTACCTATTAATTTTGCACCAATGTCTTTTATCCATTGGCCTGCGATCAATCCTACGCCTCCAGCCGCAGCATGAAATAATACCTCATGATTACTTTGTAAGTTATAACTATCACAAACAAGATACTTTACTGTTAGCCCTTTAAGAATTGATGCGGCTGCTTGATCGAAAGATATGCTATCTGGGATAGAAACTACGAGATCCTCTGATATCATTCTATGTGTTGCGTATGCATTATTAGGTTGCGCATATGCTACGCGATCCCCTATTTTAAACTTTGTAACATTAGAGCCTATAGCTTCAACCTCGCCTGCACCTTCCGAGCCTAAAACAAGATCTTTGTCAATAGGCCAAGGATATAACCCTGCTCTAAAATAAATATCGATGAAATTTACTCCAATTGCTCTATTTTTAATCAAAATTTCATTCGATTTAAGGTCAGTTAGATCAATACTTTTCCTTTGAAGAACGCTTGTATCACCTGGCTTAATTGCAACAATTGAATACATTAAAGGAGCCTATCATCTAAAAAAATGATCCAACAGTCAATTTGAAAGTCTTGAAATTCACAATTGAAATCCCAAATTAATAGTAAGAGAAGTTGCCATTTGGAATTTCTTTATTAACGCAGGTTTAAAAACTGCAATTAACAATTAACGCTTAAGGAGGTTAATTATGACTACATTTGACTTATCTCCACTGTGGAGATCATCAGTTGGTTTCGATGAGTTTGATAAACTTTTTGATACCGTCTTTTCTACGAACAATAAAGGTGCTTCTTATCCACCTTATAATATCGTCAAACATGACAAAAACATTTACCAAATTACCATGGCAATCGCTGGTTTTGGTGAGGACCAAATAGATATATCCCAAGAGGGTAATCTTTTGACTGTAAAAGGTGAAATGGGTGAAGATAAAACTATGAATAAATCAGAATATCTTTATCGAGGAATTGCCAACAGAAATTTTGAGAGAAAGTTTGAGTTAGCTGATACTGTAAAAGTTATAGAGGCTGATTTAAATAATGGTCTGTTAAGTATAAATCTTGAAAGAGAAATACCTGAACACCAAAAACCTAGAAAAATAAAAGTTAATACGAATTCTAAACTTTTACCAGCTTAAATATAAAAATAGGGCTGTTTTTTATAAGCAGCCCTACTATTTAATCTAATTGAGAAGCAACAAATTCCCAGTTGACTAAACTATCTAAAAAAGCTTTTAGATAATCAGGTCGTTTATTTCTATAATCTATGTAATAAGAGTGTTCCCATACGTCACATCCTAGTATTGGCTTCATTCCATCAACTAGAGGATTAGAAGCATTAGGTGACTTTGTGACCACTAATTTACCATTATCTATGGCAAGCCAAGCCCATCCAGAACCAAATTGAGTTGTTCCTGCCTGAATAAAAGCTTCTTTGAATTGATCAATCCCTCCTAGGTCTGATGTAATTCTACTCTCCAATTCGGACGGCATAGAGCCTCCCCCATTGGGTTTCATACATTGCCAAAATAAAATATGGTTCCAATGTTGACCTGCATTATTAAAAATTCCTGCCATCGATGAGTCTTTACTTGATTTTACAACTATTTCCTCAAGAGAAGAGTCTTTCATATCAGTGTCTTTAACAAGATTATTTAAATTTGTTACATATGTTTGATGATGTTTGCCATGATGGAAATCAAGAGTTTCTGATGACATATATGGAGCTAAAGCATCATTTGCATAAGGTAAGCTTGGTAATTCAAAAGTCATATTTATTTCCTTTAATTAAAATTCTTAATGCGTATTTTTTATATTATTGTGGAAACAATGACAACCTTTGAAGAAATAGATAAATATGAGGAATATAGTTAGTATTCAGTCTACTGTCTTAAATGATAAAGTTGGAAATCATGCCGCTCGATCAATCTTAAGTGACAAAGGTTATAATATTTATGAGATACCGACTGTAATTTTAACATCTCATAAAGCTGTAAAGGGCACCCTTCAAATCAATAACAACAGTTTAAATCCATGGGTAATTTTTAATAAAGTCAGGAAAACATATAAATTAAGCTTAAATGATTTAACAATTATTGGCTACACCCCCAACTCAAAGATTTCAAAATCGATTGGTAAAATTATTAATGTGCAAAATAGAATTGTTTTAGACCCTGTAATGGGAGATATAGGAATAGGTCTATATGTAGAAAAAGATGTTGCAAATTTTTTTAAAAAAGTAATAACAAAAGTTAAATATATATCAGCAAATTTTTTTGAGTGGTCATACTTAAATAATAAAGATGTAAAAAACTATAGTATTAGCGAGATCATAACTGACCTCAAATCGTTTACAAGGAAGTTTAATAGTCAAGTATTAATAAGAAGCATTCCAAAAAATAAAAAAATATTAAATATTATTTGTAATAAAAGAGAAATTTTTGTAATAGAAACACCTTACATAAATTTTAAAGAAAGATTTCATGGAGCTGGCGACCAATCTACAGCTTTATATGCTCACTATATCTACAAAAAAAATACAACAAGAGAAATACTAGAAAATGTTACGAATGATATTTATGATATTTTGCTAAAAAATAAAATACGTTCTAAAAAAAGAAAAAAAAGATTTAAAGCTAAGAGCTTAAATAATCTTTGATCAAGATTTCTGCTATTTGTACAGTGTTTAAAGCAGCTCCCTTTCTTAAATTGTCAGACACGCACCAGAAATTTAGACCATTTGGAATAGTAGGGTCTCTTCTAATTCTGCTAACGTAAACAGGGTCTAAACCTGCAGACTCAATCGGAGTTACGTACCCCTCATCAGCACGGTAATCAATCATTTTTAGACCAGGGGATTTCTTAAAAATTTCTCTTATTTGGTCCTCATCATAAGGCTTTTCAAACTCGATGTTTACAGCTAGTGAATGAGATATAAATACTGGTACTCGAACACAAGTTGCAGTTAGTTCAATGTTTTGATCAAGAATTTTTTTTGTTTCATTGTACATTTTCCACTCTTCTTTGGTTTGACCGTCCTCTAGGAAAACATCTATATGCGGGATAACATTAAAAGCAATCTGTTTAGTAAATTTTTCCTTCACTACTGCTTCATTTGCATAGATTGATTTAGTTTGATTAAACAATTCATCTGCAGCTTCTTTACCTGCACCAGATACTGATTGATAAGTTGAAACAACAATTCTTTTAACTTTGAAATGATCATGCAAAGGTTTAACCGCAACTAGCATCCCCATAGTTGAACAATTAGGATTAGAAATGATATTTTTTTTTCTAAAGTCTTTTAGCGCCTCAGGATTGACCTCAGCGACTACTAATGGGACATCTGGATCTGTTCGAAAATGAGAGGTATTGTCAATTACTATACAACCTTGCTTGGCTGCTTTAGGAGCAAACTCGCTTGAAACTTTCGCACCTGGCGAAAAAATAGCTATGTCAGTATCAGAAAAATCATATTCAGCTAAGTCTGCTACTACAACAGACTTGTTTTCTCCGTAATCAATTGTGCTTCCTTTAGAACGAGAAGAAGCTAAAGCGATTAAATCAGAATATTGAATTTCTTTTTCGTCAATAATATCTAAAACCTCTCTACCAACATTTCCAGTTGCTCCGACAACAGCAATTTTTGGTTTTTTAGAAGAAGCCAACTTAAATTCTCTCAATTATTAAATCGCCCATTTTAGAACAGGAAACAAGAGTTTGGTCTTCATTTGTGTAAATGTCTCCAGTTCTGTAACCCTCAGAAAGAATTTTTTGGACAGCACTTTCTACTTTGTTAGATAACTCTGGTTTATTAAGGTTATATTTTAACATCATGGACAAACTTAAAATGGTAGCGATTGGATTTGCTTTATCTTGACCTGCAATATCAGGGGCACTTCCATGAACGGGCTCAAAAAGTCCATGTCTTTTGCCATTTTTTTCTTCTCCTAATGATGCCGATGGTAACATTCCAAGCGAACCAGTGAGCATAGCAGCACAATCACTCAGCAGATCTCCAAAGAGGTTATCTGTAACTATTACATCAAATTGTTTTGGGTTTCTGACAAGTTGCATGGCACAATTATCTGCTAACATATTTTCTAGTGTAATATCTGAAAAATCTTTATGAGTTTCTTTCACAATCTCTCTCCAGAGTACACCTGTTTCCATAACATTAGCTTTCTCAACAGATGTTACTTTATTATTTCTTTTTCTGGCTAAATCAAAAGCAACTCTGGCAATTCTATCTATTTCGTAATCGTAATAAATTTGTGTGTCGATTGCTTTCTTACCATTTGGTGTGTCTTCAATTCCTCGAGGTTGACCAAAATATACTCCACCAGTCAATTCTCTTACAATCATAATATCTAAATTGTTTACCACTTCATTTTTTAAAGTTGAAGCTGAAACAAGAGCATCAAAAACTAATGCAGGTCTCAGATTTGCAAAAAGTTCTAATTCTTTCCTCAAACCTAAAAGCCCAGCTTCTGGTCTTTTTGATCTTTCAACGTCATCCCACTTTGATCCACCAACTGCACCCAATAATATAGCATCTGAATTTTTTGCTTTCTCTAAAACAGAGTTAGTTAAAGGTTCGCCATTAACATCATATGAAGCGCCTCCAACTAAATCTTTTTCATAACTTGCATTAAGACCTTGCTCATTTAATTTTTCAATTACTCTTATGGCTTGATCTGCAACTTCCACACCTATGCCATCTCCAGGTAAAACTAAAATTTTAGAACTCATTTAATTTTTTTTAAATAACCAAGGTTTTTTATTTTTTTTATCCTCTTCGTATGCATTAATTTTATCTTGGTAACCAAGGGTAATGCCTATATCGTCTAATCCCTGCAAAAGTCTTTCTTTTCTGAATTCTTCAATTTCAAAATTGATTGAATGATTGCCAGCTTTAATGATTTGCTCCGGAAGGTCGATAGTGAACTCAATTTGATTTTTAGCTGCTGTCATTAATTGATCGAGGTTTTCAGGGCTGACAACTATCGGTAAAATTCCATTTTGAAAGCAATTATTATAGAAAATATCTGCAAAACTTGTTGAAATTACGCTTCTTATTCCAAAATCTTTAAGAGACCAAGGTGCGTGTTCTCTACTTGATCCACAACCAAAATTATCACCAGCAACCAAAATTTTTGACTGATCAAAAGGAGATGTATTTAAAACAAAATCTTTAATGAGGTTTCCATCGTTATCATATCTCATCTCATAAAACAAACTTACACCAAGACCAGTTCTTTTAATTGTTTTGAGAAATTGCTTTGGGATGATCATATCAGTATCGATATTAACAATTGGTAAAGGAGCTGCGATACCTTTTAAAGAATGAAACTTATCCATTTTATGTAAAATCTCTTATATCTGAAATGTTTCCCGTAATAGCAGATGCTGCAGCAAGCTCAGGACTCATTAAATGAGTTCTACCACCTCGGCCTTGTCTACCTTCAAAATTTCTATTAGAAGTTGATGCGCACCTTTCACCTGGTTTTAATTGATCGGGATTCATACCAAGGCACATTGAGCATCCAGCCTCTCTCCATTCGAAGCCAGCATCTTTTAAAATTATATCAATTCCTTCTTCTTCTGCTTGTTTTTTAACTAAGCCTGATCCTGGTACTATCATTGCTTGAACGTGTGAGGCAATCTTTTTGTCCTTTACAATAGATGCAACTTTTCTTAAATCCTCAATTCGACCATTTGTGCAAGAGCCAATAAATATTTTATCTAATTTTATGTCTGTAATTTTTGTTCCGGGCTTAAGACCCATATACTCAAGTGATCTTTCAATACTTTTCTTTTTATTTTCTGTTTTAGCACTACTTGGATTTGGCACCGTGCCTTTCACTGACACAACATCCTCAGGGCTAGTTCCCCATGTCACCATTGGGTCAATTTCTGAACTATCTATAACTATTTCATGATCGTAATTTGCATCATTATCTGAGGGAAGAGACGACCAGTATTCTACTGCTTGATCCCAGTGTTCAGTTCCAGGGGCATAAGGTCTACCTTTTATATAATTAAAAGTTGTTTGATCTGGGCTAATTAATCCAGCACGAGCACCAGCTTCAATGCTCATATTACAAATAGTCATTCTGCCTTCCATAGAAAGGCCCATGATAGATGAACCAGCATACTCAATTACATGACCAGTTCCCCCAGCTGTTCCAATTTTTCCAATTATGTACAAGATTAAATCTTTAGAATTTACTCCGAAAGGAAGTTCACCATTGACCGAAATTCTCATATTTTTTGCAGGATTTTGAACAATTGTTTGCGTAGCCAGAACATGCTCAACTTCACTTGTTCCGATACCAAAAGCGAGAGCTCCGAAAGCTCCATGGGTAGACGTGTGACTGTCGCCACAGACAATTGTCATGCCCGGTTGGGTAATTCCCTGCTCAGGACCAATGATGTGAACAATACCTTGTCTTTGGTCCATTAAATCAAAATATTGAATTCCATGCTCTTTAGTGTTTTTTGCTAAAGTTTCGACTTGAATTTTACTTTGTGGGTCCTCAATATTTTGTCTATTTATAGTAGGAACATTATGGTCTGCGACAGCTATCGTAGCCTCTGGTCTATGAACGGGACGATTGGATAGTTTTAATCCTTCGAAAGCTTGAGGGCTAGTTACTTCATGAACTAAATGACGATCAATATATAAAAGATTAGTCCCATCTTCTCTTTGACCGACAAGATGCTCAGACCAGATTTTATCAAAAAGTGTTTTTGGGCCTTGGTTGCTCAAGATAATACTTTTAGCTTTTAGTTTCTACCTCTTCTATTTTTTTCTCTACAGGCTTTTCCTCTTTTGGCTCATCTTCAACTTTGGGTTCTTCTTGTGGTGATGATTCCTCTGATTTAGTTTCTTTAATTTCTTCTTTAGAGTTGTCTTCAGAATTAGGGGCTTCTTGAGATGAAGTTTCCTCTGTTTTGGTCTCTTTAGCTTCTTCCTTTGGTGTTTCGTCAGT
Organism: Pelagibacteraceae bacterium AG-404-P08; assembly: GCA_003216195.1. GTDB lineage: Bacteria > Pseudomonadota > Alphaproteobacteria > HIMB59 > HIMB59 > HIMB59. The sequence continues at coordinate 56,832 of QCJF01000004.1, forward strand.
TACAGGTGTATCTGATTTATTTTCTTCAGTACTAACCTCTGAAATTTCTTCAGCATCTTCGATTGTAGATACAAATTGGTTATCATCATATGATCGACCGTCAGTTCTTTCTGCAATTCTTGCTTTTTTACCAGACAAACCTCTTAGATAATATAATTTAGCTCTTCTTACATCACCAACTTTTACACGTTCGATTGAGTCGATAACATTACTGTATAATGGAAAAACCCTTTCAACACCTTCTCCACTAGAAATTTTTCTAACAGTAAATGAAGAATTAAGACCGTTATTTTTTTTACCAATACAAACACCTTGAAATGCTTGCACTCTCTCTTTATTTCCTTCTTTAATCTTAACGTTAACTTTGACAGTGTCACCTGGCGCGAAGTCTGAAACCTTTGAACTTTTTAAAATCTGCTGAATTTGTGATTGTTCGTAATTTTTAATAATTTCATTCATTGTGTGCTCCATCCAATATTAATATATGGGTGGTATCGGAGCGGCATATTCTACTCATTTTTGTTTTTTTTTAAATAGTTTTTAAATAAATCTGGTCTATTTTTTTCAGTATTTTCCAACGAATTTTGGTGTTTCCAAAGATCTATATCAGCATGTTTACCACTCACGAGTATAGAAGGTACTTCTATTTCTGAATGATCAGGGGTTATCCAAGGGTTTGGTCTAGTGAATTGATCATGTTCAACTAGTCCATTTTGAAATGACTCAATAATGTGGGTATCATTATTTCCAAGAACACCAGGTTGGAGTCTCATTAACGCCTCAATAAATAATAATGATCCTATCTCTCCTCCGTTTAATATGACATCGCTCACAGAAATTTCTTGAAATTCATAATAATCAATTACTCTTTGGTCAATGCCCTCATATCTACCATTTAGTAAAATAAAATCTTTATTTAAATTATAATTAGTTAATTTTTTTTGAGTGAGTTTTTTACCTTTGGCAGAAAAACATATTTTAATACAGCTATCTAATTCATTTTTATTAAAGTTTGCTTCGATAGATTTTGAAATTATATCAGGTCTTAATACCATACCTGCGCCACCACTAAATGGTTTATCATCAACAGAGTTCGCAGATAAATCACTGTAATCTCTTATGTTGATAGTATTGATTTCGAAATGATTTTTTGACAGAGCTTTGCCCAACAAGCCATGTTGTAAAATTCCAGGAAAAACTTCTGGAAATAAAGTAAGGATATTGAATTTTAACATTAATTTTTAATTATAATTTTTTTTTCTTTAATATTTACAAATGGAAAGTTTTGTTCAGTAAATCTGAAAAATTCCTTTTTTTTACTTTTAATAAAATATATTTCCAATAAATCCCCTGCACCAAAATTTACAACTGAAGCAACTTCTCCAACTCTCTGGTCTTTATTATCAAATACCTCAAGGCCCTCTAAATCGTGGAAATAATATTCATTTCCTTTTACTGGTGATAGTTGTTCTTTTTTTAAAAAAATTTTTTTATTAACAAACTTTTCAATTTCTGTTCTATTATTTATTTCGTCGATTGTTATAAGTGGGCTTTTTTTATCAAAAGATACTAGTTTTAAGTTAATAGTTTTTTCATTATCTAAATAAAATCTTTTAAATTGATTTACATCACGATCATCATTTAAATAACTGTGAAACCTTAGCAGACCCTTAGTTCCTTTAGGTCTGCCAATTACACCAACTTGTATGAAACGCTTCTCAAAGGGAGTCACAAGTAATTACTCTTTAGTTTCGGGTTTATCCTCTGAAACCTCAGTTGAACCCTCTTCCTCTTTAGGCTCTTCTTTTGCAGGAGCTTCTTCTTTCTTCTCCTCCGGCTCAGAAGTCTCCTCTGTCTTTACCTCTTCAGCTGGTTTTTCAGCTACTGCTTCTTCAACAGGCGGTTGCTCTTCTGTGGCAGTCACCTCCTCAGCAGGTTTTTCATCCTCTGCTTTAGCTGCTTCTTCAGTAGCTTTTGCATCTTCTGCAGCTTTTGATGCTGCTTCTTCTTTCGCTTTAACTCTTTCTTGAGCCTTTGCCTTTGGTAAATGCTTTTTTGTTTTCTCAGTTATTTTTGGAGCTTCCATCATTCCTAATTCAGAGAGAATTTTTTGAACTCTTTCTGTTGGCAGGGCTCCAACTTTAAGCCAATGTTCAGCTCTTTCTTTGCTAAGCACTACTCTTTCCTTGTGATCCTTGGGAACCATTGGATTGAAGTTGCCTATTTTTTCAATGAAATTACCATCTCTTGGTGCTCTCTCATCTGCAACTACAATTCTATAGAAAGGTCTTTTTTTTGAACCTCCTCTTGCTAGTCTTATTTTTGTCGCCATGATTTCTCCCTTCTGTATTTATTCAGTCGTTGGCATTTGGTTTCCGCCTAATAAACTTTTAATTTTATTTGCAAAACCTGGTTTTTGAGCTTGTTTCATAAGTTTTTTAGTTTGCTCAAATTGTTTTAAGAGCCTGTTGACCTCGTGTACCTGTCTACCAGACCCTGTTGCTATTCTTCTTTTTCTTGAAGCTTTTAGTAAATCAGGGTCAACTCTCTCTTCTTTTGTCATTGAGCAAATAATTGCTATTTGATGATCAATAACTTTTTCGTCAAAATCTCCACTCTCCATCATATTTTTAATTTTGCTGACACCTGGCATGTGTGACATTAGTCCAGACATTCCGCCCATTTTTTTCATTTGAGTAAACTGTTTTAAAAGATCATTCATATTGAATTTCCCACTCATCATCTGAGATTGAAGATTTTCAATTTCTTTTTGATCAAAATCTTTTTGTGCTTTTTCAACTAATGAGACAACATCTCCCATACCAAGAATTCTAGAAGCTATTCTCTCTGGGTGAAAAACTTCAAAATCTCCAATATTTTCTCCGGATCCGAAGAAACGAATTGGTAAACCTGTTTGATATTTTGCTGAAAGTGCTACTCCTCCTCTAGGGTCTGCGTCTAATCTTGTTAATATAAATCCAGTAAGTGGTGCTTTGGAGTTAAAAGACTCTACAACGCTTAGGGCTTGTTGACCCATCATTGAGTCTAAAACAAGTAAATTCTCTTGTGGTTTTGCTAGATCATGAATTGTTTTAAGTTCTAAAAGTAATTCCTCATCTGTACTAATTCGACCTGAGGTATCTATAATTAAAACATCCGATAAGAGTTTTTTACTTTGTTCAAGTGCATTATTGACAATATCTTTTATATTTTCATTTATTGGCTCGATAAACTGAATATTATTTTTTTGAGATAAAATACGAAGTTGGTCTATAGCGGCTGGTCTTCTTAAATCTGTTGACACAAGTGCTACAGATTTATTAAGAGAATTTTGACAGTAATGAGCAAGTTTTGCAATTGATGTTGTTTTACCTGCACCCTGCAAACCACACATTAAAAAAGTTGAGGGTTTATTTTTAAAGTTTAACTCGCTACTTTGAACGCCAAGTATTTCTGTTAATTCATCACTTACTATTTTAATTATTTGTTGCCCTGGCTGGACGTTTTCAATTACTTTTTGACCAAGTGCTTTTTCTTGGATTTTTTTAATAAGATCTTTAGATACTTTAAGAGAGACATCTGCCTCTAACAAAGCAACTCTAACCTCTCGCAGAGTTGTCTCTAAATCCTTTTCAGTGATAGCACCTTTATTTGAGAGACCTTGAAAAATTCCGGTTATCTTATTTGTTATATTTTCTAACATTTAAAAAATAAAAAAAATCGGCGAATGATACTCATCGGCCGACTAATTTTTCCTTTATTTAGTGAGGAATTTATATCACTATAGCTGGTCTATGAAAATACCTTTTATGAAAGCTCAAGGAGCAGGAAATGACTTTATTATTGTGGATAAAAACGTTGATTTCATTAGAAAGTCAAAAAAGGTTATTAAAAGACTTTGCGACAGGCGTTTTGGGGTAGGTTGCGATCAATTAATTCTATTAAAAAAAATCAGCTCATATTATCAAGTTACATTTTATAACTCAGATGGCTCACTTGGGAAAAATTGTGGGAATGGATTGCGATGTGCCTACAAATATTTAGTTGAAGTAAAAAAAGTTAAAAAGGCAGTCATAAAAACTCATAAATTTTTACATTTTGGTAAGAAAGCTCAAAAGGAATACAAAATCAATGTTGGGAAAGTAACTTTAGATTGGAAAAAAATTCCTTTATCAAAAAAAATGGACTCTCAAAGTATTCAAATTAAAAGAATAAAGATACCTGGGTTAATAAAAATAATGGGGGCAAATATTGGAAACCCTCATTGTGTAGTATTAGTAAAGAATTTAAAGCTAATTAAATTAAATATGTTAGGGCCTTCACTTGTAAAAAATAAATTATTTCCTGATCAAGCTAATATTACTTTTGTAGAGGTATTAAAAAAATCTAAAGTGAAAGTATTATTTTGGGAGAGAGGTGGCGGACATACACTAGCATGTGGTTCAGGAACTTGTGCTACTGCTTTTGTTTTAAATTATAATGGCTTTGTGTCCTCTAAAATCGAAGTGGTTACTGAACGATCAGTATTAAAAACAGAAATCAAGGACAAGATGGTGTTCCTTCAAGGCCCTGCAGAGTTAGTTTATCAATCGTCAATTAATATTTAAATGTCTAAAGTTGTTAATTTTGGATGTCGACTAAATAACTTTGAAGGAAAAAAAATTGAAGAATTATTAGTAAATAATAATGAAAATATGGTTGTTATAAACTCTTGTGCCGTCACAAATGAGACTGAGAGGCAGGTAAGACAGACTATTAGAAAAATTAAAAAAGAATATCCTGATAAAAAAATTGTTATGACTGGATGTGCTGCTCAAATATCTCCAGATAAGTATTCTTCAATGACTGAGGTCGATAAAGTTATTGATAATATAAGTAAACTGAAATCAGAAACTTGGACAACTTTACTTGATGAAGAACTCGAAGTAGATTTCAAGGAAGACATCTTCGACTCTCCTCAAGATATCCGACCGTCTTTGGATAATAAAAACCTTAACATCAGAGAAAGCCTTGTAATTCAGCAAGGATGCAATCACAGGTGTACGTTTTGTATCATTCCTTTTGGTAGAGGTAATAATAGGAGTTTTGATCCATTTTACTTAATTGATGAGGTGGAAAGAGTTGTAGAAAATGGTGTCAAAGAAATTGTTCTAACAGGTGTTGATATTTCAGATTATGGAAGTGATTTTGATCACAAATATAAAATGAGCAATTTAATTTTAGATATTTTAGATAAAACTAAATTACAACGTCTTCGACTCTCGTCGATAGATTGTGTTGAAGTTGATGAAAGTTTTAATGAAGTGCTAGAAAATCAAAGGGTTATGCCACATCTTCATCTTAGTATACAGTCTGGTGATGACATGATACTGAAAAGAATGAAAAGAAGACATAATTCGAAAGATGTATTTCAATTTGTCGAGCGTTGTAAAAAAATTAGAAAAGATATTTCATTTGGTGCAGATATTATTGCTGGATTTCCTACAGAAACAGATGCTATGTTCGGAAATACATACAAACTATTAAGAGACAATGAAATTTCTCACCTCCACATATTTCCTTTTTCTCCAAAAAATAATACTCCTGCATCAAGGATGCCTCAGGTTTCTAAACCAATTATTAAAAAAAGAGCAAAAAATTTAAGGGATCTAGGTGAATTAATTTTAAAGAAAGTAAAGTCCAAACTTTCATTACCAAGGGAGATCCTTATTGAAGAATTAAATTCAGGATTAGCTATTGGATATGATCAAAATTATATCAAACATAAAGTACCCTTAGTAGGTGTACCTGTTGGAGAAGTAATCAGGGTTTAATGTTTTTTTTAAAAAAAATCTTACAAAAGAATTTAAATTTAGATGAGATAGAGGATCTTTTGTTTGATAATGGTGTAGAACCAAAATTTGCTGATTTAATTATTTCAAAAATAAAAGAAAATAAATCACAAGAAGAGGATATTAAAAAAGTTATTAAAGATGAACTGCTTACAAAATTCAAAGAAAATAAATTTGGTGGTTTTTCTCCTCAAAATAAAAGCTTATATATAATTGCTGGAAATAACGGCTCGGGAAAAACAACATTCATAGGTAAATTTATAAATTTAATTCAAAAAAATGGCTTAAAGCCTGCTGTAATTGCAGCAGATACATTTAGGGCTGCAGCAATAGATCAACTTGAATATTTCACAAATCAATTTGAAGTGCCCATTCATAAGGGTAATAATATGGAGGATCCATCTGCTGTTATTTTTCAAGGTATTGATAATCTGAAAGAGAGTGATGTTATTATTGTTGATACTTCTGGGAGACAGCATAATAACAAAAACTTAATGGCTGAGCTAAAAAAAATCTCAGATATAGTTTCAAAAAAATCTGATCAATTTAATTTAATAAGCACTTTTTTGACATTAGATGCTAATACTGGCCTTGCATCAAAACATATAATTGAAGGTTTTCAAGAATATATCACTTTAGATGGTATTATTTTAAATAAGGTAGACTCTAATGCCAAGTATGGGGCTCTTCTAACAATAATAAATGATTTTGATATTCCTGTAGTATTTGAAGGATATGGCGAAGGCATGAATGACTTAAGAGAGTTTCAATTTGAAGGATATTTAGATAGACTATTATAAAATGAAACAACTTTTTGAATTTTTTCCCTTAATTGTTTTTTTCGTAGTCTATTATAAATCAGATAAAGATCTCTATTTAAGTATTGCTGCTGTAATAGTTGCAACATTTATTTCCCTTATAGCCATCTATTTCAAAGAAAAAAAAATTTCAACAATGATGTTAGTAAGTACAATTATCTTAGTTGTTTTTGGTGGTTTAAGTATTTTTCTAAAAAATGAGATATTTTTTAAAATGAAACCAACAATTATAAATGCTCTTTTTGCTGCAGTTTTGATTGGAAGTACGTTAATTAATAAACCTGTTTTAAAGTTATTATTAAACTCATCATTAAAATTGACTGATGAGGGTTGGGGATTAATGAATAAAATGTGGTCAAGTTTTTTTATTCTTTTAGCTGTTTTAAATGAAATAGTTTGGCGGACTCAAACAACTGATGTTTGGGTAAATTTTAAAGTATTTGGAATAATGGGAATTACTATTGTGTTTACAATAATTCAAATTCCATTGCTAAAAAAACATTTTATTAATCAGCCATAAGGGCTTGGATTCCAGGAAGATCTTTGTTCTCGAGTGCCTCAAGAAAAGCACCGCCAGCTGTCGAAACAAAATAAAAATTTTCAAATTTTTCCTCAGCCATGTTGATTGCTAAAATTGTGTCTCCACCACCTATGACGACATCTGCTTGAGATTTTGCAAGTAGATGTGCTAAATTTACTGATCCCTTTGAAAATTTATTGTCTTCGATCATTCCCATTGGTCCATTCCACAAAACAATATCGCTGTTTTCTATTAGTTTTTCTAAAGCTGCGAGTGAAGAGACTGATATATCTAGAATTTTAAAATCGTAACTTGTGGGAAGCTCATCTATTAATTTATTTTCATTTGAGTCAAGTATAACATCTGATGGAAGATGAATTTTACAATTTGTTGATTTTGCAGAATTGTAAATCATTTCAATCATATTTTCTGTGCCCTCTTCAATTAAAGAATTACCTACATTTATATTATTGTATTTAAAAAAATTATTAGCCATTGCCCCTCCAATAAAAATATCTGAGCAAGAGGATGTTAAAGATAGAAGTGTTTTTATTTTAGTTGAAACTTTTGATCCGCCAATGATCGCTAATTTTTTCTTTGGAGATTTTTTTATATTATCTATTGCTAAAATTTCTCTTTCAAAATTAAATCCAGGTGCTGACAATATGTTTTTAGCCATTTGATTAACTGATGAGTGAAATCGGTGAGAGGCAGAAAAAGCCTCATTAACATATAAATCTAATTTATCTGTAATAGACTTACTAAAATTTAAATCATTTTTTATTTCTCCCTCAAAAAATCTTATATTCTCTAAAAGGCTTATGGTTGGCTTATCAACATCTATTTCATTAAGACCACTATTTAAAAAACTATCATAACTAATAAAATTTAAATTTAACTCCAATATATCCTCTAACTGATCAATTAATTTTAAGAAAGAATACTTCTCATCAAAATTTTCTTTTGGCCTTCCAAAATGAGAAATAAGAAAAATATTACATTGCTTACTTTTAATATAATCGATTGTCTCTTTAGATCTATCTAATCTTGTTTTGTCTGTAATTCTAAAATTTTTATCAATAGGTACATTGAAATCGACTCTAACTCCTACATTTCGGATTTTTTCAAAGTTGAGATTTTTAAGAGATTTCATATTTATTCACATTTTTTTAATCATTTTAGGCTAGATTACTACTACTATATATAGTATAAAACTACCCATATAAGGAACTAAATAGAGTAGGTATATAAAAAATGTCTTGGAATAACCAAAAAGTAGAAGATCTTAAAAAACTTTGGAATGAAGGGGTTGCTACTAGCCAGATTGGCGTGCAGCTTGGATTTACTAAAAATGCCGTAATTGGTAAGGCTTTTAGACTGGGCCTTGAAAGACGTCAAAACTCCAGAAAAAAATCAACTCAAAATCAACAATTTTCTTCTGTCACCATGTACAGAGAAACCAGTAATTCATCCTCTCAAAATACCGTAAGAAAAGAACCTGTTCGAAGAAGAGAAAAATTTAGTTTTAAGAAAAGTATAGTTGGCACAGGAAACTTTAAATCTTGTCAATGGCCAATTGGCGACCCACTTGAAGAGGGCTTTCACTATTGTGGTGGTCAAAATATACCAACAAAACCATATTGTATTGAACATTACAAAAAAGCTTATAATGTTGACGAAAAATATTTGGATAAACTTTTAGACTTTTTGCATGAAAAAAACTAATTGTTTATATAAATAGTTTTTCCAGAACCGTTTATCCAATTCCAAATTAACTTTTGTAATGAGTTGCCTTCAAAATCTTTGTAATACAGATCAGTAGCAGTCATAACATGCCCCCACTCAATATTTCCCTTTAGCTTTCTCTCTTCAGCATTAATTGAAAAACCAGCATTATAAAAAATTGAGTCTTCATTAATAGATTGTTTTACTTTATCTAAATTACCCTTTATGTACGGATCACCTATATTCCAAATAAAAAAAACATTATTCAAATTATTTCTTTCAAATAATGGTCTTGAAGAAAAACAATTTGCCCAATGAGAGTCTTTACAATGATCGACCCTGTCATTATATAAAAATTTAACAATTTTAGGCCATGGTCCATCATTCCATCCTAAGCGAACATTCAAAGACTCTGCATCTAACCAAAAACTATCAGCAATAATATATGGATTTTCATATCTTTTAATTAAATCGACGTTTAAACCCAAAGCCAAGGACCCAGCACTATAACCTGCAAAAATTAATTTATCTGCTTTTTTAAACTTTTCATCATACTGATTAAAAATATCCTCGATAATGTATCGACCGTGAAAATAAACTTTTTCTCCATCAATATTGTTTATGTGAGTACCTTGATGTATGTCATTACTACAATAAGGAACGTAAATGACGTTATAGTTGTTGTTAACAAAGTCCTCTACCATATACGTTTTACCTCTTTCATTTGAAACTGCAGGAGATTTCAATCCGTCATTTCTTGATCTATATTGGTCTTCGTTCGCAGCCACACCCCCTCCTTGAATATACATTAACCAATTATTTGTATTACCCTCAAAAAAGTTAAATGTTGCTTGTTCACCGTTGGAGCATAAAGCTTTAGGGTCTTTTGTTTCTATTAGCTTAGCATTTGAGAAAGATGTGAAAAGTAAAAGATATAATAGGAAAAAAATTTTTACCATAATTAATTTATAGAAATTTTTTTTAATATGTCAAAGTTATTGGCGCGCTTGGCAGGAATCGAACCTGCGACCCCCAGATTAGGAATCTGGTGCTCTATCCTACTGAGCTACAAGCGCATTACCTTGAGTATAAACGATTATCCGTCATAGTTTAAAATAAATTTTTTTACCTTACTGCACTATGTATGCACAAGGAGGTAAACATGGCTACATTTTTAAAAACAAAAAATAGAATACAAGCACAAGTAAGATTACGTGGAGTAAAAATATTTAAAACTTTTTCAGATAAAAAATCTGCTCGTGCATGGGCTACCAATAAAGAAATGGAAATTATGCGTGGTAAGAAATATGAAGTTGATAAATCATTAACGCTAAAAGATTTATTAATTTGTATTAAATTCTTAAAACATAATTAACTCAATGCTTTTTGTTAGATTCAATTAACAACTATACAAATAATATTAAAAATGTTTTTTTTTGTATTCCCTTTACTGTTGGCGAAAAATTTTTTCTCATAACATGAAGTACCTTTATCTCTTAATCTGTTATTCTGTATCCTTGTGGGAACAGAATACAACAGGCAAGGGATTTATAGATCAGGAGTAAACTAAGGTTAAGGTCTATATGGCTGTATGGCACTAAGCCAATAAGCCAATAAGTTTATAAGATAATAAGGCGGTATTAACCGCTGAGGTTTTTGCCTCCATTATCGGTAACCACTAAGGGTTTTTTAATGCCTTTGTTTTGACAAATTTCAGGCAGTTCGTTTATCCGACCAGGACCATAACGAATTGGCACAGGAAATGTCCAATTTTGATGAGAAAGATAATCCATGAGTTATATTAATATTCTTTAAAGCTTCCTTGAAACCTATCAATTAATTTGAGGCTTTTAAAGAGGATACAAAATCAATACTGTATAAAAAATTATGAATATTTTTGAAAGTTCATGAGAAAATGAAAATAGGAATATTTCAACCTAATATTAATCACTACTCAAGTATCGATAGTAAATTAACAAAGATAGAGGCTATTTTAAAACAAAATGATTTAGATTTACTAGTTTTGCCTGAACTTTTTTTAAGTTTTTATTTATCAAAAGAACAAGTTTCCAAATATACAAATGAAGATGTTCAATTTTTTAAACAAAAGATTTTACAATTAAGTGAAAGATATCAATGTCATCTTGTTATTGGTTACCCAGAATTTGAAAATAATCAAAAATTTAACAGCGCCCTAGTTACAGGAATTCAAAATGATATAATCTATAATCATCGAAAAACTTTTTTAGCTCCCAATCCTATGGAGCAGTCATTATTTTCCAAAGGTCAAAATTTTGAAATTTTTGATATACATAAAATTAAATGTTCAACTCTTATTTGTTACGAGTTTGAATTTCCTGAGATAGTAAGAAAATTAGCAAGATTAGGAGCGCAGCTCATTCTTGTTCCCACAGCTTTAATAGAGGAATTTAAATTTGTCTCTAATGAAATGCTTAAATCGAGGGCCTTTGAAAATCAAATAGTGATGGTATATGCCAACTATTGCGGCAAATCAGAGAGTCACGATTTTTGTGGAAATAGTGCCATCGTAAATGAAAAGGGTGAAGACGTAATCAGACTGGGGGCAGAAGAAGAATTTGCGATGGCAGAAGTAAATTTTGAAAGTCAGGTATTGAGACGAAAAAGGTTACCTTATTTTAAGGATTTAACTAAATTTGAAGCCTAAGTTCGCTGAAGTGTTTAGCTAATTTTTTCCCCGCTAACCAAGCATCCTGCGTACCTTTATCTCTTAATCTGTTATTCTGTATCCTTGTGGGAACAGAATACAACAGGCAAGGGATTTATAGATCAGGAGTAAACTAAGGTTAAGGTCTATATGGCTGTATGGCACTAAGCCAATAAGCCAATAAGTTTATAAGATAATAAGGCGGTATTAACCGCACAATAAAGTACAGTCTGTATTTAATGTTTCGAACATGCTCTATTAACGTACTCCATGTGACTATTAATCTGTAAAGGTAATAAGGCGGTTCTATTAAGTACATTGTACTTTCAATGACCCCGAATAATGTAGTACTTGCAATTGTCTAATCATGTACTTTCAAACACATATGTTTTGTATATTTTTCAACATGTATTGTGTAAACCCGACCACCTTATTAAGTCATATATGTAGTACATACTTTGCGTTATATTTGGGTTTACAGAAGGGAGTACTTTCAAATGACATATTTATTGGGATTTATTTTTTTTCTAATGGTTGCCATTCACTTAGAAAATCTAAGACAATTCAGGGATATTAAGAATAAGTTAAACGACATATACAATAAGTAGTTTACAACCTTTTTTTGAGATTTTAGCGGGAGGCTACCTATAATACATACAGACACCCGCCATGGCGCATCGGCACCATACCCTATTTATTTTCTACATGTTAGGAATCATTTAAGAATCATAGAGGTATATTGAAAATGTTATGAATCCAATCGCCTACATAATTTAAAAAAGATTCTGTATGATTCTTAAAATGGAAATTTAAACAAATAGCTTACTGCACTATGTATGCAAATATGATTCATAATGTGTTGGACGTATGGTAAGATACAAACATTGCAGTAAGAAAATGAAGGATAATTATTACGTGTAAAGGAATCGAACCTGCGACCCCCAGATTAGGAATCTGGTGCTCTATCCTACTGAGCTACAAGCGCCTTTGTTTGTATACTTCATAATAATAATTCATAAAATATAAACTATGAAAAAAAAAGCTGATGAATACCTATATAATGAAGCACTAAAATACTTGGGTAAATATCCTGCAACTAAAAAAAAAATTTGTGAAATTCTAGAAAAAAGACTCAAAAATAAAAAAACTTATCAAAAAGTTATTTTCCCAGAAAATATCTCTAAACAAGAACTTATTGATAGTATCGTACAAAAGTTAGATGATTTAAAGATCATAGATGAAAGGCAATTTATTGAAACTGTGTTTCATTATTATGAACAATCACTGTTTTCTTTAAAAAAAATTAAAAACAAACTGTATCAAAAAGGTTTTGAACAAAACTTAATTAAGGAATATATCTCTAAAAAAGTATCTGAAAATCCAGATTTAGAGCTGGATATTTTAAAACGATATATTTTAAGAAAAAAACTATCGAAGTTAGAAACTAGTGAGCTTAAAAAAAAGCTCTATCAGCAAAACTTTTCAGAAAATTCGATATACAAAGTAATAATAGATTAATTATTTAGAAGCGGGAGCTTCAATAGTTTTTGTTGTTTCGTCAGTATTTACAGGTACTTGACCCTCAGCATCTTTATCTTTTTTCGATTTTTTAATTATTATTTGCTTACCTCTGTACATGCCAGTGCTAAGATCAATGTGATGGGGTCTTCTCAATTCCCCAGATTTTTTGTCTTCAACGAATAGTTGAGTGCCCGCTCTATGGTGAGAGCGTCTCATATTCCTCTTTGAGGGTGTAGTTTTTCTTTTTGGTACTGCCATATTAGAGCGATAACATAATAAAAATTTGTATAAATTACAATAATAATGTATAAATCTGCCCACAATGCAAGATGAGCAAATCGATTTAGGTCACAAAAGAACATGTCCATGTGGTAGCGTAAAATATTATGATTTTTATCAAGACGTAATAAATTGTCCAGAGTGTGGTAAATCCATTGAAGCTGTAAATATAGCAAAACCTAAAAGAGGAAGAAAAGCGGGAGTAAGCGTTGCAACAACTACTAAAACTGACAAAGAAAACGATGAATTAAAAGATCTAATTGAAGAAACAGAAGATACTGAGACTCAATCTGAAGATAACGATAACTTAGCTGAAGATATCAGCATTGATATTCCAACTGATAAAATCGAAGAAGAGACTAATTAATTTATCTTTTATTTAAAATTTCTAAGATTTTTGTTGAGGCATCCTCAAATTTTAAACTTGAAGATATAGCAAATTCTCTAGTATATCTCTCAAAAGCTACTTGGAACATCTGACGCTCACTATACGATTGCTCCGTTTGATCATCTTTCCTAAATAAGTCACGAACAACCTCAGAAAGAAGTTTAATATCACCAGAATTTATCTTTTGATCATACTCTTGCGCGCGTCTACTCCACATAGCCTTTTTAATTTTAGGTTTTTGCTTTAATACTGAAAGTGTTCTTGTCATAGATGGTTTACTAGTAATATTTCTTAGTCCAATTAATTTTGCTTTAGCAAATGGAACTCTAATAGTTAGTTTGTCTTGGAAAAACTGTATTACATATAGTTGTTCCTCTACTAAATCATATTGGAACTTTTCAATAGTGAGTATTCTCCCCACACCATGAGTAGGATAAACAACATTTTCTCCCGATTTAAAATCTTGCGGGGCAGTTATTTTTTTTATCTTTGGTGCTTTTGGTGTAGCTATTTTTTTAACAGCTTTTTTAACTACTTTTTTTACAACTTTTTTGACTACTTTTTTTGTAACTTTTTTAACTATTTTTTTCTTAGAGATTTTTTTTACAGAGTGTTTTTTTTTAATTACCTTGGATTTTTCATTTTTTTTTAATACTTTTTTTGACGAAGGTTTCTTTTTTACTGGCATTAATCAGCTCCTTTTTCACTAAAATGATTTTCAAATTTATCTTGCACACCTTCCCACTTTTTTGCGTCTACAGGGGCATCTTTTTTTGTTGAAATATTCGGCCAAACTTGTGAATACTTTTCATTTACGTCTAACCACTTAGTACCATCATCTAAGTTATCTGGAATTATTGCTTCGACAGGGCATTCTGGTTCACAGACCCCACAGTCAATACATTCATCCGGGTTAATTACAAGCATATTTTCACCTTCATAAAAACAATCAACAGGACAAACTTCAACACAATCCATATATTTACATTTGATACACTTATCATTTACAAGGTAAGTCATAAGCTGTCTTTTACTCTATTTCTTATTAATATAAAATCTTTATCTTCAAGGCCAAGTAAAGTTGATATTTTTCTTGCTGTAGAAACCTCTAATTTGTCCTCATTGCCATCAACCATTAATACCTGCCAACATATTAAGATTATATCCATTCTTTGCTCATAACTTAGTGATGTTTTGAGTCTGAACGAGAACTGAGATAAGTCGGTATTAAAATGTTGTTGATTAGCTAATTTGTTAAATTGTTCTATGTTACTTAAAGTAGGTATTTTAAAATAATATTCGACTAATTCTGCGGCTAAGTTAATCTCCTGTTCCGTAATTTCATGGTCTGCAATAATAATTTCATAAATTAGATTGTATAAATCTGAGTCAAAAGAATGATCCTCATTATTGTCTTTTTTTTCATTAAATGATCGGAAAAATTTACTTAACATTTATATTTTTTAGTTGGTCAAATGGATTATTAAAAAGTTTATTTGGTGTTGAATTTTTTACTTTTTTTGATGGCTTTTTCAAGAATTTTTTACTTTTATTTTGTTTTACTTCAAATGTTTTATTTAGTTTAATTTTTTTAGAAATAACTAAATCATTTTCGGCTATCCCTTGTACAATTAATGATCGATTTTTTAAAATGCTGATTAATTTATCTTTTTTTATTCCTAAAAGATTAGATAAGTCCATTGGTAAAGAAAAAGGTCCTCTGTTTTCTCTTTTAAATAGTAATTTTTCAAATTCATTAAAAATATCTAACCTAATTAGTAAACTATCCTGGGAAATAAAACCTAAAAAGGTTGTCAGGTCTTCATTTAATTTGTCTTGGATATTAAGAGTGGCATTACCATCTTTTGGGATATATTCATTAATATTAAAATTTTCATTATGATAAATATTCCAAAGGTAAAACTTTAGTTTCATATATTCAGGCCTAATTAATTCAGAATTAAATATTACATTCTTCCCCAATCTGAAATTTAGGGAATGAATCTCTTTTCTTTGCAATTCATCAATAAGCTTAAATTCATCTAATATATTTGATTGATACAAATTGTAGTTACTTTCGATAATCTTGAAAATAAAACTTCTTTCCTCTGGTTTTGAGTTAAATTTCTTTAGTTGATCTGATAAATCCAATTTTGTCAGATAATTCTCATCAAACCATTTTTGAATTTTCTCCCGTATTTTTTTAATATTATCTGAGGATACCAATTGATCATCAATAATTGGTTCTAATATAGGGTGAATGAGATCATTGCCTTTTTTAAAAATCGCAACATTTGCATCGCCCCATTGAAGAAATAAATTTTGGAAATTTCCGTTTTTATCAATTTTTGAATTAATAAATAAACTATCATTGGGAGCAGCAATAAAAGTATCTACATTAAAAGACATATGCGGAAAAATTTGTTCTTTGATTAGTATTTGGTAGTTGTTATTTAAAATATCCTTAAATTTCTCATAAAAAATTATTTTAAAACCAATTATAACTCCTATATTTTCATCTTTTATCTTAACATATCTATTATCAGTTAAAGAAATATTTTTTTTACTTATATTTAAATTTTGAATCATTTCACTTTTATTTTTATCAACAAATTTTTGCATCAAGCTAAGGTGTATCTCCTCAGATAGTTTGTTTTCGATATTTTTAACAGTTTCAACCCAAAAAGAGTTACTAATCCAGTGTTTTTGGTTAGTAATGTATAACCAAGTTCTTGTTTCATTTAAGTTATAAATAAGATCATCAATACTACCGTTGTAATTTTGTAAGAAAGAAATTTCTTTTTCTAAAAATTTATCACTAAACACCCACTGATTATTTATAAGTTCATCAAAAATTTTAGTTAATAGTTCAATATGCTTTTCATCGGAAATATTTTGATAATCTGGGATACGACATACATTCCATAATTGTTTTAAAATTTCTGGGTTATCAAATTCAAAACTTGCCTTGTTGTCTTTAAAAAACCTTAATAAAAATTTTTGATCCTCAGCATCTTTTTTTAATATTAGTCGATGATTGTCTGGTTTTTTTTTTAAAGAAATTAATAATTCGTATTCTGATCTAAATGATAAAAGATGGTTTCTCCAAAATATTTTTTTTATGGACTCAAATTTATTTGCTTGAACATTTTCAACAGAATCTAGATTTGTAAATTTAGCTCCAAGCGTAGATCCAAAATATCCTGATTTTGTGTAACGTCCTGCTCTTCCAGCTATTTGACCAATTTCCATATCATTTAAAGGTCGCACATATTTCCCATCAAATTTTTCAAGACCTGAAAAATATACTTGGTTGATATCCAAATTTAATCCCATTCCTATGGCATCGGTAGCTACAATATAATCAACCTCGCCGTCCTCATATAATTTAACTTGTGAGTTTCTTGTTTTAGGGCTAAGGGCACCAGCTACAAGAGCCACCCCTCCTTTTAAGGTTCTTATTTGTTCGGCAATTTCATAGAGTCCGATTAAATTAAAGGCAATAATTGCTGATCGTGGCTTAATGTTTTGAATTTTTTTATGACCAACAAAATTTAATTCGGAAAATCTATTTTTAAAAATAATTTTTGCTTCAGGTATTAATTCTCGAATAATCTCTTCCATTGTTGGAGATCCTAAGAAGATTGTTTTTTGTTCTCCACGAGAGTATAAAAGTCTTTGAGTAAAAATATGTCCTCTATCATAGTCGGAAGCTAATTGAATCTCATCAACACAAACAAATTCAAAAAAATCATCTGGCATTGATTCGACAGTACAAAAAAAATATTTTGCTTCAGAGGGAATTATTTTTTCTTCGCCAGTAATTAATGCAATTTGATTTACGGGGTAAAGTTTGCATGCTTTATCATAATTTTCTCTTGCTAAAAGCCTTAAAGGGAAACCAAAAACACCGTTTTTAAAGGAAAACATTTGTTCAAAAGCATAAAATGTTTTTCCAGTGTTAGTTGGGCCTAAAATTATTTCAATTTGATTCATTCAATGAAAAGAAGTTACCATAAATAAAATGTTGACTTAATTAAATACTTTCTTAAGTTTTTTTTATGAAAATGAATATCACTAGATATTCGTTTTATACTTACTAGTAAGTGTAAAAAGTAAGGAGGCTATAATGGCTAAAAAGAGAAAAGCTGCAAAGAAAAAGGCAGCTCCTAAGAAAAGGAAAGCTGCAAAAAAGAAAGCAGCTCCTAAGAAGAAAAAAGCAGCACCAAAGAAGAAAAAAGCTGCCAAGAAAAAAGCAGCTCCTAAGAAAAGGAAAGCTGCAAAAAAGAAAGCAGCTCCTAAGAAAAGAAAAGCTTCTAGAAAAAGAAGATAATTTTCTGAGTTTTAAATATTTAAAACATCAAAAGCGGGTTATAATCACCCGCTTTTTTTATGATTGAAATAAATAACTTATCTTTTGCTAGGGGAAATTCACTAATTTATAAGAATATTAATTTTTCATTATCTCAAGGAGAATTGTTACTAATTAAAGGTGCAAATGGTGCGGGTAAGACAACTCTATTATCTAACATACTAAATTTTACTGATCCACTTGAGGGTAGAATTAACTACAATGGTTCAGAAATTGATAATCATATTGCTTCTCAATATTTTTTATATATCGGTGAAACTAACTTTGCTTTTGACTCTCTGACTTTAAACCAAAATATTGAATACTGGCTTTCAATACATAATGTAAAATTTGATAAGTCTGTGAAAGATAAAAGTGTAAATTTTTTTTTTCAAGATTTAAATCTTGATAAAAAATTTTATCAACTTTCATTTGGTCAAAAAAAGAAACTTCAACTACTTCTACTTATGTTAGTTAATAAACCAATTTGGATACTTGATGATCCTTTCAATGGACTTGATAATAAATCAATCATAAATGTACACAGCTTATTAAAAAAAAAGTTGGAAAATAAAGGAATAATTATCTTAACAAGTCATCAAGATGTTAATTTAAATAATTATAAAACGCTAACTTTAGCATGATAAAAAATTTTTTTAAATTAATTTCAAGTGAATTTCAACTTATGCTTAAAGGAAGTGTCTTTAGTTTTGTCCTTTACTGCTTATTAATTATATCATGTGCAATTTTCTCTTTATCATTAAAATATGAATCAATTGGCATGCATGCTCCATTATCTTTTCTATACGTGATGATCTTTTTTATTTCATTATTTAAAGTTGAAAAAATTTACAGCATGGATTTTGATGAGGCGAAAGTACATCAGTACATACTCTCTCCTTTTTCTTTAGAGATAATTGTTTTTGTTAAAAATATGATGATCTACTTTAATATGATTATTTTTTTCTTTATTTTTTCGCCACTTATTTTGATAATTTTAAATATCGATTTATCATATTTATTTAAAATAAATATTCTTCTGTCACTCTCTCTTTTAAGTATTATTTTTATTGCATCAATGACTGCATCAATAACCATATCTAAAAATAATAGACTCTCTATCACAAGCATTTTAACGTTGCCTCTTTTTGTCCCTATTCTAATATTTTCAATGGCAATAACTGATTTAATTGATTTTAATGCAGGTAAGATGTATTTATTTTTTGTAGCTTATTTTTTATTAAATTTAGCTTTTTCACCTTTGCTTACTAGTTTTGCTCTTAAAAAGTTATCTGTATAATGTTTGCAATAACTCCAAATATTCTATCTAAATTTTTAAACACTTTATCTAAATATGTTTTTTTATTATCAATTTTATTATTAAGTGTTTCTATTTTTCTAATTATTTTTTTAGAAAACGATTATTATCAGGGTATCTCATTCAAAATTATGTTTATTCATGTGCCCACAGCTTGGTTGTCATTGGCAATTTTTCTAGTAATGGGTGTTAGTAGTATCATTGGCTTAATATTTAAATCCCCAACCGCATTTACAGTTGCCAGATCCTTATCTCCAATAGGGTTAATAATGAGCATTATTGTTTTAGTTACTGGCTCAATATGGGGAAATTTGACATGGGGAGCGTATTGGGTATGGGATGCGAGGTTGACTTCAATGTTAATTTTAGCATTCATTTACTTGGGGCATATTCTTCTTTTATATTCGTTTGAACACTTCCAAAAAGCAGATTTTGCAGCATCAATTTTAGCAATAATAGGGTTAGTGAATTTACCAATTGTTAAATTTTCAGTTGATTGGTGGACGACTCTTCATCAGGGAAGTAGTGTTTTAAAAATAGGTGGGCCTAGTATGACTAATGATTATTTAATTACATTACTTGTAAGTTTTTTTGGCATTTTGATGCTTTCAATATTTTGGTTTTCTAACATTTTTTATATTATTACAGAAAAAAGGAAAATAGAGAGATACAGGCTATTAAATGACTAGTTTAGAATTTGTTCTAATTTGCTATGGATTTTTTGGAGTCGTCTGTGCTGTGACAACGATTATAATTATGCTACTGAAGAAAAAAGTCTTTAATAAGATTAGTGCGCATAATCAAATTAAATAATCAGATTAAAAAAAGATTTATTTTTTTATTAATCATACTCTTTTGCTTTTCAACCTCCATATTTTTAATAAGCTATTCTCTAAAAGATCAAATCGCATATTTTGTTGAACCAAGTGATCTAAAAAATATGAATGATATAGAAAATAAATATTTAAGAGTAGGGGGACTTGTTAAAGCAAATAGTTTAAAATTTACTGATGGAAATTGGATTTTTGAAGTAATTGATCAAAATAAAAATTCAGTAAATGTTATATTTTCAAAAACTCTTCCAAACTTAGTGGAGGAAGATAAGGGGATTATTGTTGAGGGAAAATTTATCGATAACATTTTTATTGCAGAAATAGTTTTAGCAAAACACGATGAAAATTACATGCCCCAAAGCGCAGTAGATAAGCTTAAGAAAGAAGGAAAATGGAGAGGGGATTAATTGATATCTATTTTAGGTAATAGCATTATTTATATTTCGTTAATAGTTACTATATTATTCTATATAAACTACTTAACAAAAATAATTCCCTCAACCACTGTATCTTTAAGGTTAATTTATTTTATAAACCTAATTCCCTTTAGTCTTTTAGTATATGCATTTTCAATTTCAGATCTCACTTTGTTAAACGTCGTTGAGAATTCTTATATTAACGATCCAATTTTTTATAAGTTGACATCTGCTTGGGGTAGTCATGAAGGTTCAATTTTATTATGGATTTTTTTAATAAATTTATTTGGAGTTTTTTTTTTAAACAAAAATCAAACTGTAGAGATACATAAAAACATAATATTTATATCTTCTTTATTTATTCTGTATGTGTTAATCAGTTCAAATCCTTTTACCTATGTCGAGGCAAATGAAAATATTTTAGGTTTGGGTTTGAATCCAATTTTACAGCATTTTCTATTTGTCATTCACCCACCAACATTATTCCTTGGATATATTGGTTTAATTATTCCTTTTGTGATATCTGCACATATGCTAGTGAATAAAAATTTTTCAGAAAAATTATTCAAAGAAATGTTAATTTGGTCAAAGATTTCATGGTTTTTTTTAACAGGAGGAATAGTTTTAGGATCTTATTGGGCCTATTCAGAACTCGGATGGGGAGGTTGGTGGTTCTGGGATCCAGTAGAAAATATCTCATTAATTCCATGGCTGCTAAATACTGCGTTAATACATTCCCTACAAGTTTCTATAAAAAGTAATCAACTAAAATTATGGAGCTTGAATTTAGGGCTTTACTGTTTTATTGCGTCAGTATTTGGAACATTCTTAGTTCGTTCAAATTTGATTGTATCTGTTCATAGTTTTGCAACAGATCCACTTAGAGGATTATTTTTGATTATAATAATTACATATTTGCTAGCTGTAACAGTACGATTAAATATCAAAAGTATTTCTAATTTTAATGAGGACTCATTTAATTTACTTAGCAGGGAGAGTTTTCTTTTATTAAATAATATATTTTTTATTTGTTCTGCACTAGTTGTATTTATAGGAACAGTTTATCCATTATTTAGTGAAATGATTCTTAAAACACCAGTTTCAGTAGGTGCACCATATTATAATTTTGCGTTTAATATGTTGTTAGCACCATTAATTTTATTCATGGCATTTGCACCACAAATTAATTGGGGGAAGCATGAAAAAAAAGATAAACAAATACCATTTATAATAATTTTTTCATTATTAATTTCGTTGCTATCTTATTATTTTTCTAATAATTTTTATTTTGCGCTTAGTGTTTTTATTACAAGTCCATTATTTTTAAAAAGCATTTTAGTTTTAAAAACTAATTTTAAAAAAAATATAAGTTTTTATTCTCAATGGCTAGCTCACTTAAGTATTGGTTTTTTTATAATTGCGGCAGTGTGTACAGAACAATTTGACTATGAAGAAAATCTAATATTTGAAAAAGAAACCTCAAATGAAATAAAACTACAAAATAATAAAACCGCTATAATTAAAAATATAAAAGATGAAATCTTCCAAAATTATAAAAAAATATCAGTAGACTTATTAATTTCTGATGGACAAAAAGAAAAAGAGCTCTCACCTTCAAAAAATATCTACCAGCCCTCGGGGCAAATCACAAATGAGGTTAGCACTACTAATAACCTTTTTAGTCAATATTATGCAACAATATCAACAATTGAGAGCAATAAGGTAGGGATCAATTTAGTATATAAGCCATTTATTAATTTGTTATGGTTGAGTGCAATTATGTTAGTTTTTTCAATATTTTTATCAGTTATTAAAAAACGATGAAGAAGCATTTATTGTTACCTTTAGTAGGCTTTGTGGTGTTAGTTTTTAGTGTTCTATTTTACTTCAGTCAATCAACTACCAAAAATAATTCAAAAGATGAGGTATCGAGTTTAATATTTGAAACACCTGACTTTTATAACAATAAATTAATTAATGAAAATACTATGGGTGACTTTTATATCATTAATTTTTTTGCCTCCTGGTGTAAGCCATGCTTAGCAGAGCACCCTTTGTTAATGGAAATGAAAAAAAAAGATATAAAAATTATTGGTATTAATTTTCGAGATGATGAGGAGAATTTTAAAGAGTGGATTAATGAACATGGAAATCCTTTTGAATATATTTTAAGAGATGATGGTACCATCGCTTATGAGATGGGCTTAATAGGTGTTCCAGAGACATTTTTTATATTTAATAAAATAATTCAAAAAAAAATACAAGGTCCTTTATTTTATGAAGATGTCGAAAATTATTTATAAATTAATTTTAATACTTTTATTAATATTTGTGTCTGCAGAGAGTTTTGCAGGTGTAAATGAACTAAGTGATTATTACAAAACAGTCAGATGTCTAGTTTGTGAGGGTCAGAGCATTCAAGAGTCTGATACGGAATTTGCAATAAATTTAAAAGAGCAAATCCAAAAAAAATATAGCTCTGGAATGTCTATTGAAGAAATTAATCAAGAACTAATCAAAATTTATGGTGAAGAGATATCTTTTAATCCCCCTAAAAATCATATTCTACTTTGGGGAACACCATTGATTGTACTAATAATTATTTTTATATTTATTAGAAATAAAATTAGATTTTTTAGAAAATTATAAGATAAGTCAATTTAGCAGCTTATCTAATCAAATTGTATTTATTAAACCTCAATCTTTTTCTCTCGTTAGTTGGTAAATGTTTATTCAATCTTCTATTAATAAAACCAAACAAACCAATTATTAGTAATGTTAATAATATAAAGTAGAAACCAACAATTGGATAAGGAACAAAAGGGTTAAAAGTTTTATCAGCGAAATAACTGGCATAATAAATCGCATCCCCTTTTTGTTGCCACGCTGGAAAACCAGTAAAAAATACCAATGTTGTTGCATGAAACATAAAAATCGCTTCATTTGTGTATGAGGGCCATGCTAAGCGAAGCATGGTTGGATAAATAATACGTCTAAATTTTTTAAATCCTGTAAAGCCAAATGCATCTGCGGATTCTAAATCTTGACTTGGGACGGCACGCAACGCTCCATAAAAAATCTCTCCTGCGTAAGCTGATGTATTAAAAAATAAAACAATTAAAGCTCCTAGCCAAGCTTTGGTAAGCCAACGTGTTTCGACTGTAACAACAAGAAATCCTAGATCAATATCAAATCCTAATCTTGGTAAAAGAACAAATAAATCATATGCAAAGAAAAATTGAATAAATAAAGGAGAGCCTCTAAAAATAAAAATAAATAATCTACAAGGAGCGCTAAATAGAGATAGATGTGAATTTTTACCTAAAGCCAGAACTGTTGCAAAGAAAAATCCGAGGAGTAATGCCAAAACAGCAAAATATATGTTCCAAATCATTCCCGAACCAATTAGTACAAATTGCTCACAAAGTGTTATGTCAGCCTTTGGTAAAAGTCGCTCTCCGTAGCCTAAAGATCTAAGGCCGTAATCAGATAGTGTTTTGAAACAACTCGACATCAGCCAGCCTTACCTGCCATAGTGGCTTGTCCTTGGGAGAGTCGAGCTGATATTTTGTCTAATACAGATTGGGATAAGTAAGTTAATGATAAATAAAAAATCATTAACACTCCAAAATACCAGGCTCGCCAATCGGGATGAGGATACTCATACACACCCGTTTTAATCCCACCTAACTCTTTAGCCCAGTAGACTATATCCTCAATGCCAAGAAGAAATAGAAGAGGGGTTGCTTTAATTAAAATCATCCACAAATTGGATAGACCTGGTAGCGCATAAATCCACATTTGAGGTATCAGAATTCTTCTAAAGATTTGACTTTGAGAAAAACCGTAAGCCTCTCCTGTTTCTATTTGAGATTTTGGGACTGCTGCCATAGCACCAGACAAAACGTTGCCAGCAAAAGCTCCAAAAACAAAGCCAAAAGCTAGTAGAGCTAGTGAAAATCCATAAATATCATGAACCCACTCGCCAGCTGTATTTAAAGGAAGTTTTGCAGCTGCACAAACGACAAAATCATTACCTTGCCTAATTGGTTCAGTAACATCAGAACATAAAACTTTATGACGTAAATATTCAAATGCTTGATCAAGTGCTATTGGAATAAATAAAAAGAAAACTATATCTGGAATACCTCTTATCATGGCAAGATACCCTTTCCCTACAGAGCGAATAATTTTAAATGAGGATCTTGAAGCAGTAGCGCCTGCAAAACCAAATGCCATTGCCAATGGAGCAGCCAAAGAAAGCAAACCCATAACAACTACAAAGGAAAAATAAAATGACATATGTTTTGCTGTAGTGACATAACATGATAGCCACATTAATCCTTCTATGGTTTTAGGGTCTACACAATAATTAAACATTTTGAAATTCCTTTTGTGTAAATGATTTTTGAGGAAAAAAATCTTGAATTAAACTATTTCTTTCTCCCGTTAAAACCTCATCTATCCCAAACTTACCAGCCAAAGGTGCATTAGTAATACCTGAATGCATAACTGCTAAATAAATACCATTTAATTTTTCACCTTTTTGATTTATAAGACGTCCGATTTTTGGCCTTCCATCAACTGGTAATGGTCGTTTGCCAAGTGTAAAGTGATCTAAAATCATATTTCCATTATAGTTAAGCCTAGTTGCCATGTCTTGGATAAGTTTTTCAGCAGTATCGTTAATATTTTTCTCTTGGCTCAGGTCATCATCAAATTTTCCACCTATTATTAATCTTCCTTTTTCATCTTGTCTTGCATGAAAGTCAAAACCCGTAATCGGATATTTCAATAATGAGGGCAATGGTTTTGTATAAACTAATAAACCTAAACTTGAAGTCATTTCAAACGAAATATTAATTGTTGATAATAATTCAGGAACGCCAAGTCCTGCAGTTATAATTACCTCATCATCATTAATAATTTCATCATCGGTTTTGACACCAATAACATTGTTGCTCTCACATACTATCTCTTTTACGTTAGTTTTTATTATTTTTGATACACTAGCTTTGAAGAGTTCTTTTGTTACTCTAACACCATCAATGGCCAAGTCATCGACACCAAAGCCTGCCATAGTTGGAATATTTATTAGATTAGGTAAGTGTTCTTTTAGTTCAGATTTAGTTGATATTTTTACCGATTGCCCCCAACTTTGATGCTGCTTTAATGTTTTTTGAAGTTCTTTCTCTTCTTGATCCCAAATAAATGCACCTTTTGAAGAATTATTTAATTTTGAAATATGATTTATTAGTTTTGGCCAGTAATTCAAATTAGCCAAACGAAAAGTAGCATAGCTTTTATCATTACTTGCATATCCGTTAACCCAGCCCCAGGTATTTGAAGTAGCTTGATTTTTGTCACCTGGTAAATGGGATGATAAAACAGTTATCTTATCGACACCATTTTGATAGGCATGATAGGCAAAAGATGCTCCTACAATTCCTGCCCCAACTATAATCATTGTAAAATGGATTTTATATTATGTTTCAATATTTATTGAATAAATATTATATAGAAAAGAAAGAGGACAGATATCCCGTCCTCTTGTTTAGTAATTTAAATTAAATAATTTTAAAAAGTTGCGGCTTCAAAACCAAACCACTTTTTAATGAGTGCATTTAGTGATCCATCGTCTTTCATGGAGCTAATAGCTGCATTCATTTTTGCTTTTAACTCTGTATCAGATTCACGGATACCCATTCCAACACCACCGCCGATTGAAACCTCACCAATATTTGCAAATTCACCGTTTGACTCTGCAATAATAGATGCGAGGTAATCACCGTCTGCTAATACAGCGTCGGCTTCACCATTTTGCACTGCAGATATTGTTTCTTCTGCTGTTGCAAATTCAACTAAAGTTGCTCCACTTTCAGCAACATAACCTGCCTGAATAGTTGCAGTTTGAGCAGCAATAACAGCACTATCTACATCAATGTCTGCACCGCTCATTCCCATGTATACTGATGGAGATGGTGGAAAATAATCTTGTGTAAAGTCAATCACCTCATCACGCTCAGCGGTTATTGACATACCAGCAATAATTGTATCGTAGTTACCAGACACTAAATTAGGAATGATAGAATCCCACTCGTTTATAACCCAAACGCAATCTAGATTTGCACGAATACAAAGCATGTCTCCAACATCTTTTTCGAATCCATCAACTTCGCCATTATCGTTAATAAAATTATATGGAGGATAAGCACCTTCTGTGCCCATTCTTACTGTTTCTGCGACAGCAGAACCAACTAAAAAGAGCGCAGCAAATGCTGATAGTATTATTTTTTTCATAATTTTCTCCTTGTTCTTCCTCTATTACTTCGAATAAATACTCACTAAAATATAAACTAAAATAGAGTAAATAGATAAACTTTTTATGAAAACGCTTAGAATAGTTGATTAATTATGATGAGTAGAACAAATCTGCGTTGATTATACTACCGTTTTGAATATCAATATTTTGATATCGAATATTTCCCTTAATTTTTGCTGTTGACTTAATATAGATATCTTTAGCTTGAATGTCCCCGTCAACTTCACCCTCAATTGTAATAGTATCAGCAGTAATAGTTCCTTTAACATAAGAACCTGATTTTAAATTAATGGTTGATGACTTTATAGTGCCAGTCAAATGTCCAGAAAAATCTATATAGTCTGTGGACTCGAGAGAACCATTTATTTTTATATCTTTCGCTAAAGTTGATTGATTGATAGTGCTCTCAGTGTCAAACATAAATTCAGTTTTTACTTCAGGTTTTTTTTCACTAGATCCAAATAATGCCATTATTGATCACCCTCATGGTTTTCATTAATCTCATCTTCTTTAACTTCATCAGTAGAAACAGATGAATAGGATTGGACGCTACCTCTATGTCTTAAAGTACCCTGAATTCTTGCACCATAACTTACTTGTAATGAAGTATATTCAATTACTCCTTTAATATTTGCAGAGTTATTTACGATCAAATAATCCTCTGAATTTATCTCACCATCTACACTCCCAGAGATAGTTATCTCATGACCTGACATGTCTCCACTAAAAGCACCTTTGCTATTAATGTTAATATTTGAAGACTTCAGAGTTCCCGTAAGAGTTCCAGAAATGTCAGATGTTTCTGCTCCCTCTATTCGACCATCAACTCTAACGCCAGAACCTATGTTAACAGCTTTAGCATCATTATCTATTGGGGTAGATTGAATTTCATCACCAACTGACTCGGTGCTATTTTCATCCATATCAGTATTATTCTCATCCATTAATTTATCCTAACACAAACTAAATATTCATAAAATCTAAATTATTTTCTAAAAACATTGAATTGACTAGGTTTTTAGAATTAATAAATCTGATTTTTGTAAATTTGATGTAAATTAATAAATTAACTTTTAGATTTAATCTTTTTAGCAATATCTTTGAAATCAAAAAAATGAAATATTACTAAAAATGAAAATACTTGAGCTAAATCAGTTAGAGAAAAAATTTGGTGACAATAAAGTTTTAAAAGGCATTAATCTTATTGCCAATAAAGGAGATGTCGTAAGTATTATTGGAAGTTCTGGATCAGGAAAGAGTACTATGCTTCGTTGTGTAAATTTTCTTGAAACACCCGATAGTGGTACCGTAAATGTTTGTGGTGAAATTATCAACTGTAGTGATGAGAATTTAAAAAAACCTAGTAAAAATTTACAATCAAAAATTACTTTAATTAGAAAAAAATTGGGTATGGTTTTTCAAAGTTTCAATCTTTGGTCGCACATGAATATCCTAGATAATATAACAGAGGCTCCTGTAAATGTATTAGGAATAGATAAAGGAGTTGCTGAAGAACAGGCAATGATACTTTTAAAAAAAGTAGGAATTGAGGACAAGGCAAAAGAGTATCCTTCTCATCTATCGGGAGGGCAGCAACAAAGGGCTGCGATAGCTAGAGCGCTTGCTATTTCTCCAGAAATATTATTATTCGATGAACCGACATCATCTCTTGATCCAGAATTAGTTGACGAAGTCTTGTCTGTTATTCGTAATTTAGCTGAACAGGGAAAAACAATGTTAGTTGTAACTCATGAGATGGAGTTTGCTCGAAAAGTTTCAAATAATGTAATTTTTCTTCACGATGGTCTTGTGGAGGAGGAAGGACATCCTGACACAGTTTTCACAAATCCCCAGTCAGAACGTTGTAGGAATTTCTTATTTAATAGACGCGAATAATAATTTTTTATAATTTATCACAGTGAATTCATTACTACTTTTCTTGGTAAGACTATTAGACTTTTACACACTTATTGTGTTTTTTTATGTAGTCGTATCTTGGTTGTTTCACTTTAACATATTAAATAGTCAAAATATTTTTTTGTGGCGAGTTTTTGAAAGTTTTAAAAAACTTACTGACCCTCCCTTAAATTATATAAGAAGATATTTACCAAACTTAGGTGGCTTAGATATTTCACCAGTACTTTTAATACTAATAATATACTTGCTTAAAGATTTACTGATTGAGTATTGGCCAAGAGGATAATGATAAGGAGAATAAAAAAATGGCAGATATAATTGATGGAAAAGCTTTTGCAGCAAAAATTAGAGCTGAGGTAAAAGAGGACTCAGATAAATTAATCTCTCAAAAACAAGTAGACCCCTGTCTAGCAGTGGTACTAGTAGGAGAAAATCCAGCTAGTAAGGTTTATGTGGGTCAAAAGACAAAAATGGCTGCAGAATGTAATATTAAAACTAAAGATTTCAAATTAGAAGCGAGTACAGATCAAGAAACATTATTGAAATTGATTGATGAGCTAAACAATGATGACTCCGTTCATGGTATTTTAGTACAATTACCTTTACCTAAGCAAATTGATGAGAGAAAAGTAATTGATGCTATTGTTGTAGAAAAGGATGTTGATGGCTTTCATGCTATAAATGCAGGAAGACTTTCTATTGGGGGTGATATGTTGAAAAAAGCTTTTATTCCATGCACGCCTTTAGGTTCTCTTTTACTTTTAAAAGATCATGTAGAAGATTTAAAAGGTAAGAGTGCTGTTGTGATTGGTAGATCAAATATAGTGGGTAAACCTATGGCACAACTTTTAATCGAAGAGTCGTGTACCGTTACGGTGGTGCATTCCAAAACCAAAGAAATTGAAAAAGTTTGCTCACAAGCAGATATTATTGTTGCAGCTATAGGAAGGGCTGAGATGATTGACTCAAAATGGTTAAAGGATGGTGTGGTCGTTATTGATGTTGGCATAAACAGAATAGCTATTACAAAAGAAGATGGAAGTGAAGGAAGTAAGATAGTTGGTGACGTAGACTTTGAAAGTGCCTCCACGAAAGCCTCAAAGATTACTCCTGTACCAGGTGGTGTTGGGCCGATGACTATAGCATGTCTGCTGAGAAATACTGTAACATCAGCTTATCGTCATGCTGGTCTTGAGGACCCAAGGTCAAATTAAAATTAAGTTTTTATTTTTCCTGAAATACTTGACCCAGGTGTTACGACATTTCCTTGCTCATCAACAATTACTGGACCGGAGACTGGATCAGTTACTCCCAATTCTGAACTAAGCTCCTCTAAAATATCTCTTATAGTGTCAAGATATGCGATCATTTGTTGGCGAGCATTGGCAAGACTATTTTCGTCAACCCACTCAACAACGCTGCAATAGGATCGCTCACCTGTTTTTATAACTTTGCGGGTAATAACTCCATCAGGATTTGAAAACTTCTTCATTGAGTCAATAAAGGATTGCTCATTACCAGGTTTAACTTTGAAACGCACGACACTCAAAAATTTAGCCATAATTCATCCTATTAAAATTATCAAATGAAAACATCATAATTCTTAGACTTAAAAACTTATTTCTCTTATTAGGGTCGCAGATATTAAATTTAACATTTTATCAAAATAACTCTGTGGCTGAATACTTACATTTGCAACACCTAAAACTTTCTTATCGGAAAAGATTATATTTTCCGACAATTTAAGGATTGCTTTATAATAGGATCTCTCAGATTGTATTCCTCCGCCAGGTTTTTCTCTTGCAGCTATAGGGCCGTTAAAAATAGAGGTAACCGAAGGATAAAGACTAAAATCGTCTACTGGTGAATTGCTTATGGACACTACTTCTAAATCAATCCTTGGCATTTCAATTGAATTAGGAACAAAAAAACTATTTTTAAACTCTTTAACCTTTGAAATATCATTTTCAGATAAAAAAGCTATGACTTGAAATGACTCTTTATTTACAATTGACATAATTGGATCATCTTTATTTAGCCATTGATTTTTTTTTAATTCAATTAAACTTACAATCTCTCCTTTAAATGGTGCAGTAATATTTAACGATGATTTAATTTTTTCTAAATTATTAATATTAGTTATGATTTTTTTTTCTTCACTTTTCATTATCATTAAATCTGATTTATTTTGATCACCCTCTAAAGCATTGTTTATTTGAATTGAAATTAATTTTTTTTCTTCAAGAAGTTTTTGTATATCTGAATTAAGTGATGGCGAATTTAGTTTTATTAAGTCTGCTCCTAAATGTACAGATTGATTTTCTTTAATGTATATATCTGAAACTTGTGAATTTATTGTTGGGTAAATTGTAATGTACTCTTCTGATTGATAAATTGCAGGAATGGACTGTGTATTTTTCCAAGGGTAGAATAAAATAAATGATAAGGCTCCTAAAATTAAAATTGTTCTAATTACACGAATATTTAAAAAAAAACTAGAGCGAAGTTTCCACCATTCTCTTAACTCCTTTAAAATAGGTAATGCTATAAACCAAATAATTTCTACTACAAAAAGAAATATTCCTAAAATTTTGAATGCAAAAAAATAAACCAATAAAGCTATTCCGATAAATAAGAAGAACCTGTATATCCAAGTCGACCAGGCATAAATAGTAATTAAATTTTGGCGTTGTTGGCTCATATACTCAGGAGGGCTAAGACTCAATCCAAACAACCAATTTCGCAATTTCCATTTTGCAATAGCAAATGCTCGGGGCTGGAGGTTATCTATTTTTATAAAATCAGCAAATACGTAATATCCATCAAACCTCATGAATGGGCTGATATTAATGAGAAGTGATGAAATCCATCCTGTTGTTGCAACGAAAAAAGCTGCACTTTTCAAAATTCCTGGATCAGATACTCCCCATACAAAAGTAGCCAGCAAGGCTAAATGTAGCTCTGTCGAGATTCCAGCAAAATTTATTGTCAGTCTTTTCTTATGATCTCTAAGTCTCCAAGCATTAGTATTATCAGTGTATAAAAAAGGAAAAAAGACTAAAAACGCAATTCCCATTGAATTGACATTACATCCAAAATTCTTAGCCGTGTAAGCATGGCCTAATTCATGAATTGCTTTTACACCTACTAATGCAATTGCGTAAAAAATTAGTCCATTAAAATTGAAAAAATACAAAAAAGTATTTAAAAATTCATCCCAGCTTTGAATAACAAAATAAATTCCAATAATACCAAAAAAATAAATTATTGATCTAAAAAGTTTTTTTCCAAAAAGCTTAGCTATATTTATTGTTCTATCTAAAAAAGGATCTGGCTTAATCAAAGGTATTTTAAAAAAAAGATAATTATGAATTAAATTTAAAAACCAATGCTTTTTTTTAGCCTGATGTTGAGCTAGTAATAGTTTAACATCTTCTGAACTTGAGTGAGTTATTAAACTATTAACCTTTAAAAAATTTATAAAATCATCTAACTCCTCCTCCTCGATAGAAACCCCCTTAGCTTCTACTTTTTCAATAAACTGTTTTGAGTCTACTCCTGCAATCCAATGTCTCAGTATTCGAAAAGCATTTAAACCTAATGTAAAATATTTGTTTCTTAAATTATCATAAATCAGCCATGATGGAGAACCGTCCTCCATAGGAGTTCCTGGTAAAAGTTGAAGGTCTTGTCTTATTGATGGAGTAATCATTTAGATACCAAGTGTTTGTCGAACAAAAATAATTGGTTTTCTAAATAAGTAAAAAAATAGTTTCACCTCTTCACCGAAAATTTTTGCAGTTCCTCTTAGTCCAATTCTTGGAGAGTTTTTAGCCGTAAGAATTTCCGCTGTTACCCGGTAAGCTAGAGTGTTCTCACTAGTAAGTTCAGGCTCATAAGAAAATTTTGAAACCTTTGCAGGAATAACATTTAGTGGATCAGAGTCTAAAAAAACATTAATTTCTGCGTCTTTTTTGACTGTTATAGCATCTTTTACTGGCATCATTATCTCGACAACAACATTCGATGGGTCAGCAATAACCATTATTGTCTCTCCTACCTTAAAAGGCTTGCCTATAAGAAGTGATTTATCCTTGATAACTGCAATTCCATCAGCAGGAGAATTGATCGTAGATTCATCTAATAGATATTTCTGATAACTTAAGGTTTGTTCTACAAGTTTAATTTTACTCTGAAGTTGACTGACCATCGCTTTGTCCTCTTTACTTTGAAAAGAAGACTGTTTTGCCTGAAGTAATTCGGTTTCAATTACTTTTAATTCTTGGAAAGCTAAATCGTAATCATTTTGTAAATCTGTTTTTTCAAAAGATACTAATGTAGTTCCAATATCAACATCATCATTATTTTGAATAAAAACTTCTTGAATGACACCTTCAATAGGAGCATTAATAACATAGGGGTCTTTTGGGACAATTTCTGATTTACCAACTGTCGATAGAGAAATTGGAATGAACATACTAGCAATAAGTCCTGCAATAATTAAAAATTGAAACCATGTATTTTTAAAAACTTTAATGGAACTTTCAAAAAAATTATTTTCTTTGAGTGATCCCATCGCGTGTCCAATAGATAAACTCAAATGTCTAATGTACTCTATGTCTTGCTCTTCCCAATTTTCATCTCTTGCAAGTATCAATGCTGCTTGAGGGCCTTTTTGATTTGAAAAACAAGGAACCCATAAAAGTTTATCAGGAATTGGATTTTCACCTTTAGCAGGAATTAATGAGTCTTTTTCAATCGTAAATGGATGGGTATCAGGAGATCCTTCTTTTAATTTTTCTCTTATTATTTTCTGAGCTAATATAGTTGTCGAGGAAGTTTGTTCTACAACTGCTATGTCAGAAATAGCATCAATCTTAAATTTATTTGGATTTGTCCATTCTCCAAAAAAAGCGAATACAAAAGGGGTAATGTTCCTTAGTTCGTTTGTAACTGTATATCTGATTTCTACTAAAGATTTTGCTTCACGTAATTTTTTTTCAAACGTGAAAATCCTTGCTAATCGATTTAATTGGTCTTGGCTCAAAATACAACTCGCCCACTCATCCCAGGCAAAAGGGCAGAGCTAGCGTTTGTAATAGTACCTTTTAGTTGAATTGTTTGGCTTACAGCGTCAACATTTGCACCAATTCCACTAATTGAAGCATTGAATTCTTCTTGTATTTCATCAATATAAACAGTGATTGGATGGCCTATTGTCAGCCAAGAAACCCATTCACTAGATACTACCATTTCTAATTCAAGAACATCAGTTTTTATAATCTTCATTAATTCTACCTGAGGTTGTATTGACTCGAATGCATTTACAACGACTTCTTCAACTGCGCCATCAAAAGGTGCTCTAATTTCACATCTTTTTACATTAAGTTCAGCAATACGCAATTCCGATTTTGCTTTCTCATACTCTGATATAGAAAGTTCAAGTTCATATTTTCCTATTGATCTCATTTGAAGCATCTGTTCATCACTTTTTAGTTTGATCAAGGCACTATTTTCATTAGCTCTAACTACATCTTTTTGTGCTTCATACAAACTACAATCAAATTGAATCAGCAAGTCTCCTTTTTGAAATCTTTCCATCTCTTTTACAGAAATTTTTTCAATACGTGCAGCTAATTCACTTGAAAGAATAGCTTCTTGAGAAGCTACTACCAAGGCTCTTGACTCTCTTACTTCAGCTTTAGAAAAAGAAGTAAATAGAAAAAATAAAATTGTTATTTTAACCAGAAGCTTTAACAAGTTTATCTCCATAATTTTCATGACCTTCGTATTGTGAGTCTAATTGCTCTTGAAGAGTTGCAAATTTTAAAAGTTTTTCATCTGCATCAAAATTTTGTGTATTTAAAACAATATTGTCCTGAGTAAGTGCATCAACTAATTGTTCAAAAATAATTGGTATGTCATTTAAACTCGATTGATCGTTTGTGTTTGGAGCTTGATTTTGATCATTATTTGAGTCATTGGGGTTAAGAGTATCATTGATAATTGTATCATCTCCTAGATTATTTTGGTTATCGAGTAATATTTGGCCTTTTTCATCAACAGTAACTTCAGTTTTTAAAGCTGCACTACGATCTATGAAAGGTTCAAGATTCCTTTTTAAAGTTTTATCTTGGCTAACAGAATTTCTATCCAAAGTAACATTTATTTCTCTTGTTGTATTATCATTGTCAATTGCAATCACCTTGACATCAATTGAGTAAATATCTTGAGGGAATTGAACGATTGTCTGCCCAGTTGAAGGGTCAACACGTATCCAATTTGGAAGTGAAGAGCCGTCTTCCAAGGTTCCGGTATACTGTTTTACATTGGTTCTATAGTCATCTCCAATAACAAATCCCAATAATGTATTTTCATTTATTCCAGTTCTTCCACTTTGGTCAATATTTAAATCTTCAACAGCAACATCAATGACTTTCATACCTCCATTAAATGTATATTCCTTAACTAGTGAGCTTAAATTACTCCTTAAAGCTAAATCAGTTACTTGATTGCTTACTTTAGGTGTTTCAAAGGTCACTGTTTTATTAGCAATGGCAGACTCTAAAGTTTTTTTCTTTACAATAATTGGTTGGGCAGGAGCCTCTCCTGAGCCACTAGGCTTTCCAACTATAATTGTAAATGTTTGTTGAGTTGATAGGTTACCTCCATCTGTTGCGGTTACCGTAAAAGTATAAGTGCCCTCAGTAAGACGGCCTCTGATCCTCCCTGCATCGTTAACAGTTAGACCAGCTGGTAAACCACCATAACTATAAGTTAGTGTTCCGTAAGTGCTACTGCTTGGATCTGGATCATCGAAAAAAAGTCTTGATTGAATGACAATCCTATTATTTTCAGCACCTCTAAATGTAGGAGCTGATGTTGAAGTAGGGGCATCATTAATACCAGTTACTGTAACAGCTAATTGTGCTGTGTCAGTACTAGTTCCATTTGAAATTGTATATGTAAAATAATCTATTGCAGTTGTATCAGGAGTAAGAATGTTTGCTCCATCTTGGTCTGCAACATATGTATAAGTACCATCAGAGTTAAGTGTTAGTGTACCATAAGTTCCAGTTAAGGCTGATCCCACAGTACCAGTGGTGCCAGTGCCCGCCTCAGCTCCTGTTCTAACATTAGAAACTACAGCATCTGCAGTTTCGTCTGCATCAGTACCACCGTTTGTATCATTTGATAATAAACCAGAGCCTTTATTTCCAACACTTAAAGTATTTCCATCCGTCACACTTCCTGCATCATTAGCGCCAACTACTTCATTATTTTGACCACTAACTGTAATGGTAATTGTTGCAGTATCAGATGCTGTTCCATCGGATACAGTATAAGTAAAGACATCTGTCTCAGTCGAACCATCAGCTATATTATCAGCTGCAGCTTGATCAGCTGTATAAGTGTAAGATCCATCTGCGCCAACAGTTAATGTTCCATAAGTACCTACTATTTGAGTACCATTGCTCTCATAAGTTGAGCTTGAGGCAACAGTGCCTGTGTTGCCATTTGAGTGGGATATATTAGTTACTGTCAATGAAGAGGAATCGTCAGCGTCA
The DNA here is from genome assembly GCA_003216195.1 of Pelagibacteraceae bacterium AG-404-P08. Taxonomy (GTDB): domain Bacteria; phylum Pseudomonadota; class Alphaproteobacteria; order HIMB59; family HIMB59; genus HIMB59. The sequence goes on from QCJF01000004.1 coordinate 93,325, forward strand.
GTATCATCATTCAATAAATCATCCTGAGCTGCAGTCTTAGTAACAGTTTCGTCCTCATTTACTGAGTCAGTGTCATTTACTCCAACAGGATCGTCATTCACACCTGTTATCGTAATTGTAAGATTAGCTGTATCTGTTGTGTCACCATCATCAATTGTATAGACAAATACATCCGTTACCGTATCGCCCGCGTCTAATGCATCTGCTGTATCTTGATCAGCTACGTAAGTATAAGAACCGTCAGCTCCAATAGTTAAAGTTCCGTATGTTCCAGTGACTGATGTGCCGCTACTATTATATGTACTTCCTGAGGAAACATTAGAGTCTGAACCATTTTCTTTTTTAATTTTAGTAACGGTAAAAGTGTCATCATCATCTGCATCAGTATCGTCGTTCATTACATCATCTTGGGATCCCGTTTTAGTAACTGTTGCATCCTCATTAACGCTATCTGTATCGTTAACAGCTACCGGGGCGTCATTCACACCAGTAACAGTAATTGTCAATGTTGCTGTGTCAGTTGCAGTTCCATCAGAAACTGTATAGGTAAAGACGTCTGTTGCAGTATCACCTGCGTCTAAATCGTCAGCTGCACTTTGATCAGCGACATAAGTATAAGATCCATTTGAATTAAGAGTCAGTGTTCCATAAGTACCTGTTAAAGCTGATCCAACAGTACCAGTATTTCCCGTACTATCCTCCGCTCCGGTTCTAACAGCTGAAACTGTAAGAGATGCTGAGTCATCTGCATCTGTATCATCATTTAAAACATCATCCTGCGATGCAGTTTTAGAGACAGTTGCATCTTCATTAACACTATCTGTATCATTAACAGCTACTGGGGCGTCATTTACACCAGTAACAGTAATTGTCAATGTTGCTGTTGCAGTTGCTGAATTTTCATCGGTTAGCGTATAAGTAAAAACATCAGTTGCAGGATCATTAGCATCCAAATCATCAGCTGCTGTTTGATCAGCTGTATAAGTGTAAGATCCATCGGCTCCGATTGTTAAGGTACCATATGTGCCAACTATTTGTGTTCCACTACTGCTATAAGTCGAACCCGAAGAAACAGTTCCAGAGTTACCATTCGTATGCGATATATTAGTAACCGTTAGCGAAGCATCTGTATCAGCATCTGTATCGTCATTTAATACATCGTCCTCAGATCCTGTTTTAGTAACAGTAGCATCTTCATTTACACTATCGGTGTCGTCTACACCCGCAGGTGTATCGTTCTTTCCTGAAACTGTAATTGTTAGTGTTGCAGTGTCAGTCGCTGTGCCATCTGACAATGTGTAAGTAAAGACATCATTTTCACTATCTCCAGCATCTAAGGCATCAGCTGCTGTTTGATCAGCTGTGTATGTATAAGAACCATCTGCTCCAATTGTCAAAGTACCATAAGTACCAACTATTTGTGTACCACTACTATTATAAGTTGAACTTGAAGAGACTGATCCAGAATTGCCATTTGTATGTGATATATTTGATACTGAAAGAGAAGCGCTTGTATCAGTGTCTGTATCGTCATTTAAAACATCATTTTGAGAACCTGTTTTAGTAACAGTTTCGTTTTCGTTTACACTATCGGTGTCATCAACAGCTACAGGGGCGTCATTCACGCCTGTAACTGTAATTGTTAGTGTTGCTGTTGCGGTTGCAGAACCATCAGTAATTCTATAGGTAAAAACATCATCCGCTTGAACCCCTGCAGCAAGTGCTTCAGCAGCTGTTTGATTTGCTGAGTATACATATGAGCCGTCTGAACCAATAGTTAGTTGACCATAAGTTCCAGTAACAGTTGTGCCCGTGGTAGTTCCACTTGCACCGTAAGTAGTGTTATTACTCACTGATGTGCCTGAGGCTGCACTACTATGTTGAATTTGATCAACTCTAATTGTATCTCCATCTGGATCACTATCATCATTTAAAACATCATTTTGAGCACCGGTTTTAGTTACAGATGCATTTTCATTCACGCTATCTGTATCGTTAACAGCTACTGGGCTTTGATTACTTGCAGTGCCTCCAATAACAGTGAGTACGAGATCTGCCGTGGTTGTTGCTGTTCCATCGGATAAAGTGTATGTAAAAGTATCAGACACTGTAGCACCATCGCTTAATCCTGAAATATCAGAACTTGCTACATATGTGTAAGAACCATCTGCGCCAATTGTCAAAGTACCATAAGAGCCCGTTACAGATGTACCACTACTGTTATAGGAGCTCCCTGAAGAAACATTAGAATTATCGCCACCACTTTTTTTAATTTGAGTGATTCTAAGAGTGTCGTTTGTATCAAGATCACTATCTTTATGTGAACTTGAAGTTGTATGGATGACATCACCTGAGTGTTCGCCGTTTGCATCAAAACTTCCGTCAACATTTGCATTTGCACTATTTTGAACAGTTAGTGTAGATCCTTCATTGACGACGCCGACATCATTTTGTGCTGATGGGTTATCGTTTGCCCCTAATACTTTAATAGTAATATTTGCTGTATTATCTTGCGTGCCATCCGTTATGGTGTAAACAAACACATCATTTTGACTCTCTCCAGCCGCAATGGCATCTGCAGCTGCTTGATCAGCAGCATAACTATATGATCCGTCTGCACCAATTGTAAGAGTACCATAAGTTCCTGTTACGGAGGTACCGCTACTGTTATAAGAACTTCCCGGTTGAACAGAAGAGTCTGTGCCAAGATTTTTTCTAATGAGCTTTACACTTAAAGAGGCTGATGTATCTAAATCACTATCTTTATGAGAGCTTGAGGAGGTGTCTAAAACATCACCTGAATTTTCTCCTGTTGTGTCAAGAGAACCAGAAATGTTGGAATTTGATCCGTTTGTGACAGTCAAAGTGAGATCTTCTGTTATTGCACCTTCGTCATCTTGTGCGGTAGGAGTATCGTTTATACCAATAACTGTGATAGTGATTGTTGCAGTATCAGTTGCAGTCCCGTCAGTCAATGTATAAGTAAATACATCTGTAACTATATCGCCTGCATCAAGAGCGTCCGCATCAGAATCGTTAGCAACGTATTTATATGAGCCGTCTGAACCAATGGTTAGTTGACCATAAGTTCCGCTAACAGTTGTGCCTGCGGTAGTTCCAGAAGCACCGTAAGTAGTATTATTGCTTACAGCTGTGGAAGAGCCCGCTGAGCTATGTTGAATTGCTGAAACTCTCAAAGAAGCACTAGCGTCAGCATCAGAGTCCTTGTTTGAACTTGAGGTTGTATCTATTACATCACCGGTATATTCGCCGGTGATGTCTACAAAACTATATGGACTTGAAAGTGAAAAAGATTGGATTCCGTTACTTGATGCTCGAGCCAAAAATGCTTTGGATCCATCATTATTAAATATAATATCAGTTGGGTTATCTGCATAGCTACTCACATCAAATGCACCATTAAATGTTGCTGTAGATAAGTTAAAACCGGTACTAAGATCGTATTCTAAAATTTCATCATTTTCCTGACCTGTGATAAACAATTTTGTGCCTGTTGCGTTAAATGAAATTCCCCTTGGTGTAGCTTCTTTTGCACTAAAATCTAAACTTCTACTTGTGTATGAAATTGTTGAGGAATCAAAAGCGGTTGATAGAGAATATTCATAAACAGCATCATTAATATCTCCCAGTAAAAACATTTTAGTTCCATCAGTATTAAAAGTAAAACCTCTAGGGTTGCCGTCTTGACCGCTTATGACAGTTGAAGTAGGTGTTGGTAATGAGGAAACATCATAGGCTGTAGATAAAGCAAATTCATGAATCTTTTTATTACTTCCTGAGCCATTACTTATATACAGCTTCGTACCATCATTATTAAATCTTATACCACGTGGATTACCTGCGTGAGAAGAAATGTCTGTTGTACTACTTTGAGTAGCAGTATTTATATCAAAAGCAGTTGTTAAAGTATGTACAGAGATATCTGGTGAATTGCTATGATGAAGAACAAACATTTTAGTCCCATCATGATTAAATGCTACAGAACGAGTTGTGTCTGTGGTTGCATATGGAGAACCAGTATCAAGAGATGCGGGTGTTACGGTATTATCATTACTGCTATTGATAACAGTCAAAGTTCCATCTTCATTAATGGTTCCTGTATCATTTTGTGCAACAGGAGCATCGTTCACTCCCGTTACAGTTATTGTTAAAGTTGCGGTAGCTGTAAGTGAGTTGTCAGTGGCTTCATATGTAAAGACATCGGTTTCTATATCTCCCGCGTCTAAAGCATCAGCTGCTGTTTGATCAGCTGTGTATATATAAGATCCGTCAGCACCAATTTTTAAAGTACCGTAAGTTCCGGTAACTGTTGTGAAATTACTTAAATGTGTACTGCTTGATGTAACAGAAGTGTATCCGCTATCAGTGCTATGTTTGATTTTCGACACACTTAAAGTTGCTGAGTCATCCGCATCTGTATCGTCATTTAATACATCATCTTGTGCTCCAGTTTTTGTCACTGAAGCGTCCTCGTTAACGGCATCAGTGTCATCGGTAGCAACAACAGGGTCGTTTATACCTGTGACAGTAATTGTTATATTTGCAGTATCTGATCCAGTATTACCGTCGGAGACTTCATAGACAAAAACATCTGTAACTACATCGCCTGCATCCAAGTCGTCGGCCGAACTTTGGTCTGCTGTATATATATAAGATCCGTCAGCACCAATTTTTAAAGTACCGTAAGTTCCGGTAACTGTTGTAAAATTACTTAAATGTGTACTGCTTGATGTAACGTTAGAGAAATCTCCTCCGTTCTTTTTTATTTTTGAAACACTAAGAGTATCTCCTTCAGGATCAGTGTCATTTATAAGAACATCTCCTGTGACGCCAGTCGTTCCATCAGTAACTGTAACTGAGTCATCTTCATCTACTGCATTAGTGTTATCGGTAGCAGTTGGGTCTTCATTATCTTTACCAATTAGTGTAATCGTCAGAGTTGCGGTATCTGTTGCGTCGTGTTCATCTGATAAAGTATAAGTAAAGGTGTCAGTTAGGTTAGAGCTACTAGCACTAAATCCTGATATGCTGTCTCTAGCAACATATTTATATGAACCGTCTGATCCAATGGTAAGAGTACCATAAGTTCCTGTTACTGAAGTACCATTGCTGTCATAGGAGGTATTATTAGTAACAGATGAAGATGAACCACCACTAGGTTGAATTGCTGAAATTCTTAATGTAGGAGATGCGTCAGGGTCACTGTCAACATGAGAGCTTGAACTGGTATTAATTATGTCACCTGAATGTTCTCCTGTTGCATTAAATGTGCTACCAGAGTCATTGGTTTCGTTGGCATTTGCCCCATTTGTAACTGTCAACGTTTCACCCTCATCAATCACACCCACATCATTCTGGGCACTCGGTGTATCATTCACACCGGTTACTGTAATTGTTAATGTCGCAGTGTCAGTATCTGTTCCATCCGACAATGTGTAAGTAAAGACATCATTTTCACTATCTCCAACATCTAAGGCATCAGCTGCTGTTTGATCAGCTGTGTATGTATAAGAACCATCTGCACCAATTGTTAAGGTACCGTAGGTACCAACTATTTGTGTGCCACTACTATTATAAGTCGATCCCGAAGAAACAGATCCAGAGTTACCATTTGTATGCGCTATATTTGATACACTTAGGCTCGCACTATCATCTGGATCAGAGTCGTCGTTCATTACATCGTCTTGGGAATCTGTCTTTGTAACGGTAGCATCTTCCGCAACTGTATCTGTATCGTTAACAGCAACAGGGGCATCATTAATACCTGTAACTGTAATAGTTAAGTTGGCAGTATCTGTTAGTGCACCGTCTGAAGCTGTGTAAACGAAAACATCCGTTACTTGATCACCCGCATCCAGATCATCTGCTGCATCTTGATCAGCGACGTAAGTATAAGAACCGTCAGCTCCAATAGTTAAAGTTCCGTATGTTCCAGTGACTGATGTGCCGCTACTATTATATGTACTTCCTGAGGAAACATTTGAGTCAGTGCCGCTGTTATGATTAATTTTTGTTACAGTAATTGTATCTCCATCAGGGTCACTGTCATCGTTAAGCACATCGTTTTGGGATCCTGTTTTAGTAACCGTAGCATCCTCATTAACGCTATCTGTATCATCTACTGCATTGAGAACTGTGTTTCCTGCTTTTGTAAATACTCTTATGATGTCACCATGCTGTGCACCATTATTAAATCCCACATAAAGTGTATTTGAGTCGGTATCAACACCAAACCAGTCACTTCTATGGCCTGAAGGTTTACTAGTATCTGTAACACTTGTGCTCCACGTCCACTTTAATTTCTCTGTACTCCATGCATTTTGGCCGCCACTACCGTGTTGGCTGACTGTATGATAAGTCGCTCCACTTTTATCAACTCCCGAATATGCAATAATATTATTCATATTGAACCAAACACCTAGTATTTCATTATCAAAAACCACTGACCTCACATCATTTCTTCCTGAGTTTTCTGTGGCATAAACATAATATGAATTCATAGGGGTTGATGAAGCATCAACAGTTGTAGTGCCTGATGTTATGTCAGGGCCTGACGTTTGGACACCATTATTATTTTCTTCAAATCCATTGGATGTACTTGTGGTCTTGTAAAAAGTAAATGAGCCTGAGTTTATATTTTCTCTCTCTAAGGTAATAACAAAGGGTTTGTTGCCATCATCGTGATTAGAGGCAGAGGCGGCAGTTCCTGCATCATTATTGCCAGCCAATAAATTTGTTCCCGTATTTTCTACAAAACCATCCAATGATGTAATACCATTTTGAAGAAGAGAGTGTTTGTAATCAACAACACTAATTCCGTTAGTTTCAACGATACCGTATTTTTTTTCTAAATCCCAATCACCACCCTTACCAGTAATATCAACAGAGGCTGCGATATCTGCTTGAGTAATATTTCCAATTTGTTGTATCAGTAACTTTCCTTGATCTCCTTGTGCCAGGTTACAACCATAGAATAATAAGTCACCGTCTTGAGTTAAAGAGGTACCAATTGATTGAAGTGTGGTGCTAAAAGAATGTATCGTTTCCGAATTTAATATTGAATTTCCAAGTACCACCTGACCAGTGCTTGCGTGTCCTATAATATGTACTGCATCGATGTCACTTTGATCTTGCAAAATGCTTTGCATTTTTTCAAAGCCGTTTTCATTTGAGTCAATTAAATAGATAGATTTTGTGTCATCGATGGAGTTAATGATTGTTTGAAAATCATCAACGCCCTTGTCTATAAAAACAATTTCTTTTCTCGAGTCGTTATTATGTGTAATCGCTTTTAAATTATTTGAAAGATCGCTTTCGTTAAGAGAGTTATTTTGAATTTGGTCTTCAACAGCCTCAATAGCTTCACTAGCAGCATAAACAGCAGCACCATCAAACATGATCCTCGGTTCCAGCATTTGAATGCTAAAATGTGGATAAGTTTTCTGTTTATCAGCCACTTATTTTCTCTCCTCTTATCTCTCCAATCCAGAAATATACAATAAATTCAATGGATTTTCATTGAATTTGTAAAAATATATAAGAATTTCACAGTTGTTTTTTATCCACAACTATGAGATTTTATCCTGTTATTTTTGACGGGGAAAGAATGGCTAATTATAAGGTTTTTGTTGTATTAATTGCTTCAATTTTTATTTGGGGGTGTTCAAAGACACCTGTTCCAATTGTAAAAGAAGAGGTTCAACTTTCATCTCAAGAAGATTTAGAGTATCTGAAACAAACATCTGAAAATGCTCCCCTAGAAATTGATCTATATCAGGCAATTGCCATTGCAATAAAAAATAACCGTGATTTACGAATGAACCTAATGGACTCCGCATTAAGTCAGGGTCAAATAGATGTGATCAAGTTTGATATGTTACCAAAATTATCAGTTAATGCAGGTTATAAAGTTTTAAGAGACCACCCTGCATCAACGAGTGTTAATATGACTTCTGAAATTGAAGAAAATAAATCAGCAGAAATGATTGCTGAAGATCCAACATATACACTTTCACAATCAACACCTTCAAATACATACGACGTTGGTTTTACCTGGAATGCGTTAGACTTTGGTTTGTCTTATGTTAGGGCAGGACAACAGGCTAACAAATATTTGATCTCAAAAGAGTTGGAGCGTAAGGCTATTCATAATCTTACAAAGGAAGTTATTTATGCTTATTGGAAGACTCTTTCTGCTGATGAATTATTAAGTCAAATAAACCCTTTAATGGATAGAGTTAATGCAGCATTAGATGACTATGAGTACATTGAGGAACTTTTAATCAGTTCTCCTATGGATGCGTTATTATATCAAAAAGAATTACTTGATGTTTTACAAATTCTAAATACACAGCGTCGAGCTTTAATGGACTCACGTGCACAATTATCAAAACTAATGGGCCTCTTACCAGATCAGGAATACCTTTTAGTTAAAACAGAACAGCCTTTAACTGAACTTAATATGTCACTAGAGGAACAAGAAGAGGCAGCGTTATTTTCGAGACCAGAGCTCCTAGAAGTTAGGTACAAGAAAAAAGTTACAGCGCAAGAAGCGAGGGCATCAATGCTTTCATTATTACCTTCACTTCAATTTAACGCCACATGGACTTATGACTCCAACAAATATTTATTAAATAGAGATAATGCAGAATATGGCGCTGTATTTGGGGCTAATTTATTGAATATTTTCCAAGCTAGTAATATCAATGATATAAACAACATCAATGAAAAGCTCATAGAAGAGCAAAGATTAGCTATTTCAATGGCTGTCCTATCACAAGTTCACATCGCAAATATCAACTATGCTCAGAGTTTAAGAGAATACAGCAATGCTAAACATTATCTTAGTGTTGCACAAAGAATTAACGAACTAATAGCAAATGCTCAAAAAATTTCACGATTTGGAGAGTTAGAAATAATAAGAGAAGAAGCAAGTTTACTTGTATCCCGTTTAAGGAATGACATAGCATATGCTGAATTACAATATAGTCTTGGTACTTTATATTCATCTGTAGGGATGAATTTTACTCCAGAAAATTTAGCTGAGATAAGTGATAATGATCTAGCATTAGCTCTTAAAGAAAACTTAAATCGTTGGACAAAAAAATATAATTCATTTGTATCGATACCTTTAAACGAACAAAATCCTGTACTTATTCAGTCAGCAAAAATATCTGAGGAAAACGTGAATTTATCTAATTATGATTTTGTGGATTTTATATTTAAATTTGATGAGAAAACATTTTATTTAGAGGGAAGTGGAAAGACTAGGTACAGTGTAAAAATGGCTAATGGAGATCCTTTACCATCATGGTTAGTATTTCTTCCTTCACAACATATGTTCGTTGGTAGTCCCCCATTTGCGGTAGGATCTTTAGATTTAACAATTGAAGCTAGTAATGATATTACAAATATTTCGGATACATTCACATTGAGTTGGAATACAAATGAGTTTTCGCCTAAAACCATTCCTGAAAAAGAAATTATAGAACCAGAAGTAATTAATGAAGATCTACTTAATGCTCTTAATGAAGCACTTGAAGCAAAACTTGAGAGTATTATCATTTTAGATGAAGAGGTTAATGAAGAACAATTAGACTCCCTCATTGCAGCTCTAAACTCTAATGAAAAACAAAATTTATTGGACTCAGCTGATATTATCTTCGACTCAAGTTTTAAATTAAAATCTAAGCCCAAACCGAACAAAAATGTATTAATTGCCGCCCTCAGTGATAGCCTCAAAAATCAAATTGACTCAATGACCTCTTATGACCCCAATCAATCAGCTTTTATTCAAATTGGTGCTTTTAAAAAAGAAAAAGTTTCTCTAGTTGTTGCAGACGATGTAGCCAAAAAAATTGGTACACGCGTTGAAGTGAGACCAACTTTAGTTTCTGACCCTGTAATGTATAGAATTTTAGTAGGGCCTGAGCATAAAGATCAAATTGTAAATGTAATAGCTGATATTATGGAACTTGGAATATCAGACTATTTTTTAACCCAAGGATAAATTTAAAATATGGATGAGTCCAAAATAAAAGAAATATTTAGTTATCTTTTAAAGGATCATAACTTGGATAAATTTTTGGAATATTGCACTGAGGATATACAATTTATATTACATCCAAAACACGTTGCGGCTGGTCACTATGATAAAAAAGGCATTTATACTCTTTTTAGTCACCTGGCAAAATCTTTTCCTAATTGGAGTGAGACTATTGACGAAGTTTATCACGATAAAGAGAAAAAAGTGTTTACCATCATCTCAAAAGGTAATTCTTCAACTATCACAGATATTTGGGATATACAAATTGCTCATTACAATGAATTAGGAAAAATATTTAAAGTTGAAGATCGTATAGATACCCTTCACCTTGCTGAAGGAAATGTAGGTCCTAGAATTTAATTTTATTTTTTTTTAGTCTTAATGCATTTAGTTTAATAAAACCCTCTGCATCACGTTGATCATAATTAGAAGTTTCAAAAGTAGCTAAATCTTCATCATACAAGCTGTTAGGTGACTGTCTTCCAACAACAATCACATTGCCTTTATAAAGAGCGATTTTTACTTGGCCATTAACTCTTTTCTGGGTGGTATCAATTGCTTGTTGCATCATTACTCTTTCTGGAGCAAACCAAAAGCCATTATAAACTAATCTTGCATATTTAGGCATAAGTTCGTCTTTTGCGTAAACTTCCTCTCTGTCAAGAGTAATACTTTCCATAGCACGGTGTGCTTTCAAAAGAATAGTTCCGCCCGGTGTTTCATAGACACCTCGCGATTTAATTCCTACATACCTATTTTCTACAATATCCACTCTTCCAATACCGTTAGATGCTCCTAATTTATTTAACTTTTCTAGCAAATTAAAAGGGGATAATTTTTTTCCGTTGATACCAATCGGGTCACCATTTTTAAATTGAATAGTTATCACTGTCTCTTTATTTGGAGCTGACTGAGGGCTTTTTGAAATACCAAAAACATTTTCAGGTGGTCTTTTCCAAGGATCTTCAAGGATTTTTCCTTCTGCAGATCGATGAAGAACATTCGCATCCACACTGTAAGGGGATTCATTTTTATTATGTTTCATAATAGGGATTTTATTTTTTGCTGCAAATTCCAACAGTTTTGTTCTAGATAATAAATCCCACTCTCTCCAAGGCGCAATTACTTTTATTTTAGGATCTAAGGCATAGTAAGAAAATTCAAATCTTACCTGATCATTTCCTTTACCTGTTGCTCCATGAGATACGGCATTAGCTTTTTCTTTTTTTGCAATTTCAATTTGTCTCTTAGCAATTAACGGTCGAGCGATTGATGTACCTAGAAGATACTCACCCTCATAAATTGTATTACAACGAAACATTGGAAAAACATAATCTCGAACAAATTCTTCTTTTAAATCTTCAATGAATATTTTCTTTGCGCCAAGTTTTTTTGCTTTGATTTTCGCATCAGTTAACTCTGCGCCTTGACCAAGATCGGCTGCATAGGCAATAACATCTGCGTTATATTCAGTTTGTAGCCATTTCAGTATGACGCTTGTGTCTAATCCGCCTGAGTAGGCTAAAACAATTTTATTTTTCATTTCCTTAGCAGTCTTGTTGAAGAGAATTATATGCGTTAGTAAAACCTATTAACGTATAAGTATCTGTTGTTTCTGTGCCTCTTTTAGAATACCCGACTACTGTCATTTTTTTACCAGCTTTAAGAGCTTTAATGATGACAGTGTCGTCTGCCATCGACCAAGCAGAGTCATCCTCTCCAAAAAATTGATAGTTTTTTGAGTCAATAGTAACTTTAACATATTTTTGTGAGTCATATGGATAGCCAGCGTCTATTCTTACGTATTCAGCTGCACCTTCTTTGAATACATAAAAAATTACTGCTCCTCTGTTTGTGTAATCACCTTCTTCTGAAGTTGGTACCTGAAAAATAGAGCATGTTTTATTATTAATTTTTTTAAAAGACCACTTGCCATGCTCAAAGTCAATAGAGTGATTGGCAAACAAATTACTTACTAAAAAACATAAGCATAGAGTTAAGTATGATATTTTTTGTTTAAACATGCTGATTTAATGTCAGAGAATATACCAATTAAGATTGATTTTTAAAATAATAAATGGAAAGATATAAAGTGAGAGATTGATGGTTAAAGTTAAAAATCCTTTTGTGGAAGCACTTCAGAAAATTGCTGAAAGACAAGATATTGGAAGTTTTAAGAAAATATTCGATTATTTTGGTCCGAGGTTAAAATCTTTTTTGATGAAATCAGGCGCGGATGATGCAATTGCAGAGGAAATCATTCAAGAAACTATGACTATTATCTGGACCAAAGCTGATTATTATGACCCTTCTGTGGCTTCGCCGAGCACCTGGATTTATACTATCGCTCGTAACAAGAAAATTGATATTTTAAGAAAAACTAGAAAAGCAGTCTTGGAGGACATTGAGACTGCCATTTTACCTCCTGTTGAGTCGAAAGCAGATGAAAATATTGAACATGACCAAAAATTTGAAATGGTGGCACAATATTTAGATGATCTTCCAAAAGATCAACTGGATCTGCTAAAGATGAATTTCTTCGAAGAAAAATCACATGGTGAAATTGCTGAGATTACTAAAATTCCTTTAGGCACTGTAAAATCAAGAATTCGTCTGGCATTAGAGAAGATCCGCGGCAAATTGGAACAAGACGGCAGTATGTTTAATCTAAATAATGATGGCGGAAGTATGGTTAACTAGATGACATTCGAAATACTTAGTACACCTGTAAATTCACCTGCAAGTCTTATTTTCCAGCAATGTTTGGCCGAAGTTGACCCTGAGAATAGATCCCTTAACTCTGCGATGAACGAGGTGGGTGGTTATTTTTTAGATAAGTCTGAGACCTCCCCTCTATCTAATGAATTATGGAATAAAGTTTTAGATCAAACAAAAAATAAAACATCTGCACCTCAAATTAATGAGGAGCACGATCCTTTGTTAAGTCAATTGCCAGTTACCTTAAGATCCCATTTAAGAAATAAAAATATTAAGTGGAAATCTTTTAAAGATGTTAAGGTTGCTTCTATACTTCCCAAAGACAATAACGAAAAACTAGAACTCATCCACGTAATGCCCGGTGCAAAAATTCCTCAACACACACATGAAGGAAATGAAAGTTTTTTAGTTTTACATGGATCTTATAGTGATGAGTACGGTAATTATAAGCAAGGATCTGTTCAAGTAAGAAGTGATGATCATAATCACACACCTGTTGGTGATGCTAAAACTGGCTGTATCGGATTAGCATACACTCACGGTAGAATTAAATTCTCCGGTAAATTCGGTAAGTTACTGAATTTAATCGCTAATTAATTTTATTTATAATATGTATAAAATATGTGCGGGAGCAATTCCAGCTGTTAAGATTAATCTCAAAATGAAATAGTCTGTTTGAATTACTTTTTCTTTAAAATAAAAAAAGAAATCAAAGCATAAAACTATAAAATAACCTACTATAAAAAATCCAATAGTATCATCAAATTTTAAGTCAAATGCTAAAACCAAAAAAGCATAAACAGCTGGGCAAACACTGAACAAAATAGCTATATTATTTTTTGATTGAAGGTAAACACCCCAATACACGGCACCTAAAAATGACATGATGACTGCAGAGTAATAAACGAACATATCTTTATCAAAATCAAGAAATATTAAATCGATGTTGTAAAAACAAAGATAAAAAGGAATTAAACCTGGAATACCTATCAGGAAAATCATTCTTGATAAAGTTTATCGATTTGCTCTGCTAAATCTAGGTCTCTTTGGGTAACTTTTTGTACATCGTGAGAAATAAGAGAAATGGTAACGGTTCCGTAATCTAAAATAATTTGAGGATGATGATTTTTTTTCTCAGATAACATCGCCACTTGGCTAGTAAAGGCGAAGCTTTTTCTGTAATTTTTAAAATCAAAAGTTTTTGTCAATCTACCCTTATTGTCTTTTGGCCAATCAGTCATAGCTCAAGGTGCGGGTGATGGATTGTTTTCATGTACGTCATTAATTTCATCAATAATTTCTTTTGATAATTCTATATCTACTGAATTTATATTTTCTTTCAACTGATCCATTTTTGTTGCGCCAATAATATTGCTTGTAACAAAGTCTTGTTGATTAACAAATGCAAGTGACAATTCAGTAGGGGTAAGTCCGTTATCCTCAGCAATTTTACAGTATTGCTCTGTAGCAACAATTGATCTCTCATTGGTGTACCTAGTCCAATCCTCCCAAATTGTTAAACGTGCACCATCTGGTTTTTTAGAGTTTCTGTATTTTCCAGTTAACACACCGCAAGCTAAAGGGGAATAAGCTAACAAACCTACCTGATCTCTAATGGATATTTCAGACATACCAACTTCATAAGTTCTGTTAAGTAGACTATATGGATTTTGAACAGACATAACTCTTGGTAGGTTTTTATATTTAGACAAGTTGATGTAATTCGATAAGCCATAGGGAGTTTCATTAGATAAGCCTAGATATCTAATCTTACCTTGATCGATAAATTTTTTTGCTGTCTCTAGAATTTCTTCAAAGGGAGTCCATTCTTTTTCTTCTTTATAATTTTTATATCCTAACCTTCCAAAAAAATTTGTTTTTCTCTCTGGCCAATGTAGTTGATAAAGATCAATGTAATCTGTTTGTAATCTTTTTAGACTTCCCTCTAATGCTTCGGTGAAATGTTTCTCATTAAATTGTAAACCACCTCCTCTAATCCATCTTACATCAGGGCCTGCGACTTTTGATGCTAATATTACTTTCTCTCTATTATTTTTCTGTTTAAACCAATTACCAATTATTTTTTCAGTGGCACCATATGTTTTTTCTTTACCCTTAACTGAATAATATTCCGCAGTATCAAAGAAATTGACCCCTTTTTCCAAAGAATAATCCATTTGCTCAAACGCCTCATTTTCTGTATTTTGTTCACCCCAGGTCATTGTACCAAGGCAAATAAGGCTTACTTTTAAGTCAGTATTTCCTAAGGGTTTGAATTTCATAAAAGATTCATACGGTTTTACTTGAAAAATATCAAGATAATAGCCATATTAAAAATAATTAAGGAGAAATAATGGTCGAATTAAAACAAAATACATATTCGCAGTCACAATCTACTACTATAGATCAGGGCTTAAGGGATTATATGATGAAAGTCTATAACTACATGACATCTGGTTTAGCGATAAGTGGTTTAGTGGCATGGGGATTTTCTCAGTCTCCTACTTTAATGGGGGCTATTTATGGCACAGCACTTCAATGGGTTGTAATGCTCGCTCCACTTGGATTTATTTTCTTTTTAGGTGCAAGATTACAGAAAATGTCTACCTCTGCAGCTCAGATGACATTTTGGGCCTTCGCTGCTGTGATGGGAATTTCACTGTCTTATATATTCATAGTTTTTACTGGTGTCAGCATTGTTAGAGTATTTTTAATTACGAGCTGTACATTCGCTGCGATGAGCATCTATGGATATGCAACTAAAAGAGATTTAACTAAGTTTGGTTCATTTCTAATGATGGGACTGATTGGAATTATTATCGCTAGTATTGTAAATATATTTTTACAAAGCTCAGCGATGCAATTTGTAATTTCTTGTGTGGGTGTTTTAGTCTTTGTGGGTTTAACTGCTTACGATACTCAAAGAATTAAATCAACTTATTATCAAGTTGCTGGAACTGCTTTTGCAGGAAAAGCTGCAATCATGGGTGCACTGACATTATACTTAGACTTTATAAACCTATTCATAATGTTGATGCAATTATTTGGTCAAAGAAGATAAATAAATCTCAAATTTAATTATAAGGGGTCATTATTGGCCCCTTTTTTTTTACTAAATTATCGTATCAATTTTTTAATTAGTCATTAATATCCTCGCGTGATTGGATACATCTTAGCAATTAGTGCTGCAGCTACGTGGTCTATGGTTGCTTTATCAGCAACTAGAATTGTCAGATATTTTGGAAGTTATAATTATAACCTTTTAAGATTAATAGGAATAATAGTCCTCTTCTTACCCTACATTGTAATTAATTGGGATCCGATTTATTTAAATAAATCAATATTCATAGCAATATTTTTATCTTCGGTAATTGGCATTATAATAGGAGACACATTTTTATTTGTGTGCCTCAAAAGGCTTGGGCCTAGAAGGCAAGCTTTATTATTTTCTTTGCAAATACCCTTTACTATCATTTTAGCAAAAATATTTTTACAAACACTTCCATCTATGGTCGAGCTCTTTGGATGCTTTTTAATTTTTTTTGGAATCATAGTTGCAATACAATTTAATCGAACAATTCCTGATGATGACTTAGAGAATATTCAAGGAAACAAATATATTGGACTGATTGCTGGCGTTGGTCTAGCACTGTGTCAGGCTATTGGAATCATTCTTATGAAACCTGCGCTTGAAGTAACAGACCCAATCATTGTGTCTTATGTAAGAGTTTTAATAGCAGCGATATTGATGTTTTTTAGCTTAGGATTTCTGAAAAATAATAATCTTTTAGAAAGAATGAAAGATATTAAAAAAACTTTTTATAGTATTTTTCTTGGCTTTATGGGAATGGGCGTTGGAATGACTATGTTAATAATTGCTCTTAAAAATGGAGATCCAGGAATTATTTCAACTTTATCAAGCACAATGCCAATTATGATAATACCAATATTATGGATTGTTAGTAAAAATTATGCAGGGAATCTAGCAGTAATAGGCGCTACTCTAACTTGTTTTGGAGCAGGAGTAATTTTTTTAAATTAATCCGAGCCTTTCTCAACGTTGACTATTTTTAGATCCTTTGTTTTTTTAATTTGTGTTTGTAATATTTTGTTTAAAGGATCCTTACCTAGGTATTTTTTAAATTTTTTCTGACTTTGTGCAGCTTTATCTGTATTACCTTCAGTTATCGCAACTAATGTCTCTCTTAAATGTTCAAGACCTTTTTGCTCATTTGAGGATTTGTAGCGCATATATGCAGCTCGTGGATAAATAAAAAGCTTTGTAAAAGCATAAGAAAACAAAATTAAAAGAATAAGAAATGTTATTAAGACAAAAAGGAATTGGACAATGGGAATGCTCAGTTGCCAAATTCCTAAAACGAGTGAAAGATTGCCAGCATTATTAAACAGATAAAAAAGAACACCATAACCACTTATAAAAATTATTAAAATTACTAGAAGCCTTATCATTAAATCATATTCTCCAGAAAAATTTGATTATCGTTGTAGATTTGGGCTAGTTCATAAGAAGATTTAAAAAATATTTTTTGGTTAGGATTTAATTTCTCATATTCAATTATCGCCTTTGTATATTGTCGATTATACATTGCATTAATAAACGATGGTAAGGGTTCTAATGAATTTTTTGTTATCTGAATTTCAAATATATTTTCAATAATTCTTTTTAGCCATTGAAAATTATTTTTTTTCATAAATTCATTTTGTACATATGTATTTTCATTAATTTGTAATTGTTGTAATGAATATGTATAGTCTGGAATAGTGAGTAATTCTTTAAATTTTTCTTCATTAAAAAATAAATATTGATTTTGAAGTTTTTGAATATTTTTATTTCGAATTTGTTGTTGATCAATATTAACTATAATCTGATTTATGGACAAAATTAATTCATATGCTTCATCATTGGATAATGTAATTTGCTGTGGCTCTGGCTCAACAACAGTAGTTTGGGGTATTTCTTGAACATTTTTTGCTAACTCTAGTATAAGAGACTCAAGACGATCTACTTTATCTTCGAGTTCTTTATTGTTTAAGTCATTAACAGAAGTTGTCTCTTTTTGAACATTTGGTGATTGAGTTTCTTGATTTAATTTACTGATTTGAGCCTCATCAAATATTAAAAGGTTATTTCGATACAAGTAGCCTCCTGCTACAGTTATAAGGATTAGAAATATAACTATTAGGAAAAGATTTCGTTGTAGAAAACTTTTTTTACTGTCATTTTTTTGATTTTCAGACATTCAATAAGAATCTATATTTTTTTATAATAATGAAAGTTTTAGCAATAGAAAGTTCTTGTGATGATACATCTGTAGCCATTGTAAATGATGATAAAAGTATTGAATTTCTTGAAACAATTAATCATAGGAAATTTCATAAAGATCTTGGGGGTGTCATACCCGAAATGGCAGCTAGACAGCATTTAGAAATTCTAGATTTATTAGGTAAATCAATTAAAAAAATTAATTTTTTCAAAATTTCAGCAATAGCTGCAACATTTGGACCTGGCCTTATTGGTGGTTTAATTGTGGGATCATCTTTTGCAAAAGGTCTATCAATGTCTAAAAATATAAACCTTATTCCAATTAATCATTTACAAGCACATTTGTTGTCACCTCGGCTTGTATCTGAAATTAAGTTTCCTTATTTATGTCTACTCGTCTCTGGAGGAAATACGGCATTAGTATTGGTTAAAAATCCAAAAAAATTTATCACTCTTGGATCAACAATTGACGACTCTGCAGGTGAGTGTTTTGATAAAGTAGCTAAAGGTTTAGGCTTAGGTTATCCTGGTGGACCAGAAATTGAACGTCTAGCAATAGGTGGAAATATTGAAAGGTTTGAACTCCCAATGCCTTTGGCAAAAAAAAATAACTGTGAATTTTCTTTTTCAGGTTTAAAAACAGCAGCGCTAAATACCATCACAAAAAATAAAATAACGAAAAAATTTATGAGAGACTTTTCGGCTTCATTTCAACATACTGTATTTAAAGTGTTAGAAATTAAAATATCAAATAGCATTAAACTTTTACAAAAAGAAAATATTAAAATTAATGATTTTTCTATTTGTGGTGGAGTAGCAGCAAATAAATATTTAAATACTGAACTTCGAAAACTTATTGCAACAAAAAATCTTAATTATCATCAAGTGCCTTTATCTTTATGCACCGATAATGCCGCAATGATTGGTTGGAACGCTATCGAATATATGAAAACTAGAAAAACCAAGTTAAATAATTACAATGTTAGACCATCACCTAATATATTAATTCATGAACACTTCTAAAAATTATTGGCTCCTAAAATCAGAACCTAGCTCTTGGTCATGGGGTCAACAAAAAAAGAAAAAAACTGAACATTGGGACGGTGTTAGAAACTATCAAGCGGCAAATAATATGAAAAAGATGAAAAAAGGAGATGAGTGTCTTTTTTATCACTCAGTAACCGAAAAAGCTATAAAGGGAATAGTAAAGGTTACTAAGGAATATTATCCAGATCACACAGATAAAAAAGGAATATTTGGAATGGTTGACGTAACCTATGTCAAAGATCTTAATGAAGTTTACTTATCAGAAATAAAAGCAGATCCATTTTTCCAAGATTTTCCACTTGTAAAACAAGCTAGATTAAGTGTCATGCCTGTAACATTGAAGCAATGGAAGAAATTAATTAAGATGAGTGAAAAAAATGAGAGAATTTAAATTATCTAATCCTCTTTTATCAAAAGAACAATATGAAGAGATGTATGCGGAGTCTTTTAGTAATAAAGAGCAATTCTGGTCTAAAGTTGCAAAATCTCAACTAACGTGGTCTAAAGATTTCACTAAAGTTAAAAATACAAACTACAACGGTGAGGTATCTATCAAATGGTTTGAAGATGGTGAGTTGAACGTTTGTTATAACTGTGTAGATAGATATGCGGAGACACAACCAAATGAAATAGCAGTCCTTTGGGAAGGAGATGATACCAGCAAAAGTAAGACTTACACTTATAAAGAACTAAAGACTGAAGTAAGTAAATTTGCAAACGTTTTAAAAAAACTTGGCGTGCAAAAAGGTGATGTTGTAACAATTTATTTAACAATGATTCCTGAAGTTGCATTTGCTATGTTGGCTTGTGCAAGAATTGGTGCAATACATTCAGTAATATTTGGGGGCTTTGCCCCAGAGTCAATAGCAGGACGAATTAAAGATTGCAAATCTCAATTTGTAATTACTGCTGACGAGGGTGTTCGAGGTGGAAAAATAATTCCATTAAAAAAATATATTAATACAGCTTTAGAGAGTTGTGATAGTTCCATAAAAACTCTTGTTATTCGATATACAAATACTCAAGAAGAATTACATAAAGATAATAATTTTTATTATGATGAATTAGTTAAAGAAGTTGATGATCAATGCGAATGCGTATCAATGAATGCGGAAGACCCTCTTTTCATTTTATATACATCTGGCTCTACTGGTAAGCCAAAAGGTGTTCTTCATACTTCAGGAGGATATTTAGTTTATGCATCATTTACTCATAAGTACTCTTTTGACTATCATCCAGGTGATATTTATTGGTGCACCGCTGATGCTGGATGGATTACAGGACACTCTTATTCAGTTTATGGCCCATTAGCAAATGGAGGTAAAACATTATTATTTGAAGGCGTTCCTAACTATCCAGACTTTTCTCGCTTTTGGGAGGTTTGTGATAAATACAAAGTTAATATTTTTTACACAGCACCCACTGTATTAAGATCTTTAATGAAGGAGGGTGACTCTTATATTGAAAGGTGTGATTTAAGTTCTCTAAGAATCTTAGGGACTGTTGGTGAGCCAATTAATCCAGAAGCTTGGAATTGGTATTCAACGATAGTTGGTAAGGACAAATGTCCGGTTATTGATACATGGTGGCAGACGGAAACTGGTGGGCATCTAATTTCTCCAATACCCGGTGTTTCAAAACTTAAACCTGGAAGTGCAACACAACCTTATTTTGGCATTGATGCTGCTATAGTTGATGATAACGGAAATATTTTAGAGGGTGAATGTGAGGGTAAGCTTTGTATTCTAGATAGTTGGCCAGGGCAAATGAGAACAGTATACGGTGATCATAAGCGTTTTATTGATACTTATTTTAGCCAATTTAAAGGTAAATATTTTACAGGCGATGGATGTAGAAGAGACAAAGATGGATTTTACTGGATTACAGGTAGGGTAGACGACTGTATCAATGTGTCAGGTCATTTACTAGGAACCGCAGAGATTGAAAGTGCATTCGTAGAACATGAACTTGTTTCCGAAGCTGCAGTTGTAGGCTACCCTCATGACATTAAAGGCCAAGGAATTTATGCCTATGTCACAACAAATACTGGAGTAGAAGTTAGTGATTTGTTGAAAAATGAGCTTGTACAATGGATAAGAAAAAAAATTGGCCCCATAGCTACGCCAGATAAGTTACAGTTTTCACCGGGTCTGCCAAAAACAAGATCAGGTAAGATTATGAGAAGAATTCTAAGAAAAATAGCATCAAAAGAACAAGACCAATTAGGTGATACATCAACATTAGCAGATCCAAATGTTGTTCAATCCTTAATAGACGGATCTAAAAATATCTAATTTTTCTGATATTAATAACTTGCTTAACTCAATCAAAAGAATTGACCAGGGGAGTAGTATTGATACTGTCATTTCCACCTACCCAAAAGTAAAAAGAAGTTTTCTGTTTTTGGTGATACAGGAATATTACAGAAATTATGAAAACCACAATCAAATAATTTATCGATATACTCATAGTAAAACACCTAAGAAAATAATAATTATTTTAAAGATTAGTTTAACGTTAATATTTTTTTCTAACAAACCTACTTTTTCTATCGTAAATGATGCAGTTGAAGAAAGTAAATTTTTAAAAAAAGAAAAGTTAGTAAATGCAGTTTTAAGAAATATTTTACGCAAAAAAAATGAGATAAAACACGGGAACTTAATTTATCCATGTTTTAAGAAGATACTTGATAAAATTTTTTCTAGTAATTCAATTAGGGAATATATTTACTCTACTTTGTTTACTAAACCCAAAAATTATCAAATTAGCTTATCTGACAAAAAAGACGCTATATATGGTAAAAGGGTTTTTATTTTAGAAAAAAAAATTATGAAAGATTGTTTCGTTCAGGATATTGGAAATTTCGAAGTAATTAACTTTATACATAAATTTTATAAAGACAAAAATTTAATTGATGTGTGTGCAGCTCCAGGGGGAAAAAGTATATTATTACAATCATTAGGATTTAATATAACTGCAATAGATAAGTCTCAAATTCAATTGAAAAAATTTAATGAAAATCTAAGTCGATTAAAGTTAAAAATCAATATTCAAGAGGTAGACTTTCTTAAGAATAAATTTAACAATAAATTTAATTCAATTTTATTGGATGCACCTTGTAGTGCTTTGGGAACTTTCAGAAGAAATCCGGACGTTACAGTAAAAATTGATAAGTCTATGATAAAAAAACATCAAAAAATTCAAATTGAAATGATTGAAAAATCCCTAAAAATATTAAATATTGGGGGGTTTTTAGCATATGTTGTTTGTTCATTTCATCCCTTTGAGACAATCAATGTCATTGATAAAATTATTCAAAAACATAAAACTGTTAAAATACACAACATTAAATCAGATAAAATGATAAAGAGACAGAATGGATATTTTATTAACCCTCTTAAATTTAAAAAATTAGGTGGCTCAGATATTTTTTTTGTTTCAATATTAGAAAAAATAAAATGAAAGTAAAAATATCTCCATCAATTCTGGGTGGGTCGTTTTCTAATATGGAGAAAATTATATCTGATCTTGATCAATCAAATGCGGAATATATTCATTTTGATGTAATGGATGGTGATTTTGTACCTAATTTAACATTTGGTCCTCAATTTATTTCAGATTTGAGATCAAAAACAAAAAAAATCTTCGATGTACACTTGATGATAAATAGGGTTACTAATTCTTTAAAAGACTATATTAATGCAGGATCAGATATTATTACATTTCATTATGAGATAGATGAAAATTTAAATGAAATTATTAGCGAAATAAAAAAAAATAATATCAAAGCAGGAATTGCCATTAAGCCTGGAACTTCCTGGGAGGATATTAAAAAATATTTAAATTTAATTGATCAAGTAATTATAATGACTGTAGAACCTGGTTTTGGAGGACAATCATTTATGCATGATCAAATTAAAAAAATTGAAAATATTTGCCATTACATTAAAGAAAATAATTTGAATGTTGATATAGAAATAGACGGTGGTGTCAATTATGAAACTGGAGAACTTTGTATTACAGCAGGTGCAAGTATTCTTGTTGCAGGGTCTTTTTTATTCAAACAGGACGATTTAACCTTAGCTACAAATAAATTAAAAGATTATTTTAATTAATGAAAATAAATAAAAATGCTCTTATATCAGTTTACGATAAGATTGATCTTGAAAATATTGCAAAATTTCTAATTAAAAAAAAATACACTATTTACTCAACAGGAGGATCGTCAAATTATTTGAAAAAAATAAATCTTCCATATGTCGAGATATCTAAATATACAAAACAAAAAGAAATTTTAAACGGAAGAGTAAAAACACTTCATCCAAAGATATTTGGTGGAATTCTTGCTGCAAATACTCAAGAGCATCAAAAAGAATTGAAAGGTCAAAAAATACCAAATTTCGATTTGTTGATTGTTAATCTTTATCCTTTCGAGGAAACCATTAAAAGAAAAAAAAATGCTGATGAGATTATTGAAATGATTGACATAGGCGGTCATAGCTTAATTCGAGCAGCAGTTAAAAACTACTCAAAAACTTTAATAGTTGTTGATCCCTTAGATTATCCAAAAATAATAAAAAAATTTCCTGCTTCAACTGCTGACAGAAAAAAATATGCGATAAAAGCTATGAGACAAATCACTAAATATGACATCGCAATATCAAATTGGTTTGAAGGAAAAAATAATGAGGAATATCCGTTAAGATATGGCGAGAACCCTCAACAAAAAGCAGTTGCTGTAATCGATAAAAAAAGGTTTAGACAATTAAGTGGTGAAAAGAGATTAAGTTACAATAACTTATTAGATTTAGATGCTGCAGTGAAAATAGCATATGAGACAAGTTCAAAAAAAAATATTTGTACTATTATCAAACATAATATTCCGTGTGGGGCATCAATAGAAAATACACAAATAAAAAGTTACACAAATGCTCTTCAAGGGGATCCGGTAAGTGCATTTGGTGGAATAGTAGCTTTCAATAAAAAAATTAATATTTTGACAGCCAAACAATTAGTAAAGAATTTTTACGAAGTTGTTGCCGCACCAAATTATGACAAAAAAGCTTTAGAAATATTAAAAGCAAGAAAAAATTTAAGAATTTTAAAAGTAAGAAAGTTTATAGATAAGATAGAAAAAAGATCAATATTTGCAGGAACTCTTATTCAGGACGTTGATAATAAAAAATCTTCAATAGAAACAATATGCGGTGTAAATAAATTAAAAGAAGAAAAGATTGATTTTTTTATTAATGTTTTAAAATTCATTAAATCGAATGCAATTGCTATTTTTAATCAAACTAGTTTGATAGCTCAATCTGGTGGTCAAACATCAAGAGTAGAC
The DNA here is from genome assembly GCA_003216195.1 of Pelagibacteraceae bacterium AG-404-P08. Taxonomy (GTDB): domain Bacteria; phylum Pseudomonadota; class Alphaproteobacteria; order HIMB59; family HIMB59; genus HIMB59. The sequence continues at coordinate 117,781 of QCJF01000004.1, forward strand.
TCACTAAAATATTGTTTATTAAAATTAAAACATAAAAAGACACAAAAAAAGATTAATGAATTATATTTATTTTCAGATGCATTTTTTCCTTTCACAGACTCTCTAAAACTAATAAAAACTGAAAAATTTAAAGTGAGCATATATGCACCATTGGGATCTATAAATGACTCAGAAATTAAAAAATTTGTTAAAAAAAATAAGTTAAATTTTTTTAAGTTAAGTGATCGTCATTTCAAACATTGATAGAAATTTTTAAAAATAAGCCGCCAAAAAATCATTATATATCAATGAAAAAGTATCAAAATATAGAATTTAAGCAGCGATATACAATCAAACTTATAGAAAAATTTTTTAATGAGTTTCCCGAAGAAAGAAGAGGAAGAAGAAAATTTAAAGAAAAAGAAATTCAAAATATCAAACATCTGATTTACGAAAAAATATTTCAAAAAGGTAAAAAAGTTAATGCGGACTGTATTGGCTCAATTAAAGAAAAGGTTGATAAAGATTTTATAACAATTAGAGTCTCCTATTTTAAAAAAAATGGATGAAAATAGAATATTATTTGCCGATCTGGATGGCACAATAATAAGAGAAGATTTATCGAACCTTGCTTTTATTAATTGTTTAAAAAAAAATCCATTTAAATTACTTTATTATCTGTTTATTTTTCTATTTAGAGGTAAACCATATTTAAAAGAAAAAATATCAAAAGAATTTATTGTACCTATAAATCGACTTACATTTAATAAAAGTGTTATAAAGTACATTAGAGAGGTAAGAAATAGACACAGGGTTGTCTATCTTATATCAGGGAGTCATCAAATTTTAGTTGATCAAATACACCACAATTTAAAATTATTTTTTGAGTCTTTCGGCACAAGAGAAAATTTTAATATGGTTGGAATTAATAAAGTCAAATTTATTAAAAATGAGCTAAAAATTATAAATTTTGATTATATTGGCAATAGCAAAAAGGACTTACCAATTTGGAGATATTGTAAAAAAATTATTCATACAAATGCCACTAGTAATCTTAAAAAGATTATAAATAAATCTAATTTGGATATCATAGAAGTAAAAGAAAATTTTAATTAGACTATATGTCTGAAATAATTTTCCTAAAAATTTTTATTGTATGTCTCCTAGGTGCAATATCACCTGGTCCAAGTATGGTTGTTGTTATTAACAATGCTATCTTTAAAGATAGATTTCATGGAATCTTAACTGCCCTTGGACATGGAATAGGTATTGGAATTTATGCACTATTTGCAGTTCTTGGAATTGCTTTGATCATCAAAACTAATATTTTTATTTTCAATGGCTTAAAGTTAATTTCAATAATGTTTCTTATTTATCTGGGTTATAAATCTATAACAAATCAAAATAATTTAAACTTTGATGAATTAGATGTAAAAAGTGGTATAGAGTCTTTTTTTCAAGGACTGAGCATTTCACTTTTAAACCCTAAAATATTTATTTGGTTTGTAGCCATTTATTCTCAATTCATGTCTATTGAAAATGATTTGATTTTTAATATTTACTTAATCCTCACTGCAGGAATAGTTGATACAACATGGTACATTGTTTTAACTTTCTTGGTGACTTCTAATGTTGCTTTAGAATTTATTAAAAGCAAATCTAAAGTATTACAAAAGATTGTAGGACTAGTTTTTTTGTTAATAGGTTTATTTTTATTATTTCAAGTATTAGCTAGTTTTACTTAATGATTTCATAGCAAGCAACTCTAGTTCTTGGGTGTTTTAAGTTACTTTCTTCAATTATTTTAATTTCACCAAAGAGGTCCTTTAAATTGGTTATATCTTGATATTCAGTAGCAATATCAAATATAAAAACAGTATTATTATTTGAAACCTCTTTCATAGTATCAAGATATTGGGAAAGTGGATAATGATAACCCATCGACACTAGTGATATGCACAAGTCAATAGAATTTGGTTTTATGGAAAAATTTTTATCAACGTCAATTAAATTTAATTTATCTTCCTGTATATTATTGTTGATTAGAAAGTTTTTAGTAACATTTGTAATGCTATATGATTCATAATTATCACTAAAACCATAAACGATTTTACTATCTATATTATTTTTATCTAAAAGATAAAATTTTTGACAATCTATAAAATAATCATTAAGAAAAATATTAATTAATCCAATACCACAACCTATATCCATAATATTTTTGACGTTACTAGGGAGGTAATTTTTTAGTGTTTCAAACTCTTCTTTGATTTTATCAAAAACTTTTTGTTCTAAGTTAATATCTTGAAAATAATTTATAAAAAAATTAGTAAATAAGGATCTACCAAAGAACTTTCTCAATTTTATTTGGCTTGAAGATAAGAATTCGTTTCTTTGTAATAAGAGTAGTTTTTTTTCTAAATTATTATTAAATTTAAGCATTAATTATTATATAAATTTTTAAACTATTTTTTATTCTTATTTTGTAATTGCCATTGTTAAAAGTCTTAGGTAGGAATCTTAATAGATGAGTTTTGAAATATTAATTAATACCCTTACAGATTTGATAAGCGAAAATGAAAAAGAAAAATCATCTCACTGGCGGGAAATACTAAGAAACAAACGATCATTTCTAAATTTCAAAGAAAATTATGGGTACGGACAGTACAAAGAATATAATAAATTTTATGAAACCTATCACAATTTAATGCAAACTCTTATTTTTGGAAGAGAATTAAAAGAATTTAATGAATACAAATTAGTAAAACATTATTACAAAAAATTTAATAGACAGGTAGAGTGTGATGTCGTAAGACACATCTTTACCTTTAATCTACTTAATAAATTTAGATTATTGAAAGATAACGTAGCAGTAATTGGGGATGGTAAAGCCAATTTTATTTTAGGGTCAAGAATAATTAATCCAGAAATAAAATTATTTTCTATTAACTTACCCGAATTACTAATTAATGATTTATTAATAATTAATCAAAGTAATATTTTTTCTCATGAAGAAATATGTGTGGTAAAAGAAGAAGCTGACTTAGAAAAAGAGCACATAAAACTTTTTTTGATACCTGCTAATAAAAATAATCTATTAGAGTCAAAAAAAATAGATTTGTTTGTAAATATTGTATCATTTCAGGAAATGAATTATGAACAAATAAATAATTATTTCAGTATTATAAAATCTAATAATTCTTATTTGTATAATTGCAATAGAGAAAAAAAAATCTTACCAGATGGAATTAAGATTGAGTATGAAAAATATCCTTTCGACAACGCGAAGTTTTTATTTAAAGAGGAATGTATTTGGCATAAAAATATTTACTTAAGTAAGTATCCATTTATAAAGAAATATGAAGGGAGTCATATACACTCACTTTGTAAATTTAATTAATTTTTATTTTACCTTATTTGTGTATAATAAGCATAAATCATATTTGTCAGTGTTTATCAAATTGTTCAAAACATAAATTAATAAGTTAAAATTAATCATGCTTTACATTTACTCTCATTTCAGTCTTTTAATAATAGAATGATTAAACCCCTAATAAGTAAATTATTTAGTTTGATATTTCTTCTTATATTAATCAAAACTAATGCTTTAGGTAATAATTTCCTATTTGATAAAAATGGCAATTTATTTATAGAAACTTCAAATAGTGGTTTTATATTTCATAAAAACTTTATGGGCCAAAACAAACATAACTTTGATTATATAAAGGACAATTCAAAATCACGAAGTGGTAATTATTATCAAAAATTTGAACTTAGAAATGGTGATTGTTTTGGTGATGAAAATTGGAGTGACTGCGATAATGATAGACAAAGGATTGAGTTTTCTTCAGAGCCAAATCAACCAATATTTGGTAAACAATGTTATGGTTACAGCATAAAACTATCTAATAATTTTACTGATATTAAGAAAGTTAGCACAACATTAGGTCAGATACACCAAAAGGGTGGCCCATCTGGAAAAGCAAATAGTTTACCTTCCTTCCCTCCGTTGATTCAAATTGATGCTAGAAAAGGAAATTTGTACTTAAATTGGCATAAACTTAGTGGCTCTAGAGATAATGTTAGAGATGAATCAAAATATTATAAATTAAAAACATTAAAAAGTATGAAAGGTGTATGGACAGATATTTCTTTGTGCTTAGATTTTGAAAATAAGAGAATAGATGCTTGGGTTGATGGGAATAACATTGTTAAAATCTCAGAGTCACCAATATTTTTTGAGCCAAAGTCAATTTACTTTAAACACGGTATATATCAGTCTTTCATCAGTAACTACACTTCATTCAAAAGGGAAACACCTACACAAATTGTATATTATGATGAGGTAAGAAGAGGTAATTCTATTGAAGATGTAGATGTCAACGTTAACCCTGATTTAGAATTTATTGATTAAAAATGTCATGTAATTTGGAGCGGGCGAAGGGATTCGAACCCTCGACTTCAACCTTGGCAAGGTTGCCATGTACAATTTATACTAAGTTAAATAGACAATTTTTTTTTATAATATTTCAGATTTTGATTTCAAAGTGTCGGAGAGGTGTCGGACGTTTTTGTAGATTTTTACTTTTTTTTGGTATTAATTATTAATTGTGAAAACTTATGATTTAGGAAAAATTGAGCAGGTCGACGTAAGAGAGATTTGGGAAAAAGAAGATACAGAATTTACCCCATGGTTAGCAAAACAGGAAAATATAGAAAGATTAGGTCTTGCTTTAGGAATTGACTTAGTTGTTGAGGCAGAAGAAAAAGAAGTTGGGCCTTTTAGGGCTGACATATTATGTAAAAATGAAGCCACTGAAGAATGGGTATTAATTGAAAATCAATTAGAAAAAACAGATCATAAGCACTTAGGACAGCTTTTAACTTATGCAACAGGCTTAGAAGCTGTTACAATTGTTTGGGTAGCAAAAGATTTTAGTGAAGAACATAGAGCAGCACTTGATTGGCTAAATAAAATTACTGAAGAAAAATATACTTTTTTTGGAATTAAAATTGAAATTTTAAGAATTGGAGAAAGTATGGCTCCAAATTTTAAAGTGGTAAGTCAGCCTAATGATTGGTCAAAAAGTATATCCTCTGCGGTATCAAAAATTACTTCAGAAGATTTAAGCGAAACAAAATTAATGCAACTAGATTTTCATAATGAAGTTTGTAATAAAATTAAAAGTAAAAACTTAACTAATTTAAAAATAAGAAAGGCTTTTCCTCAAGCTTATCATATTTATGCAATTGGCAAATCTGTTGGGCACTTAGCACACGTCTGGAATACAAGAGAGAACACGCTAGTTGTTGAGGTGTATTTTCCTAAAGACAAATCTATTATTGAAAATCTGCACAAAGACAAAGACGAAATTGAAAATGAATTTGGTGAAAATTTAGATTGGCAATTTTTACCTAATAAAATAGCTTCTAGAATTGCACTAACAAGAGAAAATACGTTTTTAAAACAAAAAGAAAATTGGGATCAATATATTGATTGGGCGATTACTAAATTAGACAAGCTTTACCAAGTTTTTCATAAAAGATTATAAAGTAAATTACCAACTGTCGGAGAAAAGTCGGAGAAATATAAAAAAGTTTATTTTTTGGAGCGGGCGAAGGGATTCGAACCCTCGACTTCAACCTTGGCAAGGTTGCGCTCTACCCCTGAGCTACGCCCGCAGTAAGCCACTTCTGAAACATTCAACCCTCTCTGTCACAACTGTGTCACAAGGAGAGATAAAATGGCAACATTCAGAAGAAGAAACAATAAATGGCAAGTTCAAGTTAGAAGGGCTCACCTAGGCTCAATCAGCCAGACTTTTAACCAAAAAAAAGATGCACTTCAGTGGGCTAGAGAGAAAGAGATAGAACTCCAGCAATACTGTATCGAATTCAAAAGAGATAAGTTCCCAATTCTCTCAGATTTAATTGCTAGATATATAAAAACAGTTTCAATAAACAAAAGAGGCTATGACTTTGAGCGATACTGCTTCAACAACATTCTCAAGAGCAAAATATCAAAAACACCAATTAATTTTATAACCACACAACATCTTTCTGAATACAGGGAACAGAGATTAAAGTCAGTAAGATATTCCACCTTTGTTAGAGAGCTAAATTTAATTAGACACCTCTTCTCTGTTGCAATCAAAGAGTGGGGGTTTGCTATCAATAATCCATGCAAAATGATTGCAAAGCCTATTGTAATTAATAGAAGAGAGAGGAGGCTATCCATTAGTGAATACAATTATCTAGTTAAAGGGAATTACCCGCAGTTGAAACTGAGAAATATAATAGAGTTAGCAATAGAAACTGGGATGAGGCGAGGTGAAATACTGAATATAAAAACTGAACACATTAACGGGCAAACACTCTTGATACCTCAAACTAAAAATGGTCATCCAAGAACAATACCTCTAACTAAAAGAGCCTTAAATATTTTAGAGAATTCACATTTACCGTTTGCTTACACTCCAAATGCATTAAGAATTGCCTGGGAGAGATTAAAAAGGAATGGAAATATAAAAGACCTTCACTTTCATGACTTAAGGCATGAGGCTATCTCTAGATTTTTTGAAAAAGGGTTAAGCATGCCTGAGGTTGCTTTAATATCTGGACACAAAGATGTGAGAATGCTCTTCAGATACACCCACTTAAAAGCTATTGATTTATTGATTAAATTATAATTAGGAACTTTAAGTTTATTGATAGCAAAATTCTTTATCGTACTTCTCGCACATTGTATCTAAAAAGTTTTTTATAATATTCATTGCTTGTGTGCCTAAATCTTTAAAACTTTCCTCACTTGCGGCATATTTTTTTACATCTGAAATGCCAAAATTTTTTGCAATTAAATTTCTGAATACCATAAAGCCTAATTCAAAATCCTTAATCTCATCTGGAGAAATTTCACGCTCAAAATCTGCTCCACCATCAACCATAAAGCTGTATTCATTAACTGCCTCCAAAAAATCATAGTTTAATAGACTTAGACCTTGCTCAATACCATTTTCAAATTGATATATCCAATATCTATCCTCACCGAATAAATTTATATGATAACCATCTAACAAATCATTTTTATACTCACTAAAACTAACATCAAGAGAATTGCTTGCTATCATCTCTAAAAAGAGACCAGTCTTTTTTCCACTTTCGTAGTTACCATACATATATGAATGTTCAGTCCTACCAACATCTCCAGCCTCATAATTATTAACACACACACCAAAACCTGTTATGAGATTATTTTGATAGGTTCCCTCAATATAACAATCCTCACTATCATTACTAACTAATATAAAATCTTTAGCATTTACGTTTGTAGACAGGTTTATGATGAATAAGGTTAGAGCAAAAAAAAATTTCATTTTTTAAATTTATACAACTTGTATGAAATAAATAAACTTATCAGAGCCAAATATATTGAGAATAAAGGCAGATTTAAACCAGAGTTAAACTCTAAACTCAAATTTATGTAATGATATGTGAGAGCTACATACACGAGACTTATTAAAATATTTAAAACTAGAAGAGGCACTCTCAAAATAATTTTATTTTTGATTAACAGGTAGGCAAAAAGAAGAAAGGCTATTGGACTATAAAGAACCGCCAAAGCAAACAAATTAGACAAGATTTGGTAAACATCGGGGCTATAGGTTAAGGTGTTTCCCACTCTATGTCTGACGTAATCATTACCCAAAAACACCCATACACTAAATAAACCAAAAAATGTGTGAACTATTGCCAAAGTTATTTTTATTCCTCTCATAGCGGTTAAAGAATTACTTAATAGTAAAGAATACATTCTAAAATAATACCTATTTTACAAAAGTGGTTCTGAGGTCGAACAAGATAACTCACTCTTACTTTTCCCAGAATTATAAATCATCACCATATCAAGGTTATTTCTATTAAGCCTGTACTCAAATAAATCGTCATCTTTGCGTCCAAATACATATAGGTTATCACTTTTTTCTTTAAGGTAGAATTCATAACCTTCATCGTCGTCATATAAGGTTTCATTTTTAAGAGTATAAAAAAAATTTATTTCTTGGTCATTGTTGGCGCCATAATTTCCTAAAAAACATTTTAATTTAATTCCATTAGAGTTACTGGCAACTTGATTTTCAGAAATATACTCATCAATTTTACTTTTTACATCGTCAAAACTATCGTTAATTTCTACACCATATTTCTCACTCAACTTACTTGTAAATAAAGAATGTTTTTTTTTGTGTTCTATCTTCAAACTATTTAAAAGTTGTAATTGTAAATTGAATATAACTACATCATCGTCTAATTCTTCCTCAGTAATTTGTGTTGGCTGACCACTCTCATCTTTTTTATCCCAATTCAAATAATAAGTATTTCCATTTACTTTATAAATACCATGCCCAAAAAAATTCATATCACTTGTATTGTTCATCTTGGCAAAGTGGGTTGTTGTCTCTAATGGTTGCATGCTATTTGCCCTATCAAGTTTAGTGTCACTTTCATAATAAAACGTATTGGGTATAAACTCTTTACTTTCATCTGCTATATAAGCAAAATAGCTTGCATAAACAAAATTATTATCAATGCGATTTATTTGTTTAATTTCTAGAGGTGTTTCTTCACTAATTTTCCCCTCCCAATATTCTCTAATATTTGTTATTTCCTCACCATATTGATGTGTTGTCTCTAATCCATGTTTTTTTCCATCGAGATACTCCCTGAACCATATATTAGAATTTTTTGTAATTCCAAATTGCATTCCATTAATGATTTCATCTTTGTACTCTGAAAAAATTATAATTGACTCATCGTCACGGATTTGAATTATTATATCTTCTTTAAATAAACCATATTGATAAAAGTTTTCATTAGTTTGTTTATGAGTGCATTCTGCAAATCCGTTAATTTCCCCATTACCATTTAAATCTTGTCCAGAACACTTCCACGTTTGATTTTCCCATTCAGATAATTCTGAATATAAGTTTAAGGGGATTAATAACAATAGGGCTAAGAGGGTTTTCATTTAATTAAGATATCTCCTTAATATTTATATAGTCAAAACATTTATCAGTAAAATCTTCAAACAATTCATTTTCTAAAACTGTTTTATCTTTTTGATGTTCTATAACTAAATCATCAATAAATTTCATAGATTTATCTACATATTCATTAACTACTGCATAACATGGTGATTTATCCTCACCACATAGGATTTCCTCAACTATCTTTAGTTCATCATTTAAAGCAAATGCAAATTCTTCTAATGTATGTAAAAAATGATTATCTTCTTGTTCTTGATTTGGTTTATCTTCATAAAACCCATCATTAAATTTATCTACTATTTCACTCTCAACATGTTTATAGAAACCTAAAGCCATTCCCACACAATAAGCCATAGGCTTTAACTCTTTCTCAAGGTTAGTTTGTGCTAATGCGTTATTGGAATTTATTAGTAATAAAAAGGTTAAAAGTACTCTTACCATTCAATTTAAATGATAATCAACTATAGCTATATTCTCAATGTAGATTTCTCTTTAAATTATGATGATAATTCTTATGATTAATTAATGGTTTATAACATCAAAGTTATAATATCTTCTCTGTTTATAGCCCTCGGGGTTTTATTCTATTTATATTATGTTTTCATTGATTATTTATACTTGCTGTATACCAAAGAGAACGTAGAGGGATTTATTTTTGAATATAAATATGCATTTATAGACCCGCCATTGTATTGGCTATACTTTGTAGGACACATACCTGACATGGTTTTAATACTTCTTTTAATACCTACTTGTTTGATAATTAAGAAGTTAATTAGATTTTAGAGTTTTTTTAAATTAATATTTTAACATCTAATTGTTAATGATATCACGCAGATTTTTTAGTGCTCTTTGTCGTTCTTTTTCATCAATATCCTTTGAACCAGAGCCCTTAGGTAGCTCAGGTTCAACAAGTTTTTCGCTATTATTATATTCTTTATTATATTCATTATTATATTTAGGGCTCAATTCTGATACCTCATTAGATGCAAAACTGATACCTGCCTTTGACAAATTTGATACGTCCCGCTCATAGATACCCTCACTAGAGCCCTCTAATCGATACATATTAGAGCCTGTTGTGGGGGAGCCTCTCCAGTAGCTAATTATTTTTTTCTCTTTCAATTCTTTGATTGCTCTTTTTATTGTGCAATGTGACTTGCCTAGTTTTGTCGACATATTGTCGATGCTTGGGTTGCACTGTTTATTGCCAGAGTTGTATCTACAGAGTAAGTAGCAGTAAACTCTGAATGCTTTATCCGAGATATCTTTCTGTAATACCTTATCTATTGCGAGAACTTTCATCTTAAAGTCGAAGTGTTGATTTTTTGCCATTGTTGATTTCCCGTTAAGCAGCAGAGAACTTAACAAAATAAATAATTAACAAAGGACTTTCTCAATGGGGTTGGATAACCCAGAGTATGTTAGTGATTTAACGCCCCTTCGGGCTGTCTTGGTGCCGTCTAACCAAGATAGCGTCTTCCCTCTGCTGGGAATCGAACTTTAAGGTTACTGATTGTTGGGACGATGTAAAGAAAAGCACCTATTAAAAATATATTCAGCTGCTATCAAATTGCCATCAATTTAGTCCTAAAAATTATTATTATTTTGTAGTAACTTAAAATTGATTTCATGAAGAATTTTTTTATAAAACTTTTAGGCTATATCACATCATTTGGTTGTATTATTGTATTAATAACTGCATGGAACTTTGTCCAAAATATTAAAAAAAATGATACGGAATTAATTAGTGAAAAAGAATTAATATTGAAAAAGAGGGAACCAATAGATTTAACAAAAAAAGAATATAGTGTTTTTTCTAAACTTACTAAAACAAAAAGAGAAACTAGATGGGATAATGAGTTATTAAGTAAATGGAAGAATAAAGAGAGTTTTAATACATTTGTTTATCTTTGTGAAAAATATGGATTTATATTAGATGAATTTAAAGATTATAAAGATTGTGAATTATTATTATTAGAATATAGCAAAACAGATATGCAATTACATAATTGGTTAAATTTCGCAATAAATGACAATAAATTTTTAGAAAACCTAAATAAAACTAAACAAAATATAAATAAAGAGGACTTAGCTGATTTAGAGGCAGACTTGTCTAATATTAATAAAATATTAAATCAAAATGAAAGAATGAAAAATTTTGTAGCTATTTGTAGATTAACTGGCATATGCCCAAGGGATTAGTAAAATTAATTAGATTTTTGGTTTAAGTATTGATTTATTTAAAAAAATTTTTCAAATTTTTTGTCATTGGTATAATTTCATATGCTTTTTTAATTATATTATTCACAATATTATTAATAATACTAAGTTACATTCCTATTACTTATTCAAATCCAATAATCAAAATATTAAATATCTACTTTGATTGGGGGAAGGATAATTCATCATTTGTTTTATTGATATTCTTTACTATTTATTTAATTTGGACATTTATTTTCAATAGAGTTATCAATACGTTGTTTAAAAAATTTTAAGATTTATATTTTATTAAAATTATTTTAATGCCTGTGTTTTATGAAAACGACCCATCGCTCCAAAGTTACTGGAGGTCAATTGTTTTGTATGAGAAAAAAAGCTGTCACAATCCTGTCACAATCATTTGGAAATATGTTAAAGTCTTGGAGAAAGTAAAACCGACAAGAGAGTTGAAAACGTTTGCGTTTTGGAGCGGGCGAAGGGATTCGAACCCTCGACTTCAACCTTGGCAAGGTTGCGCTCTACCCCTGAGCTACGCCCGCTAAATTAATAAATATCAGAATTATCAATATATATCTTTTAAATGATTTAAATTATTTTTAAAGGTTAAAACTATAACTCTAAGTCCACTGGGGCCTTACCAAGCAAAACTCTTTCATTAGCTTTAAATAGGAGATTTTCATAGTTTCTTGTGTAAATTGAGGAGTTAAATAACATTGAACTTTGAGTATTTGCTACAACTTTTCTTTTAATCGTTTTCAATAATTTATTATCCTCACTCAACTTGATAATTAAATTTTCATATTCAACCACACTGTTAGTTATTAATTCATCGAGTTTTATAGAGGATAATAAACTTGCAGTAACTCTTGCTGAGAATTGTTTACCTTTTTTTGTAACTATTGGTAAGCCAGCTCTAAGAGCATCACTAGCGGTAGTATGAGCATTATAATTGAAACAATCTAAAAAAATATCTGCTAATTTCAGTCTTTCTAAATGTTCATCATGGTGCATCACTGGTGCAAAAATAATTCTTTTTGGATCGATATTTTTTTTTTTAATCTCACTTAGAATATTTTCTTTAAATATATCGTTAGTTGATAGTAACCACAAATAACTATTTTCTATTCTTATTAAAATATTTGACCAAATATTAAACTCAATAGGTGTAATTTTAATTGGATTATTAAAACAAGCATAAATCAAACCATCTGACGGTAAATGAAATATCTGTCTAGAATTTGGAAGTTTAAATTTAGTAATGTCATTGTTAGGTTGATAACAATGTGGCATATAAATTATTTTTTCAGAATAATTTTTTCTTAGATCAGAGTTTGGAGGTATAATTGTTTTGTCTGCTATAATGTAATCAAAGCAATCAGTGCCCATTGTACTCGGGTATCCAAGATAATTAATCTGTAATGGGGCTAATCTGTACTTAAATAGGTCAGATCTTGATTCGTGAGTGTATCCTTTTAAATCAATTGCGATATCTAGCTGATCAGATTTAATTGTATCTAAAGATTTATTTATGTCTTTTAGATTGATATTAATTATTTTACATCCATTATTTATCAAAAAATTAATCCATTTTTTTGATTTTTTTGACGAATAATTATAGATGAATATTTCAAATTTTTGTTTGTCATGATTAATAAACAAACCTGACATAAGATGCATTGTAGCATGCTCATAAAAGTCAGAGCTAAAATAACCAATTTTTATTTTACCCGATTCAACACTTTTCATATTTTTTGCAATAGCTTTTGACTGAATTTTAAATTTTGAAAACCACTTTTTTGATCTGATAATTTGATTTTCAGGTGAATCCTCTAAAGAAAGAAAATAAAATGGTGGAAAGGGAAAATTAGAGTCTTTCAAAGAGAGTAAATGTTTCACTTGTTTTTCATAATTAGACCAATTGCAAACAGACAAATATAAGATTGTTAAATGTAATTTTGGTAAGTTATTATTTGGTTCTAATTCTATCGCTTTTTTGAACTCCAATATGGAATCCTTTATCAGTCCCATTTCCTGCAATACAACACCTAGATTGTTATGGGCCGAGGAAAAATTATTATTTATCTCGATAGACTTTAAAAAGAAAGATTTAGCAGTTTGTAAATCACCATTTTTCTTATTTACTATTCCGAGATTATATAATGCTAAATAACTTCTTTGGTTAATTGATAAAGATTTTTTGTAATATATTTCTGCGTCTCCTAAAAGACCAAGTTCCATTAAAGAGTTTGCATAATTTAATAGAGAATTATGATCAAGATCATTAATCTCAAGAGCTTCAGAAAAAATTGACAATGAATTATCTATTTCACCAAGGTGAAAGTACGATATCCCTAGATTATTTAAAAAACTTTGGTTTTTGGGTTGAAGTTTAATTAGACTTTTATAAATATTTTTTGACTCTTCATATCTTTTTAAATTGATTAAAAAAACTCCATAATTCGATAATAAATTTATGTCATTTGGATAAATTTTTAAAGAATGTTTAAAAGTTTCTTCACATTCATTATATTTTTTTAATTTAAAGTAACATATCCCCTTAATGAGCAAGAGAGGCAGATAATTTTTACTGATTTTCAAAAGATCATCTATCTCGACTATAAGTTTGTCCAATGATTCATTGCTTTTTAGTCTCTCATAAAAATTCTTAATTCTTTCTGAAGGTATCTTCATATGATTTCAATTTTAGACTTAAAAGATTAAATTTAAAGAAGGCAAATAATATTATTAATTTTCAAAATATTAAAAGTTCATAATTAAAAATTGTTGTAAATTAAAACTTAAGTATTATCTGTATATTATGGATTTTATAAAAGATATAAATCAAAATCAATTCGTCGACGAGGTAATAGAAAAATCTAAAGAAACACCTGTAATAGTTGACTTCTGGGCACCTTGGTGTGGGCCTTGCAAACAATTAACTCCGACTCTGGAGCAAGTAGTTAACAAAAAAAATGGAAAAATTATTCTTGTAAAAATAAACGTAGACGAAAACCAGGGTTTAGCTTCTCAGTTAAATATTCAATCAATACCTACTGTCTACGGGTTTGTTGACGGAAAACCAATAGATGCTTTTCAAGGTGCTCAACCAGAAAGCAAAGTTGAGGAAATTATAGATAAAATGATTGAAGCTACACCCGGTAATGAAATTCCTGGATTAATTAGTGATGCAGATAAATTGTTTACTAGTCAGAAATTTGATCAAGCACTTGAGAAATATGAACATTTAGTTGGTCTCGATCCAACTAATCCAAAAATTTTAACAGGTTTATTGAGATGTTATGTCCAACTCAAAAAGTTTAATGAGGCAGAAGAAATGTTTGAGTCTTTTGATGATAATATTTTAGAAAATGAAGAAATTTTAAAAATAAAAAAACTTCTTGATCAACTGACTTTAAAAAAAAATGATCTCTCATATGAAAAATTAGAAGAGGAAGTCAAGTTTAAACCAAAAGACAAACACATACGATTTAAACTCGCAGAGAGCTATTTATCCTCAACTAAAACTGAAAAAGGCTTTAATGAACTGCTAAAAATTTTTGAGGAGGATTCAAATTGGAATGATAACGCTGCAAAGAAAAAACTTTTAGAATATTTTGATTTATTAGGATTTAATGATCCAAATGTTATTAAAGCTCGAAAGAAATTATCGAGTATTATGTTTAAGTGATGGATGAAAATATAAAAAAACTTTTTGAAACTAACCCAAAGAATATTCCTAGTTCTATTCCAATTTTTCCTCTAGATAATGTTTTACTCCTTCCATTTGGGAAGCTTCCTCTAAATATTTTTGAAGAAAGATACATAAAGATGACCCTTGATAGTCTCAAAAGTCATAGAATGATTGGTATCATTCAACCTAAAAACAATAATAATGAACTTTTCCAAATGGGCTGTATTGGAAAGATAACTTCCTACATAGAAACATCTGATTATAGACTAGTTTTAAACCTTGAGGGTGTCTGCCGTTTTGTGCTAAATGAGAGAAATATTACACCTGGAGGTTATTATCAAGCATCAATAAATTGTGATGATTATCTAAACGATCTTTTGGATGTGGAGCCGCACATTGACAGAAATAGTTTAATTCAAAAGTACTCAAATTATTTTAAAATGAAAAAACTTGAAATTGATAAAGAGGTGCTTTCTGAGACATCCAACCAACAAATTCTCTCAACACTCACTATGTTAGCCCCATTTAACAAGATTGACAAACAGGCTATTTTAGAGTCACCAAATATCAAAGAAAGAATTAATACTATTAATTCTATTTTAGATTTAAATACATTTCAGGTTGTTGGCAGAGACGGTCCTAATCAATTAAATTAATTCTACCCATTGCTTGTTTTATAAAAATGTTTTTTGCAATTTTTAAGTTGCTTAGACCTTGATATCCAATCCTTATAATATTTTTAGTAATGGGATTGATATTTTCGTATAGAAAATTTAAAGATGAGGTAAATGAAAGATAAATTGCACTCTCCAAAAATCTTCTAGCAAAGTAAATCTCATTTACGATGTTATCTTTTAAAGAAAATTGATCTATTAGACTACAAAGAGTTTGAATATCTTTAATACCTAAATTCCAACCTTGACCTGCAACTGGATGTATTGATCTAAAAGCATCGCCAAGCAAAATAAAATTTGATTTTAATTTATTAATTTTAACAATAATTGGATATTTAAATATGTCCTTAGTTAAATTTATTTTTCCGTGAGATAAATTAAAATTTTTTCTTATTAGATCTATTATCTCGTGTTTTTTAATATCCTTTTTTGATGAATAAATAAATGTGGACATCAAATTGTTTTGATCAGGTGATGGGAGAACGGCAAGAGGTCCATTTTTTGTAAAAATTTCATATGCTATATTTTTGTGGTTTTTACTATGATAAAAAAATCCAACATATGAAAATTGTTGGTTTTTAATACTATCAATATTTGTATTAGAATTTAAATTTTTCCCAACACACAAAATTATTTTTTTAAATTGATATCTTTTTTCTTTAATTGTAAGTATCTTATTTTTGGGAATATTATTATAATCTAGACTAAAGTTGTTTATTAATATTTTATTTTTTGAACATAATTTTTTTGCCTCTAACAAAACTTCTTTATTAAATACAACATTACCCATTGGTTCTATTTTATCTTCAAAAATTAAAGGATTAGGATTTAAGTAATCCTTAATTATTATTTTATTAATAGACTGAGGTTTTGACTTTATTTTACCCCAAACTCCTAGCTGTGTAAGGAAGTCTTTTGAATTTGCATTTACTGCTAATGTTCTTTTATCTTGTTGGTTTTTTGACTGTTTGTCTATAGCTAGAACCTTAAATTTTTTTTTATGGAGAGCTAACGCAGCAAGTGAGCCAATCAGCCCAGCACCAATAATCAAAAAATCGTATTTATGTATTTTCTTTTTCATTTAGACGCTTATATTTATTTTGAACGATGAACAATAACTATATTCCTCAAATCTTAAAAGAAAAAATATTATCTTATTTAAAATACTTTGTTGTTTTCTTTTATTTTTCATTTGGTCTTTTAACTATCATTTCTTTAATAACGTTTGACATAAATGATAACTCTTTTTTGACCAAAACAAATATTGCTTCAAGTAATTTTTTTGGCGACTATGGCTCCTATTATGCTAGTTTTATTTTATATACATTCGGAATTTTATCTTACCTTTTGGCAATTTTCTTTTTTATTTTCTCTATTTTGACACTTTTTGACAGGCGCCCAAAATATATTTTTATAAGATTAATATTTTTTTTTATTAGTTTAATAATTATGCCTCAAATTCTTATTTATTATCTAAACGATCTCAATATTCTTGATGGGGTTAGCAGTTGGGGAATTTTTGCAGAAAATATTTTCAAAACATACGAGTCTAAAATAGTTAGTTATAGTTTATCTTCTGTTGGATTAATTATTTATTTACTTTCTCAGAATATTTTTTCATTAATAAAATTGCCTAAATTAAATTTCAATAATTTATTAGCAAAAACTAGAGAGATAGATAATACTACAAATAAAAAAGATCCAATTATAAATAATACTTTATCTCTAGATAGAGATATCGGAGTTGAAGATAAATCCAGTTCACAAGAGACTATAAGTTCACGGATATATTCGTCACCATCTCTTGATATACTAGAGTCTGATGGTAAAGCTAAAAAAAATAAGCTAGATGATAGTGACATAAAAACAAGCTCTACATTATTAGAAAATGTATTCTTGGATTTCAATATAGAAATTAAAGTTATAAATGTAAAACTTGGTCCTGTTGTAACCTTATTTGAGATATTGCCTGCAGCTGGAATTAAAATTAATACAATAATTAACTTAGCTGACGACATATCAAGAAGTATGGGAGTTGGTGCAGTAAGGATTTCTCAAATTTATGGAACTCAATTTTTAGGTGTTGAGGTACCTAATACTCAAAGGGAGACCGTCACTATTAAAGAATTACTCAGCAATGATAATTTTAAAAGTAATTCTTTTAAAATTCCTATTTGTATTGGAAAAGATATATCTGGAAATATAGAGGTTATTGATTTAAGTAAAACACCTCATCTCCTTGTTGCAGGTACAACGGGCTCTGGAAAATCTGTATTTATTAACACATTACTTGCTTCTATTCTTTATAAGTTTCCTCCTGAAGATTTAAGGCTGATATTAATTGACCCTAAAATGTTGGAGCTTAGTGTTTATAATGATATTGCACACCTCTTGACACCAGTTGTAACTGAACCAAAAAAAGCGATTATTGCTTTGAAGTGGGTCTGTAAAGAAATGGAAAGAAGATATGCAATGATGAATGAGGAGAACAGCAGGTCTTTAGAGGGTTATAATTTAAAGGCAGTCGAAAAGCTCCCGTATATAGTTGTTTTTATTGATGAAATGGCTGATCTAATGATGACTGCAGGGAAAGAAGTTGAGCACTATGTTCAAAGATTGGCTCAGATGGCTAGAGCTTGTGGGATACACTTAGTAATGGCAACTCAAAGACCGAGTGTAGATATAATTACAGGAAGTATAAAAGCTAATTTCCCATCAAGAGTTAGTTTTCAAGTTGCAAGCAAATATGACAGCAGAACTGTGTTAGGCGAAATAGGTGCTGAGCAATTATTGGGTAATGGAGATATGTTAATGTCAAAAAATGGTGGAAACTTAATTAGATATCAATCTGCATTTATTTCAGACAGTGAGGTTAATAAATTAATTAAAGAAATTAAAAGTAGTCAAAAGGTAGAATATCTAAATGAACTTGAAGAAATTATTAAAAATAATGACGATAACTTTGACTCCCTAAGTGATGAAGATGAAGAATTAATCACAAAATCAATTGATTTAATAAAAAGCACAAACAAAGCTTCAACTAGTTTTTTGCAAAGAAATTTTCAAATTGGATACAATAAAGCTGCTAGGATTATGGAAGCTTTAGAGCAAAGAGGTGTTGTTTCTTCACCTAACCATGCGGGAAAAAGAGATATACTAATCAATTGAGAGATTAAGTATACTTTTTTTAGAAAAATAATTTAAGTTATAATCAAACTCTTTTAAAAACAAATTTTTTAAATTTGTAAGGTGGGTATCTAATTTATTCAATTGTATATTTTTATCCATTGGCCATAAGGTTTTATAAAGTTGAAGTTTCTCTATACCAGATTTATTTAATAGTAAACTATTTAGAATTATAGAATGAGTATAAGTTAATT